>NZ_CP097870.1:645064-1290128 GCF_029223545.1 Thauera sp. GDN1 | reverse complement strand
CACAGCACGTTGTTGACCTGGTTCGGGAAGTCCGAACGGCCGGTGGCGATGATGCAGTCCGGGCGCACCGCCTTGGCGTCGGCCGGCAGGATCTCGGGGTTCGGGTTGGCGAGCGCGAAGATCAGCGGCTTGTCGGCCATCTTCGCCACCATCTCGGGCTTGAGCACGCCCGCGGTGGACAGGCCGAGGAAGACGTCGGCGCCGACGATCGCGTCACCCAGCGTGCGTGCCTCGGTCGTCTGCGCATAGCGCGCCTTGGTCGGCTCCATGTTGGGCTCGCGGCCCTCGAAGATGACGCCCTTGGAATCGCAGACGGTGATGTTCTCGCGCTTGAGGCCGAGGCTGACCATCAGGTCGAGGCAGGCGATCGCCGCCGCGCCGGCACCCGAGCACACCAGCTTGACCGTGCCGATGTCCTTGCCGATGACCTTGAGACCGTTCAACAGGCCCGCCGCGGAGATGATCGCGGTGCCGTGCTGGTCGTCGTGGAAGACCGGGATCTTCATGCGCTCGCGCAGCTTCTTCTCGATGTAGAAGCACTCGGGCGCCTTGATGTCCTCGAGGTTGATGCCGCCCAGCGTGGGCTCGAGCGCGGCGATGATCTCGATCAGCTTGTCGGGGTCGTTCTCCGCCAGCTCGATGTCGAACACGTCGATGTTGGCGAATTTCTTGAACAGGCAGCCCTTGCCTTCCATGACCGGCTTGGAGGCGAGCGGGCCGATGTTGCCGAGGCCGAGCACCGCGGTGCCGTTGGTGACCACGGCCACCAGGTTGCCGCGACTGGTGAGCTCGAAGGCTTCGGCGGGATCGGCGACGATCGCGTCGCAGGCCGCGGCCACGCCCGGCGAGTAGGCGAGCGCGAGGTCACGCTGGTTGGTGAGGCCCTTCGTCGGCACGACCGAAATCTTGCCGCGCGTGGGCGAGCGGTGATAGTCGAGCGCAGCAGTGATGAAATCCTGATCCATGTTCTCCCCTCTCGGAACGCTGAGGTCTATGTTGTGGCTGTATGGTGAGGCCGCACCGATCCGCGCGGATCGGCGCAGCGCGTGCCGGCCGGGCAGCGCGGACACGGGTCCATCGTTCGGGATGTTCGCAAGGGCTTTCTTGTTGTGCACGCCGGAGCGGCGCGGGAACGGCCTCGATTGACGTCGCAGAAGTTTAGCGCAGCCACCCCCCCTTTGGCAGGGCCGCCGTGTAATGCCGCGTATCACGCGGCATGAAGGAGCCGCCCCGGCGTCCCCCGCTTTTGGCAGAATGCGGGCTCCGCGCGGCGATCGCACCGCGCCCGACAAAACAACATGGGGAGAGCTACATGCGGCGAGTGGTGTTCAATCAGAAGGGCGGCGTCGGCAAATCGACGATCACCTGCAACCTGGCAGCGATCAGCGCCCAAAAGGGCAAGCGCACCCTCGTCGTCGACCTCGATCCGCAGGGCAACTCCACCCAGTACCTGCTCGGCGCCAGCGGCGAGGACCTCGAGGCAACGCTCGCCGACTTCTTCGACCAGACGCTGAACTTCAAGCTCAACCCGCGCGACACCGCGGAATTCGTCGTCGCCACGCCCTTCGAGGGTCTGCACGTGATGCCCTCGCACCCGCAGCTCGAGGAGCTGCAGTCCAAGCTCGAATCGCGCTACAAGATCTACAAGCTGCGCGACGCGCTGGAAGAGCTCGCGGAAGACTTCGACTGCGTGTACATCGACACTCCGCCGGCGCTGAACTTCTTCACCCGTTCGGCGCTGATCGCCGCCGACGCCTGCCTGATCCCCTTCGACTGCGACGAGTTCTCGCGCAAGGCGCTGTACTCGCTGCTCGAGAACGTGCAGGAGATCAAGTCCGACCACAACCGCAAGCTCGCCGTCGAGGGCATCGTGGTCAACCAGTTCCAGCCGCGCGCCAGCCTGCCGCAGAAGATGGTGCAGGATCTGATCAAGGAAGGCCTGCCGGTGCTCGAGCCCTACCTGTCCGCCTCGGTGAAGATCAGGGAATCGCACGAGCAGGCCAAGCCGATGATCCACCTCGACCCGAAGCACAAGCTGTCGCAGGAGTTCGTCGCCCTGCACGACACGCTGGCGCGCAAGTACGGTACCTGAGGCGTCGCGAGCAGGCTTTCAGCGCGGCGGCGCGAGACGGTCGAGTTCGGACTCCTCCAGCCACTCGCGCCACACCGCCATCAGCACCGCCAGCACCACCGGGCCGAGGAACAGGCCGACCAGTCCGAATGCCGCCAGCCCGCCGAGCACGCCGAACATCACCAGCAGGAAGGGGATGCGGGTGGCGTTGCTGATCACCAGCGGGCGGACGAGGTTATCGACCCAGCTCACCACCAGCGTGCCCCACAGCAAGAGGCCGACGCCCTCGACGGTCTGCCCGCTCATCAGCAACCACACCCCGATCGATCCCCACGCGAACGGGGTACCGAAAGGAATCATCGCGATCACCGCGGTGATCGCGCCCATCAGCACCGGCGCCGGCACCCCCGCCCACCAGTACCCCAGCCCGGCGACGATACCCTGCCCGATCGCGGTCGCGATCAGCCCCCACACGACCGCCTTGGTCATGCCGCCCACCGCGGCGAGGTAGGAGTCGAGCCGCTCGCCGAGGAAGCGGCGCAGCACCGCCACCACCTGCTCGAGGACGCGCTCGCCGTCGCGATACAGGAAGAACACCGTGATCAGCGCGAAGCCGAGCTTGGCGGCGTTGCGCCCGACGTCGCCGATCAGCGCCACCACCAGGTTGCTGCCCTCGCGCACCCATTCGGTGAGCTGGGCGCGCAGCGCCTCGGGGTCGCGGGTGAGCTCGCCCACCATCGCCTGCAGGTCGTCGCCGATCCACGGCAGCGTGCGGATGAAGTCCGGCAGCACGAAGGCACCCTCGCGGATCTGCGTCGTGACCGCGGCGATCGCCACCCCGACCTCGGTGCGCAGCAACATGCCGATCCACAGCGCCGGCAGCACGAAGGCGGCACTCAACAGCAGCGTCATCAGCAGCGCACTCAGCGTCGGGTAGCGGCGCAGCCCGGCGCGCAGGCGGCGGAAAGCCGGCCAGGTCGCATAGGCGATGATCACCGCCCACGCCACCGGGACGATGAACATGTGCAGCACCGCATAGCTCAGCAGCAGCAGGCCGCCGAGCAGCAAGCCGAGGATGACGCGGCGGACGACCTTTTCCGCGACCTGGTCGATCATGCCTCGCCGTCCGGCTCGCCGGAGGCCGCCTCCTGCTCGGCACCGACCGCCTCCGCCGCATCGGGCAGACGGGTGGCCAGCACCTTGTCTATGCGCTTGCCATCGAGGTCGACGACCTCCAGCCGCCAGCTCTCCCAGGTGGCGACGTCGCCGGTGTTGGGCAGGCGGCCAAGCAGCCACATCACCATCCCCGACAGGGTGTGGTAGCGGCCCTTCTCCTCTTCCGGCACCGCCTTGATGCCCAAGCGGTCCTTGAGTTCGACGATCGGGATCAGGCCATCGAGCAGCCACGAGCCATCCTCGCGCTGCACCGCCCACGCCTCCTCGGTGTCGTGCGGCAGGAACTCGCCGGTCACCGACTCGATCACGTCGTGCAGCGTGACCATGCCCTGCACCTCGCCGTACTCGTCGATCACGAACACCGTGTAGGTGCCCGAGGCGCGGAACTGGTCGAGCAGCTCCATCCCGGTCAGCGATTCCGGCACGTACACGGCCGGCTGCAGGTTCCCGGTGAGGTCGATCGGTTCCTCGCGCAGCATCTGGGTGAAGATCTTCTTGGCGCTGACGATGCCGAGGATCTCGTCGAGCCCGCCGCGGCACACGGGGAAGCTGGAATAGGACGAGGACGCCACCAGCTCGAGGTTCTCCTCCAGCGGCCGGACGAGGTCGAGCGCGACGATGTCCGAGCGCGGCACCATCAGCGAGGCGATCTGGCGGTCGTCGAGGCGGAACACGTTGCGCACCATGTCGTGCTCGCTCTTCTCTATCACGCCCGCCTCGGAGCCCTCGACCAGCATGGCGTGGATCTCCTCCTCGGTCACGCTCGGCCCGCCCAGCTCGCGCTGGCCCATCAGGCGCAGCAGCAGCGCGGTCGAGCCGGCCAGCAGATGCACGAAGGGGCGCGAGGCGATCGACAGCACGTTCATCGGCCGCGCCACCAGGCGGGCAATGCCTTCCGGGTTGATCTGACCGATGCGCTTGGGGACGAGCTCGCCGACCACGATCGACACGTAGGTGATCACCACGACCACCAGCACGGTCGAGCCGACCTCGCTGGTGCGCCGCTCCATGCCCAGGGTCTGCAGCCACTCCGCAAGCGGGCCCGCGAGGGCCGCCTCGCCGACGATACCGTTGAGGATGCCGATCGAGGTGATGCCGATCTGGATCGTGGACAGGAAGCGGGTCGGATCCTCGCCGAGCTTGATCGCCACCTCGGCCGAGCTGTCGCCCTCCTCGGCAAGCCGCGCGAGCCGCGCCCGGCGCGCGGTGACGAGCGCGATCTCGGACATGGCGAAGACACCGTTGAGCACGATGAGTGCGATCAGAAAGACGATTTCCATGGAGTCGGGCAAGAGAAGGGGATGCGCCGGCCCCGCGCAGTGCCAAGCGGGCGATCCGGTCGCCATCGATCATGCCCCAGCCGGCACGGGGTGTCGACCTCGCGGCCGCAACGGCGTTCGCACGCATCGCTTGACATTACCGCAGCGCAACAGACACACTCGCGCCCATCAAGGGGAGTAGCTTTTCCGCTCCGGCATCGTCATCACGGCAGATCGGTCGCCAGACCGTCTCCCGGTGCCGGAGGCAACGGCCGTATCCGTTGCAAGCGAGACCTTGCCCGAGGGGCAAGGTCCGTGCAGCGCTGGCACGCAGGGGTCTGTGTCCTTCGGGAACAGGCCCTTTTTGTTTTTGTGTGCGGAGCGCGCGATGGAATCGATCGGAACGTGGTGGATGTGGGCGGCCTTTGCCGCCATCGTGGTAACGATGCTGCTGGTGGACCTGTTCGCCTTCGGCGGCGGCAAGCAGCACCGGGTGTCCCTGAAGGAAGCGGCGGGCTGGTCGCTCGCCTGGGTCACGGTGGCGATGCTGTTCGCCGCCGGGCTGTGGTGGTACCTGGACGGCACGCTCGGGCGTGCAGTCGCCAACGAGCAGACGACCGCCTTCGTCACCGGCTACCTGGTCGAGAAATCGCTCGCGGTCGACAACGTCTTCGTGTGGATGATGATCTTCAGCTTCTTTGCGGTTCCGCTGGAGCTGCAGCGCCGCGTGCTGCTGTACGGCATCGTCGGCGCGATCGCGCTGCGCACGATCATGATCTTCGCCGGCAGTTGGCTGATCAGCGAGTTCCACTGGCTGCTCTACGTCTTCGGCGCCTTCCTGATCGTCACCGGCATCAAGATGGCGTGGTTCTCCGAGCACGACCCGGACCTGGAGACGAACCCCCTCATCCGCTGGATCCGCAACCACTACCCGGTCACAGAGAAGCTCGAAGGCGAGCGCTTCTTCGTGATGCGTAACGGCGTACGCATGATGACGCCGCTCTTCCTCGCCCTGGTGCTGGTCGAGATCTCCGACGTGATCTTCGCGGTCGACAGCATCCCGGCGATCTTCGCCATCACCACCGACCCCTTCATCGTGCTGACCTCGAACCTGTTCGCCATCCTCGGCCTGCGCGCGATGTACTTCCTGCTCGCCGACCTCGGCGACCGCTTCGAGCTGCTCAAGTACGGCCTGGCGGCGATCCTGGTCTTCATCGGCACCAAGATGCTGATCGTCGAGTGGTTCAAGATCCCGGTGCTGGTGTCGTTGTCGGTGGTGGCCACCATCCTCGCGTGCTCGGTGTTCGCAAGCCTGTGGTACTCCGCGCGCAAGACCAGGGAAGCCGCCCCGACCCGCACGAGCTGAAGAAGATCGGGCGGGATGGCGTGGGGCGGGGGCTGCGCAAGGGCCGTCCCCGCCCGGCCATCGCACCACACCATCCCGCCCCTCATTCCTGAACCCCAAAGCATCCAACTCGCGAAATGACCGCAAGTCTTCAACGCCTCGTCGAATCTGCCGCCTTCCAGCGCTTCGTCATCATCGTGATCGTCATCAACGCGATCACCCTCGGCCTCGAGACCTCGTCCGCCGCCATGGCGACGGCCGGCGGCGTGCTGCTCGCGCTCGACCGCGCCGCGCTCGCGGTGTTCGTGGTCGAGCTCGCGCTCAAGCTCTTCGTCTATCGCCTGCGCTTCTTCCGCAGCGGCTGGAACGTGTTCGACTTCACCATCGTCGCGATCACGCTCGCCCCCACCGGCGAGGGCCTGCAGGTGCTGCGCTCGCTGCGCATCCTGCGCGCGCTGCGCCTGGTGTCGGTGGTGCCGTCGATGCGCAAGGTGGTGAGCGCGCTGCTCAGGGCCATCCCCGGCATGGGCTCGGTGATCACCCTGCTGCTGCTCGTGTTCTACGTCGCCGCGGTGATGACGACCAAGCTCTTCGGCGCCAGCTTCCCGGAGTGGTTCGGCAGCATCGGCGCCTCGTTCTACACCCTGTTCCAGGTCATGACCCTGGAGTCGTGGTCGATGGGCATCGCCCGCCCGGTCATGGAGGCCTACCCTTACGCGTGGATCTTCTTCGTGCTGTTCATCCTGCTGACCACCTTCGCGGTGCTCAACCTCTTCATCGCCATCGTCGTCGACTCGATGAGCGCGGTGGAGCACGAGGAGCAGGAGCAGACCCGGGAGCTGGTCAGTGTCGACCACGATGCAGTGCTCACCGAACTGCGCGCGATCCGCGCCGAGCTGGCAGAACTGCGGCACGCCGGCGACGGGCCCCCGCCGGGCGCATGAGCCACCCGCCCGCCTTCAGCGCTTCACTTCGAGCAGCTCGATGACGAAGTTGAGCGTGCTGTCGGGCGGAATCTTCCCAGCCACGCCGCGACTGCCGTAGGCCGTTTCCGGCGGGCACACGATGCGCACCGCGCCGCCCGGCGACATCTGCTGCAGCACTTCCTTCCAGCACGGAATCAGCGCCTCCAGCGGCAGCTCCGCCGGCCGCCCGCGGCCGTAGGAGCTGTCGAACTCCTTGCCGTCGGCGAGCGTGCCCTGGTAATGCACGCGCACGACGTCGGCCAGCGTCGGCGAGCGCGAGCCGTCGCCCTGGCGCCAGATTTCGACGCTGACGCCCGAAGGCAATATCGTCGTTTGTGGCCCTGCGGAAAAGGCAGGAGGCACTGCCAGTAATGCTAGAAACGCTATGAGTCGAGCCATGAGCCACCCCATAAATCTAACTGCGCAAGCCTGCCGACACCGCTGCTCTAGTCGCCTTCGAAATAGTCGGAGTCCACTTTCTTCAACTCATAGACACCGAGCATCGACACGCCGACATTGTGATCCACCATCAGCGTGGCAAGGCGTTCGCCGTCCAGCAGAATGATCTTCGTGTTGATGATGCTGGCGTACTCTTCCGCTTCTCGGCTGAAATTTGAAGTGGTGATGAAGACCCCTTTGGTCGCTCTTTGCCCTTGAAGGGCTCCAGCGAACTTCTGGATTTCAGGCCGACCGACAGTCCCCTCCCATCGCTTGGCCTGAATGTAGATCGCATCGAGTCCAAGCTTGTCCTCTTTGATGATGCCGTCAATGCCACCATCACCACTCTTGCCAATGGCTCGACCAGCATCACGCCGCGAACCACCGTAACCCATCGATACAAGCAGATCGATCACCAGCCGTTCAAAAAACGCCGGTGATGAGGCTTTTACCTGATCAAGCAGGTCGGCTTCGAGACTCTTCCGGAGCTTTTGATAGGCCGCGGCAAGCGCATCCTCCGGAGTGAGATCTTCGTTCACAGCTTCAGCCTGCTCGCGCGTTTCGCCTTCGCCTCGTTCGCGTCTTCGATTGCGAAATGCCAGGAAAGCCTCGTAGCGCTCAAGCGTCGAGGTATCAATTCGATCCGGCGCTCGGGCAAGTAGCTCAACCCCGGACTCAGTGATCCTGAAGATGCCCCGCTTTACCGACTTAATCAGACCAGCCTGCTTGAGGTAGGTCCTTGCCCAGCCCACTCGGTTATCGAAAATAGGCGCAGTACCACTCGGAAGAAGTTCGCCGCGCTCGGCATCCGTCAATCCGAACTGTGCAGCCAAGTACTCCACTGCATCACGAAAACGGTGTTCCCCGCCATCACCGGCGAGGCGCAGCAAAGGGAGCATTAGCGTTTGGTAGTCGGGAATCGGCATTGGCAATTTGGTGTTGGGGCTGGCATGAGCAAGCCCGCTCGGGTGCCCCACGGAGTGCCCGCTTGGCCTGAAAAAGGCATAGCTCAATTCGATCGCAGCTCCCCCACGACAGCGAGTGTCGTGGGGCTGTGCTCAAAGCAAAACGCTTACAGCTTCCCGGCGACCCACTCCTTGACCCCCGCCAGCGCCGCCGGCAGGTTCTCCGGCTGGGTGCCGCCGGCCTGGGCCATGTCGGGGCGGCCGCCGCCCTTGCCGCCGACCTGCTGGGCGACGAAGTTCACCAGCTCGCCGGCCTTGACCTTGGCGGTCTGGTCGGCGGTGACGCCGGCGATCAGACTGACCTTGCCCTCGGCCACGCTCGCCAGCACGATCGCGGCCGACTTGAGCTTGTCCTTGAGCTTGTCCATGGTGTCGCGCAGGGTGGGCACGTCGGCGCCTTCGAGCAGCGCTGCGAGCACCTTGATGCCACCGACCTCGACCGCCTGGCTCACCAGCTCGTCGCCCTGGCTGGCGGCGAGCTTGGCCTTGAGGCGGGCGAGCTCCTTCTCCAGCGCGCGCACGTTGTCGAGGATGCCGGCGACGCGCTCGGCGACCTCGTCGGGCTGGACCTTGAGCAGCGCGGACATGCCCTGCACGCGGCGCTCCTGCTCCTGTGCGTAGCGCAGCGCGTTCTCGCCGGTGATCGCCTCGACGCGGCGGACGCCGGCGGCGACGCCGCCTTCGGACACGATCTTGAACAGGCCGATGTCGCCGGTGCGTGCCACATGGGTGCCGCCGCAGAGTTCCTGGGTGCTGCCGATGGACAGCACGCGCACCTCGTCGCCGTACTTCTCGCCGAACAGCATCATCGCGCCGGTCTTCTGCGCCGCCTCCAGGGCCATCAACTCGGCCTTGGTATCCGTGTTGGCAAGGATCTCGCGGTTGACGATCTCCTCGACCTCGCGGATCTCCTCGGCGCTCATCGGCGCGGTGTGGGCGAAGTCGAAGCGGGTCTTGTCGGGGTCGACCAGCGAGCCCTTCTGCTGCACGTGGGTGCCGAGCACCTCGCGCAGCGCCTTGTGCATGAGGTGGGTGACCGAGTGGTTGCGCGCGGTGGCGGCGCGGGCGGCAACATCGACCCGGGCGACCACGCCCTGCCCCACGGAGAGCTTGCCGGTGCGCACCACACCGTGGTGGCCGAACACCGCGGCCTGGATCTTCTGCGTGTCCTCCACCCCGAAGATGCCGGCCGCAGCGCGCAGTTCACCGCGGTCGCCAACCTGGCCGCCGGATTCGGCATAGAAGGGGGTGTGGTCGAGCACGACCACACCCATCTCGCCCTCGAGCAGCTCATTGACTGGGGCGCCGTCCTTGTACAGCGCGAGGATGTTGCCTTTCTCCTCCAGCATCGTGTAGCCGTGGAAGGTGGTCTCTGGGCCGTCGTATTCCAGGTTGGCCGCCATCTTGAACTTGCCGGCGGCGCGCGCCTGCTCCTTCTGGCGCGCCATCGCGGCATCGAAGGCGACGGCATCGACGGTGACCTCGCGCTCGCGGCAGATGTCGGCGGTGAGGTCGAGCGGGAAGCCGAAGGTGTCGTGCAGCTTGAAGGCGGTGTCGCCGTCGAAGACCTTCTTGCCCGCGGCTTCCATCGCGGCGAGCTCGGACTCGACGATGGCCATGCCGTTCTCGATGGTGGCGAAGAAGCGCTCTTCCTCCTGGCGCAGCACGTCCATGATGCGGCGCTCGCCGTCCTTGAGCTCGGGATAGGCAGCGCCCATCTCGGCCACCAGGTCCGGCACCATCCTGTGGAAGAAGGCGGCGCGCGCACCCAGCTTGTAGCCGTGGCGGATGGCGCGGCGGATGATGCGGCGCAGCACGTAGCCGCGACCCTCGTTGCCCGGGATCACGCCGTCGGCGATCAGGAAGGAGCAGGCGCGGATGTGGTCGGCCAGCACCTTCAGCGAGGGCGAGTCCATGTCGGCGCCGGAGGTCTCGCGCGCCGCGGCCCTGATCAGCGCCTGGAACAGGTCGATCTCGTAGTTGGCGTGCACGTGCTGCAGCACCGCCGAGATGCGTTCCAGGCCCATGCCGGTGTCGACCGAGGGCTTGGGCAGCGGATGCATCACGCCCTGCTCGTCACGGTTGAACTGCATGAACACGTTGTTCCAGATCTCGATGTAGCGGTCGCCGTCTTCCTCGGGCGATCCCGGAGGGCCACCCCAGATGTGCGGGCCGTGGTCGTAGAAGATCTCGGTGCACGGGCCGCAGGGGCCGGTGTCGCCCATCATCCAGAAGTTGTCCGAGGCGTAGCGCGCGCCCTTGTTGTCGCCGATGCGGATCACGCGCTCGGCGGGCACGCCGACTTCCTTCGTCCAGATGTCGTAGGCCTCGTCGTCCTCGGCATACACCGTGACCCACAGCTTGTCCTTGGGCAGCTTGAAGACCTCGGTGAGCAGCTCCCAGGCGTACGAGATGGCGTCGCGCTTGAAGTAGTCGCCGAAGCTGAAGTTGCCCAGCATCTCGAAGAAGGTATGGTGGCGCGCGGTGTAGCCGACGTTCTCGAGGTCGTTGTGCTTGCCGCCGGCGCGCACGCACTTCTGCGAGGTGGTGGCGCGCGTGTAGGGCCGCTTGTCGAAGCCGAGGAACACGTCCTTGAACTGGTTCATGCCAGCGTTGGTGAACAGCAGCGTCGGGTCCTCGTGCGGCACGAGCGAGCTGGAGGCCACGATCTGGTGGCCCTTGGATTCGAAGAACTTCAGGAAGGCTTCGCGGATTTCGGCGGATTTCATGGAAGTTTGCGTGTTTTCTGGACGATATGCCCGGGCTGCAGGCGAATGCGCAAGTTTATCATGAGCTTAAGCGCACCAATTGGCGCGCCGCGGTGCACCGGCCTTCGCCTATAATTGACGCGAACGTCAACCAACCACGGGACACGAGCACACCATGGGTAATCGCCTCTCCAAGATCTACACCCGCACCGGCGACGCCGGCACCACCGGCCTGGGCGACGGCAAGCGCGTCTCCAAGAACAGCCTGCGCATCCACGCCCTGGGCGAGGTCGACGAGACCAACGCCATCATCGGCCTGCTGCTGTGCGAGGAACTGCCCGAGGATGTGCGTACGCTGCTGACCAACGTGCAGCACGACCTGTTCGATCTCGGCGGCGAGGTGTGCATCCCCGGCATGAGCATGATCACCGGCAAGCAGGTCACGCATCTGGAAGAGGAACTCGACCGCTTCAACGAGGATCTCGAGCCGCTGAAGGACTTCATCCTGCCCGGCGGCACCCGCGCCGCCGCCTACGCCCACCATGCCCGCACCGTGTGCCGCCGCGCCGAGCGCGCGCTGGTCGCGCTGGCGCTGGAAGAGGCGGTGAACGACGCCCCGCGCCAGTACCTCAACCGCCTGTCCGACCTGCTGTTCGTGCTCGGCCGCGTACTCAACCGCGCCGGCGGGCGCGGCGACGTGCTGTGGCAGAAGCGCAAGAACGCCTGATCGCCACCGCCGTCCGGCCCTGCGCAGCGCGGGGCTGGCGGCCTCAAGCCTGATCCGTGCCGCGAGCGCTCTGCCCGTCCGGCGCCCCCTGCTCCAGGTAATCGTCCGCCCGGTTCGGTGCCTGGCTGGCCGCCAGCTCGTCGGCGGGTTTCCGCGCACGGTCGCCCTCCTCCCCGCTCACCGCCTGCGCCGCGAGCAGTTCGCGGAACAGCGCGGAGGTCTGCGCCAGCTCCCAGGCGCGCCCGACCGCCTCGATCCGCCCGGCGCGCATCAGGATGACCTCGTCGAAGCGGTCGAGCAGGTGCAGGCGGTGCACCGAGGACACCAGCGCCGCGTCGGCGAAATGTGCGAACAGGCGCTGGTACACCCGCGCCTCGGTCTCCGGATCCAGGCTGCTGGTGGGCTCGTCGAGCAGCAACAGGCTCGCGCCCTCGGCGGCGAGCACGCCGCGCGCGAGCGCCAGGCGCTGGCGCTGGCCGCCGGACCAGTTGGCTCCGCCTTCCACCACCCGCGTCTGCAGCCGGTCCGGCAGGCCTTCGACCACGCTGTCGGCGCAGGCCGCACGCACCGCGGCGTCGACGCGCTCCGCCGCGATCGTTTCCCCGAGCAGCAGGTTTTCCCCCAGCGTGCCGTCGAACATCTCGGCCTGCTGCGGGATCAGGGTCGCCAGCGTGCGCAGCCGGCCCGGCATGTCGGGCTCGCCCCGGCCATCGAGCAGCAGGCGCCCGGCCGTAGGCGCATCCAGCCCGGCGAGCAGGCGCAGCAAGGTGGTCTTGCCGCCGCCGCTCGGGCCGACCAGCGCATAGCGCCGGCCACGGACGAGCTCCAGGCGATCGAGTTCCAGCGCGGCCGCGCGCGCGTCGCCGTGCGCGAAGCGCACGCCCTCGAGCGCCAGCGTCTGCCAGCGCGCGCCCTCCCCCGCCCCGGCGGACTGCGACGGCGCGGCGCCGGTCTGGGCGGCGGTGAACAGCGGCTCGGCCGCGGCGTAGTTGGCGCGCTGGCGGGCGAGCGACTGGAAGTGCGCGGCGATCGCGGTGATCACCCCGCCTGCCTGCTGCGAATACTCGTACACCATGAACACCTTGCCGAGCGCGATCGTGCCCGCAGCGGCCGCAGCGCCTCCTGCCGCGGCGCTGCCGAAGCCGAACACGCCGGCGGCTTCCGCCGCATACACCCCGACCAGCACGCACCACAGCGCGCTGGCGAGCAGGTCCACCGAGCACCACTTGGCCTCGTTGAGCACGATGCTCTTCTTCAGCGGCCCGAACACCGCCAGCAGGCGCTCGCCGATCAGGCGCGCGACGCCCGCCCCCCGGCGCAGCGCGAGCACCGACAGCACGTTGCCCAGCACATCGACCAGTGTTGCCGAATAGGCGCGCTCGGCGCGGTTCTCATCCACCGCGATGCGCATCATCACGCGGTCGAAGCGGGTGATCAGCAGCCCGATCAGCCCGTAGCCGACCATCGCCACCGCGCCCACCAGCGGCGAGATCAGCCACAGCGCGACGATCGGCCCCACCAGGCGCACGGTGTTCTGCAGGTAGATGAACTGGCTCTGCGCGAAGTCGTAGAGCGCGCTGGTGCTCTGCTGCACGCGGTGCGTGGTCTCGCCCGAATGGTGGCGCTCGTGCCAGGCCAGCGGCGCGGCGAGCAGTCGCCCGACCAGCAGCGCCGACAGGCGCTCGCGGACCTTGAGCGCGGCATTGCGCTCGAGGATCCGGCCCGGGCCGTGCAGCACCCAGCTCGCGACGATGACCGCGAACACCATCCCCAGCCAGCGCGCAGCCTCGCTCATCGCCTCCAGCCCGCCGGACTGGATCAGGTTGATCGCGTTGCCGGCGAGCCAGGGCACCGCCAGCTTGAAGAGCTGCGAGGCCAGCAGCAGCAGGAAGGCGAACAGCAGCAGGTGGCGCGCACCCGCAGCGTGCTGCCACAGTGCGCCGTACAGCGCGCCGAGGCTGACCGGGCGCTCGGGCGCGGGCTGCGTCGGGGGCGCGGCAACTGGGGTATCGGTGGCAGGCTGGACCGCAGGGGCGTCTGACATCGGGGCTCCGTCTCAGGGGTGCGCACCGGGCAGCGCGTGCGCCGGCGGCGAATCGAACAGGGAAATCTGCGCCAACCCCTCGCCGGCCATCTCCTCGGCGAAGCGCACGCCGACGCCGAGCAGGCGCACCGGCAGGGGCTTGCGCGCGTGCGCCTCGGCGAGCAGCGCCATCCACACCGTCTCGTCGGGCGCAGTGCTGACGCACTCCGCAGTGGTGCGGCTGAAGTCGGCGAAGCGGACCTTGACGAAGGCCTTGTGCACCGGGGGGCGGTCGCGCGCGCGTTCGAAGCGGCGGTGGAAATCCTCCAGCAGCGCACCCAGCGCCGCACGACAGGCCTCGAGGTCGAGCAGGTCCGGCGTGTAGGTCGTCTCCACCGACAGCGACTTGCGCACGCGGTCGGGTTGCACCGGGCGCTCGTCGATGCCGCGGCACAGGCGATGCAGGCTGGCACCGAAGCTGCCGAACTCGCGGGCGAGATCGGCCACGTTCCAGGCGCGCAGGTCGCCACAGGTGTTCACGCCGAGCCGGTTGAGCTTGCCCGCGGTGACCTTGCCGACGCCGAAGATCTTCTTGACCGGCAGCGCGGCGACGAAGGCGTCGACGTCCTGCGGGCGGACCACGAACTGGCCGTCGGGCTTGTTCCAGTCGCTCGCCACCTTGGCGATGAACTTGTTGGGCGCGATCCCGGCCGAGGCGGTGATGCCCACCTCGGCGCGGATGCGGTCGCGGATCTCCTGCGCCATCAGCGAGGCCGAGCCGCGGCAGCGGTCGACGCCGGTCACGTCGAGATAGGCCTCGTCGAGCGACAACGGCTCGACCAGCGCCGTGTAGTCGCGGTAGATGGCGAGGATGCGCCGCGAGGCCTCGCGGTAGCGCTCGAAGTCCGGCGGCAGCAGGATGAGCTGCGGGCACAGCTGCAGCGCTCGCGCGGTCGGCATCGCCGAATGCACGCCGAAGGCGCGCGCCTCGTAGTTGCAGGTGGCGATGACGCCGCGCGTCTCGGCACGCCCGCCCACCGCGAGCGGCCGCCCGCGCAGCGTCGGGTCGTCGCGCATCTCGACCGACGCGTAGAAGCAGTCGCAGTCGCAGTGGATGATCTTGCGCATGGGCGCGTTCATGCTGCCCGCCAGTGCTCGGTCACCGGTCCCTGGCGCGAAAAGGGCCTGCTCGCGGCAGGCCCTCTCGCAAGGCGGTCAAGCGGCGGGTCAGAACTCGGCAGCGCGCTTGACGCGGCGCTGGCGCACGCCATCGGCGAGGATGTCGAGCACATCGACGCTGTCTTCCCAGCCGATGCAGGCGTCGGTGATGCTCTTGCCGTATTCGAGGTCCTTGCCGGGGACGAGATCCTGGCGTCCTTCCTTAAGGTGGGACTCGACCATCACGCCCATGATGCGGTCGTCGCCGGCGGCGAGCTGGGCGGCGACGTCCTTCGCCACCTCGATCTGCAGGCGGTGCTGCTTGCGGCTGTTGCCGTGCGAGAAGTCGACCATGACCTTGTTGCACACGCCCGCCGCGGCGAGCGCATTCGAGGCCGCGTCGACGCTGGCGGCATCGAAGTTCGGTTCCTTGCCGCCGCGCAGGATGGCATGGCAGTCCTCGTTGCCGCGGGTGGAGACGATCGCCGAGTGCCCGGCCTTCGTGACCGACAGGAAATGGTGCGGCGCCTGCGCGGCCTTGATCGCGTCGGCGGCGATGCGCAGGTTGCCGTCGGTGCCGTTCTTGAAGCCGACCGGGCACGACAGGCCGGAGGCGAGCTCGCGGTGCACCTGGCTCTCGGTGGTGCGCGCGCCGATCGCGCCCCAGGCGATCAGGTCGGCGATGTACTGCGGGGTGATCATGTCGAGGAATTCGGTGCCGGCGGGCAGGCCGAGCTCGTTCACCTCCCACAGCAGCTTGCGCGCGAGGCGCACGCCGTCGTTGATGCGGAAGCTGTTGTCCAGCCCGGGATCGTTGATCAGGCCCTTCCAGCCCACGGTGGTGCGCGGCTTCTCGAAGTACACCCGCATCACGATCAGCAGGTCTTCCTTGACGCGCTCGGCCTCGGCCTTGAGCTTGTGCGCGTACTCCATCGCCGCCTTGGGATCGTGGATCGAGCACGGCCCGATCACCACCAGCAGGCGGTCGTCGGCGCCGTAGAGGATGCGGTGGATGGCCTGGCGCGCCTCGTAGGCGACTTCGGCCGCCCTGGGCGTGGCCGGGAACTCGCGCAGCACGTGTGCGGGCGGCAGCAGCTCCTTGATCTCCGCGATACGGACGTCGTCGATGTGCACTTTCATTGAGGCGGTCATGCGAGGGAACTCTTGGTCGATGCGTTGCGTGGAAGGACGATTCTAGCGGAAAGGGTTCCGGCCCGGGCGGCTCGGACTTGATGACCACCCTGGACTGAACCGATCGGCGTTCCCGACGTCTGTACGTACACCCTCCCACCCGCGACGGCAGCCGCCGTCCCCTGCACCGAGTTCCACCGCACCATGCTGATCCATGAACCCGCCGACGTCCTGTCCTCCGAGATCACCCCGCGCAGCCTGTTCGAGCGCCGGCGCGAATTCCTCGCCCGCAGCGGCGCGGGGCTGATCGCCGGCGCCGCGCTGTGGCACGGCCTGCCCGCAGATGCACGCGCGGCGACGAAACTGCAGACGACACCCTCGGCATCGAGCACCACCGAGCCACTGACCGACCACAAGGCGGTGACCACCTACAACAACTTCTACGAGTTCGGCACCGGCAAGAGCGATCCCGCGCGCAATGCGGGCCGGATGGCGGTGCGGCCGTGGACGGTGGCGGTCGAAGGCCTGGTCGGCAAGCCGCGCCGCTTCGACATCGACGACCTGCTCAAGCTCGCGCCGCTCGAGGAGCGCATCTACCGCATGCGCTGCGTGGAAGGCTGGTCGATGGTGATCCCGTGGGTGGGCTTTCCGCTTGCGGCGCTGCTCAAGGAGGTCGAGCCGCTGGGCAGCGCGAAGTACGTGGAGTTCCTGACCCACTACGACCGCGAGATCATGACCCGCCGCCCGGTGCTGGACTGGCCCTACGGCGAAGGCCTGCGCCTGGACGAGGCCCTGCATCCGCTCACCATCCTCGCCGTCGGCCTTTACGGCGAGGTGCTGCCGAACCAGAATGGCGCCCCGGTCCGCCTGGTGGTGCCGTGGAAGTACGGCTTCAAGAGCGCGAAGTCGATCGTCACCATCCGCCTCACCGAGCAGCAGCCGGCGACCGCGTGGAACAAGGCGGCACCGCAGGAATACGGCTTCTACTCCAACGTGAATCCGCAGGTCTCCCACCCGCGCTGGAGCCAGGCCACCGAGCGCCGCATCGGCGAACTGCGCAAGCGCCCGACGCTGATGTTCAACGGCTACGCCGAGCAGGTCGCCGGCTTGTACCAGGGCATGGACCTGAAGAAGTTCTACTGAAGCGCGCGAACGGCGCGCACCGAGACCCGCCCCTTTCACACGCCCGCAGATGAGCCTCTCCCTGAAAACTCCGTCCGCCGCCACGATCTCCGCGATCAAGGCGATCGTCTTCATCCTCTGCCTGCTGCCGGCCGCGGACCTCGCGCTTGGCTGGCGGGCGGATGCGCTCGGCGCCAATCCGATCGAGACCATCACCCGCGCCAGCGGTGAATGGACGCTGCGCTTCCTGCTGATCACGCTCGCGGTCACGCCGCTGCGCAGGCTGAGCGGACTGCACTGGCTGCTGCGCCTGCGCCGCATGCTGGGCCTGTTCGCCTTCGCCTATGCCGCGGCGCATTTCGCGACCTATCTGTGGCTGGACCAGTTCTTCGACTGGCGCGCGATCGCGCTCGACATCCTCGACCGCCCCTTCATCACCGTCGGCTTCGCCGCCTTCGTGCTGCTGATTCCGCTCGCGGCGACCTCGAACAGCTTCGCGATCCGCCGCCTCGGCGGGCGCCAGTGGCAAGCACTGCACCGCTCGGTGTACGGCATCGCGATCCTGGCGGTGGTGCATTACTGGTGGCTGGTGAAGGCCGACGTGCTCGAGCCGGCGATCTACGCGCTGATCCTCGCCATGCTGCTGGGCGCACGTGCCTGGTGGCGCGAGCTCGAGCGCCGCCGGCAGCTGTCGGTGCCGCCGCCGGCGAAGCACCTGCAGCGGCCGGTGATCAGGATCGTGCCGAAATAGCCAGGCGCCACAAGGACGTGACTTCCGCCGCGCGCGCGGCGTGCAGCGGATCGTCCGCATCGCTCGCCTTGGGGTGACGGGGACGGATGTCCTCGCGCCCGACCACCTTCAGCCCGGCGAACTCGATCCAGCCGAGCAGCTCCGCCCGCGTGCGCAGGCCGAGGTGCTCGGCGAGATCCGACAGGATCAGCCAGCCCTCGCCGCCCGCCTCCAGATGTGCGGCCAGGCCGGCGAGGAAGCCGCGCAGCATGCGGCTGTCGGGGTCGTAGACCGCATGCTCGATCGCCGAACTCGGCTTGGCGGGCACCCAGGGCGGGTTGCACACCACCAGCGGCGCGCGGCCGGGCGGGAAAAGGTCGGCCTGCATCAATTCGACGCATCCGGTATCGCCGCCACCGGCGGACGCCACCGCGTGATCATGCGCGCCCGCCAGCAGGCCCAGGCGCTCCAGGTTCTCGCGCGCGCAGCCGAGCGCGCGCGTCGACACATCGGTCGCCACCACCTTGCGCACCCCGCGGCGCGCGAGCAGTGCGGCGATCACGCCGGTGCCGGTGCCGATGTCGAAGGCCAGCGCGGTCGAGGGCAGCGGAACGCGCGCGATCAGGTCGAGATATTCGCCGCGGATGGGCGAATACACGCCGTACCAGGGATGGATGCGATCGCCGAGCGCCGGCACCAGCACGCCCTTTCGCCGCCACTCGTGCGCGCCGATCAGGCCGAGCAGCTCGCGCAGCGACATCACGAACGGGGCGTCGGCCAGATCCGCGTCCGGCGTGGTGTCGACAGCCTCTGCGATCACCTCCGCCACCGCGGGTGCGCGTCGCAACGGGATGTGCGCGCCAGCCTCGAAGGGGATCAGGAGCATGCCGAGGGTGCGCGCGCGCTGCGCCTGCGCCATGCGATGCAGGTGGAAGGCCTCGGCGGCGGACGCGGGCGCCTTGCCCGGCTTGCGCCGCGGACGGCCGTCGGCGCGGCGCGCCATCGCCTGCAGGAGCTGGCGGGCATTGTGGTAGTCGCCGCGCCACAGCAGGGCGGTGCCTTCGCAGGCCAGCCGCCACGCGGTGTCGGCCTTCATCGTGTCGTCGGCGGCCACCACCCGGCGCGGCGGCGCCTGGCCGCTTTCCGAGCGCCAGCGGGCGCTACGGGTGGTCAGCGTGCCGTCGGCACCCGCAGCCTCCTCCCACGCCAGTTGCGGCGGGCCCGTCTCGGCGCTCGTCTGCTGCGGGAGCGAGCGGGTCTGCGGCTTCGGGACAGCGGCGCCGTGCGCGGCGCGGGCGGTGGACTCGTTCACCGCTGCTCAGCCCTGCCTGGGCCGGATGGCGTGCTTCGGCCGGAAGGCCTTGATCACCGCGTCCTCGGTCTCGATGTAGGGGCCGCCGATGAGGTCGATGCAGTAGGGCACCGCGGCGAAGATGCCGAGGTGGCGCACCTTGCCGTCGGCATCGCGCACGCCCTCGAGGGTCTCGCGGATCGACTTGGGCTGGCCGGGGAGATTGATGATCAGGCACTTGCCGCGGATCACCGCGACCTGGCGCGACAGGATCGCGGTGGGCACGAAGTTGAGGCTGATGCGGCGCATCTCCTCGCCGAAGCCGGGCATCTCCTTGTCGCCGACGGCGAGCGTGGCCTCGGGCGTGACGTCGCGCACCGCCGGACCGGTGCCGCCGGTGGTCAGCACCAGGTTGCAGCCGGCGGTGTCGGCCAGGTCGACGAGGGTGCGCTCGATCAACGGGCGCTCGTCGGGGATCAGCCGCGTCTCGGCGGTCCACGGCGAACTCAGCGCCCTGCCGAGCCAGTCCTGAAGGGCGGGGATGCCCTGGTCTTCGTAGGTGCCGTCGGAGGCACGGTCGCTGATCGATACCAGGCCGATGCGGATGTGTTCGCTCATGGGGTTCGCTCTCTGTTCGGGTTGAGTCGGTGGGCGCTGCGGCGCGGACGCAGGCACGGAAGCGCCGACGCGGCTCGCGTTCCCGGCGGGGGCCCGCACCTCACTCCTGGGCGCGCTCCTCGCCATCGTCGGCGGCGGCAGCTTCCTCGGCGGCATCCTGCGCGTCCTGCAGCTCGCGCAGCACACGGAAGATCTCGCGGAAGGACTTCGGCGGCCTGGCGGCCTCGCGCTCCTTGAGCGCGTTGCGACGCAGCGTGCGCAGGTATTGCAGGTCGGCACCGGGCCAGGCCTCGGCAATGGTGCCGATGGTCTGCTCATCCTCGAGCAGCTGCTCGCGCAGGCGCTCGAGGCGGTGCATCTTCGCGATCTCGGCAGCGGAGTTGCCGGCGAAGATCTCGAGCTGGGCCTGGATCGGCGCCGGGTCGACCTTGCGCATCAGCTTGCCTACGTACTGGAGCTGACGGCGGCGGGCTTCCATCTTGAAGCCCTGCGCGGCGCGAATCGCCTCGTAGAGCGCATCGGGCAGCGGCACCTTCTTCAGGCGCTCGGGCGACAGGGCGACGAGCTGCTCGCCGAGATCCTGCAGCGCCTGCATGTCGCGCTTGCGGCTGCTCTTGCTCGGCGGCTCGAGGAAGTCGTCCTCGTCTTCGGGGGCGGAATGGCCGTGACGGCGCGAATCTGGGCGCATTGCGTGCGGGGGGTCTGGCTTGATCGGGTTAAGATTATAGCCTTTGCACGCATCCGCCCCGCCCATGTCCAGCCAAGGCTTTTCGTTCTCCCAGGCGCATCTCGCCGAAATCGCCACCGACATCCTCAAGCACGCGAAGAAGCACGGCGCCTCCGCCTGCGAGACCGACGTCTCCGAAGGCTTCGGCCAGTCGGTCGCGGTGCGCAAGGGCGAGGTGGACACCATCGAGTACAACCGCGACAAGGGCGTGGGTGTCACCGTCTATGTCGGCCAGCAGCGCGGCTACGCGAGCACGTCGGACTTCTCGAAGAAGGCGCTGAAGGCGACCGTGGATGCGGCGCTGTCCATCGCCCGCTTCACCGCGCCCGATCCCTGCGCCGGCCTGGCCGACGCCGCGCTGATGGCGAAGGCGAAGGACATGCCCGAGCTCGACCTCTTCCATCCCTGGAACATCGACGTCGCGCAGGCGATCGAGCTCGCCCGCCGCTGCGAGGACGCCGCCTTCGCGGTGAGCCCGAAGATCACGAACTCCGAGGGCGCCAACACCTCGATCCAGCAGTCGCACTTCGTGTCCGCCAACAGCCACGGCTTCATCGGCGGCTACGCGACCACCCGCCACGGCCTGTCGTGCTCGGTGATCGCCGGCGAGGACGAGGGCATGCAGCGCGAGTTCTGGTACGACTCGCGGCGCGACCCTGCGGAGCTGATGGCGCCGGAGGAAATCGGCCGCCTCGCCGGCGAGCGCGCACTGGCACGGCTCGGCGCAAAGAAGATCCGCACCTGCGAGGTGCCGGTGATCTTCGAGGCCCCGCTCGCGGTGTCGCTGATCGGCAACTTCGTGCAGGCGGTCAGCGGCGGCTCGCTGTACCGCAAGTCGAGCTTCCTGCTCGACAGTCTCGGCCAGCAGGTGTTCTCGCCGGAGGTGAGCATCGCCGAGCGCCCTCACCTCCGGAAGGCCTTCGGCTCCAGCCCCTTCGACAGCGACGGCGTCGTCACCCGCGACCGCGAGGTGGTCACCGACGGCGTGCTCCAGGGCTATTTCCTGTCCACGTATTCGGCGCGCAAGCTCGGCATGCAGACCACCGGCAACGCCGGCGGCTCGCACAACCTGATCGTGAAGCCGGGGGACGCGGACCTCGCGGGCCTGATCAAGCGCATGGACAAGGGTCTTCTGGTCACCGAGCTGCTCGGCCATGGCGTGAATTACGTCACGGGCGATTACTCGCGCGGTGCGGCAGGCTTCTGGGTCGAAAAGGGCAGGATCAAGCACGCCGTCGAGGAGATCACCATCGCCGGCAACCTGCGCGACATGTTCCGCAGCATCGTCGCGATCGGCAACGACGCGCTGCCGCGCGGCGCCAAGCTGTGCGGCTCGGTGCTGATCGAGCGCATGAAGATCGCCGGCCGCTGAGCCGGCATTGGGAGATACCCTGATTCCGCCGGGATGGAGGCGCCCCGCACCGTGATCGGGGTCTATAATCGTTCGCTGTAATTACACGCCACTCGCAAGGAGAAATCGTGGAACGTCGTTCATTCCTCAAGAAGGCCGGTGTCGGCCTGGCTGCCGGCGCCGCCGGTGTCGCCTCGACCGCCGCGGTCGCCGCCCCCGCGGTGCAGACCGGTCTGCCCGAAATCAAGTGGCGCATGACCTCGAGCTTCCCGAAGAGCATCGACACGCTGTTCGGCAGCGCCGAGCTGCTGACCAACCGCCTGCGCGAAATCACCGGCGGCAAGTTCGACATCCGCGTGTTCCCCGCCGGCGAAATCGTGCCCGGCCTGCAGGCGCTCGACGCCGTGCAGCAGGGTACCGTCGAGATGTGCCACTCGTGCTCGTACTACTACGTCGGCAAGGACAAGACCTTCGCCTTCGGCACCGCCATCCCCTTCGGCCTCAACGCCCGCCAGATGGACGCCTGGGTCATCGGCGGCGGCGGCCAGGAACTGCTCGACGAGTTCTACAGCAACTACAACGTGTACTCCTTCCTCGGCGGCAACACCGGCGTGCAGATGGGCGGCTGGTACCGCAAGCAGATCAACACCCTGGACGACATCAAGGGTCTGAAGATCCGCATCGCCGGCATCGGCGGCGAGATCCTGTCGCGGATGGGCGCCATCCCGCAGCAGATCGCCGGTTCGGACATCTATCCCTCGCTCGAGAAGGGCACGATCGACGCCGCCGAATGGGTCGCTCCGTACGACGACGAGAAGCTCGGCTTCTACAAGGTCGCGCCGCACTACTACTCGCCGGGCTGGTGGGAGCCGGGTCCCGCCGTTCACTTCTATGTGAACAAGGCCGAATGGGACAAGCTGCCGAAGGAATACCAGGCCGCGTTCCGCGCCGCCTCGCGCGAGGCGCACATCCAGATGACCGCGATGTACGACCACAAGAACCCGCAGGCGCTCGCCCGCCTGCTGGCGCAGGGCGTGAAGCTGCAGAGCTTCTCCAACGAGATCATGAAGAAGGCCTACGACGTGTCGCGCGAGCTGTACGCCGAGGAAGCCGCCAAGAACCCGGCCTGGGCCAAGATCTACACCGAGTTCGAGAAGTATCGCAAGTCGCAGAACGCCTGGTTCAGCGTCGCCGAGGCGGGCTTCGACCGCTTCATGCAGTCGGTGCGCTGAACGTCGCGAGGGCGGGAATCGCAACGTCCGCCGCGCCTGCGGGGCCGAGACATCGGTTGCGCAGGGGTGGCGGAAGGCGCGAACTTCCACCCTCTGCGCAACGAAAAAGCCGGGGCAAGCCCGGCTTTTTCGTTGCCTGTCGATGAAGCTCAGTTGCCCTGCAGCTGGCGCATGAGGTCGGCGTTACCTTCGCTGGCCGGCGCTGCGCCGCCGGCGCCCTGCAGCAACTGGTCGAGGTTGAGTTCCTGCTGCTCCGCCGGCTTGGCCCCCGCGTCCCCGTAGGACACCAGCCCCGGGAAGGCGATGATCAGGCCGACCATGACGAGCTGGATGATCACGAAGGGCACCGCGCCCCAGTAGATCGACGCCGTCTTGACCTTCTCCGACGCCACCGAGCGCAGGAAGAACAGCGCGAAGCCGAAGGGCGGGTGCAGGAAGGAGGTCTGCATGTTCACCGCGAGCAGCACGCCGAACCAGATCAGGTCGATGCCGAGCTTGTCCGCCACCGGGGCCAGCAGCGGCACGATGATGAAGGCGAGCTCGAAGTAGTCGAGGAAGAACGCGAGCACGAACACCAGCAGGTTCACCGCCACCAGGAAACCGGTCTGGCCGCCCGGCAGCGAGGTCATCAGGTGCTCGACCCACAGGTCGCCGTTGACGCCGCGGAAGGTGAGGCCGAACACGCTCGAGCCGATGAGGATGAAGACCACGAAGCACGACAGCTTGGTGGTCGAATCCATCGCCTGCTTGAGCAGTGGCATGGACAGACGCTTGCGCGCCAGCGCCATCAGCACCGCGCCGAGCGCACCCATCGCGCCGCCCTCGGTCGGCGTGGCCACGCCGATGAAGATGGTGCCGAGCACGAGGAAGATCAGCCCGAGCGGCGGGATCAGCACGAAGGTGACGCGTTCGGCCATGCGCGACAGCAGGCCGATGCCGAACAGCCGGTTGACCATCGCCGTCACGAAGGCGATGCCGATGCCGACCATGGCCGACACCACCACCACCTCGTCGCGCGGCGCGTCGGCACGATAGACCTGGCTGGCGAACAGCCACGCACCGGCGACCGACACCGCGGTGAGCACGGCCAGCGAACGCAGGCCGCTCGAGCCGTCGGCTTCGCGCAGCGTGCGCGCCTCCAGCGGCATCGCCGGCGCAAAGGACGGCCGGAAGATCGCCACGAGCGCAACGTAGCCCACGTACATGCTGGTGAGCACCAGGCCGGGCAGCAACGCGCCCTGGTACATGTCGCCGACGCTGCGGCCGAGCTGGTCGGCCATCACGATCAGCACCAGCGAGGGCGGGATGATCTGCGCCAGCGTACCCGAGGCGGCGATCACGCCGGTGGCCAGACGGTGGTCGTAGCCGTAGCGCAGCATGATCGGCAGCGAGATCAGGCCCATCGAGATCACCGAGGCCGCCACCACGCCGGTCGTCGCCGCGAGCAGCGCGCCGACGAAGATCACCGCGAACGCCAGGCCGCCGCGGATCGGCCCGAACAGCTGGCCGATGGTGTCGAGCAGGTCCTCGGCCATGCCGCTGCGCTCCAGGATCAGGCCCATGAAGGTGAAGAACGGCACCGCGAGCAGGGTGTCGTTGGCCATGATGCCGAAGATGCGCTCGGGCAGCGCCTGGAACAGCGCGCCATGGAGCAGGCCGAGCTCGATGCCGATCAGCCCGAACAGGATGCCGTTGGCCGCGAGCGCGAACGCGACCGGGAAGCCGAACAGCAGGAACAGCACCATGGACGCGAACATCAGCGGCGCCATGTTGGCGATGACGAACTCGGTCATTTCGCGCCCCCCTCGCGCTGCGCCTTGATCGCCGCGACCAGATCCCCGGTCGCCGCGCCCACCGATTTCTTCTGCAGCGGATTGGGGCCATGTCCGGTCAGGAAGGCGACGCGCTTGATCAGCTCGGACAAGGCCTGCAGCACGAGCAGGGCGAGACCGAGCGGCAGCAGCATCTTCACCGGCCAGCGGATCAGACCGCCCGGGTTCTGCGACATCTCGCCCGAAGCGACCGACATCATCACGATCGGCCACGACAGCCACAGGATCAGCCCGGCCATCGGCAGCAGGAAGAACAGGATGCCGAGGATGTCGACGATGTTCTGCCCGCGCGGCGACAACCGGCTGGTCAGGATGTCGATGCGCACATGCTCGTTGCGCAGGAAGGTGTAGCCTGCGGCGAGCATGAAGATCGCCGCGAACAGGTACCACTGGATCTCGAGCAGGGCATTGGAACTTGTGTTAAACAGCTTGCGGACGAGCGCGTTGCCGGCGCTGATCACGACCGCGATCAGCACCAGCCACATCACGCTACGGCCGACCCGTTCATTGATCCAGTCGATCAAGCGGGATAAGCGCAGCAGAGAGGACACGAAAGGACTCCACGACGAGGGGCCGCGCAACGCAGCCCCGGCGCCCGCAAGGGGCGCACATGAACGATCGGAAAGCCGAATTATCCCATACAGGGGCACGATCCCGCGCGGGATGCCCCATAAAACGATGAAATCGCGACAGACACCAATCTCATCCGACTCGTGCCGCATCTGCCTGGTGCGTCACGGCGAAACCGCCTGGAACACCGAGCACAGGCTGCAGGGGCACATCGACATCCCCCTCAACGACACCGGCCTGAGCCAGGCCGAGGCGACCGCGCGCACGCTCGCGCGCGCAGGCCTGCGCTTCTCCGCGCTCTACAGCAGCGATCTTCAGCGCGCCAGCCAGACCGCGGCGGCGATCGCCCGCGTGCACGCGCTGCCCACGAACCACGACGCACGCCTGCGCGAACGCCACTACGGCCACTTCCAGGGGCTCACCCACGACGAGGCCGAGAGCCGCCACCCGGACTGCTTCCGCCGCTTCAAGGCCCGCGAGCCGCAGTTCGCGCTGCCCGAGCGCGGCGAAAGCCTGACGGACCTGGCCACACGGATCCATGCGGCGCTCGAGGAGATCGCGCACCGGCACAAGGGAGAGGCGGTGGTGGTGGTCACCCACGGCGGCGTGCTCGACATCGTGCATCGCCTGGCAAGCGGCAAGGGACTGGAAGCCGCACGCGACTTCGCGATCCCCAACGCCGCACTGAACTGGATCGAGCACACCGCAGGCAGCTGGCACCTGCTGGCCTGGGCCGACGAAAGCCACCTCCGCGGCGCACTGGACGAGCTGCCGCACACCTGATGACAACTGAATCAAAAATGTCGGAAGCGGCCAGTATTAGGGTTTTCCGTGGATTCCGGCGACAGATCAACGCTCCCTATAATCCCATCGACGCTTTGGATTCCTCACACGTGACAAGGAGACACCGTGGAACGTCGTAAATTCCTGCAGGGCGCCGGCATGGCCGGCATTCTGGCGGCCGGCACCGCACCGGCCATCGTACACGCCCAGCAGCAGATCCGCTGGCGCCTGGCCTCCAGCTTCCCGAAGTCGCTCGACACCGTGTTCGGCGCCAGCGAAGCCTTCGCCAAGTACGTTTCGGAGGCGACCGGCGGCAAATTCACCATTTCGGTGCACCCCGCGGGCGAACTCGTGCCGGCCTTCGGCGTCGTCGACGCCATCCAGCAGGGCACGATCGAATGCGCGCACACCGCGCCGTATTACTTCTTCGGCAAGGACGAGACCTTCGCGCTCGACTGCACGATCCCGTTCGGCATGACCTCGCGCTCGATGAGCGCGTGGATGTTCGAGGGCAACGGCCTCAAGCTGATGCGCGAGTTCTACGCCCAGTTCAACATCGTCAACTTCCCCTGCGGCAACACCGGCACCCAGATGGGTGGCTGGTACCGCAAGGAGATCAAGTCGGTGAAGGACTTCGAGGGTCTCAAGTTCCGCGTCGGCGGCTTCGGCGGCCGCGTGCTCGCCAAGCTCGGCGCGGTGCCACAGAACATCCCGGCCGGCGAGATCTACCAGGCGCTGGAGAAGGGCACGATCGACGCCGCCGAGTGGATCGGCCCCTACGACGACCTCAAGCTCGGCCTGCACAAGGTCGCCCAGAACTACTACTTCCCGGCCTGGTGGGAGGGCAGCACGCAGTTCTCGGTCTACATCAACGACAAGCAGTGGAACAGCCTGTCGGCCGAGTACAAGGCGATCATCGAACAGGCCAGCCGTGCGGCCCACGTCGGCTGCCAGGCCCGCTACGACGCCCGCAACCCGAGCTCGCTCAAGCAGCTCGTCGCCGAGGGCGCCAAGCTGTCGCGCTTCCCGAAGGACTTCATGGACGCCGCGTTCAAGGCCTCGCGTGAGGTCTACGCCGAGCTCAACGAGAAGAACGCGAACTGGAAGAAGATCTACGCGGACTACAGCCGCTTCCTCGCGGACCAGGTGCAGTGGGAGTCGGTCGCCGAAGGCAACTACGCCCAGTACCTCGCGTCGCAGAAGCTGTAAGCCGACCGGCGCCGGGGGGCTCCAGCGCCTCCCCGGCGGCTTCACCCCCGTATCATCTGCAACACCTGCAATCCAATCCCGCCGAGCGCGCCACCCGCACAGCTCGGCTTTTTCGTGCACGCAAGGTTCCAGGCGACCCCAATGGATACCCTCCTCCGCTTTTCACGCATCGTCGATGCCGTGAGCCGATTCTTCGGCAAGTTCATCATCTGGCTCGTGCTCGCGGCGACGCTGATCAGCGCCGCCAACGCAATCGCACGCAAGGCGTTCAACATCGGCTCGAACGCCTTCCTCGAAATCCAGTGGTACCTGTTCGGCGCGGTCTTCCTGCTCGGCGCCGGCTACACCTTCCTGCAGAACGCCCATGTGCGGATCGACGTCGTCGCCGCCAGGCTGTCGATGCGCACCCGCATGTTCATCGACATCGCCGGCATCATCGTGTTCGTGCTGCCGATGTGCTGGTTCATGATCCAGTTCGCCTGGCCGGTGGTCGTGGGCGCCTACGCCTCGGGCGAGATGTCGTCCAATGCCGGCGGCCTGATCCGCTGGCCGGTGTATGCACTGGTGCCGCTCGGTTTCGCCCTGCTCGGCCTGCAGGCGATCTCCGAACTGATCAAGCGCTTCGCCTTCCTGCAGGGCAAGGCGCCCAATCCGCTGCTGCACGGCGCGCATGAAGGAAACGGGTCCAACGACGGGGCGCACGGCCAGGCCCATCACGACAACGCCGGCGAGGTGCAGAAATGATCGAACTGTTCGCCGCACACGCGCCCGAAATGATGTTCGGGTCCCTGCTGCTGTTCCTGCTCACCGGCTTTCCGGTCGCCTTCGCACTCGCCGCCTGCGGCCTGCTGTTCGGCTTCCTCGGCATGGAGGCCGGGCTGCTCTCGCCGAGCATATTCCAGGCACTGCCGCTGCGGGTATTCGGCATCATCCAGAACGATACCCTGCTGGCGATTCCCTTCTTCACGCTGATGGGCCTGATTCTCGAGCGCAGCGGCATGGCCGAGGACCTGCTCGACACCGTGGGCCAGGTGTTCGGGCCGATCCGCGGCGGTCTGGCGCTCGCGGTGATCTTCGTCGGTGCGCTGCTGGCGGCGACCACCGGCGTGGTCGCCGCGTCGGTGATCTCGATGGGCCTGATCTCGCTGCCGATCATGCTGCGCTACGGCTACAGCCCGGCGATCGCCAGCGGCGCCATCACCGCCTCCGGCACCCTGGCGCAGATCGTCCCGCCCTCGCTGGTCCTGATCGTGATCGCCGACCAGCTCGGCCGCAGCGTCGGTGACCTGTACAAGGGCGCCTTCATCCCGGCCTTCACGCTCATCGGCCTGTACGCGCTGTTCATCATCGGCCTGGCGATCTTCAAGCCGTCGCTGGTGCCCGCCCTGCCGCCAGAGGCGCGAACCTACCGCGAACCCGATGGCAGCTCCGGCATGCGCTCGCTCGGCGTGTTCGGCCTGTTCGTCACCATCATCTCGGTCGCGTTCGGCATGTACTACGGCGAGATCATGAGCGCGCTGAAAGGCACCGAGGTGAAGCCGGCGCTGGACGAGACCATCGTGGTGGCGCTCACCGGCGGCACGCTGTTCGCATCCTTCGCCGCGATGGTGAACAAGGTCACCGGCATGGGCCTGCTGTCGCGCATCACCGAACGCGTGACCTTCGTGCTGATCCCGCCGCTGGCGCTGATCTTCCTCGTCCTCGGCACCATCTTCCTCGGCGTGGCGACGCCCACCGAGGGCGGTGCGATGGGTGCGGTCGGCGGCATGATCATGGCACTGATGCGCGGCAAGCTCGACATGGGCCTGCTCAAGCACGCGCTGGAGTCGACCGCGCGCCTGTCCTGCTTCGTGCTGTTCATCCTGATCGGCTCGACGATCTTCAGCTTCACCTTCACCGCGATCGACGGCCAGATCTGGGTCGAGCACCTGTTCGACAAGCTGCCTGGCGGCGAGATCGGCTTCCTGGTGTTCGTGAACACGGTGATCTTCTTCCTCGGCTTCTTCATCGACTTCTTCGAGATCGCCTTCATCCTGATCCCGCTGCTGGCGCCGGTGGCCGACAAGATGGGCATCGACCTGGTGTGGTTCGGCGTGCTGCTGGCGATGAACCTGCAGACCTCCTTCCTCACCCCGCCCTTCGGCTTCGCGCTGTTCTACCTGCGCAGCGTGGCGCCGGCGAAGGACTTCATCGACCGCGTGACCAGCAAGCGGGTCGCGGGCGTGAAGACGATGGACATCTACCGCGGTTCGATTCCGTTCGTGATCCTGCAGATCGCGATGGTGGTCGCACTGATCATGTTCCCGGGCCTGGTGACCTTCAGCCTCGACAAGAAGGTGGAGGTCGACCTCGACACCATCCAGATCGATGTCCAGGGTGGCGGTGACGGCGGTGGCTGGGGCCAGCAGGGCGACAGCTGGGGCGGCGGCAGCGGCAGCGGCGAAACCCAGCCAGCGCCCGGCACCGACGCACCGGCCGGAGAGGGACAAGGCGACGCACGGGGCGGTGGTGGCGAGAACGCCCCCGCCAGCGGCAGCGAAGCCGCCACGCAGGGCTTCGGGACGCCCCAGCGCGGCTGGTAAGCCCCGCGCTCCACCTCACCGCAGCGCGCGCCCCCGGGCGCGCGCTGCCTTTTCGGGCAGCGCTGCATGCTAGAATCCGGCGCTCGAATCCATCGATTCCACCCCTTTCCCATTTCAGACGGGCAAGCCATGTTCTCCTCGCAAGACACCCTCGCCAAAGTCGATCCCGAGCTGTGGTCCGCCATCCAGGCCGAAAACAAGCGCCAGGAAGACCACATCGAACTGATCGCCTCCGAAAACTACGTCTCCCACGCTGTGATGGAAGCCCAGGGCTCCCAGCTCACCAACAAGTACGCCGAGGGCTACCCGGGCAAGCGCTACTACGGCGGCTGCGAGCACGTCGACGTCGCCGAGCAGCTGGCGATCGACCGCCTGAAGGCCCTGTTCGGCGCCGAGGCCGCCAACGTGCAGCCGAATTCCGGCTCGCAGGCCAACCAGGCGGTGCTGATGGCCTTCGCCAAGCCGGGCGACACCATCATGGGCATGAGCCTGGCCGAAGGCGGCCACCTCACCCACGGCATGCCGCTGAACATGTCGGGCAAGTGGTTCAACGTCGTCGCCTACGGTCTCAACGACAAGGAAGAGATCGACTACGACAAGATGGAAGCGCTCGCGCGCGAGCACAAGCCGAAGATCATCATCGCCGGCGCCTCGGCCTACGCGCTGCGCATCGACTTCGAGCGCTTCGCCAAGATCGCCAAGGAAATCGGCGCCATCTTCTGGGTCGACATGGCGCACTACGCCGGCCTGATCGCCGCGGGCTTCTACCCGAACCCGGTGCCGCACGCCGACGTCGTCACCTCGACCACCCACAAGACCCTGCGCGGCCCGCGCGGCGGCATCATCCTGATGAAGGCCGAGCACGAGAAGGCGCTCAACTCGGCGATCTTCCCCGGCCTGCAGGGCGGCCCGCTGATGCACGTCATCGCCGGCAAGGCGGTCGCCTTCAAGGAAGCGGCCTCGCCCGAGTTCCGCAACTACCAGGAACAGGTCATCGCCAATGCCCGCGTGATGGCACGCGTGCTGTCGGAAGAGCGCGGTCTGCGTATCGTCTCCGGCCGCACCGAGTCCCACGTCTTCCTGGTCGACCTGCGCAACAAGAAGATCACCGGCAAGGCCGCCGAAGCCGTGCTGGGCAGCGCCCACATCACGGTCAACAAGAACTCGATCCCGAACGATCCCGAGAAGCCCTTCACCACCTCCGGCATCCGCATCGGCTCGCCGGCGATGACCACCCGCGGCTTCACCGAGATCGAGGCCGAGAAGATCGCCCACCTGATCGCCGACGTGCTCGACGCGCCCGAAGACCAGGCGGTGATCGAGCGCGTGCGCGGCCAGGTGGCCGAGCTGTGCGCGCGGTTCCCGGTCTACGGCAAGTAAGCCGCCCGGCGGGACGGGCGCCGCAACGACGCCCGCCCCGCCCGCCACTGCCTCCCGGCCATGAAATGCCCCTTCTGCGGTGACCCCAACACCCAGGTCACCGACACGCGCGAGAACGAGGACGGCGACGTCGTCCGCCGCCGCCGCCGCTGCGTGAAGTGCGACAAGCGCTTCACCACCTACGAGCGCATCGACCTCAAGATGCCGCACATCGTCAAGCGCAACGGCAATCGCACCGAGTTCGACCACGCCAAGCTCGCCGGCAGCATGAAGCTGGCGCTGCGCAAGCGCCCGGTGACCATCGAGGCCATCGACGCCGCGGTGGACCGCATCGAGGCGCGCCTGCTGTCGCTCGGCGAGCAGGAAGTGCCGAGCGAGAAGATCGGCGAACTGGTCATGAAGGAGCTGAAGAAGCTCGACAAGGTGGCCTACATCCGTTTCGCGTCGGTCTATCGCAACTTCGCCGACGTCGACGAGTTCTCCGAGGTGATCCGCGAGGTGCAGGCCCGTCCGCGGCGCGGCAAGGCCGGGAAAGCCGATCCGGACCCCGAGCATGACCTTTTCGGCCGCTGACCATGCAGCGATGGCGCGCGCGCTGCAGCTCGCCGCCCGCGGCCTGACCACGACCGCGCCCAACCCGCGGGTCGGCTGCGTGCTGATGCGTGACGGTCGCATCGTCGGCGAAGGCTGGCACGCCCGCGCCGGCGAAGCCCACGCCGAGATCCACGCGCTGCGCGCCGCCGGCGACGCCGCCCGCGGCGCCACCGCCTACGTCACCCTCGAGCCCTGTTCGCACTTCGGCCGCACCCCGCCATGCGCCGACGCGCTGATCGAAGCCGGCGTCGCGCGCGTGGTCAGCGCCATGGAAGACCCCAACCCGCTGGTCGCCGGGCGCGGCCTGGCGCGCCTGCGTGCCGTCGGCATCGTCACCGAGCACGGCCTGCTCGAAGCCGAAGCGCAGGAGCTCAACATCGGCTTCGTGGCGCGCATGCGCCGCGGCCGCCCGTGGGTGCGCCTGAAGGCGGCCGCGACCCTGGACGGCAAGACCGCACTCGACAACGGCGTAAGCCAGTGGATCACCGGCCCTGCGGCGCGCGCCGACGGCCACCGCTGGCGCGCCCGCGCCTGCGCGATCCTCACTGGCATCGGCACGGTGCGCGCGGACGACCCGCAACTGACGGTGCGCGACGTGCCCTGCTCCCGCCAGCCCTTGCGCGTGCTGGTCGACGCCGGGCTCGCCGTCTCGCCCACGGCCCGCATCCTGCAGGGCGAGCCGATCCTGATCGCGGCGGCGACGGCCGATACTGCGCGTGCCGATGCGCTGCGCGCACACGGGCATGAAGTGCTGGTGCTGCCGAACGCCGCCGGCAAGGTGGATCTTCCACGCATGATGGCCGAACTCGGCGCGCGCGGCCTCAACGAGGTACATGTCGAGGCCGGCTTCAAGCTCAACGGCTCGCTGCTGCGTGAAGGCTGCGTGGACGAACTGCTGCTCTACCTGGCGCCGATGCTGGTGGGCGATGCCGCGCAGGGACTGTTCAACCTGCCCGAGCTGCGCAGCCTGCAGGGCGCGACTCGGCTCGACGTCCGCGACCTGCGCTCGATCGGACCCGATCTGCGCCTGATCGCCCGTCTGCGCGCGACGAGCTGAACCCGCCCCGCATCGCCTTCAGGCGCGCTCGGCGCATACCGGGCAACCCGGATCGCGCCCGAAGGACACGCTGCGCCACTCCATCGCCAGGCCGTCGAGCAGCAGCAGGCGGCCATCGAGCGACTGCCCGCAACCGATCAGCAGCTTAAGTGCTTCGGCCGCCTGGGTGGCGCCGATGATGCCGACGATGGGCGCGAACACGCCCATGACCGCGCAGCGCACCTCCTCGATGTCCTCGCCCTCGGGGAACAGGCAGTGGTAGCAGGCGCTGTCGGGCGTGCGCAGGTCGAACACCGCCGCCTGGCCATCGAAGCGGATCGCCGCGCCCGACACCAGGGGCTTGCGATGGCGCACGCAGGCGCGATTGATGGCATGGCGGGTGGCGAAGTTGTCGCTGCAGTCGAGCACCACGTCGGCGCGCGCCACCTCGGCATCCAGTTCCTCGCCCGCCAGACGGCGCTGGATCGGCTCGATACGGGTCTGCGGATTGAGCCGGTGCAGCGTCGCCTGCGCCGAGGCCACCTTCGGCAGGCCGACCATCGCGGCCGAATGCATGATCTGGCGCTGCAGGTTGGTCAGGTCGACGCTGTCGTCGTCGGCGATCGCGATCGTGCCCACCCCGGCAGCCGCCAGGTACATCGCCGCCGGCGAGCCGAGCCCGCCCGCGCCGATGATCAGCGCCCGCGCATCGAGCAGTCGCTGCTGGCCGTCCACATCGATCTCGGGCAGCAGGATGTGCCGGCTGTAACGCAGGAGCTGGTCGTCGTTCATTGCAGATGCGTGGTGGCTTACTTGTATTCGCGCAACTCGGGCGGAGTGTCGTCGTGGTCGCCGTGCACCTGATGGTCCCAGGCCTGGATGTAGACCTCGTTGGACTGCTTGATCAGGCGTTCGGGCGAGAGCAGGTTGTGACGCTGGGTTTCCTCGCTGAAATACACGATGGCACGGACCAGCTTCACATAGAGCGAATTCTCGAGCGCGAAGCCGGCATCGCGCAGCGCATCCTCGAGCGACTCGAGCGAATAGTCGAGCACCGAATAGCGCACGACGATGGTCAGCGGGTCGTGGGCACGCTCGATGCGCAGGCCCTTCAGCAGCTGCAGTGCCTTCCACGCGTGCTCCACCTGGCCCGGCGGCAGACTCTTGAAGCGGAGCTCACGCTGCTTGTGGATGTCGGCCCCGGGCACGGGACGGTCATGATGCCTGCCGGCCAGCTTGTAGGCGGTCTCCCTGCGCATCATCTCCCTCCCGGCATCATGGTCTAGTTGACCTGATTCTGGACGATCTGCTCACCCTTGAGAAGGCGCACGGCCTGCTGCAGCTGGTAGTCGTCCGCACCGCCGAACTCGAAGCGCGTCGGCTCGCCCTCCTCGGTCTCGACACCGGGCACCGGAGCACCCTTCGCATCCGCCGCCTCCTTGGCCGCTTCGCCCTCCTTGTCGTTGCCGAGGTGGCGCAGCAGGTCGGCCTCGCGCACACGGCGGCTGGAGCCATTGGCCGTTTCCTCGACCACGATGTCGGGCTCGATGCCCTTGGCCTGGATCGAGCGCCCGTTGGGGGTGTAGTAGCGCGCGGTGGTCAGCTTGATCGCGGTGTTGTTGTTGAGCGGCAGGATGGTCTGCACCGAGCCCTTGCCGAAGGTCTGAGTGCCGATCACCTTCGCGCGCTTGTGGTCCTGCAGCGCACCGGCGACGATCTCCGAAGCCGAGGCCGAGCCCGCGTTGACCAGCACGACCATCGGCACATCCTTGGCCATCTCGGGCAGGCGACGCACGAAGTCGTCACGCGTCCCGCGCAGGTAGTCGGCCGGCGTCGCCCGGTACTCGCGCTTGGCATCCTCGGTGCGACCGTCGGTCGACACCACCAGCGTGTCGGTGGGCAGGAAGGCGGCGGACACGCCCACCGCGCCATGCAGCAGGCCGCCCGGATCGTTGCGCAGGTCCAGCACCAGCCCCCGCACCGGCCCCTGTTCGGCGAGCTTGTTCAGGTGATCGACCACCGACGCGGCGGTGTTCTCCTGGAACTGCGCGACACGCAGGTAGCCGTAGCCGGGCTCGATCACCTTGGACTTCACGCTCTGCACCTTGATGACTTCGCGCGTAAGCTTGATCACGATCGGTTGCGGCTGGCCCTTGCGCATGATCGTCAGGGTGATGTCGGTCCTGGGCTTGCCACGCATGCGCTTGACCGCGTCGTTCAGGCTCATGCCCTTGACCGGGGTGTCGTCGAGCTTGACGATCAGGTCGCCGGCGAGCACGCCGGCACGGAAGGCGGGGGTGTCCTCGATCGGCGAGATCACCTTGACGAAGCCGTCCTCCATGCCGACCTCGATGCCGAGGCCGCCGAACTCGCCCTGGGTGCCGACCTGCAGGTCCTTGAAGGCCTCGGCATCCAGATAGGCGGAATGGGGATCCAGCCCCGACAGCATGCCGCTGATCGAGTCGGTGATCAGCTTCTTGTCTTCCACCGGCTCGACGTAGCCCTGCTTGATCGCATTGAAGACGTCGGCGTATGCACGCAACTCCTCGACCGGCAGCGGCACCTGCGTGCTGCGGTCGGCATTGGCGGAAAAATTGAGGCTGATCATGACCCCGGCCACCATGCCGGTCATCACGAGGCCGAACTGTTTCAGCTTGCTGCTGCGCATGAGAACTCCACTGGTGCGCCGGCCTCCATTGCCGGTCGGACCGCCATGACTAGTTGAGCCGCACCCATTGCATGGGATCGAGCGGCTGCCCCTGATGGCGGATTTCGAAGTATAAACCCGATTCGCTGCCGACCCCGCCAGCGCCCACGCTGGCGATGGCGTCCCCGCCGGAGACCCGATCGCCCACCTCCTTCAGCAGGGCATCGTTGTTGCCGTAGATCGACAGGTAGTCGCTGCCGTGGTCGACGATGATCAGGTTACCGTAGCCACGCAGCCAGTCGGAGAAGACCACCTCTCCGCCCGCCACCGCGCGCACATCCCCCCCCTCTCCGGCGCGGATGAACACGCCCTTCCACGTCGTTCCGCCTTCGGCCCTTGGAGCACCGAAACGGCCGACGAGTTCGCCGCGCACCGGGAAGCGCAGCTGGCCGCGCAGCTGGCTGAAACGCACGCCGGTCGGCGTCGGCCCTGCGGTATCGCGCACCTCGCCGACCACCGGCTCCGGCGCACGTGGGGCCGGTGCCGCGGCCCGGCTGGAGGGCTGCGCCGGGCTCGTCTGCGCTGCGCGCGCCTGGGCGGCACGCAGCTCGGCGGCCCGCGCCTCGGCCGCCCGCCGCTCCGCTTCGCGCTGCGCTGCGAGCCGCCGCGCCGCCTCGCGTGCCGCGGCCTCGCGGGCGCGCTTGACCAGGGCGTCGATCACCACCCCGAGCCGCTGCTCGTCCTGCTGCAGGCTGCCGACCTGCTTCTTCTGTTCCTGCAGTTGCCGCGACGCCTCGGCGAGCGCCTGCTTGCGCCGCGCCTGTTCCGCCTGCAGCTCGCTGCGCCGGCTGCGCTGCTCGAGCTCGAGCGCGGCGAGCCGGTCCCGGCGCGACTGGATGTCCTGCGCGCGGAGCCGGGTCTGCTCGAGGTCGGCACGCAGGCCGTCGATGAGGGCGAGGCGCGCGCGTCCGAGGTGCTCGAGGTAGTGCGCGTCACGCGCGAGCTGATTGGGGTCGCGCGCCGACAGCAGCGGCGCCATGCTGTCGGCACCGCCATGCACGTAGTGCCGGCGCAGCCACTCGGCGAGTTCGCCGCGCCGCGCGTCGATCCGTGCGCCGGTCGCGCGCTGCTCGGCCTCGAGTTCAGCCAGCTTCTTCTCGGCATCGCGACGCTCGCCGTCGAGCCTGGCCAGCTCGCGCATCACGCGCGACACCGCACGCTCGGACTCGGCCACCGACTTCACGGCGCTGGAACGGTTGGCCTCGGTGCGCGCCATCTCCTGCTGCAGGTCGCGGATCCGCTTCTTGAGGTCGTCGAGATCGGAGCGCTTCTCGGCGATCTCGCCCGCAGGCTGGGCCATCGCGGCGCCAGAGAGGGCGCCACCCAGCATCGCCGCCATCACGACGAGCGCGGTCCCGGTATGTCGATGCAGCATGTCGTGCGGCGTCCCCGTGTTCCCGGACACTCAGACCGACATCGCGCACTGCGTGTCGACGCGACTTTCCCGGTCGCGGACGGGCGCCTGGAGGCAGACTGGGGCGATTGCGTGCATGGGCTTCCGCTCGATCAGCGATGCAGGGCCGGACACCGTCCGGCACGATCGCCTGCATCGGGACAACGCAATATTTTATACTATTGCTTTGCTCGATCCGGTCCCTCTTGTGAACAAAGACGACATCTTCACGCTCATCGACAAGCATGAGCACATCGAAACCGCGGCACGCGCACTGAAGGCGATCGCCCACCCGCTGCGGCTGAAGATCCTGTGCGTGCTCGGCAACGGTGAGGAATGCGTGCAGGACATCGTCGAGGCGGTGGGCACCTCGCAGAGCAACATCTCCCAGCACCTGGCGATCCTGCGCGACAAGGGCGTGCTGCGCACGCGCAAGGATGCCAACCGTGTCTATTACAGCGTCTGCGACGAACGCACCCTGCAGCTGATCGTGCTGATGCGCGAGGTCTTCTGCGGCGTCGAGCCGGACGAGCACTGATCCCCACCACCCCAACCGGAGCACCCCCTTCAGTGGAATTCCTGCAACAGAACTGGTACTGGGCCGCACTGGCCGCCGTCTCGGGCGCCTGGCTGATGGCCGACTTCATCCGCAACCGCGGCGACACGAGCCAGCTTTCGCCGGTCGAGGCGACCCTCCTCGTCAACCGCGAGGATGCGGTCGTGATCGACGTCCGCGAACAGGGCGAGTACGCCCAGGGCCACATCCCCAATGCGCGCCACATCCCGGCGGGCGAGATCGAGCGCCGCGGCAAGGAGCTGGAAAAGTGGAAGGACCATCCGGTCATCCTGTGCTGCGCCAGCGGCGCACGCTCGAGCAGCGCGGCCAGCCAGCTCAGGAAGGCCGGCTTCAGCAAGGTCTACAACCTGCGCGGCGGCATGATGGAATGGCAGAAGGCGGGCCAGCCGGTGAGCCGCAAGAGGAAATGAGCATGCAGCCCCACGTCCGCATGTACGCGACCGCCACCTGCCCCTACTGCATCCGTGCCGAGCAGCTGCTGCAGCACAAGGGGGTCAGCGGGCTGGAGAAGATCCGCGTCGATCTCGAGCCTGCCCGCCGCGAGGAAATGATGAAGGCGAGCGGCCGGCGGACGGTTCCACAGATCTTCATTGGCGACTACCATGTCGGCGGCTGCGACGACCTGTACGCGCTCGAACGCGCCGGCAAGCTCGATCCGCTGCTGCACGGCGAGCCGGCCTGAACCTCGCTGGAACCGCTTTCCAGGGCGTGCCGCGGTCATCGCGCCGCGACCGCCTTCAACTCTCACCGGACCCCTTTCATGGCCGAAAACAACCAACCCGTCTTCTCGATCGAAAAGCTCTACGTCAAGGACCTGTCGCTGGAAGTCCCCGGTGCGCCGCAGATCTTCCTGGAGCGCGAAGCGCCCCAGATCAACGTGCAGCTGCGCACCAGCGGCCAGGGCGTCGACGACGGCGTCTTCGAAGTCACCCTGACCGTCACCGTCACCGCGAAGATCGGCGAGGACCGCAACCTGTTCCTGGTCGAAGTGGCCCAGGCCGGCATCTTCCAGATCCGCAACCTGCCCGAAGCCGACCTCGAGCCGGTGATGATGATCGGCTGCCCGAACATCCTCTTCCCCTATGCCCGCGAGGCCGTCTCCGACGCGGTGACGCGCGCCGGTTTCCAGCCGGTGCTGCTGTCGCCGGTGAATTTCGAATCGCTCTACCAGGCCCAGCGTCAGCAGGCCGCGGGCGAAGTCCCCGTCCAGTGAGCCTGCCAGCATGAACCGCGAGCGCCGCATCACCGCAATACCTTCGCCGGGGCTGTCCGCCCTGGCCGTCGTCGTGCTGTGTGCGGCCTCCGGTTCCGTGGCTGCACAGGCAATCGAATACCGCTCGGCCGGCCCGGAGCTGATCGTGCGCGACGCGCCGTCGCCTCAGGGGCGGCAACTGTTCCGCCTGCACCCCGGCACCCCGGTCGAGATCGTCGTCAGCCAGGACGGCTGGGTTCGCGTGCGCGAACCGGGCGGCTCCCTCAACTGGGTCGAGCAGCAGGCGCTCAGCAATCGCCGCACCCTCATCGTCACCGCCGAGCGCGCCACCATCCGGCGCGAGGCGCGGACCGACGCCCCCGCGGCCTTCCAGGCGCTGAGGAACGTCGTGCTCGAGCTCATCGCCCCGCCCACCCAGGGCTGGGCACGGGTACGCCACCGCGAGGGACTGGAAGGCTACATCCACGCCAGCGAGGTCTGGGGGCTGTGAGCCGCTGCCGCATCACCGTGTTCGGTGCGGGCGCCTGGGGCACGGCGCTCGCCCAGGCCTTCGCCAACACCCACGAGGTCGTCCTGTGGGGGCGCGACCGCACCCAACTGGACGAGCTCGCCCGCCTGCGCGAGAACCGGCGCTATCTGCCGGGCGTGCGCCTGCACGACACGCTCGCGGTCGAGGCGGATTTCCGCACCGCCGCCGAGCAGGCCGACCTGCACCTGGTCGTCACCCCGCTGTCCGGCCTGCGCGACACCGTCCGCGAGTTGCGGCGCATCCGCCCCGACACCCCGCTGCTGTGGGCGTGCAAGGGCTTCGAAGCCGGCACCGGCCGCCTGCCGCACGAGATCATCGCCGAGGAACTCGGCCTCGACGCGCCCAGCGGCGTGCTGACCGGCCCGAGCTTCGCCGCCGAGGTCGGACGCGGCCTGCCGGCGGCGATCACGCTCGCCGCCCGCGATCCCGCCTTCGCCCGCCACTGGGTCGCCGTGCTGCACCAGCCGCGACTGCGCATCTACGCCAACACCGACCTGGTGGGCTGCGAGGTCGGCGGCGCAGTGAAGAACGTGATGGCGATCGCCGCCGGCGTCTCCGACGGCATGGGCTTCGGCCTCAACGCCCGCGCCGCGCTGATCACCCGTGGCCTGGCCGAGATCGCCCGCCTCGCACGCGCGCTCGGCGGCCGCAGCGAGACCCTGATGGGCCTCGCCGGCATGGGCGACCTCATCCTCACCTGTACCGGCGACCTGTCGCGCAACCGCCGCGTCGGCCTCGCGCTCGCCGAGGGCAAGAGCCTGGCCGACATCCTGCGCGAGCTGGGCCATGTGGCCGAAGGCGTGTCCACCGCGCGCGAGGTCGTCCAGCTCGCCCACCGCCATGGCGTCGAGATGCCGGTGTGCGAGGCCGTCGACGCCCTGCTCCACCACGGCCTGAACGCACGCACCGCGGTCGAGCGCCTGCTCGCGCGCGACCCGCGCGAGGAGTGAGCGCCGCCGGGCCGACGGTCCGCGCGCTCGCCGCCCTGTTTCAGATCCCCGCTGCGCCGGCGAAGCCGTGCTGCCGCCAGCCCTCGTAGACCACCACCGCCACCGCATTCGACAGATTCACGCTGCGGTTGGTCGGCCTCATCGGGATCCGGATGCGCGCATCGGAGGCGAAGCCCTCGAGGACTTCTTCGGGCAGCCCCCGGCTCTCCGGACCGAACACCAGCGCATCCCCCGGCTGGTAGGCCACATGGTCGTGACGGCGGCTGCCGCGCGTGCTGAGCGCGAACATCCGCCGGCCCTCGAGCGCGGCGACACACTGCGCCCAGTCGGGATGCACGGTCAGGCAGGTCAGGTCGTGATAGTCGAGGCCGGCACGCGCGAGCTGCTTGTCCGACAGGTCGAAGCCGAGCGGCGCCACGAGATGGAGCCTGGAGCCGGTATTGGCGGCCAGGCGGATGATGTTGCCGGTATTGGGCGGGATTTCGGGCTGGTAGAGGACGATTTCGAACATCGGTGGCGGGACTCGGGACAATGCCGGCGCGAGGGGCCGGACACGGCGCCGGAGTCTACCGCCCGCCGGCCGCTTCAGTAAGGGGCGGGCGTGCGCGCGACGACCAGGTTGCCCACCCAGCTCGCCCCGTGGCGCTTGAGCGTGCGGGCGAGTTCGTCGAGCGTGGCGCCGGTCGTCATCACGTCATCGACCACGATCACCCGCTGCCCATGCAGGACGGCATCGCATTCGAAGGCGCCGCGCGGGTTGCGCAGGCGCGCCTCGCGATCCAGTCCGGCCTGAGCCGGAATGTCCCGCCGCTTGCGCACCACCGCCAGCCCGAGCGGCAGGCCGCGCGCTTGCGCCAGCGGCCGCGCCAGCTCCACCGCCTGATTGAAGCCGCGCTCGGCCAACCGGCGCGGGTGCAGCGGCATCGGCAGGACGAGGTCGACCGCGCCACCGAAGTCCCGCGCGCGCGCCGCCAGCGCCGCCCCGAAGAACGCGGCCATCGCCAGGCGGTGGCGGTACTTGAGCGCATGGACCATGGCATCGACAGGGAACACGAAGTCGTACAGGGCCAGCGTCGCGTCGTAGGCCGGCCGCTCGCGTTCGCACGCGGCACAGCGTCCTCCCCCCAGTCCCGGCAGGCCGCAGCAGGGACAGGCCGTCGGCGGACGCTGCGGCAGCGCACGTGCGCAGGCTGCGCACACGGCCTCGCCCGCCGATTCCGCACCGCACACGAAGCAGTCCTGCGGCGCGAGCACATCCACCAGATGCAACCACAGCGTGTGAAGGGAACGCGGGGAATTTGACAAGATTTCGGTCCATGGAAGAACATGCAGACCTCGTAATTACAGCCCGGAATGCCTGAAATGACAATGACTTCAGCCACGCTCGACCGCAATCCCGCCACGCTGCAGCCCTCCGGGCGCAAGCGCTGGACCGTGGCCGAAGTGCAGGCCCTGTTCGAACTGCCCTTCTTCGACCTGGTGCACCGCGCGCAGCTGGTGCACCGCGAGCACTTCGACCCCAATGCCGTGCAGCGCTCGACCCTGCTGTCGATCAAGACCGGCGGCTGCTCGGAAGACTGCGGCTACTGCTCGCAATCCGCGCGCTACGACACCGGCCTCGAGCGCGAGCGCCTGATGCCGATCGACGAGGTGCTGGAGAACGCCCGCGCCGCCAAGGCCAAGGGGGCGAGCCGCTTCTGCATGGGCGCCGCCTGGCGCGGCCCGAAGGACAAGGACCTCGAGCCGGTGCTGGAGATGGTGCGCGAGGTCAAGAAGCTGGGCCTGCAGACCTGCGTGACCCTGGGCATGCTCAAGGAAGGCCAGGCCGAACGTCTCGCCGATGCCGGCCTCGACTACTACAACCACAACCTCGACACCGCCCCCGAGTTCTACGGCCAGGTGATCACCACCCACACCATGCAGGACCGCCTCGACACCCTAGACGAGGTCCGCTCCGCCGGCATCAACGTGTGCAGCGGCGGCATCGTCGGCATGGGCGAGTCGCGCGCCCAGCGTGCCGCGCTGATCGCCCAGCTCGCCAACCTGCCCACCCCGCCGGAGTCGGTGCCGATCAACAACCTGGTGCAGATTCCCGGCACGCCGCTCGCCGGCGCCGGCGCGCTCGACCCCTTCGAGTTCGTGCGCACCATCGCCGCCGCGCGCATCACCATGCCGGCGAGCTACGTGCGCCTGTCCGCCGGGCGCCAGCAGATGAGCGAAGAACTGCAGGCCCTGTGCTTCATGGCCGGCGCCAACTCGATGTTCTACGGCGACCGCCTGCTCACCACCGACAACCCCGACGCCGACCGCGACGACCGCCTGTTCGAGCGCCTCGGCCTGCGCTCGATCTGAGCGCCGGCGCGATGGCCGAACACGCCGGCGAGGCCGCTCGCAGCCCGGACTTCGCGCTCGACCGCCGCCTGCTGCGGCGGCGCTTCGAGCGCGCCGCCGCGACCTGCGACAGCGCCGACCTGCTCGCGCGCGAGGTCGCCCGGCGCATGGACGAGCGCCTCGACTACATCCGCGTCGCCCCGCGCCGCGTGCTCGACCTCGGCTGCGGCACCGGCGCCGATCTGGCGCGGCTCGCCGAACGCTTCCCGGACGCCACCGTCCTCGCCGCCGACTTCTCGCCGGCGATGCTTGAACGCGCCGGCGCACGGCTGCGCCCTGCGCGCAGTGGCGGCCTGCTGCGCCGCCTGCTGTCCGCGGCCCCGCTGCCGCTGCCGCAGCTCGCGGCACAGGCCGACGCCCTGCCGCTGGCGCGCGCCAGTCTCGGCCTGGTGTGGTCGAACCTGATGCTGCCGGCGCTCGACGACCCGCTGCCGACCTTCCGCGAGATCCACCGCACCCTGGAAGTCGACGGCCTGCTGATGTTCTCCACCCTCGGTCCGGACACCCTGCGCGAACTGCGCGCCGCCCTGCCCGCCCGCCGCGGCGACCGGGTGCACCGCTTCATCGACATGCACGACATCGGCGATGCACTGGTGCAGGCCGGCTTCGCCGATCCGGTCATGGACATGGAGATCGTCACCCTCACCTATCCCGACCTCGACACCCTGCTGCAGGATCTGCGCCACAGCGGCGGCGCCAATGCCGCCACCGGCCGTCCGCGCGGACTGTCGGGGCGCCGCGAGTGGGCCGAGGCGCGCGCCGCCTACGAGCGCCTGCGCCACGACGGCCGCCTGCCCGCCACCTTCGAGATCATCCAGGGCCATGCCTGGAAGGTCGCACCAAAGACCACGGAAGACGGACGCAGCATCGTGCGCTTCCAGCCCCGCACGGCGCCACGCTAGGCCATCGCGCAGGCGCATGACGACGATGCCCACCGCCCCTGTCTGGCTGTTCGACCTCGACAACACGCTGCACAACGCCAGCCCGCACATCTTTCCGCACATCAACCGCAGCATGACGCGCTACCTCGAGCAGCACCTCGGGCTCACGCTCGACGAGGCCAACGCACTGCGCATGCACTACTGGCACCGCTACGGCGCCACCCTGCTCGGCCTGATGCGGCACCACGGCACCGACCCCGACCACTTCCTGGTCGAGACCCATCGCTTCGACCGCCTGCACGAGATGATGGTGTTCGAGCGTGCGCTGCGCGGCATGCTGCGGCGGCTGCCGGGGCGCAAGATCGTGTTCTCCAACGCGCCGCGTCACTACGCCCGGGCAGCACTGGCGGTCATGGGGATCGACCGCTTGTTCGAGGACGTGGTCGGCATCGAGGATCTCGGCTACCAGCCCAAGCCCGGCATCCGCGCCTACCGCAGCCTGCTGCACGCGCAGCGCCTGCGTCCCGAGCAATGCATCATGCTGGAGGATTCGGCGGTCAACCTGCGCACCGCCAAGCGCCTGGGCATGCGCACCGTGCTCGTCGGCGGGGGACTGCGCACGCCGGCCTACGTCGATCTGCGCATTCCGAACATCCTCGCGCTGCGCCGTCAGCTCGGACGCCTGGGAGTGCGTTGAGGGGGCACCGTTGCCCTGGAGGCGGCGGCTCAGTCCTGGCGCTCGAGGAGCACGCGCTCCATCAGGCAGGCGCCATCGCCGTAGGCCGCGGGCAATTCGGCAGGCAGTGCGCTGAAACCCTGGCGCGTCCAGAACGGCACCGCATCGCCAAGCGCGACCAGACGCAGGCGACGATGGCCGGCAGCACGCGACCAGTCCCGCACGCGTCCGAACAGCGCCGCGGCCACCCCGAGCCCGCGTGCGGCGGGCGACACCGCCAGGTCATGGACGAAACCGCGGTCGGCCCCGGCCGGCAGCGCGGCCAGCGCCACATGCAGCGGTGGCGCCCCGCCGCCGTCCCAAGGGTGGGCGAAGACGTAGCCGAGCGCATCGTCGCCGCGGTGCGCGAGCCAGCACGCCTGTGGAGCGAGCGCGAGCTTGCGCGCGAGCACCGCGGCCGACTCCTGGTAGCCGTCGCCGTAGGCCGCGCGCTGGATCGCCAGCACCGCCGGCAGATCGGTGGCGCGCAGCGGGCGCAGCGCCAGCCGCGGCGTCGACGCCGCAGCGCGGCCCCTGCCCGCCATCAGGCCCCGGCTTTCAGCCAGCGCGCCGCGTCGAGCGCGAAATAGGTCAGGATGCCGTCCGCACCCGCGCGCTTGAAGGCGAGCAGCGCCTCGAGCGCGCACGCCTTCTCATCCAGCCAGCCGTTGGCGGCGGCGGCCTTGAGCATCGCGTACTCGCCGCTGACCTGGTAGGCATAGGTCGGCACTTCGAGTTCCTGCTTCACCCGGCGCACGATGTCGAGGTAGGGCATGCCGGGCTTGACCATGAACATGTCGGCGCCCTCCGCGATGTCGAGCGCGACCTCGCGGATCGCCTCGTCGCTGTTGGCGGGGTCCATCTGGTAGGTGTACTTGTTGCCCTTGCCCAGGTTGCCGGCCGAGCCCACCGCGTCGCGGAAGGGGCCGTAGAAGCTCGATGCGTACTTCGCCGAGTAGGCCAGGATGCGGGTGTGGATGTGGCCGGCGCGGTCGAGCTCGCTGCGGATCCGGCCGATGCGCCCGTCCATCATGTCGGACGGCGCGACCACGTCGGCGCCGGCCTGGGCGTGGCACAGGGCCTGCTTGGCGAGCGCCTCCAGGGTCTCGTCGTTCATCACGTAGCCGCGCGGGTCGGCAGGATCGATCAGGCCGTCCTGCCCGTGGCTGGTGTAGGGATCGAGGGCGACGTCGGTGATCACGCCCAGCTCCGGGAAGCGCGCCTTGAGCGCCCGCACTGTGCGCGGCACCAGGCCCTCGGGGTTCCAGGCCTCCTCGGCGCCGTCGGTCTTGCCGGACGCGTCGATCACCGGGAACAGCGCCAGCGCGGGCACGCCGAGCGCGAGCGCCTCTTCGGCCACGCGCAGCAGATTGTCGATCGACACCCGCTCGACGCCCGGCATCGAGGGCACGGCCTCGGTGCGCGCCTGGCCGTCGAGCACGAACACCGGATAGATCAGGTCGTTCGCGGTCAGCACGTGCTCGCGCATCAGGCGGCGGGAAAAGTCGTCGCGGCGCATACGGCGCATGCGGATCGAGGGAAAGGCTCCAGTGGGTCGCATCGTGGTTTCTCTCAGGTCGTCGATCGGAGATCGGTGGATCGTGCGCCCGCGCGCCGCAAGGGCAGCGGACGAAAACTCGAAGGCGGGACGCGGATCGCGCGCCGGGTGCGCGGAACTTTCCCGGCCAGACCGGCATCTTAGCAAGCAGATGGCACCCGGCCGCTTTGCCGGCCCCTGCGGTTCGCCATCTCCCGCTTCACCTCCCTGAGCGGGTGCCTCACGCCCGGTGAGGCATTTTTGCCCCCGACTACGTCCCCTGGTCGGGGGCTTTTGTTTGGTCGGCGGCAAGCTCGCCCGCAGCCAGCGACGGCGCCACCTCACCCGCCGGCGACACCCCGGTCTCGCGCGTCAGCCAGCCGCCGATCACCGCCTCCACCTCCTCCACCCCGCTCTTCTTCAGGCTGGAGAAAAGCTGCACGGTCACCTGCGGGCCGAGCGGCTGCAGGGCGCGGCGGACGTCCTGCAGCACCGCCGCCGCGGCGCCGCGGGAGAGCTTGTCGCTCTTGGTCAGCAGCACGTGCATCGGCCGGCCGGAGTATGCGAACCAGTCGATCATCTGCCGGTCCAGCGGGGTCAGCGGGTGGCGCGAATCCATGATCAGCACCAGGCCGATCAGGCTCTCGCGCTTCTTCAGGTAAGTCTCGATCAGGCCCGCCCACTGCCGGCGGATCTTCTCCGGCACGGCGGCGTAGCCGTAGCCGGGCAGGTCGACGAGGAGCGCGCCCGAATTGAGGCGGAAGAAGTTGATCAGCTGCGTGCGGCCCGGCGTCTTGGAGACGTAAGCCAGCCGGACATGGCCGGCGAGCGTGTTGATCGCGCTCGACTTGCCGGCGTTGGAACGTCCCGCGAACGCGATCTCCGGCCCCGAGGGTGGAGGCAGGCCGGACGGCTTGGCGATGGAAATCTCGAATTGTGCGTTGCGGAACAGGGGCATGAAAAAGGCGGCGAAAATCCGGTTGGCTGCGGGAGAAAGCCCTCATCGCATCGCGCAATCGGGCTTTCGTGTTATAGAATACCGCGTTTGAAAAAATCACTCACGGCTTTCCGAGGACACCATGATCAAGCGTTCCCTGCTGCTCTCGTCGTTGTTGCTTCTCGCTGGCAGCCTTCAGGCCCAGGACCAGGCTCCGGATCTCGACAAGGCGAAACAGACCGCCGAGACGCTCTGCGTCGCCTGTCACAATGCCGATGGCAACAGCCAGCTCCCGGCCAACCCCAAGCTGGCCGGCCAGCATGAAGACTATCTCTTCAAGCAGCTGCGCGAGTTCAAGGGCTGGAACGGCAATCCGCCGGTGCGCGAGAACGCGATCATGGGCGGCATGGTCGCTGCCCTCGAGGAGCCGGACATGCGCGCCCTGGCGAAGTACTTCGCCGCGTTCGAGCTGCAACCCGAACCCGCCAAGAACCTCGACACCATCGAGCTCGGCCAGCAGATCTGGCGTGCCGGCATCGCCGCGAAGGGCGTGCCCGCCTGTGCCGGCTGCCATGGTCCGGCCGGCGCCGGCATGCCCGCGCAGTACCCGCGCCTGTCCGGCCAGTTCGCCGACTACATCGACGCACAGATGAAGGCCTTCCGCGACGGCGTGCGTGCCAACGATCCGAACAGCATGATGCGCACGATCGCGCTCAAGATGACGGATCCGGAAATCAAGGCCGTCGCCGACTACGCCGCCGGCCTGCGCTGATCGCGGCCGGGCATGCAGGACGACAGGGCGGCTACGGCCGCCTTGTTCATTCTCCGCCCCGCTCCACGCGATCCGGCGCAGTCGAAGGCCGCGCCGACACACTCGCTGGACATCGGCGCCAGCGCGGCAACCACCAACCGGGAGTCCGCCCCATGACCACCTCCTCCGCAGACACCGGCAACGGCCGCAGCTTCCTCCCCGTCGACGAAGCTCGCGCCGCCATCCTCGACGGCCTGAGCCCGATCGCCGGCTGGGAGCGGGTCGCCGTGCGCGGTGCGCTCGGCCGCGTGCTCGCCGAGGACATCATCGCGCCCTACAACGTCCCCGCGCACGACAACTCGGCCATGGACGGTTACGCGCTGCGGGCCGATGATCTGGCGGCAGACGGCGAGACCGCGTTCGCGGTGGTCGGCACCGCCTTCGCCGGGCGGCCGTTTTCCGGCATCGTCGGCGCCGGCCAGGCGGTGCGCATCATGACCGGCGCCTCGATCCCGCAGGGCGCCGACACCATCGTGGTGCAGGAGATCGCCCGCCGCGAACACGACCGCGTGTTCGTTCCCGCCGGGCAGAAGAAGGGCCAGAACCTGCGCCATGCCGGCGAGGATCTCGCCGAGGGCGGCGTGGCGCTGGCGGCCGGATGCCGCTGCGGCCCGGCCGAGCTCGGGCTGATCGCCTCGCTCGGCATCGCCGAGGTTGCGGTACGCCGCCGCCTGCGCGTCGCCATCCTGTCCACCGGCGACGAGATCGCCTCGATCGGCCGTCCGCTCGGGCCGGGCGAGGTCTATGACAGCAACCGCTACACCCTCTTCGGCGCGCTGTCGCGCCTGGGCTGCGAGCTGCTCGACATGGGCGTGGTGCCCGACCGCCCCGAGGCGCTCGAAGCCGCCTTCCGCGACGCATCGCAGGCCGCCGACGTGGTCATCACCAGCGGCGGCGTGTCGGTCGGCGAGGCCGACTTCATCCGCGAGATGATGGCCCGCCTGGGCGAGGTCGCGTTCTGGAAGCTCGCCATCAAGCCCGGCCGGCCGATGGCCTTCGGACGCATCGGCGACGCGGTGCTGTTCGGCCTGCCCGGCAACCCGGTGGCGGTGATGGTGACCTTCTACCAGTTCGTCCAGGATGCGCTGCTGAAGCTGATGGGGGTGAGCCCGCTGCCGCCCGTCGAGCGCTTCCCGGCACGTGCCGGGTTCGCGCTGCGCAAGCAGCCCGGTCGCGTAGAGTACCTGCGCGGCCGCCTGCAGCGCGACGCCGACGGCCTCTCGGTCGCCCTCGCCGGCGCCCAGGGCTCGGGCGTGCTGCGCTCGATGTCCGAAGCCGACTGCTTCGTCGTGCTGCCCGAGGACTGCACGGCGGTGCAGATCGGCGACACGGTCCACGTTCAACCCTTCCACGGCCTCGTCTGAGCGCCGCCACCCGGAACGGCATTCCCATGACCCAGGACGAACTCAAGAAGGCCGCCGCCCACGCGGCGCTCGACTACATCATCGATGGCAGCATCGTCGGCGTCGGCACCGGCTCGACGGTCAACCACTTCATCGATGCGCTCGCCGGCATGCGCGACCGCATCCGCGGCGCGGTGTCCAGCTCCGAGGCCAGCTCGCAACGGCTCGCGGCACATGGCATCGAGGTCTTCGACCTCAACGGCATCGAGTCCCTGCCCGTCTATGTCGACGGTGCCGACGAGATCGACGGCGGCTTCGCGATGATCAAGGGCGGCGGCGGCGCGCTGACGCGCGAGAAGATCGTCGCTGCGGTGTCGGAGCGCTTCATCTGCATCTGCGACACCAGCAAGCGGGTGGACGTGCTCGGCCGCTTCCCGCTGCCGATCGAGGTGATCCCGATGGCGTGCAGCCATGTGACCCGCGAACTGCGCAAGCTGGGCGGCGAACCGAAGCTGCGCGAGGGCTTCGTGACCGACAACGGCAACCTCATCGTCGACGTCCATGGGCTGCGGATCACCGATCCGGTGGCAACCGAGACCCGCATCAACCAGATCGTGGGCGTGGTCACCAATGGCCTGTTCGCCGAGCGCGGCGCCGACGTGCTGCTGCTGGCCGGTGCCGGTGGCGTGGAGCGGCTGCAGGCGCGCTGAGCGCGGATTTCAGCCGCGTTGCACGCAACAAAAGCTTAACAATGAGCTGCTAGCGTGCACGCTTCCTCCGAACAGATCATGGCAAAGATGACCGAACACACTCTCAGGAAGTTCGACACCGAACTGGAAGAAATCCGCCGCGGCGTGCTGCAGATGGGCGGTCTGGTGGAAGCGCAGGTGACGAAGGCGCTGGAGGGGCTGCGCAACGGCGACATCGCGCTGCTCGAGACGGTCATCCAGGGCGACAAGGAGGTCAACCTCGCCCAGATCAAGCTCGACGACGCGTGCACCCACATCATCGCCCGCCAGCAGCCCGCCGCCGGCGACCTGCGCCTGGTGCTCGCCACCATCAAGGCCGCATCCGACCTCGAGCGCATCGGCGACGAGGCGAAGAAGATCGCCAAGGCGGCCCGCCGCCTGCATCAGGCCGAGATCAAGTTCGTTCCGCGCGTGGGCCTGTCGCAGGCGACCGAGACCGCGATCGAGATGCTGCGCACCGCGCTCGACGCCTTCGCCCGCGTCAATGCCGACAACATCGAGGAGATGCGGCGCAAGGACGCCGAAGTCGACAGCGGCTTCAAGGGCACGATGCGCCAGCTCATCACCTACATGATGGAAGATCCTCGCACGATCTCGAACAGCCTGGAGATGCTGTTCATCGCCAAGTCGATCGAGCGCATCGGCGACCACGCGATGAACATCGCCGAACACGTCGTCTATGTGGCCCACGGCCAGGACGTACGCTTCGAGAAGTCGCAGGCCGCGCGCGCCGACAAGCGCTGAACGGGCGACGGCCCGCCCGTCCACGAAAAAGGGGATGCAGTGCGCATCCCCTTTTTCGTTGCCGCCGCGCCGGAGCCGGCGCACGGATCACTGCTGCGGCGGAACGTAACCGGCGACCTGGTCGGCGCCGCCTTCGAAGAAGTGCTTCTCCATCTGCTCGGCCAGGTACTTGCGCGCACGGGCATCCATCAGGTTCAGGCGGTTCTCGTTGATCAGCATGGTCTGGTACTTGACCCACTGCTGCCAGGCTTCCTTGGACACGTTGTCGAAGATGCGCTTGCCGAGCGCGCCGGGCACCGGCGGCAGGTCCAGGCCTTCGGCCTCGCGACCCAGTTTCACGCAGTTCACCATGCGAGCCATTTTCAATCCTCTCTGCTGTCAGGTTCATCGGAACTCGAAGCCGGCATTCTAGCCGATTCGCCGGCCGCGCTCGCCGCGACCGGCGCGCACCGCCGGTTCACAGCGTCTTGACGAAGACCTTCGAGCGGCGCTGGAAGTTGTACAGCTCGCGCTTCTGCCGCGGCAGCGCCTCGGGACCGATCTCGCTGAAGCCTCGCTCGCGGAACCAGTGTGCGGTGCGGGTGGTGAGCACGAACAGGCGCTCCAGGCGCTGCACGCGCGCACGACGCTCGATGCGCTTGAGCAGCTGGTCGCCGAGGCCGGCGCGGCGATACTCGGGCGTCACCGCAAGGCAGGCGAGCTCGGCGGCGTTGTCCTCGCTGAACGGATACAGCGCCGCACAGCCCACCAGCACGCCATCGTGCTCGACCACGGTGAAGCGCTCGATCTCCTGCTCGAGCAGTTCGCGCCCGCGCCGCACCAGGGTGCCGTCGGCCTCCATCGGCGAGATCAGCGCCACCAGGGCGGCGACGTCGTCGATCGTGGCCTCGCGCAGGCGGAACAGCGGATCGCGCGACACCACGGTGCCGACCCCGGCGTGGGTGAAGAACTCGAGCAGCAGGCCGCCGTCGAGGTCGCGGTCGATCAGGTGGCAGCGCGCCACGCCCTTGCGCACGGCCCGGATCGCGCACGGCAGGAAGAGATCGAGGTCCTCGGTGAGCCCCTCGCCGGTGTCGAGCTTGCTCTGCGCCTCGTCGGCGGTCACCGATTCGACGAGCTGTCCGTCGCCGCCGAGCAGGCCGGGGGCGTCGCACAGGTAGATCAGCTTCTCGGCCTTGAGCGCCACCGCCACCGCCTCGGCCACCTCCTCCATCGCGAGGTTGAAGATCTCGCCAGCGGGCGACACGCCGAGCGGGGTGATCAGCACCACGTTCTGCTGGTCGAGATCGGCATTGATCTCCTCGGCGATGATCTTGCGCACCGCGCCGGTGTATTGGTAATCGACGCCGTCGACCACACCGAACGGACGCGCGGTGATGAAGTTGCCGCCGGTGACGCGGATGTAGCTGCCCGCCATCGGCGTGTTGGGCAGGCCCTGCGACAGCAGCGCCTCGACCTCGAAGCGGGTCACCGCCATCGCCGACTTGACGCATTCGAGCGCATCGGCGTCGGTGACGCGCAGGCCGTGGTGGAAGCGCGGCTCGAGTCCACGGCGCGCGAGTTCGGCGTCGATCTGCGGACGCGCCCCATGCACCAGCACGAGGCGGATGCCGAGCGCGGCGAGCAGGTTGCAGTCGTAGGCGAGGCTCTGCGCACGCTCGCCGGCCGCCACCTCGCCGCCGAAGCCGACGACGAAGGTGCGGCCGCGGAAGGCGTGGATGTAGGGTGCCGCACCGCGCACCCAGGCGACGAATTGCGCCGTGGCGTCATCGACGCGCGGAACGGCCGGGGAATGGGCAGAAGTGGGGGAAGTCTCGGGACTGGAACTGCTGTTTTCGGCGCTCACGCATTCACCGCTGTTGGAGCCGGGCACACACGGGGCGAGCCGGCGGACTGGAATCGATGACGGATTCTAGCCCGGTCGCGCGCCGGCGTGGGACGAGGGCGCGCGCGCTCAGCCCTTGTACGGTCCTGCGCCGAGCCCGATCGGCGCCGGGGCGGCGGCGACGAGCTTGGAGAAGATCTGCGCGAAGTCCTCCTCGCCGGCCTTGGCGGTCGCCCGCGTGCCGGAGAGCGGATCGTCGGCGATGAAGCCGGCGTTGGCACGGTCCCAGTCCTCGGCGGTGAAATGCTTGCGGATCTGCGGCAGCACCTCGCGCTCCTCGGTCATCATGTGGGTGCGGTAGAAGGCGGCGTAGTCGTTGAAGGCGGTCTTGAAGGCCTCGAAGCCACCGGCCGGGTCCTGCGCGTAGGCCTTGACCGCGGCCTCCAGCACGGCGATGCGGGCGTCGGCCTGGGCGTGCTCGGCCTCGAGCCTGTCGAGCGCGGCGTCGGCGTCGTGCGTGCGCGCGCGCAGCGGGCCGAAGAGGAATTCGTCCTCCTTCGGGTGGTGGCGCTTCTCGGGATAGGCGTCGAGGTAATGCACCATCGCCTCGAGCAGCTTGTGGTCGGGCTGCAGGCGGCCCGCGCCGATCTCGCCGATCATGTGGCGGATGGCGTGGATGATCGCCGCCAGCGACTGGTGTTCGTCCATCAGGATGCGCATCGCGTCCATGGGGGTGTCCTTTTCGGTTGAATCGGGCTCAGGTCGACAGCATCGCCTGGTGCTTGCCGCCGAAGCCCAGGTAGGCCTCGATCACGCGCGGATCGTCCGCCAGTTCGTGCGCCGGGCCCTGCATGGCGATCTGGCCGGTCTCGAGCACGTAGGCGTAGTCGGCCACCTGCAGCGCGGCGCGCGCGTTCTGCTCGACGAGCAGGATCGACACGCCCCGTCGCCGGAGTTCGCTGATGATGCGGAAGATCTCGCGCACGATCAGCGGCGCCAGCCCGAGGCTGGGCTCGTCGAGCATCAGCAGCTTCGGTTTGGCCATCAGCGCGCGGCCCACCGCCAGCATCTGCCGCTCGCCGCCCGACATGGTGCCGGCGTGCTGGTCGCGGCGCTCCTTGAGGCGCGGAAACAGCGCATAGACCTCTTCCAGCGTCTGCGCGTGGTCGCGCTTGCCCATGCGGTAGCGCTGGAAGGCGCCGAGGATCAGGTTGTCCTCGACGCTCATCTCGCCGAAGAGCTCGCGCTTCTCGGGCACCAGGTTCATGCCGCGCGCGACCATGCGCTCGACCTCGGGCACGACTTCCAGGCTGCCGTCGAAGGCGACACGCCCCTTGCTGCCGAGCACGCCCATGATCGCGGAGAGCATCGTCGTCTTGCCCGCGCCGTTGGGGCCGATCACGGTCACGATCTGGCCCTCGCCCACGGTCAGGCTGGCACCGGTAAGCGCCTCGACCTTGCCGTAGGACACGGTGAGGTCCTTGACCTCGAGCACCGGGTTCTTCGCGCCCGCGTTCGAGGCTACGGCTTGCGTTTGTTGTGTCATCGCGTTCTCCTCGCTCACTCCACGCCGCCCAGATAGGCTTCGAGCACCGCCGGGTTCTGCTGGATCTCGTCGGGCAGGCCCTCGGCGATCTTCTGGCCGAACTCCATCACCACCACGCGATCGACCAGGTTCATCACGAAGTCCATGTCATGCTCGACGATCAGCGTGGCCATGCCCTCCGAACGCAGCTTTCGCAGCAGCTCGCCGAGCGCTTCCTTCTCCTTGAAGCGCAGGCCGGCGGCAGGCTCGTCCAAGAGCAGCAGGCAGGGGTCGGCGCACAGCGCGCGCGCGATCTCGAGGATGCGCTGCTGGCCCAGGGCCAGGCTGCCGGCTTCGTCGAACATGTGCTCCTTCAGGCCCACGCGCTCGATCTGGTAGGCGGCTTCCTTGAGGATGCGCGCTTCTTCCGCCCGGTCCAGGCGCCAGGCCGAACTCAGCACGCCCTTGCCGCTCCTCAGGTGCGCGCCGATGGCGACGTTCTCGAGCACGGTCATGGTCGGCAGCAGCTTCACATGCTGGAAGGTGCGGCTCATGCCCAGGCGGGCGATCTCGCGCGAGTCGTGGCCGGCCACCGGCTTGCCCAGGAACAGCACCTCGCCCGAGGTCGGGGTGTCGACGCCCGAGATCTGGTTGAACATGGTGCTCTTGCCCGCGCCGTTGGGACCGATCAGCGCCAGGATCTCGCCCGCGCGCACCTCCAGGCTCATGTCGTTGTTGGCCACCAGGCCGCCGAACTTGCGGGTGACGTTCTTCGCCTCGAGGATGAGCTCGCCGGCCTTGGGGAGCGTGCGCCGCGGCAGGTTCTCGGCCTTGGGGTCGATCTGCTTGTGGATGGCGCGCACCGGCACCAGCTTCTTGAGGATCGGCCACACGCCCTCGCGGGCTCGGTGCAGCACCAGCACCATCAGGATGCCGAACACGATCATCTCGAAGTTGCCGCTCGCGCCCAGAAGCGTCGGCAACCAGTCCTGCAGCCACTGCTTGAGCACGGTGATGACGCCGGCGCCGACGATCGCGCCCCACACGTAGCCGGCACCGCCGACCACCGCCATGAAGAGGTACTCGATGCCGATGTGCACGCCGAACGGGGTCGGATTGACGAAGCGCTGCATGTGCGCGTACAGCCAGCCCGAGGCACAGGCGAGCAGTGCGGCGATGACGAAGATGATCATGCGCGCGCGCCCGGTATCCACGCCCATCGCCTCGGCCATCACCCGCCCGCCCTTCAGGGCGCGGATGGCACGGCCTTCGCGCGAGTCGAGCAGGTTGTGGGTGGTGAGCATGGCCACGAGCAGGAAGGCCCAGATCAGGTAGTAGATCTCGCCGCCGTCGTCGAGCGTCCAGCCAAAGAGGCTGATCGCCGGGATGCCGCTGATGCCGGTGTGCCCGCCCAGGCTCGCCATGGTGCCGAAGAGGAAGTACAGGCTGATGCCCCAGGCGATCGTGCCCAGGGGCAGGAAGTGGCCCGAGAGCTTGAGCGTGAGCGAGCCGATCAGCACCGCCACCACCGCGGTGAGGACGAGGCCCGCCACCAGCGTGAGCCAGGGCGAGGCGCCCACCCAGGCGATCCACGACGGCAGATCGGTCGCGGTGGTGAGCGCGGCGGTGGTGTAGGCCCCCAGGCCCACGAAGGCGGCCTGGCCGAAGCTCGTGAGCCCGCCCACGCCGGTCAGCAGCACCAGCCCGAGCGCGACCATCGCATAGAGGCCGATGTAGTTCAGCAGCGTGACGTAGTACGGCGACAGCACCGCCGGCACCGCCAGCAGCACGGCCAGGAAGACTCCCAGCACCAGACGGTCGGTTCTCATTCTTCTTCCTCCACGTGGTGGCTGGTCAGCGAACGCCACAGCAGCACGGGAATGATCAGGGTGAAGACGATGACTTCCTTGTAGGCACTGGCCCAGAAGGAGGCGAAGGCTTCGAGCAGCCCCACCACCAGCGCACCCGCGGCGGCCAGCGGGTAGCTCGCCAGGCCGCCGATGATGGCGGCGACGAAGCCCTTCAGGCCGATCAGGAAGCCGGTGTCGTAGTAGATGGTGGTGATCGGGGCGATCAGCACGCCCGAGAGCGCGCCGATGAAGGCGGCCAGGAAAAACGTCAGCTTGCCGGCGAGCGCGGGCGAGATCCCCATCAGCTGCGCGCCCACGCGGTTGATCGCGGTCGCGCGCAGCGCCTTGCCGTAGAGCGTGCGCTCGAAGAACTGGTACAGCGCCACGATCAAGAGCACCGACACCACCAGCACCCACAGCGTCTGCCCGGAGACCATCAGCGGGCCGAGCTCGAAGCTCGCGTCGCTGAAGGTGGGCGTCCTCTGGCCTTCGGCGCCGAAGAACAGCAGCCCCAGCCCGACCATCGCGATGTGCAGCGCCACCGAGACGATCAGCAGGATCAGCACCGGGGCGGAGGCGATCGGCTGGTACATCAGGCGGTACATCATCGGCCCCATCGGGACCACGATCGCCAGCGTCAGCACGACCTGCAGCGCCAGCGGCAGCTCATTGGCCGCCGTCGTCGCCAGCAGCCCGGCCAGCGCCAGCGGGTACGCCAGGTTCCAGCCCGCCACCGCGGCGGCGCGGCGACCCTGGCCGGCCTTCAAGGCACGGGCGCCGTCGAGCACGGTCACCAGCACCCCCATCGCCACCAGCAGCCACACCGTGGCCGGCGTCGCCCCCGACTGCATCATCGCCAGCGTCAGCGCCCCGTAGGCCACGAACTCGCCCTGCTGGATGAAGATCACCCGCGTGACCGCGAACACCAGCACCAGCGCCAGCGCCAAGAGCGCGTAGATCGCGCCGTTGGTGATGCCGTCCTGGCCCAGGATCAGTGCAATTGAGAAATCCATGGATACGCCCCGTCTTCGCCCGCGGTCATCGACCGCCGGCTGCTCTTCATTCCTCGCGCCGGCCCGGCCGGCAAGGCAAAGCGGGCGCGAGGCGCATGCACGCCCCGCGCCCGTTCAAGCGATTACTTCAGCAGCGACCAGGTGCCGTTGCGGATCTCGATCATCACGCGCGAACGGTCGTCCAGACCGAGATGGTCTTCCGCGCTCATCGAGTAGATGCCGGTGGCGCCGGCGACTTCCTTGACGCCTTCGAGCGCGTCGCGCAGCGCGGCACGGAACTCCGCGCTGCCCGGCTTGGCGGCCTTGAGGGCGTTCGGCACCGCAGCCTGCAGCAGCACGCCGGCATCCCAGGCGTAGGCGCCGAAACTCGACACCGAACCCGCGCCGTTGGCGGCCTCGTACTTCTCGACATAGGCCAGCGCGGTGGCCTTCACCGGGTGGCTGTCGGGCAGGCTGCGCGCCATCTGCACCGGGCCGACCGGCAGCAGCGTGCCTTCGCAGTCCTTGCCGCAGATGCGCAGGAAGTCGTTATTGGCAACACCGTGGGTCTGGTAGATCGGGCCCTTGTAGCCGCGCTCGCGCAGCGTCTTCTGCGGCAGCGCCGACGGGGTGCCGGAGCCGGCGATGAACACCGCGTCGGGCTTCACCGACATCAGCTTGAGCGCCTGACCGGTCACCGAGGTGTCGGCGGGGTTGAAGCGCTCGTTGGCAACGATCTCGATGCCCTTGGCTTCGGCCAGCTTCTTGAACTGCTCGTACCAGCCTTCGCCATAGGCGTTGGCGAAGCCGATGAAGGACACCTTCTTGATGTTGCTGGCGCCCATGTGCTCGATGATCGCCGAGGCCATCTGCTGGTCGTTCTGCGGGGTCTTGAAGATCCAGCGCTTCTTGTCGTCCATCGGCGAGACGATGCGGGCCGAGGCCGCCATCGAGATCATCGGCGTCTGGGTTTCGGCCGCGACGTCGATCATCGCCAGCGAAGCCGGACTGGTGGTGGTACCGACGATGACGTCGACCTTGTCCTCGGCGACCAGCTTGCGTGCGTTCTTGACCGCGGTCGTGGTGTCGGAGGCGTCGTCGAGCACGATATAGCTGACCTTCTCGCCACCGATCGTGGTCGGCAGCAGGGAGATCGTGTTCTTTTCCGGGATGCCGAGCGAGGCCGCAGGGCCGGTGGCCGACAGCACGACGCCGACCTTGATCTCGGCCTGGGCGGCGGTGGCGGCGAATGCGAGGCCGATGGCGGCCAGCAGGGTGGTACGCAGTTTCATGGTGTCTCCTCCAGTGATGGGGCCGATTGCCGGTGCGCCTGATCCGGCGAGTCGTTGGCGCGCCGCTGCTGCTGCGGCATTTGGTTCTGAAATATAGAACTTGTTCTAGTAATTAGAAATGATACAAAAGAACGAGTCAACAAAAAAAAATGTATCGATTCGACCGCATCCCGTAGCCGCAGCCTTCGCAGCTCAGTCCGCGCCCTCGCCTGCCGCCGCGGCCGGAAGCGCGGTCGCACCGAGCCGCGCCGACAGCGCCACACAGGCGTCCTTCAGCGCAGCGAGCGCCGGACTGTGCTCGCTCAGATCGAGCGTCCCCTCGACGCCGACGAGGGCGATGCTCATGTTGATCTCGTTCTTGAAGTTGAACACCGGCGCAGCGGCGGCCTCGACGCCGGGGGCGAAATAACCGCTGGAGATCACCGCAACACCGTGCTCGCGAACCTCGGCGAGCAGGCGGCGTGCATCCTCGATCGTCCTGATGCCCTCGGGCACCCGGCCGGATTCGATCTCGCGCAGCAGCAGCGCCTCGGTCTGCTGCTCCGGCAGCCAGGCCGCGAACACCCGTCCCGCGGCCGAACCGAGCAGGCTGAGGCTGGTGCCGGTCAGCACGTTGACGGTGATCGGCCGACGCGGACGCTCCCAGCGCACGACGACCGGCCCGCGCTCGTTCCACACCGCGAGCGAGACCGTCTCGTTGGTGAGGTCGCGCAATTCACTGATGGCGGCGAGGCCGAGACGGATGCGATCCACCCGATCGAGGGCAACCAGGCCGAGATTGAGGGCGAAGGGACCGAGGTCGTAGCGCGAGGTCAGCCGGTCCTGCTCGACGAGACCGCTGCGGATCAGGCTGACGAGATAGCGGTGCGCCTTCGAGGGCGGCATGTCCGCCGCGAGGGCGATGTCCTTGAGCATCATCGAGCGCTTGCCGGTGACCATCGCACGCAGGATGCTCATGCCCACCTCGAGGGATTGCACGCCATGCTTGCCGTCCAGTTCCTCACTCATCGTCGCCTCGCCCATAAAATTACTTATTGAAGAATTGTTTTCTTTATATGTAACATAAGTCGAGTTTCAGGAGAACAGCAATGACCCAATTGAAAGTCTATGCGATCGACGGGATCGTGCCGGTGGTGGATCCGACCGCCTATGTCCACCCCTCCGCGGTACTGATCGGCGACGTGATCGTCGGCCCGGGCTGCTACGTCGGCCCGTGCGCCAGCCTGCGCGGCGACTTCGGCCGCCTGATCCTCGAGCGCGGCTCGAACATCCAGGACACCTGCGTGATGCACGGCTTCCCCGGCACCGACACCGTGGTCGAGGAGGATGGCCACATCGGCCACGGCGCCGTCCTGCACGGCTGCCGGGTGGGACGCAATGCGCTGGTCGGGATGAACGCGGTGATCATGGACAACGCGGTGATCGGCGAAGCCTCGATCGTCGCCGCCTCGGCCTTCGTCAAGGCCGGCGCGGAAATTCCGCCGCGCGTGCTGGTGGCCGGCATGCCGGCGAAGGTGATCCGGGCCCTGACCGACGAGGAGGTCCGCTGGAAGAGCGAAGGCACCGCGACCTACCAGGATCTCGCCCGCCGCAGCCTGGCGACCATGCAGGAAACCACGCCGCTGACCGCGGCGGAACCCGACCGCAAGCGCATCCACATGCCCGACGTGGTGCCGCTGGTGGCATTGCGCAACAAGGAAGACTGAGCGCGAACGCGCATCGGCCCGGTGAGCGCGGACATGCACGCGCAACGCCCGCCGCCAGCCCGCGCCCCGGATGAACGGTCGCGCGCGCGACGCGTCGGCGACTCAGCCGCCGAGCAGCGGATCCGCGTCCTGGAAACGCTCGAAAAGCCGGGACGACGCCTCGGGCGTGCGGCCGTCGGCGAGCTGGAAGTGCGCGTCGATGTGACGCTCGGAGGCGGCGAGCAGACGGCGATAGAGTTCGCGGCACAGGAGCCGCGCACGCTGACCGGGCCAGTCGCCGGCAAGCAGCACGTCGGGCAGACCGGGGTCGCGCAGCAGCAGCCGCCGGAAATCGTGGATGAGCAGCACCCGCAGCAGGAAGGCGCTTTCGTCGTCGGTCTCGCCCGCACCGTCACGCAACTGGGCGAGGATCGGCTGATAGCGCGCGACGAAATCCCGATAGGTGGCGGCCAGGCGTTCGAGATTCCATGCCGCGTGCACCAGGTCGGCATCGCTCGCCGCCGTCCCCGATGCCGCCTCGGCCGCCATCAGCGGCTTGAGCCTCGGCAGCAGCGCCCCCAGCCCCTCCCCCACCAGCGCGTCGAAGGCGCCGATCAGATCCGCGCTCGGATGCACGAAACAGTCCCCGTTCAGGGTGCCGAAGCCCTGCCAGAACAGCGCCTTGCGCAAGCGCTCCCGATCCTTGGCGGCAAGCTCGCCGACCGTGAGGATCAGCCGCCAGCGCCGGTCCCAGACCTGCGCATGGGACGCGTAGATGCGGCGCGAGGCCTCCTCGATGCGCTGCATGCCCGAGGCGGTCAGCAGATAGTCGGTACGGCGGCCACGCGGCTCGCTGCACAACCACTCGTCGCGCACGAGACGGAACACCGAGGTCCGCACCAGACGCTCGTTCAAGCCCAGCGGCTCGAGCAGACGGATGAGGCTGCCCAGCCAGACGCGCGCGCCCCTCGGCACGACTGCGTCGCCGAAGACGGAGATGATCAGCGACCCTGCCTGGATGCGGTCCTGCTTGCGAAACGCTTCGAGACGGTCTTGGATGGATGTGCTCACGGGCTGAATTTCGTGACCGGCGCCTGGGGGGCGGAAGTCTATCGATTCCGTGGCGTGACGCCTAGCGCCCGGACGGCGCGCGGGAAGGAGCGAATGGGTCATGAGCATCGAGGATCGAGGGAGTCGTTGCCGGACCGGCGGGCGCAAAGGCGGCGCGGATGGCAGCGGAGGCGCCTGCGCCCCGGGGCCTGGCGGGAGCAAGCTCCAGGGATGTTTTTGTGATACTCAATGATACATCACCATCAACTTACAAGTATCGCTTTCATACTCACAATCTGCGCGATGAACTTTTTCAGACAGCACCCAACGGGATTCAAAGCGCCAAAACTACGCCATAGCTCATTGTTTTTACGTGACTTCCTTTTTAGTTAAGCTGTTCCGGATAAGGGAATCTCGAAGCATGACCTCGTCCAGAACAGATACAAAGCATTGACACAATCCAAATCAGTTCGTATCGTTTGCACCAGAAGACCACCCACATGGAGAGACCGATGACCCACCCCCTGCTCGAGAAGCATCGCGCCACCCTCGAAAGCGCCCTCAAAGCCATCGCCACGCGCGGCTACTGGTCTCCCTTCCCCGAGATGCCGAGCCCCAAGCTTTACGGCGAGAACGCGCCCGACGAAGGCAAGCGCGCCTTCGAGGCCAACCTGGGCAAGCGCTTCGAGCTCGACCAGCCCGGCCAGACCGGCTGGCACGGCGGTGAGACCTCGCCCTACGGCGTCGCGCTGGACGTCAGCTACCCGGTGTGCGAACCCGACGCGCTGATCGCCGCGGGCCTCGAGGCCATGAAGGGTTGGCAGGGCATCGGCGCCGACGGTCGTACCGGCATCTGCCTGGAGATCCTCGACCGCCTGAACAAGCAGAGCTTCGAGATCGCCCACGCGGTCATGATGACCACCGGTCAGGGCTGGATGATGGCCTTCCAGGCCGGCGGCCCGCACGCCCAGGACCGCGGCCTCGAGGCCGTGACCTACGCCTGGCGCGAGCAGAGCTTCGTGCCGGCCGAGACCACCTGGGAGAAGCCGCAGGGCAAGAACCCGCCGCTGGTCATGAAGAAGCACTTCCAGATCGTCGGCCGCGGCGTCGGCCTGGTGATCGGCTGCGGCACCTTCCCGACCTGGAACACCTACCCGGGCCTGTTCGCCGCGCTCGCCACCGGCAACGCGGTCATCGTCAAGGCGCACAGCAACGCCATCCTGCCGGCCGCGATCACCGTGCGCACGATCCGCGCAGTGCTCGCCGAGAACGGCATCGACCCCAACCTGGTGAGCCTGTGCGTGGCCACCGCGCGCACCGTCACCCAGGCGCTCGCCACCCACCCCGCGGTGCAGTCGATCGACTTCACCGGCAGCAACGTGTTCGGCCAGTGGCTGATCGACAACTGCCGCCAGGCCCAGGTCTACGCGGAGCTCGCCGGCGTCAACAACATCGTCATCGACTCCACCGACAGCTACAAGGCGATGCTGGGCAACCTCGCGTTCACGCTGTCGCTGTACTCGGGCCAGATGTGCACCACCTCGCAAGCGATCTTCGTGCCCGCCGGCGGCATCGACACCGAGGACGGCCACAAGAGCTACGACGAGGTCTGCGCCGATCTCGCCCGCGCGGTCGAGCGCTTCCTGTCCAAGCCGGAAGTCGCCTTCGCGGTGCTGGGTGCGATCCAGTCCGCCGACACCGCCGAGCGCATCGAGATCGCCAACAGCGGCGCGCTGGGCAAGGTCGTGCTCGCCTCGCAGAAGCTCGACAACCCCGAGTTCCCCGGCGCCAAGGTGCGCACGCCGGTGCTGCTGGCTTGCGACGCGGCCGACGAGAAGGCCTACATGGAAGAGCGTTTCGGCCCGATCAGCTTCATCGTCAAGGTCGCCGACACCGCCGCCGCGATCGCGCTCTCGGAGCGCGTGGTCAGGACCCATGGCGCGCTGACGGTCGGCCTCTACTCCACCCGGCAGGACGTCATCGACGCGATGACCGAGGCCACCTGGCGCGGCAAGGTCGCCCTGTCGATCAACCTCACCGGCGGCATCTTCGTGAACCAGTCGGCGGCCTTCTCCGACTACCACGGCACCGGTGGCAACCCGTCGGCCAACGCCTCGTATTCGGATTCGGCCTTCGTCGCCAACCGCTTCCGTGTCGTCCAGCGTCGCTACCACGTCTGAGGAGCCGTCCGTGGAATACAGGAACATCCAGTTTGCAGTGGACGCGGGCATCGCCCGCCTGACGCTGAACCGCCCCGACAAGCTCAACAGCTTCACCGGCGAGATGCACGCCGAGCTGCGTGACGCGCTCGACCGCATCCAGGCCGACAAGGCCGCGCGCGTGCTGGTGCTCACCGGCGCCGGCCGTGCCTTCTGCGCCGGCCAGGATCTCGCCGACCCGGACATGGCCGCCGCCGACGGCAAGATGCCCGACATCGGCAACGTGGTCGAGAACAACTACAAGCCGCTGGTGCTGCGCCTGCAGAACCTGCGCGTGCCCACCATCGCCGCGGTCAACGGCATCGCCGCAGGCGCCGGCGCCAGCGTGGCGCTGGCCTGCGACCTGGTGGTGGCGGCGAAGTCGGTCTCCTTCCTGCAGGCCTTCAGCAAGATCGGCCTGATCCCGGACACCGGCGGCACCTGGTTCCTGCCCCAGCGCGTCGGCATGGCGCGCGCGATGGGCCTGGCGATGCTGGCCGACAAGCTGCCCGCCGACAAGGCCGCCGAGTGGGGGCTGATCTGGGCCGCGTACGACGACGCCGAGTTCGGCGCCAAGGTGGAAGCGCTCGCCGCGCAGCTCGCGACGATGCCGACCAAGGCGCTGGTGCGCACCCGCCAGGCGATGCACGCCGCGCCCGGCCACACGCTCGAGCAGCAGCTCTCCTTCGAGGGCGGCTTCATGCGCGAGCTGGGCTGGAGCCCGGACTACGCCGAGGGCGTCGCCGCCTTCATGGAAAAGCGCGCACCGAAGTTCACGGGGGAATGAGCGTGACCGACACCCAGACCTCCAAGCCGTCCGCGCCGCCGCTGCCCGCCTCGGCCATCATCGCCGTGGTCGGCACCGGCGCCATGGGTGCCGGCATCGCCCAGGTGGCGGCCGCCGCCGGCCACGTGGTCAAGCTCCTCGACAACCGCCCGGGCGCCGCCGCGAAGGCGATCGAAGGCATCCGCGCCCAGTTCGGCAAGCTCGCCGACAAGGGCAGGATGAGCGCCGAGTCCGCGCAGGCCGCCGGCATTCGCCTGGTTGCCGTCGAACAGCTCGCCGACCTGGCCGACGCCGCCCTGGTGGTCGAAGCCATCGTCGAAAACCTGGAAGCCAAGCAGAAGCTGTACCGCGACCTGGAAGACATCGTCGGCGCCGACTGCATCTTCGGCACCAACACCTCGTCGATCTCGGTGACCTCGATCGGCGCCGCGCTCCGGCGCCCCGAGCGCCTGGCCGGGCTGCACTTCTTCAACCCCGCGCCGCTGATGAAGCTGGTGGAGATCGTCTCCGGGCTCGCCACCGACCGCGCCATCGCCGACACCCTGTTCGCCACCGCCGCGGCCTGGGGCAAGACGCCGGTGCATGCGCGCTCGACGCCGGGCTTCATCGTCAACCGCGTCGCCCGCCCCTACTACGCCGAGGCGCTGCGCATCGTGAACGAGGGCGGCGGCGACTGCGCGACGCTGGACGCGATCATGCGCGACGCCGGCGGCTTCCGCATGGGGCCGTTCGAGCTCATGGACATGATCGGCCATGACGTGAACTTCGCCGTGACCCGCTCGGTGTGGAATGCCTTCTACAACGATCCGCGCTTCACGCCCTCGCTGATCCAGCAGGAACTGGTCGATGCGGGCTTCTACGGCCGCAAGTCGGGCCGCGGCTTCTACGACTACCGCGAAGGCGCCGAACGTCCCGAAGCGCAGGTCGCGGTGGCACAGCAGGCACCGGGCGAGGTCGTGCTGCACGGCCACTCGGCCGCGGTACATGCGCTCGCCGACCGCCTGTTCGAACGCAACATCCCCCACTCCTGGGGCGAGGCCGCCGACGGCCGCATCGCCGAGGTCGGCGGCGCGGTGATCTTCGTCACCGACGGCCGCACCGCCACCCAGCGCGCCGCGGAAATGGGCATCGCCAATGTGGTGCTGATCGACCTCGCCCTCGACTACGCGAGCGCGACCCGCATCGCCGTCGGCGCCGCGATCAACTGTTTCGCACCCGCGGTTGGCGCGGCCATCGGCCTGCTGCAGGCCGCCGGCTTCGAGGTCTGCCGCCTCGGCGACACCCCTGGCCTGGCCGTCATGCGCACCGTGGCGACGCTCGCCAACGAGGCCGCCGATGCGGTGAACCAGGGCGTGTGCGACGCCGCCGGCGCCGATGCGGCGATGAAACTGGGCGTGAACTATCCGCGCGGACCGCTGGAATGGGCAGACCGCGTCGGCCTGCCGACCATCTGCAACGTGCTCTCCAATCTCGCCCGCTTCTACGGCGAGGACCGTTACCGCGTCTCGCCGCTGATCCAGCAGCGCGTCCTTGCCGGAAAGAAGATCCATGACTGAACGTCACGACATCCCCACCGATCCGCAGGCGCTGGCCGAAGCCGTCGCGACGGCGATGTGGTCGCGCGACCGCGCCGCCCAGGCGCTCGGCATGCGCATCGACAGCGTCGGTCCCGGCACCGCCACGCTGAGCATGCGGGTGCGCAGCGACATGGTGAATGGGCACCACATCTGCCACGGCGGCCTGATCTTCAGCCTCGCCGACACCGCCTTCGCCTACGCCTGCAACGCCTACAACCGCAACACCGTGGCCTCGGGCTGCAACATCGACTTCGTCGCCCCGGGCAAGGAAGGCGACACCCTGCAGGCCGAAGCGGTCGAGCGCTCGGCGTCGGGCCGCACCGGCGTCTATGACGTCACCGTGCGTGACAGCGCCGGCCGGACGGTCGCGCTTTTCCGCGGCAAGAGCTACCGCATTTCCGGCGAAGTGATCGCCGGCCTGGCGGCCGAACGGGCCTGAACGGCCACCCCAGAACAGAGAGGAGAAGACAAGACCATGACCGTGAAAAGCCCCAGTCCCGGCGACCTCGACCCGATCGAAACCGCCAGCCGCGACGAGATCTCCGCCCTCCAGCTGCAGCGCCTGCAGTGGTCGGTGCGCCACACCTACGACAACGTGGCACCGTACCGCAAGCGCTGCGAGGAAGCGGGCGTGCACCCCGACGACCTGAAGTCGCTGGCCGACCTCGCCAAGTTCCCGTTCATGACCAAGACGGACCTGCGCGACAACTACCCCTTCGGCCTCTTTGCCGTGCCGCGCGACAAGGTCGCCCGCCTGCACGCCTCGAGCGGCACCACCGGCAAGTCGGTGGTGGTCGGCTACACCAAGCGTGACCTCGACAACTGGGCCGACGTCGTCGCCCGCTCGCTGCGCGCGGCGGGCGTGCGCGCCGGCGACATGGTGCACAACGCATACGGCTACGGCATGTTCACCGGCGGCCTCGGCGCCCACTACGGCATCGAGCGCGCCGGCTGCACGGTGGTGCCGATGTCCGGCGGCCAGACCGAGAAGCAGGTCCAGCAGATCATGGACTTCCGCCCCGACGCGATCATGGTCACGCCGTCCTACTCGCTGGTGATCGCCGAGGAGTTCGAGCGCCTCAACATCAAGCCGGACGAGATCTCGCTGAAGGTCGGCGTGTTCGGTGCCGAGCCCTGGGGCGAAGGCATGCGCGCCGAGATCGAGCGCAAGCTCGGCATCGACGCCATCGACATCTACGGCCTGACCGAAGTGATGGGCCCGGGCGTGGCCTGCGAGTGCATCGAGACCAAGGACGGTCCGGTGATCTGGGAAGACCACTTCTACCCCGAGATCATCGATCCCGAGACCGGCGAGGTACTGCCCGACGGCGAGGAAGGCGAGCTGGTGTTCACCTCGCTGACCAAGGAAGCCTTCCCGGTCATCCGCTACCGCACCCGCGACCTCACCCGCCTGCTGCCGCCGACCGCGCGTTCGTTCCGCCGCATCGGCAAGATCACCGGGCGCTCGGACGACATGCTGATCGTGCGCGGGGTGAACGTGTTCCCGACCCAGATCGAGGAGCAGATCCTGCGCGACAAGCGCCTGTCGGGGAACTACCAGATCGTGCTCACCCGCGACGGCCACCTCGACAACGTCGAGATCCGCGTCGAGGTCCAGCGCGAACTGTCGGGCAAGCTCAGCCGCACCGAGACGGAGAACATCGCCCGCGAGCTACAGCACCACATCAAGACCATCATCGGCATCAGCACCAAGGTGAACGTGATGGAGTTCGAAGCCATTCCGCGCACGCTGACCGGCAAGGCTCGCCGCGTCATCGATCAGCGCCCGAAGCAACTGTAAGGAGCTGGCGATGACCCAAGCCTTCATCTGCGACGCCATCCGCACCCCGATCGGCCGCTACGGCGGCACCCTGGCGGCGGTCCGCGCCGACGACCTCGGCGCCGTGCCGCTCAAGGCGCTGATGACGCGCAACCCGCAGGTCGATTGGGCCGCCGTCGAGGACATCATCTACGGCTGCGCCAACCAGGCCGGCGAAGACAACCGCAACGTCGCGCGCATGTCCGGCCTGCTCGCCGGGCTGCCGATCGAGGTGCCGGGCACCACGGTGAACCGCCTGTGCGGCTCCGGCATGGACGCCATCGGCCTGGCCGCGCGCTCGATCAAGTCGGACGAGACCGAGCTGATGATCGCCGGCGGCGTCGAGAGCATGTCGCGTGCGCCCTTCGTGATGGGCAAGGCCGAGTCGGCCTTCTCCCGCCAGGCCGCGATCTACGACACCACGATCGGCTGGCGCTTCATCAACCCGATGATGAAGAAGCTGTACGAGACGCACTCGATGCCGCAGACCGCGGACAACGTCGCCGCCGAGTTCAACATCTCGCGCGCCGACCAGGACGCCTTCGCGCTGCGCTCGCAGCAGCGCTGGGCCGCGGCCCACGCCGCCGGCCGCTTCGCGGACGAGCTGGTGCCGGTCGAGATCCCGCGCAAGAAGGGCGACCCGATCCTGTTCGACACCGACGAACATCCGCGCCCCGAAACCACGCTGGAGATGCTGGCCAAGCTCAAGGGCGTCAACGGCCCCGAGCTGAGCGTCACCGCGGGCAACGCCTCGGGCGTCAATGACGGCGCCTGCGCCGTGCTGCTGGCCTCCGAGGCCGCCGCTGCGAAGTACGGCCTGACCCCGCGTGCGCGTGTCGTCGCCATGGCCACCGCCGGCGTGCCGCCGCGCATCATGGGCTTCGGTCCGGCGCCCGCGGTGCGCAAGGTGCTGGCCAAGGCCGGCCTCACGCTCGAGCAGATGGACGTCATCGAGCTCAACGAAGCCTTCGCCGCGCAGGCGCTCGCCGTGGTCCGCGACCTCGGCCTCGCCGACGACGAAGCGCGCGTCAACCCCAACGGCGGCGCGATCGCCATGGGTCACCCGCTCGGCATGAGCGGCGCGCGCCTGGTGACCACCGCCGCCTACGAGCCGCAGCGCCGCAACGGCCGCTACGCGCTGTGCACGATGTGCATCGGCGTCGGCCAGGGCATCGCGATGATCATCGAGCGCGTCTGAGGCACGGGACAGGGCCATGAATTACGAAACCCTCGCCATCGAACGCCGCGGCGCGGTCGCCACCATCTGGATGGACCGCCCGGAGGTGTTCAACGCCTTCAACGAGCAGCTCATCGCCGAGCTCGCTGCCGCCTGCGTCGAACTCGACGCCGACGCCAGCGTGCGCGTGGTGGTGCTGGCCGGTCGCGGCAAGCACTTCTCGGCCGGCGCCGACCTCAACTGGATGCGCCGCGCCGCCGACAGCACCGAGGCCGGGAACCTCGCCGATTCGCGCAAGTTCGCCGCCATGCTGCGCGCGCTGTCCGGGATGTCGAAGCCGACCATCGCCCGCGTGCAGGGTGCGGCGCTGGGTGGTGGCACCGGCCTTGCCGCAGCCTGCGACATGGCGATCGCGGCGGACAATGCCAGCTTCGCGACCTCCGAGGTCAAGTTCGGCATCATCCCCGCGGTGATCAGCCCCTACGTGCTGCGTGCCATCGGTCCGCGCCACGCGCTGCGCTACTTCCAGAGCGCCGAACGCTTCGGCGCCGCGGAAGCCGAAGCCATGGGCCTGGTCAACGAGGTCGTCGCATTGGATGAACTCGACGCGGCGCTCGACCGACTGGTCCAGGCACTGCTCGCCTGCGGGCCGCAGGCCCAGCTCGCCGCCAAGCAGCTGATCGCGGCCCTGTCGGGGCGGCCGATCGACGACGCGGTCGCAGAGGAAACCGCCATCCGCATCGCGCGCCAGCGCGCAACCGACGAGGCGCGCGAAGGTTTCGCCGCCTTCTTCGACAAGCGCCCGCCGGCATGGATGGCATGAACACCCGCTGCGCCCCGGGCGCGGCGGACCATTGAGGAGAGGGCGGGCCAGATCCACGTCCCGCGTTCCGTTCCGGTATCCCCCGGAGCGGTGTTTGCTAGGAGGAAACACATGTACACCCAGGCAATGGACATTCCGGACGAGTCCGGAAAGAAACTGGCCCCGGTCGCCAATGCGCCGAGCGACCAGGAAGCCGCATTCGAGGCCCGCATCGACGCCGACGGCCGCATCGAGCCGCAGGACTGGATGCCCGAGGCCTATCGCAAGACCCTGGTCCGCCAGATCAGCCAGCACGCCCACAGCGAGATCGTCGGCATGCTGCCCGAGGGCAACTGGATCTCGCGCGCCCCCAGCCTCAAGCGCAAGGCCATCCTGATCGCCAAGGTCCAGGACGAGGGCGGCCACGGCCTCTACCTGTACTCGGCGGCCGAGACGCTGGGCACCAGCCGCGACCAGATGCTCGAGGGCCTGCACTCCGGCAAGGCCAAGTACAGCTCGATCTTCAACTACCCGACCCTGAACTGGGCCGACGTCGGCGTGATCGGCTGGCTGGTCGATGGCGCGGCGATCATGAACCAGGTCCCGCTGTGCCGCTGCTCCTACGGCCCCTACGCCCGCGCCATGGTCCGCGTGTGCAAGGAAGAGTCCTTCCACCAGCGCCAGGGCTACGAGGCCCTGCTGGTGATGATGAAGGGCACCGACGAGCAGCGCGCGATGGTGCAGGACGCGGTCAACCGCTACTGGTGGAAGTGCCTGGCCATGTTCGGGCCGCCGGATGCCGACAGCCCGCACAGCGCGCAGGGCATGCGCTGGGGCATCAAGCGCATCAGCAACGACGACCTGCGCCAGAAGTTCATCGACGCCACCGTGCCGCAAGCCAAGGTCCTGGGCGTGACCCTGCCCGACCCCGAGCTGAAGTGGAACGAGGCGCGCCAGCACTACGACTACGGCCAGATCGACTGGGCCGAGTTCTGGAACACCGTCGAAGGCAACGGACCGTGCAACAAGGAACGCCTGGCCACCCGGGTCAAGGCTCACAACGATGGCCAGTGGGTCCGCGATGCGGCTCAGGCCTACGCCCGCAAGCAAAAAGAACGCGCACTGAAGGAGGCAGCATGAACACCCCCGCACTCAAGGATTGGCCCCTCTGGGAAGTCTTCGTCCGCAGCAAGCAAGGCCTCGAGCACAAGCACTGCGGCAGCCTGCACGCGGCCGACGCCGCCCAGGCCCTGCACATGGCGCGCGACGTCTACACCCGCCGCCAGGAAGGCGTGAGCATCTGGGTGGTGCCCTCGGTGGCGATCACCGCCAGCAACCCGGACGACAAGGGCGAACTGTTCGACCCCGCGGCCGACAAGATCTACCGCCATCCGACCTTCTACGAAATCCCTGAAGAAGTGGGGCACATGTAATGAGCACGCCGATCGACTACCTGCTGCACCTGGCCGACAACGCCGTCGTGCTCGGTCAGCGCAACGCCGAATGGTGCGGGCACGGCCCCATCCTCGAGGAAGACATGGCGCTCGCCAACGTCAGCCTCGACCTCATCGGCCAGGCCCGCCTGCTGTACCAGCGCGCGGCCGAGCTGATGGGCGGCGACGCGACCGAGGACAAGCTGGCCTACTTCCGCGGCCCGCACGAGTTCCGCAATTACACGCTGCTGGAACTCCCGCACCACGGGCCGCTGGTCGGCTACGCCGCGGCCGACCGCGACTACGCCACCACCATCGTGCGCAATTTCCTGTACTCGGCGCTGATGGTGCACGTGTGGGACGGCCTGCAGCAGTCCGCCGACGCCAGCCTCGCCGCGATCGCCGCAAAGTCGCTGAAGGAAACCAGCTACCACCTGCACCATTCGCGTGACTGGCTGGTGCGCATGGGCGACGGCACCGAGGAATCGCACGCCCGCGCCCAGGCCGCGGTGAACCACCTCATGCCCTACACCGAGGAGTTCTGGACCACCAGCCCGGCCGAAGGCGCCGCGGTGGCGGCCAAGATCGGCATCGACGTGTGGGCGCTGCGCCCGGCCTGGGATGCGCTGGTGAACGACGCCCTGGCCGAAGCCACGCTGACCCGCCCGAACTTCCACGGCTACGTGACCGAGGGCAAGATCGGCCTGCACTCCGAGCACCTGAGCTACCTGCTCGGCGAGATGCAGGGCCTGGCCCGCGCCCACCCGGGCGCCACCTGGTAAGGACGAAGGCCATGAGCAGCGTCGTGGACAAGATCTGGGCCACCCTCGAGCCCCTGACCGACCCGGAGATCCCGGTGGTGACCCTGCGCGAGCTGGGCATCCTGCGGGACGTGCGGCAAACGCCGGCGGGCATCGAGGTGGTCATCACCCCGACCTACAGCGGCTGCCCCGCCATGGGACAGATCGAGGACGACGTGCGGGCGAGCCTGGAACAGGCCGGCATCGAGGCGCGGGTGATCACCCAGCTCGCGCCGGCCTGGACCACCGACTGGATGAGCGACGAGGCGAAGGAGAAGCTGCGCGCCTACGGCATCGCCCCGCCCCACCGCACCTGCGGCAGCGGCGCCGGCGAGGTCAGCGTGCTGAAGTTCGTGCGCCGGCAGCCGACCGAGGCGGTCGCCTGTCCGCAGTGCGGCTCCACCCACACCGTCGTCACCTCCGAGTTCGGGTCCACGGCCTGCAAGGCGCTGTACAAGTGCCTCGACTGCCAGGAGCCCTTCGATTACTTCAAACCCTATTAAGGTCGGAGCACACACAATGTCCGCACTCCGTTTTCAAGAACTCGCCGTCAAGCGCGTGAGCCCCGAGGCTGCCGGCGCGGTGGCGATCACCTTCGCCATCCCCGAGGCCGAGCGCGAGCGTTTCGCCTTCGAGCCGGGCCAGTTCCTCACCCTGCGCGCCACCATCGACGGCCAGGACGTACGCCGCAACTACTCGATCAGCAGCCCGCGCAGCCGCCTGGCCCGCGACGGCGAGCTCGAGATCGGCATCCGCCCGGTCGAGGGCGGCCTGTTCTCGAACTGGGCCACGCGCGCCATCAAGGCCGGTGACACCATCCAGGTGATGCCGCCCGATGGCCGCTTCGTGGTCAAGAAGAAGCGTGCGATCCACCGCGTCGGCTTCGCCGCCGGCTCGGGCATCACGCCCATCCTGTCGATCGCCGCGAGCACGCTCGAGGAGCAGCCGGACTCCAAGTTCACGCTGATCTACGGCAACCGCCGCATGTCCACGGTGATGTTCAACGAGGACCTGCAGGACCTCAAGGACCGCTACCGCGACCGCCTGACCATGATCCATGTGCTCTCGCGCCAGGCGCAGGAAGTCGATCTGCTGCAGGGCCGCATCGACGGCGACAAGGTGCGGGCGATCATCGACGCCCTGCTCCCGGTGGGCAGCATGGACGAGGTCTTCATCTGCGGCCCGGACGAGATGATCACCGCCACCGAGAACGCACTCGTCCAGGCCGGCGTGCCCGCCGACCGCATCCGCACCGAGCGCTTCACCGCCAACCTGCCCGCCGGCGCCCACCCGGTCGGCGCCTCGAGCACCGCCGAGGCGGTCGCCGCGGCGGCCAAGGACATCACCATGACCCTGGTGCTGGACGGCAAGGAGCACGAGATCGCGATCGGTCCGGACGAGCACCTGCTCGACGCCGGCCTCAACGCCGGTCTCGACCTGCCCTTCTCGTGCAAGGCCGGCGTGTGCTGCACCTGCCGCGCCAAGGTCACGGAAGGCGAGGTCGTGATGGACAAGAACTTCACGCTCGAGGCCGACGAGGTCGCGCAGGGCTACGTGCTGAGCTGCCAGGCGCGCGCCACCACCAAGCGCCTGAGGATCAGCTTCGACGAGCGCTGATCCGGCTTGCGGGCCGGCGGCGCCCGCAAGCCCCTGCAGCATCCGACGGCCGTCTCGACGGCCGTTTTTCATTGCCGTCGGCGCCAGGGACGCGGCCGGCTGATACAAGTCAAATCTCGATCACAAACAAACTGGTATCACTTCATTCCCCATCCAACCTGCAGCGCGCACACCATGGCCGGCCCCCACGCTCTGAGCACCGCCTTCGAACCCGCATCGATCGCCGTCATCGGCGCTTCCGACGCGCCGGGTTCGGTCGGGCGCATGATCTTCCGCAACCTGATGGAAGGCGGCTATCGCGGCAGCCTGTATGCGGTCAATCCCAAGTACGAGAGCATCCAGGACCATCCCTGCCACCGCTCGATCGAGGACATCGGCCGCCCGGTCGATCTCGCCATCATCGCCACCCCGGCGCGCGTGCTGCACAGCGTGACCGCGCAGTGCGGGCGCAGCAGGGTGCGCAACGCGGTGATCGTCAGCGCCACCGGGCACACGCTCGAACGCCGCATCATCGAGACCGCGCGCGAGACCGGGCTGCGCCTGCTCGGCCCCGGCAGCATCGGCATCGCCCGTCCCGGCAGCGGGCTCAATGCCGCGCTCACCCGCATCACCGTCAAGCCCGGCGAGATCGCCCTGGTCTCGCAATCGGGCGCGATGTGCTCGGTCGTGCTCGACTGGGCGCTGACCAACGGCGTCGGCTTCTCCTCGGTGATCTCGCTCGGCGGCACGGTGGACATCGACTTCGGCGAAACCCTCGAGTACCTGACCCACGACCTGCAGACGCGCTACATCCTGCTCTACGTCGACCATGTACGTAACGCCCGCCACTTCATGAGCGCGCTGCGCTCGGCCGCGCGCGTCAAGCCGATCATCCTGCTCAAGGCAGGACGCCACGGCCACGCCGATGGCAGCACCCCGGCCGCCGCCACCGCGGCGCTGGCCGACGTGGTGTTCGAGGCCGCGATGCGCCGCGCCGGCGTGGTGCGGGTGCAGAACGTGGACCAGCTGTTCTTCGCCACCAAGGCCCTGTCCTGCGGCTTCCGTCCGCGCGAGGACAGCCTCGCCATCGTCTCCAACGGCAGCGGCCCGGCCGACCTCGCCGCCGACCGCGCCAAGGACCTCGGCACCGGACTGGTGAACCTAGGCTCGCCGACGATCGCCGCGCTCGAGCGCCTGGGCGGTCGCGAGCGCCGCACCCACAACCCGCTCGACCTCGGCGGCGACGCCAGCGCGCAGCTCTACCGCGACGCCATCCTCGCGCTCGCCGAGGACGGCGCCGTGTCGAACCTGCTGGTGATCCTGTCGCCGCACGCGCTCGTCGATCCGGTCGAGGTCGCGCAGGAGATCATCGACCTCGCCGCCCAGGTGCGGCTCAAGCTGTGCTGCTGCTGGATGGGCGGCGGCCAGGTGGCCGAGGCGCGCACCCTGCTGGAGAAGGCAGGAATCCCGGTGTTCTCCTCGCCGGAGGCGGCGATCGAGCTGTTCCACAACATCTCGCGCTTCCACCGCAGCCAGACCCTGTTGCTGCAGACCGCCGGCGGGGGCAGCGCCACCGCCTGGCGCCGCAGCGGTGGCGCGCGCGTGCTCGTCGAGAGCCTGCTCAACCAGCGCCGCCACATCCTGTCGGCCATGGAGTCGAAGGCGCTGCTGCGCAGCTTCGGCATTCCGGTCACCCACACCACGGTCGCCCGCGATGCCACCGAGGCGCTGTTCGTCGCCGAACAGGTGGGCTTCCCGGTGGCGATGAAGGTCGACGCCCCCGAAGTCTCCAGCAAGTCCGAGTCCGGCGGCGTGCGCCTCAACCTCAACACCACCGAGTCGGTGTGGAGCGCCTATCACGACATCGTCGACACGGTGCGCATCCGCCACCCCGAGGCGCACATCAACGGCGTGTCGATCGAGCCCTACCTGTACCGGCCGCGCGCGCGCGAGCTGAGCATCCAGGTGCATCGCGACGCGATCTTCGGCCCGGTGATCAGTCTCGGCCCGCACGATGCCTCGGCGCCCCGCACCTTCGCGCTGCCGCCGCTCAACGCGGTGCTGGCGCGCGACCTCATCGACTCGGCCCTGCCCCCAGCGACCCAGGGCCCGCGCAGCCAGCCCGGCACGCTCAACCGCAGCGCGATCGAACAGGTGCTGGTGGCCGTGTCGGATCTGGTGTGCGAGCTGCCCGCGGTACGCGAGCTGGAGATCGGCCCGCTGATCGTGGATGCCGAGGGCGCGATCGCCGCCGACGCGCGCGTGCTCATCGACCAGGGCCTGCCCGCGGGCAGCGACCGCTACGCGCACATGGCGATCCATCCCTATCCGCTGCATCTGGTCCAGGACTGGAAGATCGGTGACGGCCGCGCGGTGCGCACGCGGCCGGTGCGCCCCGAGGACGCGCAGCTGCTGCTCGGCTTCTTCGAGAGCCTGAGCGCGGAAACCCGCTTCATGCGCTTCATGGAGGAAATCGAGGAGCTCAGCCCGGCGCTGGTCGCGCGCTTCACGCAGATCGACTACGACCGCGAGATGGCGCTGATCGCCACCACCCTCGACGAACGCGGCAACGAGCAGATGATCGGCAGCGCGCGCTACGCGCTCGCCGAGGACGGCGGATCGGTGGAGTTCGCGCTGGTGGTGTCGGACGCCTGGCAGCGCTACGGCCTGGGCCGCCGGCTGATGGGCGCCATCATCGAGGTCGCGCGCAACAAGGGCTGTCGCGCCATCTTCGGCGACGTGCTGGGCAAGAACGCCAAGATGCTGCGCCTGATGCAGGGACTCGGTTTCACCGTCCAGCCCCATCCGGAAGACAGCGCCTTGCGCCGGGTGGTGAAACCGCTGCTAGGCAAGTAGGGCGGCCAGGCGGCGAGATGCGGCGCTCGCCGTCGACGACGTGCGACACGTCCGGCCGGAGTACGGGGGCCCTGCCTCAGAAATCGCCCCAGCGGCTCTGCAGCGCGGCGATCGCCGCCAGGCCCGCGGTCTCGGTGCGCAGCACCCGCGGCCCCAGGCGCACGCGGCGGCAGCCGGCGGCGTCGAAGGCCGCCATCTCGCCCTCGCTCCAGCCGCCCTCCGGACCGACGAGCAGATGCACCGCGGCCTGCGGCGCCGGCTCTGCGGCGAAACCCGCTGCGCCGCCGGGCGCGAGCACGTAGTTGAGCGCATCGCGGTGCGCCGCCAGCCAGCTCGCCAGCGGCTGCAGCGGGCGGATCTCGGGGAGGCGGTTGCGGCCGCACTGCTCGCAGGCCGACACCGCCACCTGCTGCCAGTGCGCCAGGCGCTTGTCGGCGCGCTCGCCGGCGAGGCGCAGCACCGAGCGCTCCGCCTGCACCGGCTGGATCGCGCTCACCCCGAGCTCGACCGCCTTCTGCACCACCCAGTCCATCTTGTCGCCGGCCGCCAGGGCCTGCACCAGCACGATGGCGAGCGGCGACTCGCGATCGACCTCGCGGCGCGCCTCGACCTGCGCCCACGCCGCCTTGCCGCGCACCTGCAGCGTCGCCTCGGCCTCCCCGCCTTCGCCGTCGAAGAGCACGATGCGCTCGCCGTCGCGCAGGCGCAGCACGCGCACCGCATGGTGGGCGAGCGCGTCGGGGAGCTCGAGTTCGCCCGCTGCGGGCAGACGGCCGGGAAAGTGGAAGCGTGAAATCATCGTAAGATTATAGGCTGCGCCCCGCCCATCCGACCGGCAAGGAAGTCCCCATGCCCACAGCCTCGCAGCGTCTCGCCCGTGCCCGCGCGCTCGAATCCCTGGTCCGCGACATCGCGCGCGAAGAAATCCTGCCGCGTTACCTGAAGTCCTCGCGCAATCGCAAGGCCGATGGTTCGCTGTTCACCGAGGCCGACCTCGAATCCCAGCGCCGCTTCACCGAGGCGCTGCCGGAGTTCCTGCCCGGCGCGGTGCTCGGCGAGGAGATGACCCCGGCCGAACAGGCCGAACACTGGAACGGGGGTGCCCGCGGCCTGTGGTGCATCGACCCCATCGACGGCACCACCAACTTCGCCAACGGCATCCCGCTGTTCGCGGTGTCGATCGCCTACCTGATCGAGCACGAGCCGGTGATCGGCGTGGTCTACAACCCGATCACCGACGAATCCTTCTACGCCGCGCGCGGCGCCGGCGCCTTCCTCAATGGCAACGAGCTGCCGCTGCGCCAGTGCGCGAGCAGCCTGGGCGACGCGGTCGCCGGCGTCGACTTCAAGCGCATCAGCCATCATCTCGGCGACGAGCTGGCCGTGCGCCCGCCCTACTACTCGCAGCGCAACTTCGGCTCCAGCGCGCTCGAATGGTGCTTCGTCGCCGCCGGCCGGCTCGACGTCTATGTGCACGGCGGGCAGATGCTGTGGGACTACGCGGCCGGACGCCTGATCCTCGCCGAAGCCGGCGGCCAGGCCGAGGCGCTCGACGGTGGCAAGCTGATGTCCGGCCCGGCGATCAAGCGCGGCGTGATCGCCGCCGCCAGCCCGGCGCTGTTCACCGAATGGTCGGCGTGGATCAAGGGGCATTCCTGAGCCCCGGTGCGGCGCGCAGCCGGAAGCCGGCGCCCCTTTTCCGCTGCCCTGCGGCGGCACACAATAAGCGTATTCAGATATACGCCAGCGGCGGAGCACATCATGTCCATGAAGCACCCGATCATCGCGGTCACCGGCTCGTCCGGCGCGGGCACCACGACGGTCAAGCACACCTTCGAAGCCATCTTCCACCGCGAGAACGTCAACGCCGCGATCGTCGAGGGCGACAGCTTCCACCGCTACACCCGCACCGAGATGAAGACGCTGATCGAGGACGCGGAGAACGCAGGCAAGCGCGGCATCAGCCACTTCGGTCCCGAGGCCAACCTGCTGCCCGAGCTCGAGAGCCTGTTCCGCGCCTATGGCGAGGCCGCCACCGGCCGCCGCCGCTACTACATCCACAACGAAGCCCAGGCCATGCGCTGGAACCTGCCGATGGGCACCTTCACCGAATGGGAAGACCTGCCGGTCGGCACCGACTGCCTGTTCTACGAGGGCCTGCACGGCGCGCTGGTGACCGAGAGCGTCAACATCGCCCGCCATGTGGACCTGCTGATCGGCGTGGTGCCGATCATCAACCTGGAGTGGATCCAGAAGCTGCACCGCGACACCAAGCTGCGCGGCTACACCGCCGAGGCCGTCCAGGACACCATCCTGCGCCGCATGCACGACTACGTTCATTACATCGTCCCGCAGTTCGCGTGCACCCACATCAACTTCCAGCGCGTACCGGTGGTCGACACCTCGAACCCCTTCATCGCGCGCGACGTGCCGACGCAGGACGAATCCATGGTGGTGATCCGCTTCAAGGATCCGCGCGGCGTGGATTTCCCCTACCTGCTGCGCATGATCCACGACGCCTTCATGAGCCGCGCCAACACCATCGTGATCCCGGGCGGCAAGCTCGACCTGGCGATGCAGCTGATCCTGACGCCGCTGATCTGGAAACTGATGGAACGCCGCCGGCAGTGGGTCTGAGGCCGCGGACACGGCGCGGGCGGATGCGTCCACGCCACATCCGCCACACCGCGCGGACGGCGTAATCGCACTGCAACATTGCCAACCACAAGGCCTTTTAAGGGATAATTGCGGCCTTTCTAATGTTGGCCTCCGGCCCGAGAACAGCATGCAGTCGACCCGCAACGTCAAGCCCCCGGTCTTCAACCCCATCACCGGTGCGATCCGCGCGCTGGCGATGGACGCCGTGCAACAGGCCAACTCCGGCCACCCGGGCGCGCCGATGGGCATGGCCGAGATCGCGGAAGTGCTGTGGCGTCACCACCTGCGCCACAACCCGGCCAACCCGAAGTGGGCCGACCGCGACCGCTTCGTGCTCTCCAACGGCCACGGCTCGATGCTGATCTACGCGCTGCTGCACCTGACCGGCTACGACCTGCCGATCGAGGAGCTCAAGCGCTTCCGCCAGCTGCACAGCAAGACCCCCGGCCACCCCGAGTACGGCTACGCGCCCGGGGTCGAGACCACCACCGGCCCGCTCGGCCAGGGCATCACCAACGCGGTCGGCATGGCGCTCGCCGAGAAGGTCCTCGCCGCCGAGTTCAACCGCCCCGGCCACGAGGTGGTCAACCACCACACCTATGTCTTCCTCGGCGACGGCTGCCTGATGGAAGGCATCTCGCACGAGGCCTGCTCGCTCGCCGGCACCTGGGGCCTGGGCAAGCTGATCGCCTTCTACGACGACAACAACATCTCCATCGACGGCCATGTCGACGGCTGGTTCACCGACGACACCCCGAAAAGGTTCGAAGCCTATGGATGGCAAGTCTTCCGCGACGTGCAGGGCCACGACCCGGTCGCGATCGAGGCCGCGATCCAGCAGGCCAAGGCCAACACCGCCCAGCCCACGCTGATCTGCTGCAAGACCATCATCGGCGCCGGCGCCCCCAACAAGCAGGACAGCCACGACGTGCACGGCGCCCCGCTCGGCGCCGCCGAGATCGAGGCCGCGCGCGCGCACATCGGCTGGAACCATCCGCCCTTCGAGATCCCGGCCGACGTCTATGCCGCCTGGGATGCACGCACCAAGGGCGCCTCGCTCGAGGCGCAGTGGAACGCCGGCTTCGCCGCCTACCGCGCCGCCCACCCCGAGCTCGCCGCCGAATTCGAGCGCCGCATGGCCGGCAACCTGCCCGCCGACTGGGACGCCCACGTCGCCGCGGTGCTCGCCAAGGTCGTCGACAAGGCCGAGACCATCGCCACCCGCAAGGCCAGCCAGAACGCCATCGAAGCCTACGCGCCCAGGCTGCCCGAGCTGCTCGGCGGCTCGGCCGACCTCGCCGGCTCCAACCTCACGCTGTGGTCGGGCGCCAAGGGCGTCAGCAAGACCAGCGGCGGCAACTACGTGTATTACGGCGTGCGCGAGTTCGGCATGGCGGCGATCGCCAACGGTGCCAGCCTGCACGGCGGCCTGATCCCCTACACCGCCACCTTCCTGATGTTCAGCGAGTACGCGCGCAACGCCCTGCGCATGGCCGCGCTGATGAAGCTGCGCCAGATCTTCGTGTTCACCCACGACTCGATCGGCCTCGGCGAGGACGGTCCCACCCACCAGCCGGTGGAGCAGACCGCCACGCTGCGCCTGATCCCCAACATGGACGTGTGGCGCCCCTGCGACACCACCGAGTCGGCCGTGGCCTGGGCGAGCGCGATCGAGCGCAAGGATGGCCCCACCGCGATGTGCTTCTCGCGCCAGAACCTGCCCTTCCAGGCACGCAGCGCCGAGCAGATCGCCGCGATCCGCAAGGGCGGCTACGTGCTCGCCGACGCCGAAGGCGGCAATCCGGCGGCGGTGATCATCGCCACCGGCTCCGAGGTCGCGCTCGCCATGGCCGCGCAGAAGGCGCTGGGCGAACAAGGCGTCGCCGTGCGCGTGGTGTCCATGCCCTCGACCAACGTCTTCGACCGCCAGGATGCCGCCTACAAGGCGAGCGTGCTGCCCGCGGGCCTGCCGCGCGTCGCGGTGGAGGCCGGCAGCACCGACGGCTGGTACAAGTACGTCGGCCTGGAGGGCCGCGTGATCGGCATCGACCGCTTCGGCGAATCGGCGCCGGCGAGCGAGCTGTTCAAGTATTTCGGCATCACCGCGGAGGCGGTGGTGCAGGCAGTGAAGTCGGTGCTCTGAGGACAGACTGGCGCGGGAGCGGCTCCGGAAGCGGACCGCTCCCGCAGCACATCAGGGCATGGTCCGGCACCGGCCGGCAGGGCATCGGCAAACACAAACACCCGGTTTTCCACCGTTATTTCAGGGAGAAGCATCGATGAGCATCAAGGTCGCCATCAACGGTTTCGGTCGTATCGGTCGCTGCACGCTGCGCGCCATCTACGAGCAGGGCCTGCAGAACGAGTTCGAAGTGGTCGCCATCAACGCCTCCGGCGATCTGACCACCAACGCCCACCTGCTCAAGTACGACACCACCCACGGCCGCTTCGCGACCTCGGTCGAGACCGAGGGCGAGAACGTCATCATCATCGACGGCAAGAAGATCCCCTTCTACTCCACCAAGGATCCCAAGGGCGTGGACTGGGCCACCCACGGCGTGGACGTGCTGCTCGAATGCACCGGTGCCTACACCACCAAGGCCAAGGCCCAGGCCCTGCTCGACCAGGGCGCCCGCCGCGTGCTGATCTCCGCCCCGGGCGGCGACGACGTGGACACCACCATCGTCATGGGCGTGAACGAGGAAGTGCTGCGCGGCGACATGACCGTCGTCTCCAACGCCTCGTGCACCACCAACTGCCTGGCGCCGGTCGCCAAGGTCCTGGCCGACAGCGTCGGCATCAAGCAGGGCCTGATGACCACCATCCACGCCTACACCAACGACCAGGTCACCGTGGACGTGCGCCACAAGGACCTGCGCCGCGCCCGTGCCGCCGCCGCCAACATCATCCCGACCAAGACCGGCGCCGCCAAGGCCGTCGGCCTGGTGCTGCCGCAGCTCGCCGGCAAGGTCGATGGCTTCGCGCTGCGCGTGCCGACCATCAACGTCTCGCTGGTCGACCTCACCTTCACCGCCGAGCGCGCCACCACCAAGGAAGAGATCAACGAGCTGATGACCGCCGCGGCCAAGGGCCCGCTGAAGGGCATCCTCGCGGTCAACACCGAGCCGCTGGTGTCCTCCGACTTCAACCACACCACCGTGTCGTCCACCTTCGACGCCACCCAGACCCGCGTCATCAAGGGCGAGGACGGCTCGGTGCTGGTCAAGGTGCTGGCCTGGTACGACAACGAGTGGGGCTATTCCTGCCGCATGCTCGACGCCGCCCGTGCCTTCTACAACGCCAAGTAAGCCGGCTGGCCATCGCAAACCATCAACGCCCTGTCCTGCAGGGCGTTTTCACGAGACCGAACAGATCATGCAAGTCAAGAAACTCGCCGACCTCGACGTGCGCGGCAAGAAGGTGTTCATCCGCGCCGACCTCAACGTGCCGCAGGACGAAGCCGGCAACATCACCGAGGACACCCGCATCCGCGCCTCGATCCCGTCCATCCGCTACTGCCTCGACAATGGCGCCGCGGTCATGGTCACCTCCCACCTCGGCCGCCCCACCGAAGGCGAGCTGCGCGCCGAGGACTCCCTGATGCCCGTGGCCGTGCGCCTCGGCCTGCTGCTCGACAAGCCGGTGCGCCTGATCCAGAACTGGGTCGACGGCGGCTTCGAGCTCAAGCCGGGCGAGGTCGTGCTGCTCGAGAACTGCCGCTGCAACAAGGGCGAGAAGAAGGACAACGAGGAACTCGCCAAGAAGATGGCCGCGCTGTGCGACATCTACGTCAACGACGCCTTCGGCACCGCGCACCGCGCCGAGGCCACCACCCACGGCATCGCCCGCTTCGCCCCGGTCGCCTGTGCCGGCATGCTGATGGGCGCCGAGATCGACGCGCTGGGCAAGGCCCTGCACGACCCGGCCCGTCCGCTGGTCGCCATCGTCGGCGGCGCCAAGGTGTCGACCAAGCTGACCATCCTAAAGACCCTGGCCGACAAGGTCGATCAGCTGATCGTCGGTGGCGGCATCGCCAACACCTTCCTGCTCGCCGCCGGCAAGCGCATCGGCGAATCGCTCGCCGAGCCCGAGATGGTGCGCGAGGCCCAGCAGGTCATGGACATCATGAAGGCGCGCGGCGCCGAGGTGCCGCTGCCGGTGGACGTGGTGGTGGCCGACGAGGTCTCCGCGCTCGCGCGCGCCAACCGCATCTCGGTGGACGAGGTCGGCCCGCACGACCGCATCCTCGACTTCGGCCCGAAGAGCTCGGCCAAGCTCGCCGACATCATCGCCCACGCCGGCACCATCGTCTGGAACGGCCCGGTCGGCGTGTTCGAGTACCCGCAGTTCGCCGGCGGCACCAAGATGATGGCCTCGGCCATCGCCCACTCCGAGGCCTTCTCGATCGCCGGCGGCGGCGACACGCTGGCTGCGATCGCCAAGTTCGACATCGCCCAGGACGTCGGCTACATCTCCACCGGCGGCGGCGCCTTCCTCGAGTTCCTCGAAGGCAAGACCCTGCCCGCGATCGCCGCCCTGGAAGCGCGCTACGCGGACTGATCTCCAGCGCAGCACGCCTGCCCCCGAAGGCCGTCCTGCGCGACGGCCTTTTTCCTGCCTGCGGCTAGAATGTCGGCTTGCCCACCCGCTTGCGCCGCGCGCGCCGAGCTGCCCGCATCCGCCCTGCTGGAGTCCCGCATGTCCCGCCACACCAAGATCGTCGCCACCCTCGGACCGGCCTCGTCCGACCTCCATACCCTGGAACGCATGGCGCATGCCGGCGTGGACGTGGTGCGCATGAACTTCTCCCACGGCAAGGCCGAGGAGCACATCGCGCGCGCGGACGCCATCCGCGACGCCTCGGCGCGCACCGGCCGCCCGATCGGCATCCTCGCCGACCTGCAGGGACCGAAGATCCGCATCGGCAAGTTCGAGAACGGCCGCATCAGCCTCACCCGCGACGCGCCCTTCGTGCTCGATGCACGTTGCCAACTCGGCAACACCCAGCGCGTCGGCCTCGATTACAAGGATCTGCCCAAGGACGTGAAGCCCGGCGACGTGCTGCTGCTCGACGACGGCCGGGTGAAGCTGACCGTACACCGCGTGCTCGGCCACGAGATCCACACCATCGTGAAGGTCGGCGGCGAGCTCTCCAACAACAAGGGCATCAACCGCCAGGGCGGCGGGCTGACCGCGCCGGCGCTCACCGCCAAGGACATGGACGACATCCGCACCGCGGCGTTGATCGGGGTGGATTTCGTCGCGGTGTCCTTCCCCAAGAGCGCGGCCGACATGTACATGGCCCGCCAGCTCATGCGCGCGGCCGGCAGCGCAGCGCTGTTGATCGCCAAGATCGAGCGCACCGAGGCCGTCGCCAACCTCGACGAGATCCTCGACGCCTCCGACGGCATCATGGTGGCGCGCGGCGACCTCGCGGTGGAAGTCGGCGACGCCGCGGTGCCGGCGCTGCAGAAGAAGATGATCCGCGCCGCGCGCGACCGCAACAAGCTCACCATCACCGCCACGCAGATGATGGAGTCGATGATCACCAGCCCGGTGCCCACCCGCGCCGAGGTGTCCGACGTGGCCAACGCGGTGCTCGACGGCACCGACGCGGTGATGCTGTCGGCGGAGACCGCGTCCGGGCAGTTCCCGGTGGAGGTCATCGAGGCGATGAGCCGCGTCTGCCTCGAGGCCGAGAAGTCCGCCGAGGTCAGCCTCGACCGCGAGGTGCTCAACCGCGTGTTCACCCGCATCGACCAGTCGATCGCGATGGCGGCGATCTGGACCGCCTATCACCTCAAGGTGAAGGCGATCGCGTCGCTGACCCAGACCGGCTCCACCGCGCTGTGGATGAGCCGTCTCAACGCCGGGGTGCCGATCTACGCGCTGACGCCGGAGGTGTCCGCGCGCAACCAGATGACGCTGTACCGCGAGGTCCATCCGCTGCTGATGAGCCAGACCCATCAGGACCGCGACGTGCTGCTGTGGGAGGCCGAGCAGGTGCTGCTGGAGCAGGGCGTGGTCGAGTACGGCGACCTGATCGTGCTCACCATCGGCGAGCCGATCGGCGCCTCGGGCGGCACCAACACGCTGAAGATCGTGCGCGTCGGTGAACACCACATGCCCGGCACGCTCGACGACCCGGTCTGAGCGCGGCAGGACCGCCCGCTGGCGCCCGCACCGCCCGTGTGTCACACCCTGTGTCGGAGCCGCGGCAAGCGCTCGCGACACAGGCTAAAATATCGTTTTTCGATCGCCCCGCCGCCCGCTGCGGCCCCCTTCCGGAGAGACTCCATGCCCCTCGTTTCCATGCGCCAGCTGCTCGACCACGCCGCCGAGCACAGCTATGGCCTGCCCGCCTTCAACGTGAACAACCTCGAACAGGTCCAGGCCATCATGGAAGCGGCTGCCGAATGCGACAGCCCGGTGATCATGCAGGCCTCGGCCGGCGCGCGCAAATACGCCGGTGAGGCCTTCCTGCGCCACCTGATCGACGCCGCAGTCGAGGCCTATCCGAACATCCCGGTCGTCATGCACCAGGACCACGGCCAGTCGCCAGCGATCTGCATGGGCGCGATCCGCTCGGGCTTTTCCAGCGTGATGATGGACGGCTCGCTGCTGGAAGACGGCAAGACGCCCGCCTCCTACGAGTACAACGTCGCCGTCACCCGCGAGGTGGTGAAGTTCTCGCACGCCATCGGCGTCAGTGTCGAGGGCGAGCTCGGCTGCCTGGGCTCGCTGGAGACGGGCCAGGCCGGCGAGGAAGACGGCGTCGGCGCCGAAGGCACGCTCGACCACAGCCAGATGCTGACCGACCCCGACCAGGCCGCCGACTTCGTCAAGCAGACCGACTGCGACGCGCTCGCCATCGCCATCGGCACCAGCCACGGCGCCTACAAGTTCAGCCGCAAGCCCACGGGCGACATCCTCGCCATCGAGCGCATCAAGCAGATCCACGCCCGCATCCCCAACACCCACCTGGTGATGCACGGCTCCAGCTCGGTGCCGCAGGAGCTGCTCGAGATCATCCGCCAGTACGGCGGCGACATGAAGGAGACCTACGGCGTGCCGGTCGAGGAGATCGTGCAGGGCATCAAGTACGGCGTACGCAAGATCAACATCGACACCGACATCCGCCTGGCGATGACCGGCGCGGTGCGCAAGTTCCTGGTCGAGAACCCCTCCAAGTTCGACCCGCGCGAATTCAACAAGCCCGCGCGCGAAGCCGCCAAGCTGGTGTGCAAGGCGCGCTTCGAAGCCTTCGGCTGCGCCGGCATGGCGAGCAAGATCAAGTCGGTCTCGCTCGAGAAGATGGCCGCGCGCTACAAGGCCGGCGAGCTGACGCAGGTCGTGCGCTGAGTTTCACCGCCTCCGCAGCACTTGAAAACGCGCCCTCGTGGCGCGTTTTTCATTTTCGGCGCTGCCCGGCTGCAAGTCCTTCAGCGTTCCATCGCCCGCATCCTTGCCGCCCCTTCGGTCTGCAGGAACTCCAGCAGCGCATCGAGCGCCGGCGTCATCGGCCGGTCGGTACGCGACACCACGTTCCACTCCCGGATCACGGGCGTATCGGCCACGTCCAGCCGCACCAGGCGCCCGCTCTCCACCTCCATCGCGAAGGTGTGGTGCGACAGGAAGGCGATGCCCATGCCGGCCATCACCGCCTGCTTCAAGGTCTCGTTGCTGCCGAGTTCGTCCGCCGCCAGCGGCTTGACGCCGTGCGCGCGCAGGAAGCGCTCGAGGTTGTCGCGCGTGCCCGAGCCCTGCTCGCGCAGCAGCAGGCGCTCGTCGGTGAGCGCCGCGGGCGGGATGCGCTTGCGCCCGGCCAGGCGGTGATCCGGGCGGGCGACGAAGGACAGCCGGTGCGGCGCGAACGGGATACGGCGCAGGTCCAGCCCGCGCGGCGGCTGGCCCATGATCGCCAGGTCGCAGCGCTGCTCCTGCAGTAGCGTACGTACCCGCTCGCGGTTTTCCACCGTCAGCCGGAAGCTGATGTCCGGGTGACGGCGGCCGAATTCGGCCAGCAGGTGCGGCACGAAATACTCCGCGGTGGTGATCGCCACCACGTCCAGCGTGCCTGCCGCCACCCCCATGCGCGCCTTCAGCTCGACCTCCGCCATCTCCAGGCTGTGCAGCGCCTGACGCGCCGCGCGCACCAGGATCTCGCCCGCCGGCGTGAGGTGAATCTCGCGCCGCCCATCGACCAGCACCTGGCCGACGATGGACTCGGCATCGCGGATCTGCATCGAGATCGCCGGCTGGGTCAGGTGCAGCAGGCGCGCCGCCTGGGTGAAGCTGGCGCTGTCGGCCACCGCCACCAGGGCGCGGAGTTGCTTCAAGGTCAGGCGGTGCGCGAGCTTCATCAGGAAACCTTATCTCAAATAGGCATAAAACCTCATTTGAGCTTATTCAAGCATCGGCTTATTGTCCAGTCACCACCACGCTGCACACCAAAGGAAGGAGACAGGACATGGGCGCCGCAGAGAACCCGCAACAGATCATCGACCCGAAGAAGCGCTACCAGGCCGGCGTGCTGAAGTACGCACAGATGGGCTACTGGAACGCCGACTACGAGCCCAAGGACACCGACATCCTCGCCGTCTTCCGCATCACCCCGCAGGAAGGCGTCGATCCGATCGAGGCCGCCGCCGCGGTCGCCGGCGAATCCTCCACCGCGACCTGGACCGTGGTGTGGACCGACCGCCTCACCGCCTGCGACATGTACCGCGCCAAGGCCTACCGCGTCGAGCCGGTGCCCGGCCAGGAAGGCCAGTACTTCTGCTGGGTGGCCTACGACCTGGACCTGTTCGAGGAGGGCTCGATCGCCAACCTCACCGCGTCGATCATCGGCAACGTGTTCAGCTTCAAGCCGCTCAAGGCCGCCCGTCTGGAAGACATGCGCCTGCCGGTGGCCTACGTGAAGACCTTCCGCGGCCCGCCGACCGGCATCGTGGTCGAGCGCGAGCGCCTGGAGAAGTACGGCCGCCCGCTGCTGGGCGCGACGATGAAGCCCAAGCTCGGCCTCTCCGGCAAGAACTACGGCCGCGTGGTGTATGAGGCCCTGCGCGGCGGACTGGACTTCACCAAGGACGACGAGAACATCAACTCGCAGCCCTTCATGCACTGGCGCGACCGCTTCCTGTACTGCATGGAAGGCGTGAACCAGGCCGCGGCACAGACCGGCGAATCCAAGGGCCACTACCTCAACATCACCGCCGGCACCATGGAGGAAATGTACAAGCGCGCCGAATTCGCCCGCGATCTCGGCTCCTGCATCGTCATGATCGACCTCATCGTCGGCTGGACCGCGATCCAGTCGATGAGCAACTGGTGCCGCGACAACGACATGATCCTGCACCTGCACCGCGCCGGCCACGGCACCTACACCCGGCAGAAGAACCACGGCGTGTCCTTCCGCGTCATCGCCAAGTGGCTGCGCCTGGCCGGTGTCGACCACATGCACGCCGGCACCGCGGTCGGCAAGCTCGAAGGCGACCCGATGACGGTCCAGGGCTTCTACAACGTCTGCCGCGACACCTTCACCAGGCAGGACCTGACCCGTGGCCTGTTCTTCGACCAGGACTGGGCCAGCATCAAGCGCGTGATGCCGGTGGCCTCGGGCGGCATCCACGCCGGCCAGATGCACCAGCTGCTCGACCTGTTCGGCGACGAATGCGTACTGCAGTTCGGCGGCGGCACCATCGGCCACCCGATGGGCATCCAGGCCGGCGCCACCGCCAACCGCGTCGCGCTCGAGGCCATGGTGCTCGCCCGCAACGAAGGCCGCGACATCGCCAACGAAGGCCCGCAGATCCTCGCCGACGCCGCCAAGTGGTGCCAGCCGCTGCGTGCCGCGCTCGATACCTGGGGCGAGATCACCTTCAACTACACCAGTACCGACACCTCGGACTTCGTCCCCACCGCCAGCGTCGCGTAAATCCCGGCCCCATCCGGCATCGCCCCCGCCGCGTCCCAGCCGGGCGCGCGGCAGGCGGCCTGCACCCCATCATTCGAGGAGACACCATCATGCGCATCACCCAAGGCTGCTTTTCCTTCCTCCCCGACCTCACCGACACCCAGATCGCCGCGCAGGTGAACTACTGCCTCGAACAGGGCTGGGCGGTCGCCATCGAATTCACCGACGACCCGCACCCGCGCAACACCTACTGGAACATGTGGGGACTGCCGATGTTCGACCTGCGCGACCCCGCCGGCGTGATGGGCGAACTCAAGGCCTGCCGCGAGACCAACCCCGAGACCTACATCCGCATCAACGCCTTCGACTCGACCAAGGGCTGGGAGACGGTGCGCATGTCCTTCATCGTCCAGCGCCCCACGGCCGAGCCCGGCTTCCGCCTCGTCCGCCAGGAAACCCAGGGCCGCAACCTGCGCTACACGATGGAGAGCTACGCCGTCGGCCGTGCCCCGGAAGGCGCGCGCTACGCGGGCTGAGCCGGACCATCGAACGATCCCGCGTGGGAGCGGCGGAAGCCGCGAACAGCGTCGCAATCGCGGCTTCCGCCGCTCCCACCGGGCCTGTCCGCACAGATGCAGGAGATCCGACCATGAACGCCCCCGAGAAGGCCCCCGCCCCCGCCAGCATCGACCTTGCCGCCGAGTTCCGCGACGCCGGCATCGGCGAGGTGCTCGAGTCCCTCGAGCGCGACCTCGTCGGCCTCGCCCCGGTCAAGCGCCGGGTGCGCGAGATCGCCGCCCTGCTGCTCGTCGACCGCGTGCGCCAGCGCCTGGGGCTGGCCACCGAGCACCCCTCGCTGCACATGAGCTTCACCGGCAACCCCGGCACCGGCAAGACCACGGTGGCGATGCGCATGGCCGAGATCCTGCACCGCCTCGGCTACTGCCGCCGCGGCCATGTGGTGGCGGTAACGCGCGACGACCTCGTCGGCCAGTACATCGGCCACACCGCGCCCAAGACCAAGGACGTGCTCAAGCGCGCGATGGGGGGCGTGCTGTTCATCGACGAGGCCTACTACCTCTACCGCCCCGAGAACGAAAAGGACTACGGCCAGGAGGCCATCGAGATCCTGCTGCAGGTCATGGAGAACCAGCGCGACGACCTCGTGGTGATCCTCGCCGGCTACGCAGATCGCATGGAGCGCTTCTTCGAGTCCAACCCCGGCATGAAGTCGCGCATCGCCCACCATGTCGACTTCCCCGACTACAGCAACGACGAACTGGGCGAAATCGCCCGGCGCATGCTCGCCGGCTGGAACTACCGCTTCGACGAGGGCGCGCGCCGCGCCTTCGACGACTACATCGTGCTGCGCCGCCGCCATCCCCACTTCGCCAACGCGCGCAGCATCCGCAACGCGCTCGACCGCATGCGCCTGCGCCAGGCCCTGCGCCTGTTCGAGTCCGGCGCCACGGTGGACGCCGAAACGCTGACCACGATCACCGAAGCCGACGTGCGCGCCAGCCGTCACTTCCAGCCCGCCGAGGCTGGGTGAACGCACGCCGCCGCGGTGGACCGCAGCAGCCAGGACGACCACAAAACGACAACGACCGATCCGGCACCGGACCGGGGGAGACCACCATGTTCAGCCTCGACCGCAGCACGCTCACCGAATACCTGATCGAACACCGCCGCCGCAACCCGGAGGCCACCGGCGAGTTCAACGCCCTGATCCTGCAGGTCGCCCAGGCCTGCAAGGCGATCTCGCGCGCGGTCGCCCACGGCGCGCTCGCCGACGTGCTCGGCAGCCACGGCAGCGCCAACGTGCAGGGCGAGGAGCAGAAGAAGCTCGACGTGCTCGCCGACGAGATCTTCCTGCGCGCCACGCACTGGGGCGGCGACCTCGCCGGCATGGTGTCCGAGGAGAACGAGGCCCCCATCCCCCTGCCCGCCAGCGACCAGCGCGGCAAGTACCTGCTCGCCTTCGACCCGCTCGACGGATCAAGCAACATCGACGTCAACGTCGCCGTCGGCTCGATCTTCTCCATCCTGCGCGCGCCCACGCCGGGCGAGGACGCGCCGGCCGCGGACTTCCTGCAGCCCGGCAGCCGCCAGCTCGCCGCCGGCTACGCCATCTACGGTCCCTCGACGATGCTGGTGCTCAGCGTCGGCAGCGGCGTCGCCGGCTTCACCCTCGACCCGATCATCGGCGAGTTCTACCTCACCCACCCCGACATCCGCGTGCCGGAGACGACGCGCGAGTTCGCCATCAACGCCTCCAATTCGCGCTTCTGGGAGCCGCCGGTGCGGCGCTACGTCGACGAGGTCCTGGCCGGACGCAGCGGCCCGCGCGGCGCCGACTTCAACATGCGCTGGATCGCCTCGCTGGTGGCCGAGACCCACCGCATCCTGATGCGCGGCGGCGTCTTCCTCTATCCGCGCGACCGCAAGGACCCCGCCAGGCCCGGGCGGCTGCGCCTGCTCTACGAGTGCAACCCGATCGGCTACCTGATCGAGCAGGCCGGCGGCCGCGCCAGCACCGGCGTGCGCCCGGTGCTCGAGGTCCAGCCCGACTCACTGCACCAGCGCATCGGCTTCGTGTTCGGCTCGAAGGAAGAAGTCGAGCGCATCGAGCGCTATCACCACGAGCCGGTCATCGGCGGCGAGCAGGACGAGCTGCCGCTGTTCCACGCCCGCTCGCTGTTCCGCGACACCGAATTCGCTCAATAAGCCCCCGGGGGAACCGCCATGTCCGAACGTCATCCGATCGTCGCCATCACCGGCTCGTCCGGTGCCGGCACCAGCACCGTGCAGCGCACCTTCGAGGAGATCTTCCGCCGCGAGAGCGTCACCGCCGCGGTCATCGAGGGCGACAGCTTCCACGCCCACGACCGCAAGACCATGCGCGAGAAGCTCGCCGCCTGCGAGGTCGGCGGCGGCTGCCAGCTCAGTCACTTCGGTCCCGAGGCCAACCTGTTCGGCGAACTCGAGAACCTGTTCCGCAGCTATGGTGAATCCGGCAGCGGCAAGCGCCGCAAGTACCTGCACAGCCTCGAGGAGGCCGAGCATTTCGGCCAGGAGCCCGGCACCTTCACGCCCTGGGAGGAGCTGCCGACCGGCACCGACCTGCTGTTCTACGAGGGCCTGCACGGCGCCGTGCAGCACGAGAACATCGACGTGGCGCGCTTCGTGGACCTGCTGATCGGCGTGGTGCCGGTGGTGAACCTGGAGTGGATCCAGAAGCTGCACCGCGACAAGAACACCCGCGGCTATTCCACCGAGGCGGTGACCGACACCATCCTGCGCCGCATGCACGACTACGTGCATTACATCTGCCCGCAGTTCGCGCGCACCCATGTGAACTTCCAGCGCGTGCCGATGGTGGACACTTCCAACCCCTTCATCGCGCGCTCGATCCCGACCGCCGACGAGTCGATGGTGGTGATCCGCTTCGCCAATCCGAAGGGCATCGACTTTCCCTACCTGCTCAACATGATCAACGACAGCTTCATGAGCCGCGCCAACACCATCGTGGTGCCGGGCGGGAAGATGGAGCTGGCGATGCAACTGATCTTCACCCCCTTCATCTGGCGCCTGATGGACCGCCGCCGCAAGGCGCTGGCGCAATGAGAACGAAACGCCTGCCGCTGCGCCCCAGCAACGTCCGGCAGCAGAAAGGTCTTTCACGGCCGCCGTGCACCACCCACGTCCAGCGGAGAGCAGGCGGTGTTCCTGAAGCAGGCGAGGACTGTCCGAGCCCGAAGGGCGAGTTCCGCAGCCAGCGGAAGGAACACCGCCTGCTAGGCCGCGGGTTACGGAGACCGGCGGTGGTCAAGCAACGGTTGTTGCAACCGTCCCAGCACCACCGGCGGTTCCAGGAAAGCGCGTCGCACGGGGCATTTCTTCCGCAGCCTGCGGAACTCGCCCTGCGGGCTCGGACAGTCCTCGGCTGCTCCAGAAACGCCCCATACGCCACGCTGGCCGTGGCGACTGGCCGACGGCCATAAGCAGTTTCATTTGTGATTGGAGACGTTCCGATGAACATGCGACTCACCCAGGCGCCGATCGACACCCTGTGCGCCAACGCGCTGCGCTTTCTCGCCATCGACGCCGTCGAGGCGGCCAGGTCCGGCCATCCCGGCATGCCGATGGGTATGGCCGAGATCGCCGTGGCGCTGTGGACGCGGCATCTGAAGCACGACCCGACGAACCCCGGGTGGGCCGACCGCGACCGCTTCGTGCTCTCCAACGGTCACGGCTCCATGCTGCTCTACGCCCTGCTCCACCTCAGCGGCTACGAGCTGCCGCTCGATGAGCTCGAGCGCTTCCGCCAGCTCGACAGCCGCACCCCCGGCCACCCCGAGGTCGGCCACACCCCCGGGGTCGAGACCACCACCGGCCCGCTCGGCCAGGGCCTCACCAACGCCGTGGGCATGGCGCTGGCCGAGAAGCTGCTCGCCGCCGAGTTCAACCGCCCCGGCCACCCCATCGTCGATCACCGCACCTGGGTCTTCCTCGGTGACGGCTGCCTGATGGAAGGCGTCAGCCACGAGGCCGCGAGCTTCGCCGGTGTGCAGCGCCTGTCCAAACTCATCTGCTTCTGGGACGACAACCGCATCTCGATCGACGGCGACGTCGCAGGCTGGTTCGCCGACGACACCGCTGCACGCTTCCGCGCCTATGGCTGGAACGTCATCGAGGCGGTCGACGGCCACGACGTCGAGGCGGTCGACCGCGCGATCCGCGAAGCGCAGGCCAACGCCGACAACGACATCGGCCCCACGCTGATCTGCTGCCGCACCACCATCGGCCGCGGCAGCCCCGGGCGCGCCGGCAGCGCGGACGTGCATGGCGCCCCGCTCGGTGCCGAGGAGATCGCCGCGACGCGCGCGGCGCTCGGCTGGCCGCACGCCCGCTTCGAGATCCCGGACGAGATCCGCAGCGCCTTCGACGCCCGCGCCCGCGGCGCCGAGCAGCGCGCGCAATGGCAGGCCCGCTTCGAGGCCTATGCGCAGGGCTTCCCCGAAGCGGCCGAGGAGTTCCGCCGCCGCATGGCCGGCGAGCTGCCGGTCGGTTTCGGCATCCTGTCGAACGCCATCCTGCGCGGCGTCGCCAAGGAGGCCGCCACCGTCGCCAGCCGCAAGGCCAGCCAGCAGGCCATCGGCCGCCTGGCACGCGCGCTGCCCGAACTGCTCGGCGGCTCGGCCGACCTCACCCACTCCAACCTCACCGACTGGCCCGCCTGCGGCGCGGTGCGCGCCGACCAGCCCGGCCGCCACATCAACTGGGGCGTGCGCGAGTTCGGCATGGCTGCCGCGCTCAACGGCATCGCGCTGCACGGCGGCTTCATCCCCTTCGGCGCCACCTTCCTGGTGTTCTCCGACTACGCCCGCAACGCGATCCGCATGAGCGCGCTGATGAAGCAGCGCGTGGCGTACGTGATGACCCACGACTCGATCGGTCTCGGCGAGGACGGCCCCACCCACCAGCCGGTCGAGCACATCCCCAGCCTGCGCCTGATTCCCGGCCTGGACCTGTGGCGCCCCTGCGATGCGGTCGAGACCCAGGCCGCGTGGAACGCCGCGGTGATGCGCCGCGACGGCCCGACGCTGCTCGCGCTGTCGCGCCAGAACCTGCCGCACCAGCAGCGCGAGGCCGACCAGGTGCAGGCCATCGCCCGCGGCGGCTACGTGCTGGCCGAGGCCCCGCCGGATGCTGGGGGGCCCGCGCTGGTGATCATCGCCACCGGCTCGGAGGTCGCGCTGGCGATGGCCGCGCACGACACGCTCGCAGCCGAGGGCGTCGCCGTGCACGTGGTGTCCATGCCCTGCACCTCGGTCTTCGACCGCCAGGATGCCGCCTACCGCCAGCGCGTACTGCCACCGGGCGTGCCGCGGCTGGTGATCGAGGCGGCCCAGCCGCATGGCTGGTGGCGCTACCTGGCGGGCGGGCGCGGCGACGTGGTCGGCATCGACCGCTTCGGCGAATCCGCCCCGGCGGCGGCGCTGCTCGAGCGCTTCGGGTTCACGCCGCAGGCGGTGGTCGAACGTGCCCGCGCGCTGCTGGCGACGACCGGAACCGGCGCATGAGCGACGAGCGTTCTGAGACCACACCCGCCCCGCGCCCACACGGTTCAACGAAGGAGAAGACCGCCATGGACTTCCTGCGCCTTTCCGACATCCCGGCCGCCGAGCTCGCCGGCAAGCGGATCTTCATCCGCGCCGACTTCAACGTGCCCTTCAAGGCCGACGGCACGCTGGCCGACGACACCCGCATCCGCGCCACGCTGCCGGCGATCTGCCACTGCCTGGAGGCGGGGGCTGCGGTGATGATCACCTCCCACCTCGGGCGCCCGACCGAGGGCGCGCTGGGCACGGCCGACTCGCTGGCGCCGGTCGCCGCGAGCCTGTCCGCACTGCTGGGCAGGCCGGTACGCCTGATCGAGGCGTGGACGAACGGCGACTTCGGCGTCATCCCCGGCGAAGTCGTGATGCTGGAGAACTGTCGCGGCAATGTCGGCGAGAAGGCCGACGATCCGCAACTCGCCGCGCGCATCGCGCGCTTCGTCGACGTCTACGTGAACGACGCCTTCGGCACCGCGCACCGCAAGGAATGCACGCTGCACGCGCTGGCGCTGGCGGCGCCGGTGGCCTGCGCCGGCCCGCTGATGAGTGCCGAGCTGGAGGCGCTGGGCCGCGCGCTGGCCCGCCCGACACGCCCGCTCGCCGCGATCGTCGCCGGCTCCAAGGTGTCGACCAAGCTCACCATCCTCGAGAGCCTGGCGGACAAGGTGGACCTGATGGTGCTCGGCGGCGGCATCGCCAACACCTTCCTCGCCGCGCGCGGCTGCGAGGTCGGCGCCTCGCTGCACGAGCCCGAGCTGGTCGAGGCGGCACGGCGGGTGGAACGCCGGCTGGCCGAGCGCGGCGGCGTGGTGTGGCTGCCGGAGGACGTGGTGATCGCCGACCGCTTTGCGGCGGACGCCGACGCCCGCGTCTGCGACGCCGAACGCGTCCCGCCCGGCTGGATGATCCTCGACATCGGCCCCGACAGCCGCGACTCCCTCGCTGGCGTGCTCGCGCGCGCCGGAACCATCGTCTGGAACGGCCCGGTGGGCGTGTTCGAGATGGACGCCTTCGCCGCCGGCACCCGCCGCCTCGCCGAGGCCGTCGCCGCCAGCCCCGCCTACAGCATCGCCGGCGGCGGCGACACGCTGGCGGCAATCGCGCGCTTCGGTGTCGGCGAGCGCATCGACTACGTCTCCACCGGCGGCGGCGCCTTCCTCGAGTTCCTCGAAGGCCGCGAGCTGCCCGCCGTCGCCGCCCTGCGCGCCCGCGCCCGCCCCGGGAGCCGCCGCGTCGAGCCGGTGCCGCAGTTCGAGCACGAGCCCGAACTGACCTGACACGCCCGCCATTCCCAACCCTCCGGAGACACCCCATGGCCATGATCGCCCTGCGCCAGCTGCTCGACCACGCCGCCGAACACGGCTACGGCGTACCCGCCTTCAACATCAACAACATGGAGCAGATCCAGGCCATCATGCTCGCCGCCGAGGCCACCGCCAGCCCGGTCATCCTGCAGGCCTCGGCCGGCGCGCGCGGCTACGCGGGCGAGGCCTTCCTGAAGAAGATGGTCGAGGCCGCGGTCGAGCAGTGGCCCGACCTCCCCGTCTGCCTGCACCAGGACCACGGCGCCAGCCCGGCGGTATGCCAGCAGTCGATCCGCAGCGGCTTCACCAGCGTGATGATGGACGGCTCGCTGCGCGAGGACATGAAGACCCCGGCGAGCTACGCCTACAACGTCGAGGTCACCCGCCGCGTGGTCGAGATGGCGCACGCGGTGGGGGTGTCGGTGGAGGGCGAGCTCGGCTGCCTCGGTTCGCTCGAGACCGGCCAGGCCGGCGAGGAGGACGGCGTCGGCGCGGAAGGCACGCTCGACCACAGCCAGATGCTGACCGACCCCGCCGAAGCCGCCGACTTCGTCGCCGCCACCGGGGTCGATGCGCTCGCGGTGGCGATCGGCACCAGCCACGGCGCCTACAAGTTCACCCGCCCGCCCACCGGCGACATCCTCGCCATCGACCGCATCGCCGCCATCCATGCCCGCATCCCGGACACGCATCTGGTGATGCATGGATCTTCCAGCGTGCCGCAGGAGTGGCTCGCCATCATCCGCGAACACGGCGGCGAGATCGGCGAGACCTACGGCGTGCCGGTCGAGGCCATCGTGCAGGGCATCAGGAGCGGCGTGCGCAAGATCAACATCGACACCGACCTGCGTCTGGCGATGAGCGGTGCGATGCGCCGGCTGATGGCCACCGACCGCAAGGAGTTCGACCCGCGCAAGTTCTTCAAGGCCGCGCGCGACGCGGCACGCGACATCTGTCGCGAGCGCTTCGAGGCCTTCGGCTGCGCCGGCCACGCAAGCCGGATCAAGCCCTTGCCGCTGGAGGCGCTGGCACGGCGCTACGCCGGCACCGCGCGCTGAGATTCTCCCCCAGCGACGGACGCGCCGCGCCCCCCTCTCCCGGCCCTCGGGCCTTGGCCCGCTTCCCCGTCCCGGAAGCGGGCTTCCTTTTTGTGGCGCCGGCCGGCCCACGCCTGCGCGCGAACGCTGGCCGCCGGCACCGATCCGCTTGTCACGGCGCGAGCCGCTGGGCAAGAATGCCCGCTCGCTGCCTCCGGCGCTCCCGCCTTCACGTTCATCACGCCACACTGCGCGCCCGCCCTCATGTCCCTGTTCGAACAGCATCCCCTGCGCCAGACGCTCAACGACGAGGTGCATGCGCGCCCGCCCGTCCCGCTCGAGACGCCCGAGTACGTCACCTACCTCGCCTTCCTGCATCACGAAGGCAGTGCCGGGCGCGAAGCCGCGCACCTCGCCTCGCTCGCCGAACAGTTCGGCCTGCCCGCGCCGGCGACCGACAGCGGCCACCTGTTCCTCGACATCGGTGCCTTTCGCCTGAAGTGGGAGCGCCACAACGAGTTCTCCAGCTACACCTTCTTCCGCCGCATCGAGGCCGGCGACGCCGGCGAGGAACATGCCCTGCTCTCCGTCCCCGCAGCGTGGCGCAAGGACATCCCCGGCCAGCTCATCGCCGCCACCCACATCGAGCTGCGCAGCACCGACGACGTGTCGCCCGACAAGGTGCTCGACCAGGCCTCGCCACGGGGCCAGACCCTGGTCGCCGCGCGCGTGGCCGAATGCGCCGGCTGGGTGTTCACCGACTTCCACCTCCACGACGGCTTCTCGCGCTTCCTGCTGCTCGACGACGGCCTCACCCCGCGCCAGGCCGGGCGCATGGTGCAGCGCCTGGTCGAGATCGAGACCTACCGCGTGATGGCGCTCCTCGCCTTCCCGGTCGCCAAGGAGGTCGGGCGCCTGCTGTCGCGCGCCGAGGACGAGCTCGCCGACCTCATGGACGGCCTCGGCCAGGCGCGCAGCACCGAGGACGACCGCATCATGCTCGGCCGCCTCACCCGGCTCGCCGCCGAGGTCGAACGCTCGGTGGCGCGGACCACCTTCCGCTTCGGTGCGGCCGCGGCCTATTACCGCCTGGTGCAGCAGCGCGTCGAGGATCTGCGCGAGACCCGCCTCGGCGGCTTCCCCACCATCCGCGAGTTCATGGAGCGCCGCCTCGCCCCCGCCATAGCCACCTGCGCCACCATCGCCCGCCGCCAGGAAGACCTCTCCGGCCGCATCGCGCGCAACTCGCAACTGCTGCGCACCCGGGTCGACATCGAGCTCGAGCGCCAGAACCAGGAACTGCTGGCGCAGATGAACCGCCGCGCCAGGATCCAGCTCCACCTGCAGGAGACGGTGGAAGGCCTGTCGGTGGTGGCGATCACCTACTACGCCTCGCAACTGGTGAATTACGTCGCCAAGGGCGCCAAGGACTTCATCGCCCCGGCCACGCCGGAGGTGATCACCGCGCTGTCGATCCCGGTGATCGCCGGGCTGGTGTTCATGGGGCTGCGGCGCATGCGCAAGCTGTTGAGCGAGGAAGAAGGCAGTGCGCATCCCTGAACGGCAAGAGGGACTCGCCCCGGCGAGCAGCGACAGGGACACCGCCACCCGCGCGACCGCGGCGGCCTCGATGAGGACCCCAACTTCCAGGGCTTCGGCCACACGATCACCGACGCCGACGGGCGCTACCGCTTCCGCACCATCCGCCCGGTGCCCTATCCCGGGCGCACGCCGCACATCCACGCCGCGGTGTTCCAGGGAAGCGACCGCCCCTTCGTCACCCAGATCTACGTCGCCGGCGAGCCGCTCAACGACCGCGACGGGCTCTTCATGCGCGTGCCCGAGGCGCTGCGGCCGCTGCTGCTCGCCGACTTCGTCCCGGTGGATGACCCGGTCGCCGAACTCGCGGCAGAATTCGATTTCGTGTTGTCGCCGGTGCTGGCCGGGCTGTTCGCAGCCCACACGGCATGAACCCGGACCCGAAGCTCGCTTGCGAATGAGCCTGCCGGCCTGAACCTTCAACGCGCGCCCCCTGAACCCATCCTGAGATCCTCCCGTCCATGACCGTCCGTTCCGTCCTGCGCATGGGCGATCCTCGCCTGCTGCAGCCCGCCGCCCCGGTCACCGCGTTCGGCACGCGCGAACTCGCCGCGCTGATCGCAGACATGCTCGACACCATGGCGGCCGAGGGCGGCGTCGGCCTCGCCGCCCCGCAGATCGGCGTCGGCTTGCGCGTCGTGATCTTCGGCTTCGAGCACAGCCAGCGCTATCCGGACGCGCCGCCGGTGCCGATGACCGTCCTCGCCAACCCGGTGATCACGCCGCTCGGCGACGAGACCGAGGACGGCTGGGAGGGCTGTCTCTCCGTGCCCGGCCTGCGCGGCGTCGTGCCCCGCCACACCCGCATCCGCTACCGGGGCTTCACCCCCGATGGCGAACCGATCGACCGCATCGCCGAGGGCTTCCACGCCCGCGTGGTGCAGCACGAATGCGACCACCTGGACGGCACGCTGTATCCGATGCGGGTGCGGGATTTCGCTCGGTTCGGATTCACCGACGTGCTGTTCCCCGAGCTCGGCAGCTAGCGCATCCGACGGCCGCGGTACGCCGCGCCTCCACTCCCCTATAATCCCGTTTTTGCCAGCAACCCGAGGCCCCACCGTGGCGACGCCCATTTTCGAGACTTCCATCAAGAGCCTGCCGCTGCTCGGCCGCGGCAAGGTGCGCGACATCTATGCCGTCGACGACGAGAAGCTGCTGATCGTGACCAGCGATCGCCTGTCGGCCTTCGACGTGATCCTGCCCGACCCGATCCCCGACAAGGGCCGCGTGCTGGTGGCGCTGGCGAACTTCTGGTTCGACAAGCTCGCCCACATCCTGCCCAACCAGCTCACCGGCATCGACCCCGAGAGCGTGGTGGCAGCCGACGAGCGCGAGCAGGTGCGCGGCCGCGCGCTGGTGGTCAAGCGCCTGAAGCCGCTGCCGATCGAGGCGGTGGTGCGCGGCTACGTGATCGGTTCGGGCTGGAAGGACTATCAGGCCACCGGCGCGATCTGCGGCATCGCCCTGCCCGCCGGCCTGCAGCAGGCGGCCAAGCTGCCGGCGCCGATCTTCACGCCCTCGTCCAAGGCCGAGATGGGCGAGCACGACGAGAACATCTCGTTCGCGCAGGCGCAGGCGCGCTGCGACGCGATGCTCGCGGACGCCCTCGCCGGCACCGGCAAGAGCGGCGCCGAGCTCGCCGAAGAGGCGCGCGCCGCGGCGATCGCGCTGTATTCGGAAGCGGCCGACTACGCCGCCAGCCGCGGCATCATCATCGCCGACACCAAGTTCGAGTTCGGCATCGACGCCGCGGGCACGCTGCACCTGATCGACGAGGCGCTGACCCCCGACTCCTCACGCTTCTGGCCGGCCGACAGCTACCGCGAGGGCATCAGCCCGCCGTCCTTCGACAAGCAGTTCGTGCGCGACTACCTGGAGACGCTCGACTGGAACAAGACCGCCCCCGGCCCGAAGCTGCCGGCCGACGTCATCGAGCACACCGCGGGCAAGTACCGCGAGGCCTACGAGCGCCTGACCGGCCACAAGCTGGACTGAGCGCCGCGCACCTGGCGCACAGGCTGTCGGCAAGGGGCGCCCCAAGGGGTGCCCCTTGTGCTTTTCGGCGCCCGTGAGGACCAGATGCAGGCCTCATGAACCCACAGGACGGGCGCGCGCGGGCAGCGTGCGCGCCGCATAGCCTCACCCTATCTGGACGAGGAACAGCTCTCATTCGCGAACTCTTCGCACCTGTCCTATTCTAAGATCACGACGGCCCCAGGCATCGCGCGCACTTCTCCGTGCGCGTCGATACCACCCACGGGCGACGTGCCGACAACGACGAAGGACATGCGGAGACGATCATGGACAAGCCCTACGACTCGCTGGACCACCATTTCAACCTGCCCCACATCCGTTCGGTCGGGACGGAGCGGCCGATGCAGTGGCTGCGCATGGGCTGGGACGACATGCGCGAGAACCTCGGCGCCAGCCTTTCCTACGGCGTGATCCTGGCAGCGATCGGCTACGCGATCCTGTCCTACGCCGCAGACAAGCCCTACCTGTTCATGGCGGCGATCTCCGGCTTCATGCTGATCGGCCCGCTTGCAGCTGCAGGCCTGTACGAGATCTCGCGCCGGCACGAGAAGGGTGAGCGCGTGTCCTTCATGGGCTCCCTGCGCGGGCTCGCCCGCAATGCCGACAGCCTCGCCTTCTTCGGCGCCTTCCTCGCCATCGCGCTGGTCGGCTGGGAGCGCATCTCGGCGATCATGTTCGCCCTCTTCTACCGCGGCGAAATCGGCAACGTGACGAACTTCGTCAGCGGCATCCTGGGCTCGGGCGAGAACCTCTACTTCCTGGCCGCGTACGTCATCGTCGGCGCCGTGCTGGCGATCGTCGTGTTCGCGCTGTCGGCGATCTCGATCCCGCTGCTGATGGATCGCGACACCGACGGCGTCACCGCCGCGATGACCAGCCTGCGCGCGGTACAGACGAACTTCGACACGATGATGCTGTGGGCGGTGATGATCGTCCTCCTGGTCGGCATCGGCTTCGCCAGCATGATGGTCGGCATGGTGATCCTGCTGCCGCTGGTGGGGCACGCCACCTGGCATGCCTATCGCGATCTGGTCCGCTGAATACACTCGATCAGACCGGCGGCGGGCGTCGTGCGCGGCGCCCGCCGTCTTTTTTTGCGGCAGAATAGCCGCCTTGTCCGGCCAGGCCGGAACGTACAGACAAGGTAGAAGATGCACGAGAGCACGCCCTCCTCCAACACCAATCCCCTGCTCGACTTCTCGGGCATGCCGCGTTTCGCCGACATCAAGCCGGAACATGTGGAGCCCGCCATCCGCGGCCTGATCGACGAGAACCGCGCCCTGATCGAACGCCTGACCGCCGACCCCGCCACGCCGACCTGGGACGCCTTCGTCAGCCCGATGGACGAGGCCGGCGAGCGTCTCGGCCGCGCCTGGGGCGTGGTCGGCCACCTGCACAGCGTGTTCGACGTGCCCGAGTGGCGCGAGGCCTACAACGCCATGCTGCCCGACATCTCGCGCTTCTACGCCGAGGTCGGGCAGAACCTGGCGCTGTTCCAGAAGTACAAGGCGCTGCACGACAGCGCCGAGTTCGCCACCCTGTCGCCGGTGCGCCAGCGCATCCTCGAACACGCGCTGCGCGACTTCCGCCTCTCCGGCGCCGAGCTGCCCGACGCGCAGAAGCCGCGCTTCCAGGAGATCCAGGAAGAGCAGTCCCAGCTCGCCGCCAAGTTCTCCGAGAACCTGCTCGACGCCACCAACGCCCACGCCGAGTGGATCACCGACGAGGCCGGCCTTTCCGGAATCCCGGACGACGCCCGCGAGGCGGCCCGCGCCGCCGCCGAGGCCGAGGGCAAGCCGGGCTGGAAGTTCACCCTGCAGATGCCCTCCTACCTGCCCGTGCTGCAGTACGCCGACGACCGCGCGCTGCGCGCGCGCATGTACCGCGCCTACGCCACCCGCGCCTCGGAGCTCGGCAACGCGGAACTGGACAATGGCCCGCTCATCGGTCGCATCCTGGCGCTGCGCGACGAGGAAGCGCGGATGCTCGGCTACAGGAACTTTGCCGAGGTCTCGCTGGTGCCCAAGATGGCCGACTCGCCGGCACAAGTGCTCAGCTTCCTGCACGACCTCGCTGCCAAGGCCAAGCCGTTTGCCGAGAGAGACCTGGAGGAGCTGAAGGCCTTCGCCAAGACCGAGTTGGGCCTCGACACGCTCGAGCCCTGGGACGTCGCCTACGCCTCGGAAAAACTCCGCCAGGCGCGCTACGCCTACTCCGACCAGGAGGTGAAGCAGTACTTCCCCGAGCCCAAGGTGCTCGACGGTCTGTTCGGCGTGATCCGAGCGCTGTACCGCGTCGACATCCTGCCGGACGAGGCGCCAACCTGGGATCCCGACGTGCGCTTCTTCCGCATCGAGAAGGAGGGTGCGAACGGACCGGAGCTCGTCGGTCACTTCTACCTCGACCTGCACGCGCGCAGTACCAAGCGCGGCGGCGCGTGGATGGATTCGGCACGCAGCCGCCACCGCAACACCTGGGGCAGCGACACGCCGGTGGCCTACCTGGTGTGCAACTTCCCCGGCCCGGTGGGCGAAGGGACGAAAAGACGGCCCGCCACCTTCACCCACGACGACGTGCTGACGCTGTTCCACGAGTGCGGCCACGGCCTGCACCACCTGCTCACCCAGGTGGACGAGCTCGCGGTGTCCGGCATCCACGGCGTGGAGTGGGACGCGGTCGAGCTGCCCAGCCAGTTCATGGAGAACTTCTGCTGGGAGTGGGACGTGCTGCAGGGCATGACCGCGCACATCGACAGCGGGGAGCCGCTGCCGCGCGCGCTCTACGACAAGATGATCGCCGCCAAGAACTTCCAGAGCGGCATGCAGACCGTGCGCCAACTCGAGTTCTCGATGTTCGACCTGCGCCTGCACAGCGAAGTGGATGCCTCCTCAGGTCCCGTGCCGATCGAGCGCGTGATGGCCCTGCTCGACGAGGTCCGGCGCGAAGTCGCGGTGATGATCCCGCCCGCCTGGCATCGTTTCCCGCACAGCTTCTCGCACATCTTCGCCGGCGGCTATGCGGCGGGCTATTACAGCTACAAGTGGGCCGAGGTGTTGTCGGCCGACGCTTTCGAGGCCTTCGAGGAAGCCGGCGCCGGTCGCGGCAGCCTGCTCGACCCCGAGACCGGCGAGCGCTTCTGGCGCGAGATCCTGGCGGTGGGCGGCAGCCGCCCGGCGCTCGATTCCTTCAAGGCCTTCCGCGGCCGCGAGCCCAAGGTCGACGCGCTGCTTCGCCATAGCGGCATGGTGGCGCAAGCATGAAGATCGCCACCTGGAACGTCAACTCGCTCAAGGTCCGCCTGCCCCAGGTCCTCGACTGGCTCGCCGCCAACAAGCCCGACGCGCTGTGCCTGCAGGAGCTCAAGCTCGAGGACAGGGCCTTCCCGGTCGCCGAACTCGAGGCCGCCGGCTACCACGCCGTCTTCATCGGCCAGAAGACCTACAACGGCGTCGCCATCCTGAGCCCGCAGCCGATCGACGAGGCGACGGTGGTGCGCAACATCCCCGGCTTCGAGGACGAGCAGAAGCGCATCGTCGCCGCCACGATCGCTAGCGTGCGCGTGGTGTGCGGCTACTTCCCCAACGGCCAGGCGGTGGGCTCGGACAAGTTCGAGTACAAGCTGCGCTGGCTCGCGGCGCTGACCGACTGGCTGCGCGCGGAACTGCAGACGCACGAGCGCCTGGTGCTGGCGGGCGACTTCAACATCGCCCCCGAGGACCGCGACGCCCACCCGGACTGGAAGGACGAGATCCACGTCTCCGCACCCGAGCGCGCCGCCTTCCGCGCGCTGCAGGAGCTCGGCCTGATCGACGCCTTCCGCCTGTTCGAACAGCCCGAGCGCGCGTTCTCGTGGTGGGACTACCGGATGATGGCCTTCCGGCGCAATTTCGGCCTGCGCATCGACCACCTGCTGGTGTCGCCCGCGCTGCGCGAGGCCTGCCGCAGCTGCAGCGTGGACAAGGAACCGCGCCGGCTGGAGCGGCCGTCGGATCACGCGCCGGTAGTGCTGGAACTGGCGCTCGGCGCATGACGAGCCCCCGCCCCGCCCTGACGTGCATGAAGACCGCCCTATGAGCTCGAACGACACCGCCGCACCGGCTGCAGACGCAGCACGCCTTTCTGCCTGCTACCCGGTACTTTCCGCGCTGGCCGTCCCGGCACGCGACCGCCTGCTGCGCAGCGCGCAATGGATGCGCGTTCCCGCGGGCGCGATGTTGTTCGACGACCGCCAGGCCTGCGAGGGCTTCCCCTTCGTGGTCGAGGGCTCGGTGCGGGTGAGCAAGTGCGCGCCGAGCGGGCGCGAGTTGCCGCTGTACCGGGTCGGTCCGGGCGAGACCTGCATCATCTCCTCGTCCTGCCTGCTCGGCCACGAGGACTACAACGCGCGCGGCGTCACCGAGTCCGACACCCTGCTGATGCTGCTGCCGAAAGCGGTGTTCGACGAGATGATGGCCGAGCGCCCCTTCCGCGACTTCGTCTTCCACCTCTTCTCCGAGCGCATCGCCGACCTGATGCAGCTGATCGAGGAGGTCGCCTTCCGCAAGCTCGACCAGCGCCTGGCAGCGCTGCTGCTGGGCAAGGGGCGAGTGCTGCACGTCACCCACCAGCAGCTCGCCGACGAACTCGGCAGCGTGCGCGAGATCGTCAGCCGCCTGCTGAAGAGCTTCGCCGACCAGGGCCTGGTGCGGCTGGCGCGCGAGCAGGTGGAGATCCTGGATCCGGCCGGCCTGCGCCGGCTGTCGGCCGAAGGCTCGGGCCGGGCCTGAACCCCGGGGGCGATGCGGCAGGGGCTATGTAACCTCGGTTACAGACGGGGCATCGACCGTCATGCTCCAATGGCGCCACTGTCCCTTCCCTACCAGGAGCGCATCATGAAAACGAACGTTGGCGGCATCGACAAGATTCTTCGCATTGTGGCCGGCATCGCGCTGATCGCCTGGGCCCTGATGGGCGGCCCGGTGTGGGCGTGGATCGGCGTCGTGCCGCTCGCCACCGGCCTGCTCGGCTGGTGCCCCGCCTACACCCTGCTCGGCATGAACACCTGCCCCCTGAGCAAGAAGTAAGCGGCAGGCGCCGCACGACGAACGGAAGCCGGCCTTGCGCCGGCTTCCTCGTTTTCGGGCACTGCGCTTACTGTGCGTCGCCGCCGCGTGCGCTGCAGTGATTGGCGATCGCGACGTACTGTTCGACCGACAGTTTCTCGCCGCGCAGGCCAGGATCGATGCCGACCACCTCGAAATCGGCATCGCCCATGAAGTCGCGCAGGGTGTTCTTCAGCGTCTTTCGACGCTGGCCGAAGGCGGCGGTGACGATGCGGCCGAGCAGCGCCTCGTCCTTCGCCCCGAGCTGGTCCTTCGGCAGCGGCGCCATGCGCACGATGCTCGACATCACCTTGGGCGCCGGCCGGAACGCGCCCGGCGGCACATCGAACAGCCGCCCCATGCGGAAGCGGTACTGCAGCATCACCGACAGGCGGCCGTATTCCTCGGTGCCGGGCTCCGCCACCATGCGCATCACCACCTCCTTCTGCAGCATGAAGGTCATGTCCTTGACCTTGTCGGCGAAGGCGGCGAGGTGGAACAGGATGGGCGTGGAGATGTTGTAGGGCAGGTTGCCGACGATGCGCAGCGTGCGCTCTCCACCCGCGTCCTCGGTGCCGCACAGGCTGCCGAAGTCGAACTTCAGCGCGTCGCCCTCGTGCACCGTGATCTGCGCCGGCGTGTAGCGTTCGTGCAGGCGCTCGATCAGGTCGCGGTCGATCTCGACCACGTGCAGGTGGCCGAGGCGCTCGATCAGCGGCGCGGTCATCGCGCCCAGGCCGGGGCCGATCTCGACCATCAGCTCGCCCGGCTGCGGGCGGATGCCGTCGATGATCTTGCGGATGATGTTGGGGTCGGACAGGAAGTTCTGGCCAAAGCGCTTGCGCGCGCGATGGCCGTCGGTCTCGAGGTCGTGCATGAAATTCCTTTGCGGGCCGTCCGCTTCAGGCGGCGGCCCGGGCTGCGGCCATGTCGATCGCCAGCTCGATCGCGGCGAACAGGCTGCCCGGGTCGGCGCGCCCGGTGCCGGCGAGGTCGAGCGCGGTGCCGTGGTCGACCGAGGTGCGGATGATCGGCAGGCCGAGGGTGACATTGACGCCGCCGCCGAAGCTCGCGTGCTTGAGCACCGGCAGGCCCTGGTCGTGGTACATCGCCAGCACCGCATCGCCCTGCGCCAGCGTGTGCGGCACGAACAGGGTGTCGGCCGGCAGCGGGCCGACGAGGTGCATGCCCTCGGCACGCAGCCTGTCGAGCACCGGGATGATGACGTCGATCTCCTCGCGCCCCATGTGGCCACCCTCGCCCGCATGCGGGTTGAGGCCGGCGACCAGGACGCGCGGCGCGGCCAGGCCGAAGTGGCGCCTCAGGTCGGCGTCGAGGATACGCAGCGTCTCTTCCAGCACCTGCGGCGTGATCGCGGCCGGCACCGCGGCCAGCGGCAGGTGGGTCGTCGCCAGCGCCACGCGCATGCCGCCGCCCACCAGCATCATCACCACCCGCGGCGCGCCGGTGTGTTCGGCGAGGTATTCCGTGTGGCCGGTGAAGGGCATGCTGTCGCGGGCGCCGAGCCCCTCGCAGATCACGCCCTTGTGCACCGGCGCGGTGACCATGGCGGCGAACTCGCCGCTGACGCAGCCGGCGATCGCGCGATCGAGCAGGCGCAGCACGCAGGCGCCGTTGGCGGGATCGAGCCGGCCGGGCGACGAAGGCCTGGACAGCGGCTGGTGACAGACCTCGATCACACCCGCCGGCACGTCCGCATCGGGCTGCCAGGCGCGGATCTCCACCGTGCTGCCCACCTGCGCCGCGCGCGCGCGCATCAGCTCGATGTCGCCGAGCACCACCAGCCGCGCCGGCCAGTCGCGCTCGACGATGCGCAGGCACAACTCCGGGCCGACGCCGGCCGGTTCACCACTGGTGATGGCGACGACCGGCCGGGTGCCGCCAGCGCTCACGCTCACTCGCGCTCGAGGCGGTAATCGACGTAGGTGCTGTCGCGCAGCTGCCGCACCCAGTCCTCGTAGGCCTGCTCGGCCTTGCGCTCGCGCAGGGCCTGGCGCGCCGCGGCGCGCTTGCGCTCGTCGGTGACGTCCTGCACGCGGCGCTCCATCACCTGGACCAGGTGCCAGCCGAAGGGCGAGCGCACCGGCGGGCTCACCTCGCCGGCCTGCAGCGCATTCATCGCGCGCTCGAACTCGGGCACGGTATCGCCCGGATTCAGCCAGCCGAGGTCGCCGCCCTTGGCGGCGGACAGGTCGGCGGAGCTGGCCTTGGCGAGCTCGCCGAAGTCGGCGCCGTTGACCACGCGCTCGCGGATCGCCAGCAGGCGCGCCTCGGCATCGGCGTCGGACAGCACCTCGGAGGTCTTGATCAGGATGTGGCGGGCACGCGTCTGTTCGAGCCGCTGCACCGCCTCGGCGCCGCCGCCGCGGCGCTCGACCAGGCGCACGATGTGCAGGCCGGCCGCGCTGCGCAGCACTGGCGAGGTCTCGCCCGGCTGCATGCGGCGCACCGCGTCGGCGAACAGCGCCGGCAGGCGGTCGAGCGGACGCCAGCCCAGGCTGCCGCCCTGGAGGCCGTCGGGGGCGTCGGACACCTCGGCGGCGACGCGGGCGAAATCCTCGCCCGAGCGCAGCCGCGACATAACCTGCTCGGCGCGCCGCGCCACCGCCTCGATCTGTTGCGGCGAAGCGCCCTCGGGCGTGCGCAGCAGGATGTGCGCGACCGCGAACTCCTGGCCTGAGAATGCATCCGGGTTGTTGGCGATGAAGTTGTCGATCTCCGCATCGGTGACGACGACGCGGCTGTCGACTTCGCGCTCGCGCAGCCGGGTGAGCAGGATCTCGGTGCGGATCTCGTCGCGGAAACGGCCCCAGGCGACGCCGTCCTTCTCCAGCGCCTCGCGCAGCTGCTCGACCGACAGCTTGTTGTTGGCCGCGATGCGCTCGATGGCGCGCTCGAGCGTGGCATCGTCGACCCGCAGCGAGGTTTCCTGCGCGAGCTGCACCTGCGCGCGCTCCACGATCAGGCGCTCGAGGAGCTGGCGCTCGAGCACGTTGTCCGGCGGCAGTTCGACGCCCTGGCGCGCGAGCTGGCGCTTGGCCTGTTCGATGCGGGCGCGCAGCTGCAGGGAGGTGATCACTTCGCTATTGACGACCGCGACGATGCGATCGACTTCGACCGCGCGCGGCGCGGCATGGACCGGCATGGCGAGCGTCGCCGCCGCCAGGCCGATGGCCAGCGCGACACGGGTATGGAGAAAAAGACGGGTCATGTTCATTCGCTGTGGATTCGCGGAGCGGGACTCACTCGGCACCGAACACCCGGTCGGCGGAGGAGTCGTTGATCTTGCCATAGCCCGGCACGCTGCGCTTGATCAGGCTGAGCGGGTTGGAGCCGATGCCGGCCAGGTCGTTGAGTTCGAGCTGGACGAAGATGGCGTTGGTGACATCGCTTTCATCGATCGCGAAGCGGTGCACCGCGGTGCGGAAGACCCAGCAGCCGCCGTCGTACTCGAGGCCGGCGACGGCCTCGGTGACGCGGTCGTCCTTGAGCGAGTGGGTCACGCGGCCAACGCCGTACCAATTGCGCGCGATCGGCCACTGGCCGGAGACGTCGATGTCCTCGAGGCCGACGATGTCGTCCACGATGCGCAGGGTCGGCGCATAGCGATAGCTGAGGTTGAGCACCTTCGCGAACTCCGGCTGGTAGCGAACGTTCGCATTGATCCGCTCGCTGCGATTGGTTTCGGTGTTGTACTGGACATACGAGTCGATCGAGACCGAACGCGAAATGCGTCCGCCCAGGCCGGCGAGCAGCTCGGCGCCACGACCGGACTCCCTCAAGGTCTCCGACTGGTTCAGCCCAACCTTCTGATCCGAGAAGTAGTAACGCTGGCCGATCAGTGCACGCAGGCGCTCGACGCCGGTATCGGACTCTATGAAGCGCGTCGTCACTGCCGCAGTCAGGTCGTTGGCGTCGCCGATCCGATCCTTGCCCGAGTACCGGTTCTCCGCAAAGATCTGCGCGAACCCGACGTCGTACCGGCTGGTATCGAAGAGCGGGATCTCGCTCTGGTCGCGATAGGGCACTTTCAGATAAAAGAGGCGTGGCTCCAGCGTCTGCACGTAGTCACGACCGAAGGCCGTGGTCTCGCGATCGAAGAACAGACCGCTATCGATCGAGGCGATCGGCACCGACCGCGTTATAGATGTCGCCAACCCGGCCTGGCTGGCGACGTCCGGCCTGTCGAGCGAATACTGGCTGTAATTGACGCCCACCTTGGGCGTGACGAACCAGGAAGCGCCCTGCATCGGCAGCGAGAGATGCGGGTAGGCCGTGAAGCGATCGCCGTCGACGCGGCTTGCCAACTCATGCTCGAACCTTACGTACTCCGCCTCCATTCCCGCACTGAGGCCTCCCGCCAGGTCCGGACGCAGCGCGGACACCAGAATCTGCGGCACGCGGCGATATGGGCTGACGTTCTTCGGTTTGTCGGGATCCGGGCTGAGCGTCTGGTAGCTCTGGACACGGGCCGATGCATTCCACCAGCCGCCGCTGTAACTCAGCAGCCCCTGCCTCAGCAGGTTAACGCGAGAGGCGACACCGATGTTCGAAGACAGATCCTCGAAGTAGGCGTCATCCGACACCGCGTTCAGGTCCAGCGTACCGTACAGGTTGGGCGCGAAGCGATGCTGGTGCTGGATCGAGCCGAGGCGGCGCTCCTCGCCCGTCACCCGGTCTTCCGGCATCCATTCGACGCGGGTCGTGCCCTGGTAGTCCGCTCCCAGGTAGCGGAACTCGCCACCGACCTGAAGGCCACGCCGGCTCATGATGCGCGGTGCGATGGTCGCGTCGTAGTTGGGCGCGATGTTCCAGTAGTAGGGCTGGGTGAAATCGACGCCGGTCTTGTTCGAGGAGCCGAAGGTCGGTGGCAGCAGTCCTGACTGGCGCTGGCCATTGAGCGGGAACTCGATCCACGGCATCCAGAACAGCGGCGTGTCCATGAACACGATCGAGCCGCCGCGCGCGGTACCGACCTCGCGGTCGTAGTCGAGCTCCAGGTCGCGCGCCTTGATGTACCAGTCGGGGTCGGTCGGGCTGCAGGTCGTCCACGTGGCGTTCTTCAGGCGGTACTGGTTCTCGCCCTCGAGCTTGAGCACATCGGCCTCGCCGCTGCCGGACACCGAGCGCGGCGCATCACCGGCCAGCGCAGGGCCGCGCGCACGCGAAAGCTGGTAACGCGGCGACTCGAATTGCCCGGTGCGGTCTCCGACGACCAGGGTCGCCTGCGGTCCCTTGATGGTGTCGCTGCCACGGCTGAGTACGACGTTGCCCTCGGCGACGGCCTCGTCGGTCGGCTCGCGATAGGTGACCTTGTCGGCGGTCAGCACGGTGTCGTCACGCTGCAGCTCCGCCTCGCCCTCGGCGACGAGTTCGATGCCGCGCGAACCGTGGATGCGCAGTGCGGTGATGGCCGTGGTGCCGACCGGCAGCGGCGCTGCCGAAGCCTGCGCATCCCGCGGGGCCCGAGACACCGGGGTGTCGGCCGCCGATGCGGGTGCCGCTGGCGTGGCCGAGGACTGCTCACGCTGCTGGGTATCGGCCGCCGATTTCGGTGCGGGGACGGCGGTCGCCGCCTCGGCTGCAGCTGCGGGCTCGTCGGCCGGCACGGCGCGCTCCTCGATCGGCGCACGGGGCGTGGTCGCCGCCGGCAGGACCGGGGCGGCCGGCGCCTTCGCCGCCGTGGGATCAAGCGCCTCGCCCGCTGCCACGGCCCCTTCCCCCGCCGCGGGTTCCTCTGCTGCCGGGGTCGAAACACCGGATTCCGGCGCCTGCACCGCCGCGGGTCGCACGCCACGCAGCAGATCCGGCGCCACCTTCAGCGGCGGCAGGGATTCGGCGAGACTCGCGCCCGACATGCAGAGCAACAGCAGCGGAATCAGACGAATGCGCGTGTTTGGAGCCATACGGGGAGCCATGCGGATCAAGCCTTTGCGATCGTCCGGCGTGCACGGCTGCACACCCGGACCACCGTATTGATAAACTCGCGGATTCTACACGAACGCCCGCGGAGAACCGGTTTGCATCGCCTAGAACAACTGAGGACCTGGCTCGCCGCCGCCCTGCCCGGCCAGTCCTTCGAACTCGCCCCCGCCTCGGCCGACGCCAGCTTCCGGCGCTATTTCCGCGCCACCTTCGCCGACGGCAGCCCCCCGCGCATCGTCATGGACGCCCCTCCGGAAAAGGAGGACGTGCGCCCCTGGCTGCACGTGGCCGAACTCTTTCGCGCTGCCGGCGCGCATGTACCCGAGGTGCTCGCGCAGGACCTGGCGCAGGGCTTCCTGCTGCTGTCGGACCTCGGCTCGACCACCTACCTGCAGGCGCTCGAGGCGCAGGACGACGAACACCGCGCCGCCCACCTCTACGCCGACGCCCTCGGTTCGCTCGCCGCCATCCAGTCCGCCAGCCGCCCCGGCGTGCTGCCCGAGTACGACCGCGCGCTGCTGCTGCGCGAGTTGCAGCTCTTTCCCGAGTGGTACGTCGCCCGCCACAAGGGCGTCACCCTCACCGACGCCGAGACCGCCACGCTGAACGCCGCCTTCGACAGGATCCTCGCGGTCAACCTGGCCGAGCCGCGGGTCTTCGTGCATCGTGACTACCACTCGCGCAACCTGATGCTGCTCGAACCGGCCGACGGCCTCGGCCCCAACCCCGGCATCATCGACTTCCAGGATGCGGTATACGGTCCGATCAGCTACGACCTGGTGTCGCTGTTCAAGGACGCCTACATCCGCTGGGACGAGGCGTTCATCCTCGACCTGCTGATCCGTTACTGGGAGACCGCGAAAAAGCTCGGCCTGCCGGTGCGCGAGGAGTTCGCCGAGTTCCACCGCGATTTCGAATGGATGGGCGTGCAGCGCCACATCAAGGTGCTGGGCATCTTCGCCCGCCTGTACCACCGCGACGGCAAGGACGGCTACCTCGCCGACATGCCGCTGGTGATGGACTACCTGCGCCGCGCCTGCAAGCGCTACCGCGACCTCGGCCCCCTGCTCAAGCTGCTCGACCGCCTCGAGCCCGAGGAAACCCAGGTCGGCTACACCTTCTGAGCCACGCCCCACTCCACCGGATACGCCATGACCCGAGCGATGATCCTCGCCGCCGGCCGCGGCGAGCGCATGCGCCCGCTCACCGACCACACGCCCAAGCCGCTGCTGCCGGTGGGCGGCAAGCCCCTGATCGTGTGGCACATCGAACGCCTGCGCGCCGCCGGCTTCACCGAACTGGTCATCAACCACGCCCACCTCGGTCATCGGCTGGAAGATGCGCTCGGTGACGGCGCGGCCTTCGGTGTGAACATCGCCTGGTCGCCCGAAGCCAGCGCGCTGGAGACCGCCGGCGGCATCCGCCACGCCCTGCCGCTGCTCGGCGACGCCGCCTTCGTCGTCGTCAACGGCGACGTCTTCTGCGACGCCGACTTCGGCGCGTTGCGCGCGGCCGCCCAAGGCCTCGATGCCGACGGCCCGCTCGCCCATCTCCTGCTGGTCGACAATCCCGCGCACCACCCGGAGGGCGATTTCCGCCTCGCCTCCGACGGCCACATCCACGCCGACGGCAAGCCGCGCCTCACCTTCTCCGGACTCGGCGCCTACCACCCAGCGCTGTTCGCCGGCCTGCCCGACAACAGCCCGGCCAAGTTGGCGCCCCTTCTGCGCGGCGCCATGGCCGCCGGCAAGGTCCGCGGCCAGCGCCATACGGGACGATGGATCGACGTCGGCACTCCGCAACGCCTCGCCGAGCTGGATCGAGAACTCACTCCATCCACCTGAGTCACAGCTGCCGGCGCAGGTCGTCTCGCCCCTGCCTCCCAAAGCGCCCCGTGACATAATTCAGCGCATGAATGCACCAGCCCAAACCGCCGTGGACATCACCCCCTTCCGCGCCCGCCGCACCCGCCTGCTGCAGCGCATGCAGGCCGCCGGCGGCGGCGTCGCCATCCTGCCCACCGCGCCCGAGCGCGTGCGCAACCGCGACGCCCACTACCCCTACCGTCACGACAGCTACTTCTACTACCTCACCGCTTTCCGCGAACCCGAGGCGGTCGTCGTGCTCGTCGCCGGCAGGGAAACGAAACAGATCCTCTTCTGTCGCGAGAAGAACGAGGAGCGCGAGATCTGGGACGGCTACCGCTGGGGCCCCGACGCGGCGCGCGAGGCCTTCGGCTTCGACGAAGCGTGGACCATCGGCGACCTCGAGAAGCGCCTGCCCGACTACCTCGCCGACCAACCCCTGCTGTGGACCAGCCTCGGCTACGACAACGACTGGGACGCCAAGGTGCTCGGTGCGCTCAACGCCGTGCGCGACAAGGCCAGGACCGGCCTCACCCCGCCGCACTCGGTGCGCGACCTGCGCGCCGAGCTCGACGACATGCGCCTCGTCAAGGACGCGTCCGAGCTCGCCACCATGCGCCGCGCCGCGCGCATCTCCGCCGACGCGCACTGCCGCGCCATGCGCGCCACCCGCCCGGGGCGCTTCGAGTACGAGATCGAAGCCGAACTGCTGCACGCCTTCCGCGCCGCCGGCAGCCAGGCGCCGGCCTACACCTCGATCGTCGCCGGCGGCGCCAACGCCTGCGTGCTGCACTACGTGGAGAACGACCAGCGCCTCGATGACGGCGACCTGCTGCTGATCGACGCCGGCTGCGAGCTCGACGGTTACGCCTCGGACATCACCCGGACCTTCCCGGTGAACGGCCGCTTCTCCGGCCCGCAGCGCGAGGTCTACGAGATGGTCCTCGCCGCCCAGGCCGCCGCGCGCGAGGCTACCCGCCCCGGCGCGCACTGGAACCAGCCGCACGATGCCGCGGTGAAGGTGCTCGCCCAGGGCATGCTCGACCTCGGCCTCATCAAGGGCAGCCTCGATGCGGTGCTCGAGAACGGCGACTACCGCCGCTTCTACATGCACCGCACCGGCCACTGGCTGGGCATGGACGTGCACGACGCCGGCGAATACAAGCTCGGCGGCGAATGGCGGCCGCTGGTCGAGAGCATGGTGCTGACCATCGAGCCGGGCTGCTACATCCGCCCCGCCGACGACGTGCCCGAGGCGTTCTGGAACATCGGCGCCCGCATCGAGGACGACGCGGTGGTCACCGCCGGCGGCTGCGAACTGATCACCGAGGACGTACCCAAGGCGGTCGCCGACATCGAGGCGCTGATGCGGGACACCCGCCATGGCTGACGAGACGCCCGGCCGCGTCCATGACCTGCTGATCGTCGGCGCCGGTCCGGTCGGCCTCGCGCTCGCGCTCGCGCTCAAGGACGCGGGGCTCGACATCGTGCTCGCCGACGCACGTGCGCGCGAAGCGGTGACGAAGGACCCGCGCGACCTCGCGCTCGCCCACGGCACCCGGCTCACGCTGCAGCGCCTCGGCGTGTGGGATGCGCTGCCGACCACCGCGATCCAGCACATCCACATCTCGCACCAGGGCGGGCTCGGCCGCACGCTGATCGACGCCAGCGAGCACGAACTGCCCGCGCTCGGCTACGTCAGCTCCGCCGGCGCACTCGCCGCCACGCTGCGCGCCGCGGTCGACGCCGCCGGCATCCCGGTGCTGGACGAGACCGAGGTCACCAACCTGGCGGCGGGCGAGGACGACGTGATCGCCAGCCTCTCCACCGCCGGAAGGGCCGCGCCCCCCCTGCGCGCGCGGCTTGCGGCCTGCGCCGAAGGCGGACTGCGGGCCGGCGACGCCAACGTCGTCGAGCACGACTACGGCCAGCACGCGCTGATCGCCGACGTCCAGGTCGCCGGCGGGCACCGCCACACCGCCTTCGAGCGCTTCACCGCGCAAGGCCCGGTGGCGCTCCTGCCCAAGGGCCAGGGCTACGCGCTGGTGCATGTCCTCCGCCCGGAGACCGCCGAGGAGCTGCTGGCGCTCGACGATGCGGCCTACCTCGCCCGCCTGCAGGCGCACATCGGCGGCCGCGCGCGGCTGACCGGCGTCGGCCCGCGCCTGCGCTATCCGCTGGTGCTGCGCTATCGACGCTCGACCATCGCCCAGCGCACGGTGTGGCTGGGCAACGCCGCGCAGACCCTGCACCCGGTAGCCGGGCAGGGTTTCAACCTCGCCCTGCGCGACGTGTGGGCGCTGGCGGACACCTTGCTGAAGCAGCGCGACGCATCCGCCCTGGCTGCGGCTGCGCTCGCACGCGACGGCGCGATGGCCCCGCCGAGGCAGACGGCGGACTCGTCCGCAGCCCGCACCGGCACGCAAGACCCTGTGACGTTCGACCCCGGGCGAGCGGAGGTGCTCACCGCCTACGCCGCCGCCCGCGGGCTTGATCGTCTGGGCACGATCCGTTTCACCGATACGCTGGTGCGGGTGTTCAGCAACGACTTCGCCCCGCTGCGGCATGCGCGCGGCGCCGCGCTGTTCGCCCTCGACCTGCTGCCGCCGCTGCGCAACTTCGTCGCGCGCCGGATGCTGTTCGGCGCACGCGCCTGGCCCTGATCGGCCGCGCCCAAGCCCGGCCGCCAAGAAAAAGGCCTGCGGCCCCGATACGGGACCTGCAGGCCTTTCGCCTCATGCGCGCCGCCCGCGAGCGGCGCCATCGTCAGCACATGATCAGAACGCCGGCACCACCGCGCCCTGGTACTTGTCGGCGAGGAACTGCTTGACTTCGGGCGAGTTCAGCGCGGCGGCGAGCTTCTTCATCGCCGGGCTGTTGGCGTTGTCCTCGCGCGCCACCAGCAGGTTGGCGTAGGGCGAGCTGGCGTCCTCGATGAAGAGCGAGTCCTTGACCGGGTTGAGCTTGGCCTCGATCGCGTAGTTGGTGTTGATCACCGCCAGGTCGACCTGGTTGAGGATGCGCGGCAGGGTCGCGGCCTCGAGCTCGCGGATCTTGAGCTTCTTCGGGTTGTCGGCGATGTCCTTCTGGGTAGCCGAGATGTTGTTCAGATCCTTCAGCGTGATCAGCCCGTTCTTGGCCATCAGCAGCAGCGCGCGGCCGGAGTTGGACGGGTCGTTCGGGATCGCCACGGTCGCACCCTCGGGGATGTCGGCCACCGCCTTGTGCTTGCCCGAGTAGGCGCCCAGCGGCTCGACGTGCACCTTGGCGACCACGGTCTGGATGTCGTTCTTCTGCTTCTTCTTGAACTCGTCGAGGTAGGGCTGGTGCAGGAAGAAGTTGCCGTCGACGCGCTTCTCGTTGGTCTGCATCGAGGGCTGGACGTAGTCGGTGAACACCTTGACCTCCAGTTCCACGCCTTCCTTGGCCAGCATCGGCTTGACGAATTCGAGGATCTCGGCGTGCGGCACCGGGGTGGCGGCGATGACCAGGCGGTCGGCCGCGACCGCGGCGGTGCCGGCGGCCAGGGTGAGCGTGCCGAGGGCGGCGGCGAGCAGTTTGCGCAGGGTAAACGACATCGTTGAAGTCTCCTTCGTGGGGATCACTTGCGGGTGAAATACAGCACCAGGCGGTCGCCCGAGTACTGGATGATCTGGACGAGCACGACCAGCAGGGCGACGGTGATCACCATCACCTCGGTCTGGAAGCGCTGATAGCCGAAACGGATCGCGAGGTCGCCGAGGCCACCGCCACCGATCACGCCCGACATCGCAGCATAGGACATCAAGGTGATCGCCGTCACCGTGACCGCGGCGACCAGCCCGGGCAAGGCCTCGGGCAGCAGCGCGCCGAAGATGATGCGGTGGGTGCGGATGCCCATCGCCTGGCAGGCCTCGATGACGCCGCGGTCGACCTCGCGCAGCACGTTCTCGACCAGGCGCGCGAAGAAGGGCGCCGTGCCCACCACCAGCGGCGGGATCGCGCCTTCCACGCCGAGCGAGGTGCCGATCAGGATCACCGTGACCGGAATCATCACGATCAGCAGGATCAGGAAGGGCACCGAGCGCAGCACGTTGACCACGAAGGACAGCACCGTATAGACGAAGCCCTGCTCCAGCAGCTGGCGCTTGGCGGTCACGAACAGCAGGATGCCCAGCGGCAGGCCGAGCAGGATGGTGAAGAACAGCGACACTCCGGTCATGACCAGGGTCTCCCAGGTCGCCAGCCAGATGTCGCTCCAGTCGATGACGGACAGGTCCATTACTGCAGCACCTCGTGGTGGATCTGGTGGCGGTCGAGCTCGGCGAACACGCCCCGGATTTCGTCCTCGCCGCCTTCGAGCTCGAGCAGCAGCTGGCCGAACGGGACGTCCTTGATGCTCGACACCTCGCCCTGCAGGATCGTGATCTGCACCTTGGCGCCGGCCATGATGCGGCTGAGGATGGGCTGATAGGTGACGTCGCCGATGTAGGTCAGGCGCACCAGCGTGCCGCGCAGCTTGTCCTTCATATAGACATGTGCCGGATCGAAGCTCGCCGCGGCCAGCGCGTCGCTCTGCGCGACCATGCTGCGCGTGACCGGATGCTGCGGATGCAGGAAGACGTCGGCCACCCTGCCGGACTCGACGATGCGCCCGCCGTCGATCACCGCGACCCGATCGCAGATCGTGCGGATGACCTGCATCTCGTGGGTGATCAGCACGATGGTGAGGCCGAGCTGGCGGTTGATGTCGAGCAGCAGGCGCAGGATGGATTGCGTGGTCTCGGGATCGAGCGCCGAGGTCGCCTCGTCGCACAGCAGGATCTGCGGCCGGTTGGCGAGCGCGCGCGCGATGCCGACGCGCTGCTTCTGCCCGCCGGAGAGCTGCGACGGATACTTGTGCCCGTGCTCGGACAGACCGACCAGCGCCAGCAGTTCCTTCACCCGCGCGGCGCGCTCGGCGGCAGTCGTGTGCCCGGTCGCCTTCAGCGGCCAGGCGATGTTGTCGGCGACGGTCTTGGCGTTGAGCAGGTTGAAGTGCTGGAAGATCATGCCGACACGGCGGCGCAGCGCGTACAGGCCCTCGCTGTCCAGCTTCGTGATGTCCTCGCCGTCGATCAGGACCCGCCCGGCGCTCGGGCGCTCGAGCAGGTTCAGGGTACGGATCAGCGTGCTCTTGCCGGCACCGGAGCGGCCGATGATGCCGAACACCTCGCCGGCGCCGATCTCGAGGCTGATGTCGGCGAGCGCCTCCACCTCGCGGCCGTCGGCGGCACGGTAGGTCTTGTGCAGGTTTTCGATGCGGATCACGACAAGGACGTCCCGAGCGGGAAAAGGCCGCGATTCTACCCGTGCGGCGGAATCGGCACCATGTCCGACCGGATGGCCGCCGCGCGGCACCGCGGGCGGGCCGCCGACCTCGACAGCGCAGTTCCCCGGCGTTAGGCTCGCCGCCATCCGGGCAAGCCGCCCGCCGCCATGCCGAAGGACACCGCATCATGCAGCACGACGACTCGCGCTCTTCCCTCACCCCCTCCTCCGCCACCCTCGCCGCCCAGGGCATGGGCGCGACCACGATGCCGCATCGCGACATCGTGCCGCCGATCCACATGGCGAGCACCTTCGAGCGCGCCGAGGACGGCAGCCTGCCCGGCGGCCGGATCTACGCCCGCGACGCCAGCCCGGCCTTCGACCCGGCGGAGGCGCTGCTGTGCGAGCTGGAAGGCGGCGCCGAGGCGGCGCTGTTCGCCTCCGGCATGGCCGCGGCCTCTGCGGTGCTGCTCGCCCTGAAGCCCGGCGCGCGCATCGTCGCTCCGCACGACATGTACTGGTCGCTGCGCAACTGGCTGATCGGCTTCTCGAGCAACTGGCAGATCGCCCTCGACTTCTACGCCGACGCCGACGAGCTCGCCGCGCTGCTGCAGCGCCCGGCCGACATCGTGTGGGTGGAGACGCCTGCCAATCCGACCTGGGAACTCACCGACATCGCCCGTGCGGCGGACCTCGCCCATGCCGCCGGCGCGCGCCTGGTGGTGGACTCCACCGTACCGACCCCGGTGTTCACCCGCCCGCTCGCGCTCGGCGCCGACATCGTCATGCACTCGGCCACCAAGTACCTCAACGGCCACTCCGACGTAGTCGCCGGCGTGCTGGTGACCCGCAGCGCCGACGACTTCTGGGCGCGCATCAGGACCGCACGCGCTGCCGGCGGCGCGGTGCTCGGCCCCTTCGAGGCCTGGCTGCTCAATCGCGGCCTGCGCACCCTGTTCCCGCGCGTGCGCACCGCGGCAGCGTCGGCGCTGCGCATCGCGCGGCATTTCGAGCATCACCCGGCGCTGCTTGCAGTGCTCTACCCCGGGCTCCCCTCGCACCCCGGCCACGACATCGCCCGCCGCCAGATGGACGGCGGCTTCGGCGCCATGCTCTCGCTGCGCGTGCGCGGTGGCGAGGACGCGGCGCGCCGGGTCGCCGGCGCGGTGAAGATCTTCCGCCGCGCCACCTCGCTCGGCTCGGTGGAGAGCCTGATCGAGCATCGCGGCCCGATCGAGGGCCCGGGCACGCGCTGCCCGCTCGACCTGCTGCGGATCTCGGTGGGCATCGAGGACACCGACGATCTGATCGCCGACCTGGAACAGGCCCTGCAGGCGGCGAACCTCGGCTGAAGCACCGAAGGGGGTCGCCCTCGAGTGGAGCGGTACGGCTCCGGTCGCGGTGCCGGGGCTGCGGTCGCCAACTTCACGAGCGCCGAGGCGGAGGGCGTCGCGGGGGAAACAAGGCGACGCATGTTCGAGGCGCGCAGCGCCGAGTTTGCGTCGCCGCCCCCGCGGCGTTCTCCGCCGAGGGCAGCCGCAGGCCGCGAGTGCAGGCGGCGAACGCAGCCCCGGCACCGCGACCTCGCGCCGAGCGTCGAGACGCACCGTCGGCTCAGACCCGACGCGCCATCCGGAGGGAACTTGCCGCCAACGCCGTGTTGCGCGCGCGCCCCATCGGGCGCACGCACAGGATCGATAGGGTAAAATGCGCCGTTTTCGCCTGCCCTTCCGACCATGCAGTTCGCCGGCTTCACCTTGCGCAACAATCTTTTCGTCGCCCCCATGGCCGGGGTGACGGACCGTCCTTTCCGCCAGTTGTGCAAGAAACTGGGGGCCGGCGTTGCCGTGTCCGAGATGGTCACCTCCAACTCCCTGCTCTACGGCAGCGAGAAGACCCGCCGCCGCGCCGATCACACCGGCGAGGTCGATCCGATCTCGGTGCAGATCGCCGGCGCCGACCCGGCGATGATGGCCGAGGCCGCGAAGTACAACGCCGATAACGGCGCGCAGATCATCGACATCAACATGGGCTGCCCGGCCAAGAAGGTGTGCAACGTGATGGCCGGCTCGGCGCTGATGCAGGACGAGCCGCTGGTCGCGCGCATCCTCGAGGCGGTGGTCGAGGCCGTGCCGGATACCCCGGTCACGCTCAAGTTCCGCACCGGCTGGAACCGCGCCAACAAGAACGCACCGACGATCGCCCGCATCGCCGAGGACTCCGGCATCCGCGCCATCGCCATCCACGGCCGCACGCGCGCCGACCAGTACATGGGCGAAGCCGAGTACGACACCATCGCCCACGTCAAGACGCTGGTGAAGATCCCGGTGATCGCCAACGGCGACATCACCAGCCCGCAGAAGGCCAAGTACGTGCTCGACTACACCGGCGTCGACGGCGTCATGATCGGGCGCGCGGCACAGGGCCGGCCGTGGATCTTCCGCGAGATCGAGCATTTCCTCGCCACCGGCGAGCTGCTGCCCGCGCCGCTGGTGAGCGAGATTCATCAGGTCTGTCGCGAGCACCTCGCCGACCTCTACGCCTTCTACGGCGACGATCGCGGCGTGAAGATCGCGCGCAAGCACATCTCCTGGTACACCAAGGGCCTGGTCGGCTCGGCCGCCTTCCGCCGTGCGATGAACCAGATCCCCGACATCCCCGCCCAGCTCGCCGCGGTCGACGACTTCTTCGGCCAGCTCGCCGAAGCCGACGCGCGCCTGAGCTACGAGGCGGATCCGCAAGCCGAATACCCGCAGGAACTCGCAGCATGAGTCGCAGCAACGAGATCGCGGACGCCGTCGTCCGCACGCTGGACCAGTATTTCCGCGACCTCGACGGCGAGAAACCCGCCGCAATCCACGACATGGTGATCCGCAACGTCGAGCGCCCGATGCTGGAGTTCGTGCTCCAGCGCGCCAACGGCAACCAGACGGTGGCGGCCGAGATGCTCGGCATCAACCGCAACACGCTGCGCCGCAAGCTGACCGATTACGAACTGCTCTGAGCGGCGCCGACCGCAAGGTGCCGCCTTCGAGCACAGAGTTCTCGATCCAACCATCCCCGATCCAATCCTAGTCTCCGGCCCAAAACGATGAACGTGACCCAAGCCCTGATCAGTGTCTCCGACAAACGCGGCGTGCTCGACTTCGCCCGCGAGCTTTCCGCCCTCGGCATCAAGCTGCTGTCGACCGGCGGCACCGCCAGCCTGCTGCGCGAAGCCGGCCTGCCGGTCACCGACGTCTCCGAGCACACCGGCTTCCCCGAGATGCTCGACGGCCGCGTCAAGACCCTGCATCCGAAGGTGCATGGCGGCATCCTTGCCCGCCGCGACCTCGCCGAGCACATGGAGACGATCGCCGCCCACGACATCGGCCGCATCGACCTCGTGGTCGTGAACCTCTATCCCTTCCAGCAGACCGTGGCCAAGCCCGACTGCTCGCTGGAGGACGCGATCGAGAACATCGACATCGGCGGCCCCACCATGGTGCGTGCCGCGGCCAAGAACCACGGCAACGAGGAAGGCGGCGTCGGCATCGTGACCGACCCCGAGGACTACGCCGGCATCGTCGCCGAACTCAAGGCCAACACCGGCAAGCTCAGCCACAAGACCCGCTTCGCGCTCGCGGTGAAGGCCTTCACCCACACCGCGCGCTACGACTCGGCCATCTCCAACTACCTCACCGCGCTGGTCACCAACGAGGCCGGCGACGTGTCCCTGCAGACCTATCCCGAGCGCCTGCAGCTGGCCTTCGACAAGGTGCAGGACCTGCGCTACGGCGAGAACCCGCACCAGTCCGCGGCCTTCTACCGCCAGCCCGGCGCGGCCGAGGGCGGCATCGCCGGCTACAGCCAGCTGCAGGGCAAGGAACTGTCGTACAACAACATCGCCGACGCCGATGCGGCCTGGGAATGCGTGAAGGCCTTCGACGGCTCCGCCGCCGCCTGCGTCATCGTCAAGCACGCCAACCCCTGTGGCGTGGCCGTCGCTGCCAGCGCACTCGAGGCCTACAAGAAAGCCTTCTCCACCGACCCCACCTCGGCCTTCGGCGGCATCATCGCCTTCAACGGCGAGGTCGACCGCGCCGCGGCCGAAGCCGTGTCGGCGCAGTTCCTCGAAGTGCTGATCGCCCCGTCCTACACCGCCGACGCGCTCGAGCTGCTCGCCAGCAAGAAGAACGTGCGCGTGCTCAGTTGCCCGCTCGGCCAGCCCGCCGGCGCCTTCGACTACAAGCGCGTGGGCGGCGGTCTGCTGGTGCAGAGTGCCGACGAGGCCCGCATCCAGATCGCCGACCTCAAGGTGGTGACCAAGCGCGCACCTACCGAAGCGGAAATGCGCGACATGCTGTTCGCCTGGCGCGTGGCCAAGTACGTCAAGTCGAACGCCATCGTGTATTGCAAGGACGGCATGACCGTCGGCGTCGGCGCCGGTCAGATGAGCCGGGTCGACTCCGCCCGCATCGCCAAGATCAAGGCCGAGAACGCCGGCCTGCAGATCGCCGGCTGCGTGGTCGCCTCGGACGCCTTCTTCCCCTTCCGCGACGGCCTCGACGTGCTCGCCCAGGCCGGCGCCACCGCGGTGATCCAGCCCGGCGGCTCGATGCGCGACGAAGAGGTGATCGCCGCCGCCGACGAGCAGAACATCGCCATGGTGTTCACCGGCTTCCGCCACTTCCGCCACTAACAAGAACGTTCCCCGCAGAAACACGGAGCAGCACATGAAAGTCCTCGTCATCGGTTCCGGCGGCCGCGAACACGCGCTAGCCTGGAAACTCGCCCAGTCGCCCAAGGTCACCCGCGTGCTGGTCGCGCCAGGCAATCCGGGCACCGCTGCCGAGATGCTGCTGCAGAACGTGCCGGTCACCGACATTGCGGAGCTGGTCGAGCTCGCCCGGCGCGAACAGGTCGCGTTCACGGTGGTCGGCCCCGAGGCACCGCTGGCCGCCGGCGTGGTCGATGCGTTCCGCGTCGCCGGCCTGCCGATCTTCGGCCCGACCAGGGCCGCAGCCCAGCTCGAGAGCTCCAAGGACTTCGCCAAGCAGTTCCTGGTCCGCCATAACATCCCGACCGCGAAGTACCGGACCTTCTCCGATGCTGCCGCGGCACACGCCTACATCGATGCCGAAGGCGCGCCGATCGTGATCAAGGCCGACGGCCTGGCCGCGGGCAAGGGCGTGGTGGTGGCGATGAACGCCGATGAGGCCCATGCCGCGATCGACATGATGCTGCTCGACAACCGCATGGGCGATGCGGGCGCGCGCGTCGTGATCGAGGAGTTCATGGAGGGCGAGGAAGCCAGCTTCATCGTCATGGCCGACGGCAGGCACGCGCTCGCGCTCGCCACCAGCCAGGACCACAAGCGCCTCAAGGACGGCGACCTGGGTCCCAACACCGGCGGCATGGGCGCCTACTCGCCCGCCCCGGTGGTCACCCCCGACGTCCATGCGCGTGTGATGCGCGAGATCATCAACCCGACGCTGGCCGGCATGGCCGCCGACGGCCTGCCCTACACCGGCTTCCTCTACGCCGGCCTGATGATCGACGGCGAAGGCAAGCCGCGGGTGGTCGAATTCAACTGCCGCATGGGCGACCCCGAGACCCAGCCGATCATGATGCGGCTCAAGACCGACCTCGCCGACCTGATCGAAGCCGCCATCGCCGGCAAGCTCGACCAGGTCGAGGCCGAATGGGACCGCCGCTTCGCGCTCGGCGTGGTGCTGGCCGCCGCCGGCTACCCCGAGAATCCGCGCAAGGGCGACCCGATCACCGGTCTGCCCGCCGTCGAGCAGGACGATGCACACGTGTTCCACGCCGGCACCGCGGACAAGGACGGCCAGATCGTCACCGCCGGTGGCCGCGTGCTGTGCGTGACCGCGCTCGGCGACAACGCCCGCACTGCGCAGAAGCGCGCCTACGAGGTCGCCGACGCGATCGTGTTCGAGGGCCGCCAGTACCGCCGCGACATCGGCCACCGCGCGATCGGGCGCAAGACCTGAATGGATCCGCGCACCGTCAAGCCCTGGTTCACCGGGCTGCAGCAGGACATCGTCGCCCGCCTCGAGGCCTTCGACGGCCAGGCCTTCCGCAGCGACGGCTGGGAGCGCCCCGGCGGCGGGGGCGGCCTGACCCGCGTCATCGAGGACGGCGCCTTCTTCGAGCGCGGTGGCGTCAACTTCTCGCACGTGATGGGCGACGGCATGCCCGCCTCGGCCACCGCGCACCGTCCCGAGCTCGCCGGACGCCGCTTCGAGGCCATGGGCGTGTCGCTGGTATTGCATCCGCGCAACCCGTACTGCCCCACGGTGCACATGAACGTGCGCTGCTTCGTGGCGCTCGCCGAGGGCAAGGCGCCAGTGTGGTGGTTCGGCGGAGGCATGGACCTGACGCCCTACTACCCCTTCGAGGAAGACGTCCGCCACTTCCACGCCACCTGCAAGGCGGCGGTCCTGCCCTTCGGCGGCGAGGCCGAATACGCCCGCCTGAAGGACTGGTGCGACCGCTACTTCTTCCTCAAGCATCGCAACGAGCCGCGCGGCGTGGGCGGGCTGTTCTTCGACGACCTGGGCGCCGACGGCAGCACGGACTTCGACACCGCCTTCGGCCTGACCAGGTCGGTCGGCGAGGCCTTCCTGGGCGCCTACCTGCCCATCGTCGAACGCCGCAGGGACACGCCCTACGGCGAGCGCGAACGCGATTTCCAGGCCTATCGTCGCGGCCGCTACGTGGAATTCAACCTGGTGTTCGACCGCGGCACCCTGTTCGGCCTGCAGTCGGGCGGACGCACCGAATCCATCCTGATGTCGATGCCGCCGGTCGTCAAATGGCGCTACGACTGGCACCCCGAGCCCGGCTCGGCCGAGGCTGTGCTGTACGACACCTACCTGAAGGCGCGCGACTGGGCCTGAGCCCGGCCGCGCCGACCGCCAGCTGCGGACGCGAGGCTCAGGCCGCGCCGCCGCCCGCCACCCGCTCGGCCGCAGCCCGGTAGTGGCGCTGCGCGTCTTCCCGGCGCTCGAGCGTGTCGAACAGGTGGGCGAGCGCGAGATGGGTCTCGACCGCGGGCTCCAGGCCCAGCGAAGCCTCCAGGTAGCTCTGCGCCTTGCCCCACAGCTCGGTGCGCCGGCACAGCTGGCCGAGCGCGAACAGCAGGCCGGCATCGCGCGGCTGGCGTTCGAGCCAGGACTCGGCGTTGTACAGGCAGGCGCGCGCAGCGTCGACCGAATCGGCGCAATAGGCATACAGGCGCGCCAGGCCGCTGTCCCACCGCTCCTCGAGCAGGCGCTCGGTCTGCGCACGGGCGAGCTTTGCACAGCCGACGCGCGCCATCAGCGGCAGCACGCCCTCGATCAGGCCGCGGTCCTGCAACTCCTCGGTCGGGATCGCCTGCCAGTAGGCCTCCACTTCAACCGGGTCGGCGCCGAGCTGCCTCATGCGCTCGATGTGGGCCCTGCGCAGGCCGGGCGCGGCCTGCTCCGCCGTCAGCGCCTTGTGCTTGCGCAGCTGGCGCAGGATATGGAGGAGTTCCTCCCAGCGCCCGAGTTCGAGTGCGACCTGTGCCTCCAGTCGCAGCATCGCGATGTGCTTGTGCCCCCCCTCGCGCAGCTGGGCGAGACGGGAGGCGGCGACATCGAACTGCCGGCTCTCGATCGCCAGCTCGGCCTCGGTCATCAGGCGCGCGACCTCGCTTTCCTTGCCCTGCTCGGCCGCGTGATCGAGCCATTCGCGGTAGCGCGTCTCGTCCTGCAGGGCATGGGCGGCGCGCGCGGCGACCAGCGCCGCCATCGACGAGCCCTCGGTCGCGGCGTAGGCGGTCGACGCCGACTTCAGCGACTGCGCGAAACGTCCCTCGAAGAGCGCGTTGATCGCGCCGTGCAGCGCCTTGTCCGCCTTCTCGCGGCGGCGGCGCTCGCGCCACTGCGCAACCCGGGACGGCAGCGCCAGCGTGCGGGTGAACACCCGCAGCGCGAGGTGGATCAGCAACACGCCGGCCACCAGCAGCACGATGAAGAGGTTCAGGGAAATCTGTGCCCGCCACGGCGACAACACCACCAGGACGTAGCCGTCATTCACCCCGGCAATCATCGCCACGCCCACGGCGAGGGCGAAGATGCCGATCAGCCAGATCAGTGCGCGCATCGTCGGCCCCTCACTCGCTCGCAGCCGCGGGCGCAGCTTCCGCCGCCGGCGCCACGGACGAAGCGGCAGGCGCCGCCTCGGTGGCGGCAGCGTCGGTGGCCGCGGGGCTGCCGGCTGCAGACACTGCACTCGGCGCTTCCACTGTGGCGGCAGGCGCCGGCTCAGACGGCTTTACCGGCTCGGACGGCAGCGGCGGGCGGCCGCTGCGCACCTGCACCGTGCGCAGCGCGGTGAAGGTCTCGCTGAGATCGGGCGGCTCGTAGCGCACCTTCACCGCTTCCAGCTCCTTGAGTTCGTTCAGCGCCGCCTGGACGCGATCGTCGCGCAGGTCGAAGAAACGCTCGGCCCAGGCACGGGCCTGGCCGAGATCGGCCTCGTAGGTGCGGCCGTCGCGCGCCAGCAGGGCGAGACGGGCGGTGAGCAGGCGGATCTTCAGGTTCTCGCGCAGGAAGGTGTTCTGCGCCGGCGCGAGCAGCACCGGATCGTCCTGGTCGAGGCGTTCTACACGCACCAGGGTGCGCACCTCATGCCAGACATCGGCCGCCAGCGCCTGGGTGAAGCGCCATGCGCCGGCCATCCAGCCCGCCAGGCCGCCGCTGTCGGCGGGCCCCATCTCGCTGCCGACCGCCGCCTCGACCGGCAGCTGGCCTTCGAAGGCGAAGGGCAGCGCGTCCGCGCGCTCGAGCAGGCGCTCGAGGCGCAGGCTGAGGCCGGACACGTCCAGCACAGGCTGCAGGCGGAGCTCGTCGATGTCCTTCGCCAGCGCACGACGCAGCGAGGCGAGTTGGCCGCGGTCATGGATGGCGAGCCGGGCCTCGGCCTCCTGCAGCGCGATCAGCGCCGCCTCGACGTTGCCGGCGATCTGCAGTTGCTGCGAGGCGAGCGCGACCGCCTGTTCCACCTCGGCAATCACGCCGTCCTCGCGGCTACGCGAGAACTCCTGGTACAGGGCTTCGAGCGCGGCCGCCTGCCCCTCGGTGGTCTCGACCTTGGATTCGAGCACGCCGAGCTTGCCCTGCAGCGAGGCGATCACTTCCTGCTGCTGGCGCACGATGCCGCGCGCCTCGGTGGCGATCGATTCGCCCTCCGACAGGCGGCGCGCAAGTTCCTCGCGCAGCTCGAAGGACTGCAGGCGGGTGTCCCGCGCCTGCCAGACGGCCCACCCGGTGCCCCCGAGCGCGATCAGGGCTAGCAGCAGAGCCCACCATGCGGCGGGACTGCGTGCGGGCTCGGCCGGATCGCCGGCGGCTGGCGGCGTCGATACCCGCGCCTCGGCGGACACGGGCTCACGGCTGTGCTCGGCGTCGCGCGCCTCCGTGCGCGCGCCTCCTTGCTCGTCTTTCGCGGACGAATGCTGCGCCGTCGGCGACTGGATCAGGGCAGGAATCTCTTCCTTCATTGTTTTAGGCTCCAGCCAAAGTGATTCACAAGCGCCTGCATCAGCCCGTCATCGCCGGCGGGCGTCTCCACGATGTCGGCAAACCCGGCTTCCCGCGCCTGCGCCCCGATGCGGGGGTGGGTGGCGAACACCGTCACCGGCAGCAGTGCGGCCAAGCCCTCCGCGCCCAGCATCTGACGGAGGTTGCGCACGCCCTCGCTGCTGGTGAGCAGAAGGCCATCGACCTCGCCGCGCGCCACCGGCTGCAGCAGCAGCGCCGGGTCGGCATCGGGGCAGAAACGACGGTAGCAGGTGACATATTCCACGCGCGCACCGCGTTCGCGCAAGGTGTCGGCGAGCAATTCGCGCCCGCCGTCGCCACGCAGGATCAGGACCTTGCGCCCGGCCACGGCCTCGGCCGCGAACTCGGGCAGCGCGATCACCGCCTCGCTGTCGAAGCCGTCCGCGGGTGCGATCACGTGCTCGAAACCGTAGCCGCGCAGCACGCGCTCGCTGCCCTTGCCGACGGTGGCGACCTTGAGCGTCGCCGGCCATGCGCGCCGCGGCAGGATGAAGCGCATCGCGTAATTGGCCGCGTTGGGGCTGACGAAGAAGGCCAGGTCGAAGTCGTCGAGGCGGCCGACGATGTCCTCGAGCGGCGCGGAATCGAGCGCCGGCCCGACCGCGATCACGGGGAACAGCAGCGCCTCGCCACCGGCGGCGCGGATGCGCTCGCACAGGCTGCCCGCCTGCTCGCGCGGGCGCATGACCACCAGCGTCCGCCCCGCCAGGGGGCCTGCGGCTGGCACGGTGCTCTCCTGGCACATCGTCATCGGCGGACCCGTTGCCGCGCCGTCAGCCGATGTCGGCCAGGATCGCTTCCGCGCCCTGCGCGCGCAGCTCGTCGGCCAAGGCACGCCCCAGAGACTCGGCATCGGCCGCCGCGCCGGCGCGCTCGGCGCGGACGATCTCGCTGCCGTCCGGGCGGGCGACGAAGCCGCGCAGCCACAGCTGCCCTTCGCGCATCACCGCATAGGCGCCGAGCGGCACCTCGCAGCTGCCCGCCAGCGCACGAGCGACCGCACGCTCGGCGAGCACGCAGGCGGCGGTGTCGGCATCGACCAGCGGCTGCAGCCAGCCGATCACGTCCTTGCGCGCGGCCAGGCATTCGATGCCGAGCGCGCCCTGGCCCGCGGCCGGCAGCGAAACCTCGGCCGGCATCACCGAACGGATGCGCTCGCCCAGACCGAGCCGGGTCAGGCCGGCAGCGGCGAGGATGATCGCGTCGTACTGCCCCTCGTCGAGCTTGCGCAGGCGGGTGTCGAGGTTGCCGCGCAGGCTGGTCACCGCCAGGAAGGGATACTGCGCGTGGATCTGCGATTCGCGGCGCAGCGAGGAGGTGCCGACCACCGCGCCCGGCGGCATGTCGGCCAGGCTCTCGTAGCGATTGGACACGAAGGCGTCGAGCGGCACCTCGCGCGTGGTGATGCAGGGCAGCGCGAAGTCCGGCCCCATCTCCATCGGCACGTCCTTCATCGAATGCACGGCGATGTCGGCGCGGCCGTCGAGCAGCGCGGTCTCCAGCTCCTTGACGAACAGGCCCTTGCCGCCGACCTTGGCGAGCGGACGATCGAGGATCTGGTCGCCGCGGGTGGTCATGCCCAGAAGCTCGACGCGGCAGCCGGGATACAATGCCTCGAGCCGGGCCTTGATGTGCTCGGCCTGCCACAGGGCGAGACGGCTTTCACGGGTGGCGATGACGATGCGCTCGGGGGTCGCTTGGCTCACGATGGGATTTCACCTGACAGGAAGTTTTCATGCGGACAACGCCTGACAATTGCCGCAACGCAGCATCAGGGTTGGCACCTATGGTGCGCGGTCTGGCCGGCATTCTAGCATGCGTGCCGATCGCACTCTCGGCTGCCCAGCCGGGCCTGCCGAAGGCCGCGGACCTGGGCGCGGACGGTGCCGCGATGCGCGCGGCGAAGATGCCGATGGTGGTGCTCTACAGCCAGGCCGACTGCAGCTACTGCGACCAGGCGCGAACCTACCTGGTGCCGATGGCGAAGGACCCGGCCAACGCGCAGCGCGCCCTGTTCAGGCAGATCGACATGGACTCGGACGCCGCGCTCGTCGATTTCGCCGGCAAGCCGTCGACGCACCGGCGCCTGGCCCGGCAGCTGGGCGCGAAATTCACGCCCACCGTAGCCGTGCTCGACGCCGACGGCCGCACGCTGGGCGAGCCGATCGTCGGCATGCGGCTGGCCGATTTCTACGGCCAGTACGTCGAGAACGCGATCGACGACGGCCGCGCGGCGCTGGCCGCGAGACCCTGATCACCCTCTCCTTCAACCCTCCCTCGCCCCCAGAACACGGAACCAGGAACGAAATGACCCAGGACAAGGACGCCCCGCTGCGTGAAGACATCCGCCTGCTCGGCCGCCTGCTCGGCGACACCGTGCGCGACCAGCAGGGCGCAGCCGCATTCGAGCTCATCGAACGCATCCGCCAGAATTCGGTGCGCTTCCGCCGCGACGACGACATCGCCGCACGGCGCGAGCTCGAGGCGATCCTCGACGCCCTGTCGCGCGAGCAGACCATCCAGGTCGTGCGCGCCTTCAGCTATTTCTCGCACCTGGCCAACATCGCCGAGGACCAGCACCACATCCGCCGCAGCCGCGCCCACCTGATCGCCGGCTCCGCGCCGCGCGAGGGCAGCCTCGCCCACGCGCTCGAACAGGCGCTGGCCAGCGGCACCACCGATGCCGAGTCCCTGCTCGGCTTCTTCGACACCGCGCTGGTCTCGCCGGTGCTCACCGCCCATCCCACCGAGGTGCAGCGAAAGAGCATCCTCAACTGCGAGACCGTGCTCGCCCGCCTGCTCGACGAGCGCGACCGCATGCAGCTCACCCCCGAGGAGGCCGAGGCCAACCTCGAGGCCTTGCGCCGCGCGGTGCTGACGCTGTGGCAGACGCGCATGCTGCGCACCGCCAAGCTGTCGGTGATCGACGAGGTCAACAACGGCCTGTCCTACTTCGAGACCACCTTCCTGCGCGAGCTGCCGCGCCTCTACGCCAGCCTCGAGGACCGCCTCGCCGCGGCCGATCCGGCCCTCGGCGCGCCCGAGCTCGCCGCCTTCCTGCAGGTCGGGAGCTGGATCGGCGGCGACCGCGACGGCAACCCCTTCGTCACCGCCGAGGTGCTCGAGCGCGCGCTCGCGATGCAATGCGCGGTGGCGCTCGGCTACTACCTCGACGAACTCCACATCCTCGGCTCGCAGCTCTCGCTCGGCATCGGCCTGGTGTCGGCCTCGGACGCGCTGCTGGCGCTCGCGGAGGCCTCGCCCGACCACTCCCCGCATCGCAGCGACGAGCCCTACCGGCGCGCCATCTCCGGCATCTACGCGCGGCTCGCCGCCACCCATCGCGCGCTGCTCGGCCATGCGCCGGCGCGCCATGCGGTCGCCGAGGCGACGCCCTACCCGGACGCGACCGCACTCGCCGCCGATCTCGAGGTCCTGCACCGCTCGCTGGTGGCCAACGGCTCGGCGGCGCTCGCGCGCGGGCGGCTGCGCCACCTGCGGCGCGCGGTGAAGGTCTTCGGCTTTCACCTCGCCCCGATCGATCTGCGCCAGAACTCGGACGTGCATGAGCGCGTGGTCGCCGAGCTGCTCGAGGTCGCCCGCCCGGGCAGCGCCTACTCGAGCCTCGACGAGGCGGCGCGCTGCGCGCTGCTGCTGGAAGAACTCGCCACCGCCCGCCCGCTCGCCTCGCCCCACGTCCGGTACGCGGACGAGACCGAGGGCGAACTGGCGATCTTCCGCGCCGCGCGCCGCGCGCACCAGCGCTACGGCGCCGGGGCGATCCGCAACTGCATCATCTCCAAGACCGACGACGTCTCCGACCTGCTCGAGCTGGCCGTGCTGCTCAAGGAGGCCGGCCTGCTGCGCCCGCTGGAGAACGCGCTCGACGTGAACATCGTGCCGCTGTTCGAGACCATCGGCGACCTCGAGAACGCCGCCGAGGTCATGGACCGCATCTTCGCGCTGCCCGCCTACCGCGCCCTGCTCGAATCGCGCGCGCAGACCCAGGAGGTGATGCTGGGCTATTCCGACAGCAACAAGGATGGCGGCTTCCTGACCTCGGGCTGGGCGCTGTACAAGGCCGAGGGCGAGCTGGTCGACACCTTCGCTCGCCATGGCGTGCGCCTGCGCCTGTTCCACGGCCGCGGCGGCTCGGTGGGCCGCGGCGGCGGACCGAGCTACCAGGCCATCCTCGCCCAGCCCGAGGGCGCGGTGCAGGGCCAGATCCGCCTCACCGAACAGGGCGAGGTGATCGGCGCCAAGTATGGAAACCCGGAGGTCGGCCGGCGCAACCTCGAGGTGCTGGTCGCCGCCACGCTCGAGACCAGCCTGCGCCCGGCCAGCGCCAGCCCGACGCCGCCGGCCTTCCTCGACGCCATGCAGGCGCTCTCGGACGCGGCCTTCGCCGCCTACCGCGGCCTCGTCTACGAGACCGAGGGCTTCGAGCGCTACTTCTGGGAATCGACCGTGATCAGCGAGATCGCGGCGCTCAACATCGGCTCGCGCCCGGCCTCGCGCAAGAAGAGCACGGCGATCGAGGACCTGCGCGCGATCCCCTGGGTGTTCAGCTGGTCGCAGTGCCGGGTGATGCTGCCGGGCTGGTACGGCTTCGGCAGCGCGGTGCGCGACTTCCTCGCCGCGCGCCCGGACGACGGCCTGGCGCTGCTGCAGCGCATGAGCCGCGAGTGGCCCTTCTTCCAGACCCTGCTGTCGAACATGGACATGGTGCTGGCCAAGACCGACCTCGCGATCGCCAGCCGCTATGCCGAGCTGGTCAAGGACGTGGCGCTGCGCGAGGCGATCTTCAGCCGCATCCGCGCCGAACACCAGGCCACCGTCGAGGCGGTGCTGCAGATCACCGGCCAGCGCGAACTGCTCGACGGCAACCCGCTGCTCAAGCGCTCGATCCGCAACCGCTTCCCCTATCTCGACCCGCTCAACCACGTCCAGGTCGAGATGCTGAGCCGCCACCGCGAGGCGACGGCCGGCAACGCCAGCACCGACGAGCGCATCCGCATCGGCATCCACATCTCGATCAACGGTATCGCCGCGGGGCTGCGCAACAGCGGCTGAGCGAAGTCCACGTCAGAGCCCGAGCATCTGCCTCACCACCGGCCACTGCCGGCGGCTGACCGGCAGGCGCTCGGGCACGCCGCGGATCAGCACCGCCCAGTGCGCGTCGCCACCGTCCGGCTCGCCGGCGCGCTCGGCGCCGTGCACCGCATCGCGCGCGACCAGGCAGTTGCGATGCAGGCGCAGGAAGCGGCGCGGGAATTCCTCCTCCAGCTGCACCAGCGACTCGTCGAGCACGTATTCGCGCTCGGCGGTGCGCGCGGTCACGTACTTCAGCTCGGCGCGCAGGTAGAGCACCTCGCCCACCGGCAGCAGCAGGATGCGCCCGCGCTCGCCGACGCTGAAATGCTGGCGTTCCGCCGGTGCCAGCCCGACGAGCGCCGCATCGTCCGCCACCGGCCGGCGCGCCTCGGCGCGGGCGAGCGCCGCCGCCAGGCGCTCGGCACGCACCGGCTTGAGCAGGTAGTCGACCGCAGCCAGCTCGAAGGCCTGCACCGCGTACTGGTCGTAGGCGGTGACGAAGACGACCGCCGGCGGAGACGCCAGCCTGCCGAGGTGGCGGGCGAGTTCGACCCCGTCCATCACCGGCATGCGGATGTCGGCCAGCACCACGTCGGCCGGCTCGGCCTCGAGCAGGCGCAGCGCCTCCATGCCGTTGGCCGCCATGCCGACGATGCGCGTCGGCCTGCTCGCCGCGATGTCGCCGAGCAGGTCGCGCAGTCGCGCACGTGCGGGCGCCTCGTCGTCGACGATCAGCACACGCAGCGCGCCAGGCCATTCCGCCGCCCCCGCCGCGGCAAGCCGGTCGGGCTTTTGCTTTATACTTTCGCGCATTCCTGTGCGCCGCGGACGCGGCGTTCTCCCCCCGTGCCTGGCCGGCTGCATTCCGCCGGCCGTATCGTTTTGTGCGCCCCATTATGACAGACACCACGACGCCGGCCGCCGACGCCAACGCTCCCGCCAAGGCCTGGTCCGGCCGTTTCACCGAACCCGTCTCCGACCTCGTCAAGCGCTACACCGCCAGCGTGTTCTTCGACCAGCGCATGGCGGCGCAGGACATCCGCGGCTCGCTCGCGCACGCGAAGATGCTGGCCCGCCAGGGCATCATCGGCGCGCAGGACCTCGCCGACATCGAGCGCGGGATGGCGCAGATCAAGGGCGAGATCGAGCGTGGCGAATTCGCCTGGAACCTCGACGACGAGGACGTGCACCTCAACATCGAGAAGCGCCTCACCGCGCTGGTGGGCGACGCCGGCAAGCGCCTGCACACCGGCCGCAGCCGCAACGACCAGGTCGCCACCGACATCCGCCTGTGGCTGCGCGACGCGATCGACCGGATCCTGGCGCTGATCGCCGACTTCCAGCGCAACCTGCTGGATGTGGCCGAGGCCAACGCCGACACCCCGATGCCCGGCTTCACCCACCTGCAGGTCGCGCAGCCGGTCACCTTCGGCCATCACCTGATGGCCTACTACGAGATGAGCCGGCGCGACGCCGAGCGCTTCGCCGACTGCCGCAAGCGCGTCAACCGTCTGCCGCTGGGCTCGGCGGCGCTCGCCGGCACCAGCTACCCGATCGACCGCGAATTCGTCGCGGCCGAACTGGGCTTCGACGAGGTCTGCTACAACTCGCTGGACGCCGTCAGCGACCGCGACTTCGCGATCGAATTCTGCGCCGCCAGCGCCCTGCTGATGACCCACCTGTCGCGCCTGTCCGAGGAGCTGATCCTGTGGATGAGTCCGCGCGTGGGCTTCATCGACCTCGCCGACCGCTTCTGCACCGGTAGCTCGATCATGCCGCAGAAGAAGAACCCCGACGTGCCCGAGCTGGTGCGCGGCAAGACCGGCCGCGTCAACGGCAGCCTGATCGCGCTGCTGACCCTGATGAAGGGCCAGCCGCTGGCCTACAACAAGGACAACCAGGAGGACAAGGAGCCGCTGTTCGACACCGCCGACACGGTCATCGACACCCTGCGCATCTACGCCGACATGATCACCGGCATCAGGGTCAAGGCCGAGGCGATGCGCGGCGCGCTCAGCCAGGGCTACGCCACCGCCACCGACCTCGCCGACTACCTGGTCAAGAAGGGCCTGCCCTTCCGCGACGCGCACGAGGCGGTGGCGCTCGCGGTGCGCGCGGCCGACGTCAAGGGCTGCGACCTGCCGCAGTTCTCGCTGGACGAGCTGCGCATCGCCATGGCCCACGTACCGGGCGCGGCCGAGCGCCTCGGCGAGGACGTGTTCGGCGTGCTCACCGTCGAGGGCTCGCTCGCCTCGCGCAAGCACATCGGCGGCACCGCGCCCGAGCAGGTGCGCGCGGCCGTGGCACGCGCCCGCACGCGCCTGGCTTGAGCGCGCGGGCACCTTCCGGGCGGCAAGCAGACGCAGGCCGCGTCCTCGCCACCTTGAAGGTGCCGGCCGCGCATGAGCCGGAAGCCGCAAGCCTGCACCGCTGAGAGCCGACCATCATGTCCGCGACGCCGCCCTCCGCAGCGAACCACCCCGCACTGCCTGCCGTCGAGCAGGCGATCCGCACCCGCACCGGCAATGCCTTCCGCATCGCCGCAGCCCACCCGGTCGGCGGCGGCAGCATCCACACCGCGCTGCGCGTCGAGGACCGATCCGGTGCAGCCTGCTTCGTCAAGCTCGCCGACGCCGGCAGCGCAGCGATGTTCGCTGCCGAGGTCGACGGCCTCGCCGCGATCGCCGCCAGCGGCAGCTTCCGCACACCGGCGGTGATCGCCTGCGGCACCGCAGGCGCGCACGCCTTCCTGGTGCTCGAACACCTCGAACTGCGCCCGCTGCAGTCCGCCGCGGACGGCGTCCGCTTCGCCGATGCGCTGGTGCGCCTGCACCGCGACCGCGGCGAGCGCTTCGGCTGGCACCGCGACAACTTCATCGGCCGCACGCCGCAGCCCAACACGCCGCACGCCAACTGGGCGCACTTCTTCGTCGAGCACCGCCTGCGCCCGCAGTTCGCGCTCGCCCGCGCACAGGGCTTCGACGCCGAACTTCACCGCCAGGGCGAACGCCTGTTCGATCGCGTCCCCGCCCTGTTCCTCGACTACCGCCCGCAGGAGAGCCTGCTCCACGGCGACCTGTGGCACGGCAACGCGGCGCTGCTGGCCGACGGCACGCCGGTGGTCTTCGACCCCGCGGTGCACCGCGGCGACCGCGAGTCCGACCTCGCGATGAGCGAACTCTTCGGCGGTTTCCCGTCCAGCTTCTACGCCGAGTACCGCCTGTCCTGGCCGCTGCACGAGGACTACGAGCAGAGGAAGCTGCTGTACAGCCTTTACCACATGCTCAACCACCTGAACCTCTTCGGCCGCGCCTACCAGCGCGAGGCGCTGCGGCTGGCGACGCGGCTCAACCAGGAACTCGCCCAGCGCAGGGATTGAACAAGCTCGAGAGTGTCGGGATTTTTTACACTCGCCTCGGACGGCCTGCCATGCGCCTGATCAATCCATTTACCAATCAATAACTTGCGCAATTTGTCGATGCGAGGCGTGAAATTTGCTACGCATTTGGTGAAGATTCGGCAGGCAGTCGCGCGGCCATGTCTATAATGAAATTGCGCTTCCAGTCTGCAAGCTGAAGAGGTCCGCCATGCCCCACTCCCCCGAAGACCAAGCTGTCGAAAAGCGCCGGAAGGTGCTGAAAGGGGCGCTTGCGGCATCCAGCGTCGCGACGATGGGGCATAGCGGTTCCGCGCTAGCATCGCTCAACTGCATTGAGAAAGGCGCGACCACCGCCCCGAGCGGAGGCGACCAGCTTGTGCAGGCCCAACCGTCCGCGTCGGCCAGCGGCCCCAGGTGGGCATGGGTTCCGGTCACGATCCGGAGCTACAAGGACGCGCAGAACAACCAGTTCAGTGGTTTTGAATACCCCAGCGGCACGGTCTATCAGGTCAACGTCCCGAATGGAAGCAACTGGGCCAGGGCCAGCAGCGACCCGATCAAGCGCAACGATCTGGTGAGCCTTGTAGGGAACGGCAACGGGCGTCCGGGATGGCTGCTGGTGCTCTTCGACCAGTTCGGAAACGGCTACGTGGCCACCGCACCGGACACCTACGTGGCGGGAATGGCGGGCGCCCCTCCAGCCACGGCCGCCCAACTCCCGCAGCCGGCGGCAGAATCCTGCGTTACCTCGCTGAACGCCGCAGTGCCATCGGGAACGATCTACGGGGGCTGATCGCCGGTGCGCATCCCCGATCCGCGTACGCCCCTCGAGTGGCTGAATGCCTACTGCCCGTCGCTGGACGGGCAGTTTCTTTTTCTGGATCCGGTGTCGTGGCAGACCCACCTGCTCACCCCGGGCGCCGAACTGGTGCTGCGTGAAGCTGCGCTGGCCATCGAGAACGGCCGCTTCGACGCCTTCCTCGCCGAGATCGAGGAAGCCGGCGGCTGGCAGCCGGGCCTGGCCTTCCTGGCACACTCGCTCCTGCACCTGCACGAGCGAAACGGGATCTCGGCAACTCGATGACCCACAACGTCTACCGCATCCTGGACGTAGGCGCCGCACGCCTGGGCGTCGCCTCGCCGATCGCAAGCCTTCATGCCGACCTGGATCGCGTCTATCCCTACCACGAACCGACGCCCGACGACCGCTTCGCCGACATCCGCGTGTCCGTGCTGCCGGGGTCCCGCCTGCGCCTGCGCGGCCAGCAGGCGGGCTTCTGGTCGGAAAGCGTGCGTGTCTTCGAGCCCTACCCCCTCCACAGCGCCCTGCCGCTGTTCGAATGGGGCAGCAACTACCTGCTGAGCCAGCGCCTCAACGCCTACCTGCTACTGCATGCCGGCGTGGTCGCGCGTGAGGATCGGGCGCTGATCCTGCCGGCGGCACCGGGCTCGGGCAAGACGACGCTGAGCTGTGCGCTGAGCCTGGCCGGCTGGCGCTTCCTGTCGGACGAGTTCGGCATCGTCGACATGGACTCGGGCGAGCTGCTGCCGATGGTCAGGCCGGCGCCGCTGAAGAACCGCTCGATCGAGATCATCGGCCAGCGCCCGGGTGCGGTGCTGGGCCCGCTTTACCCGCGGACCCGCAAGGGCGACGTGGCCCACTTCGTCCCGGACCGGGCGAGTTTCGCCGACCGCCACTGCCGGGCGCGGCCCCGGCTCGTCGTCTTCCCCGCCTTCCGCGCCGGTGCGCCCCTGCAGTGCACGCCGCTCGACAAGGCCGCGGCCGCGATGCGGCTGGGCCTGAACAGCTTCAACTATCGCGCGCTCGGCCCCGCCGGCTTCGACGCCGTGGTCGCGCTGACGCGGGCGGTCCAGGCCTACGAGTTGAGCTATGGCGATCTGGACGAGGCGATCGCCTGCATCGACAAGCTGTTCCGGGAAACGTCGTGAGCGCCGCGCCCCCACCGTCCGACGTCGAGCTCCTGCTGCGCGGCATGCGCGGCCCGCTCACGCTCGACGAGGGGCGCTGGGAGCGCGTGCTGCGGATTGCGCGCGCGACCGGCCTGCATGCCCGCCTGGCCGCGACCAACGCGAACAATCCGGACCTGAGCGCGGTCCTGCGCCGCCACTTCCTGTCCGCATCGCGCATCGCCGCGTTCCGCAGCCAGATGGTGAGGGCGGAGCTGTTCCAGCTCGCCCCGCTGTGTGCCGTCGACCATCCGGTCATCGTGCTGAAGGGCGGCGCCTACCTGCTGCAGGATCGGCCGATGACGGTCGGCCGCTTCGTCTCGGACGTGGACCTCATGGTCCCCCGAGAAAGGCTCCGCGCCATGGAACGGGCGCTACATGCAGCAGGCTGGCGGACCGAGGAGCTCTCCGCCTACGACGAGCGCTACTACCGCGACTGGAGCCACGAGACGCCGCCGATGCGCTACCCCGGCCATGCGCTCGAGGTCGACCTGCACCACGCGATCACGCCGGTGACCGGCAGCCTCGCCTTCGATCCGGCGCCGCTGTTCGAGCACAGTGTCGCCATTCCCGGCACGCCCTTCCGCGTGCTCGCCACCGAGGACCAGGTGCTGCACGCCTGCGTGCACTGCTTCCACGACGGCGACCTGGCGCTGCGGATTCGCGAACTCGTCGACATCGACGCCCTGCTGCGCGAGTCGGCTGCCGAGGACGGCTTCTGGACCAGGCTCCTCGCCCGCGCCGAGGCGCTCGGTCTGCAGCGTCCGCTGTGGTACGGGCTGCATTTCGCCACCGGCTTGATGGCTTGCCCGGTGCCGGAGGCGGTGATGGCCGGCCTGCCTCGGCCGCCCGGCATCACCATCCGGCTCATGGACCGGCTGCTGCCGCTGGCGATGCTGCCCACCGATCCGGACGGCCCGCCGCCGCTGCGCGCGAGGCTGGCCAGGGCCGCGATGCTCGCCCGCTACCACCTGCTGCGCATGCCGCTGCACATGCTGGTGCCGCATCTCGCACGCAAGACGAGCCTGCGACTGCGCGCCCGGCTCGCCGAAAAAAAAGGAGCGCCGGACGACGGCGCTCCCTGAGGATACTGCGGCGCCGCGCGGCGGCGCTCAGCGGATCACTCCTCGACCACGCCGGCATCCTTCAGCATCTGCAGCAGCTCACCGCTTTCGTACATCTCGCGCATGATGTCGCTGCCGCCGACGAACTCGCCCTTGACGTAGAGCTGCGGGATGGTCGGCCAGTTGGAGAAGTCCTTGATGCCCTGGCGGATGTCGTTGTCGGCGAGCACATTGACCGCCAGCACCTCGCGCACGCCGCAGGCCTTGAGGATCTGCACCGCGGTCGAGGAAAAACCGCACTGCGGGAACTGGGGCGAGCCCTTCATGTAGAGCACGACGGCGTTGTTGGTGACCTGCTCGCGGATGACGTCCTGGATGTCCATGGATTGGAACCTGAAAAGTTGAGTTAAACAGTCGGGAAATTCTAGGGGTCCTGGGTGGACAGCGTCAACAGCTGAAGCGGGATCGCGCCCCCTGCGGGACGACGCCAGCCGGAAACCTCAGCTCCCGCGCCCCAGCCAGCGCCCGCCGGACACGCGCTCGATGCCGGCGAGGTCCTTCCACGACGCGATCGCCGCGAAACCGGCGTCGGCCAGCAGGCCGCGGGCGGCCACCGCCTGGTCGTAGCCGTGCTCGAGGAACAGCCAGCCGCCATCGAGCAGCCGCGCCGGCGCCGCAGCGATGATCTCGGCGAGATCGTCCAGCCCGCGCGGCCCGGCGGCCAGCGCGCCACGCGGCTCGAAGCGCACGTCGCCCTGCTCCAGGTGCGGGTCGGTGGTGGCGATGTAGGGCGGATTGGAAACGATCAGCCCGAACTGCTCGTCGCCGAGCGCCGAGAACCAGTCGCTCTGCAGGAAGGACACGCTCGCCCCCAGCTTCGCGGCGTTGGCCATCGCCACCCACAGCGCCTCGCGCGAACGATCGAGCGCGATCACGTCGGGGGCGTCCATCTCCAGCGCCAGCGTCACGGCCAGCGCGCCGCTGCCTGTGCCCATGTCGAGCACGCGCACGCCGCGCTGCCCGGCGAAATGGGCGAGCGCGAGCTCGACCAGCAGTTCGGTCTCCGGGCGCGGGATCAGCACCGCCGGCGTCACCATGAACTCGCGGCCGTAGAACTCGCGCGTGCCGGTCAGATAGGCCACCGGTTCGCCGGCCACGCGGCGCTCGACCAGGCCGCGATAGTTGTCCCAGTCCTCGGCGGCGAGCTTCTGCTCCGGCCAGGCCACCAGGCGCGCGGCCGGGCACTGCAGCACGTGGCGCAGCAGCACGCGTGCGTCCATCTGGTCGATCTGCGCCCGCGCCCAGGCGAGCGCGCCGGCGATGTCGACCACGCCCGCGGGCGGCAGGATGGGCGTGTTCATCATTCGTCCGCCAGCGCCGCGAGCAGGCCGGCCTGGTGTTCCAGCGTCAGCGCATCGACCAGCTCGTCGAGCTCGCCCTGCATCACCGCATCGAGCTTGTACAGGGTGAGGTTGATGCGGTGGTCGGTCACCCGCCCCTGCGGGAAGTTGTAGGTGCGGATGCGCTCGGAGCGGTCGCCGCTGCCGACCAGGCTCTTGCGCTGCGCGGCCTCGGCGCTCTGCTGCGCGCGCACCCTGGCGTCGTACAGGCGCGCGGCGAGCACCGCCATCGCCTGCGCCTTGTTGCGATGCTGCGAGCGGTCGTCCTGGCATTCGACGACGATGCCGGTGGGCAGGTGGGTGATGCGCACCGCGGAGTCGGTCTTGTTGATGTGCTGCCCGCCCGCACCGGAGGCGCGGAAGGTGTCGATGCGCAGGTCGGCGGGGTTGATGTCCACCGCCTCGACCTCGTCGGCCTCGGGCAGCACCGCCACGGTGCAGGCCGAGGTGTGGATGCGGCCCTGGGTCTCGGTGACCGGGATGCGCTGCACGCGGTGGCCGCCGGATTCGAACTTGAGCTTCGAATAGGCGCCGTTGCCGGCCACGCGCGCGATCACTTCCTTGTAGCCGCCGAGGTCGGATTCGCTTGCCGACACGATCTCCACCTTCCAGCGCTGGCGCTCGGCGTAGCGGGTGTACATGCGCAGCAGGTCGCCGGCGAACAGCGCGGCCTCGTCGCCGCCGGTGCCGGCGCGGATCTCGAGGAAGAGGTTGCGCTCGTCGTTGGGGTCGCGCGGCAGCAGCGCGCGCTGCAGCTCGGCGTCCAGGTCGGCGATGCGCGCGTCGCCTGCGGCCAGCTCCAGCTCGCCGAGCTCGCGCATTTCCGGGTCGGCGAGCAGCTCGCGTGCGGTCGCGCAGTCGGCCTCGGCCTGGCGGTAGTCGTGGTAGAGCGCGACCACCGGCTCGATCTCGGCGCGCTCGCGCGAGAGTTCGCGGAAGGCGTTCATGTCGCGCGCCGCGTCTTCGGCCGCGAGTTCGCGGTCCAGCTCTTCGAGCCGGCGGGCGAGGTGTTCGAGTTTGTCGCGGATGCTCTGCTTCATGGTCGAGGACGGACGCGCATGCGCCGCCGCGCGGGCGGCGGCCGCAAGGGCGTGCGGCTAGTGGTGGTCGCGGGACAGGTTGAAGAGCTCGCGCACCACGCGGCCGGCTTCGGCCTTGTGCTCGCCTTCGGCCTGGTTCAGGAAGCGGGTGGGGCCGTGCATCAGCTTGTTGGTGAGACCGTGCGACAGCGCCTCGAGCACGCGCTGCGGATCCTCGCCCTTGGCGAGCAGGCGCATGGCGCGCTCGAGCTCGGCCTGGCGCAGGCCCTCGGCGTGCTCGCGCAGCGAACGGATCACCGGCACCGTATCGCGCGCCGACATCCAGTGCAGGAAGCCGTCGACGCGGGTGTCGATGATCTGCTCGGCCTCGATCACCGCCTGCTGGCGCGACTCCATGCCGGCCTCGACGACCTGGGCGAGGTCATCGACGGTGTACAGGAAGATGTCGTCGAGCTCGGAGATCTCGGGCTCGATGTCGCGCGGCACCGCGAGGTCGACCATCACCATCGGGCGGTGGCGGCGCGCCTTGACCGCGCGCTCGACCATGCCGAGACCGACGATGGGCAGCGGCGCGGCCGTACAGGACACCACGACGTCGAAGCGCGGCAGCGCCTCGCCGATCTGGTCGATGCGCATGGTGCTCGCGCCGAAGCGCGCGGCGAGCGCCTGCGCGCGCTCCTCGGTGCGGTTGGCCACGGTCATCGACTTCGGCTTCGCACCGCCGAAGTGGGCGGCACAAAGTTCGATCATCTCGCCCGCGCCGATGAACAGCACGTGCTGGTCGGAAACGCGCTCGAAGATGCGCTCGGTCAGATGCACCGCGGCTGCGGCCATCGACACCGTGTTGGCGCCGATCGCGGTCGTCGAGCGCACTTCCTTGGCCACCGCGAAGGTGTTCTGGAACAGCTTGTGCAGCAGCACGCCCATCGTGCCCGCCTCCTCGGCGAAGCGCGCTGCATCCTTGACCTGGCCCAGGATCTGCGGCTCGCCGATCACCATCGAGTCCAGCCCGCTCGCCACCCGGAACACGTGACGGATCGCGTCGCGCTGCGGGTAGGCATACAGGTAGGGCGAGACCTCGGTCAGCTGCAGGCGATGGAAGCGCGCCAGCCAGTCGGCGGCATGCTGCGGCTGCTCGGCCGCGAAGTAGAGCTCGGTGCGGTTGCAGGTCGACAGGATTGCCGCCTCGCGCACGGAATCCGCCCGCGCCAGATCGTGCAGGGCCTGATCCAGCCGCTCAGGCTGGAACGCGACGCGCTCGCGGATCGCGAGCGGTGCGGTGTGGTGATTCAGGCCGAGGGCGAAGAGTTGCATGCGGAACAGGGTTCGGTCGGAGCGGAGCGCATTATAGCACCGCGAAAACGCCCCAAAATTGAGCCGAATCAGCCACTTCTGGCCGAATCGGACGCCGCAAAGCAAATGGGCCGACACGCGGTCGGCCCATTATGGAATTTTCTGGTGGCCAGTCGCGGAATCGAACCACGGACACGCGGATTTTCAATCCGCTGCTCTACCAACTGAGCTAACTGGCCAACGAGGTCCGCATTATAGCCACAGATTCGCCGATGTCAAAGGCCTCGTGCATTTTTTTCAGGCGTTAGAACCGCAGGAGCACTCAACGCAGGGCATCGTGATCTCCCTGCACCAGCGGCGGCGGCTGCAGGTGGCTGCGCGGGAAGACGACGCGCGCCAGCGTGCCCTGCCCGCCCGGGTTGGCATCCAGGGTCACGGTGGCGCGGTGCAGGTCGGCGATCTCGCGCACGATCGGCAGGCCGAGGCCGGAGCCATCGACACCGCTGCCGAGCACGCGGTAGAAGCGCTCGAACACGCGCTCGCGGTCGGCCTCGGGGATGCCCGGGCCGGTGTCCTCGACCTCGAGGATGGGCGAGCCGGCGAAGCGGGTGCGCGCGGTGACGCTGCCGCCGCGCGGGGTGTATTTGACCGCGTTGTCGACCAGGTTCTTGACCATCTCGCGCAGCAGCACCGGGTTGCCCTCGATCAGCAGCTCGTGCTCGCCGCCTTCCACACCGAGGTCGATCTGCTTGGCCTGCGCACGCGGGAACAACTCCAGCGCCACCTCGCGCACGACCGCATCCAGGCTCACGGTCTCGACCACGTAGAGCTTCTCGAAGCTCGCCTCGGCGCGGGCGAGCGAGAGCAGCTGGTTGATCAGGTGGGCGGCGCGGTCGGTGCTCTCGGCGATGCGGGTCAGCGACTCGCGCAGCTGCTCGGGGTCGGTCTCGTGCATCGCGAGGTCGGTCTGCATCTTCAGGCCGGTGAGCGGCGTGCGCATCTGGTGCGCGGCGTCGGCGATGAAGCGCTGCTGGGCCTGCAAGTTCTCCTCCAGGCGCTCCATCATGTCGTTGTAGGCGATGATCAGCGGACGCACCTCTTCCGGCACCGTCGATGGCTCGACCGGCGACAGGTCGGTGGGGCGGCGGCGGCGGATCAGGCTCTGCAGCCGGTTCAGCGGCGCGATGCCGCGGCTCAGGCCGACCCACACCAGCACCACCGCGATCGGGATGATCGCGAACTGCGGCAGCAGCACGCCGGTCACCACCCGCGAGGCGAGATCGGTGCGCTTGTTGCGTGTCTCGGCGACCTGGACGAGGACCATCGCGTCGGGTTGCTCGGGCAGCGGGCGCAGGTAGCGATAGGCGACGCGCACCTCCTCGCCCTGGATCAGCGCATCGCGCAGCAGCACCTCCTCGCCGATCAGCGAGGCCGGCACCGGCGCGGCGGGGATGTCCGCATCGCCGGTGATGATCGTGCCCTGGTCGTCGGCCACCTGGTAATACACCACGTCGTCCTGGTCGGCGCGGAACAGCGCGCGCGGCGGCGCGGGGAAATGCACCACGACCTGGCCGTCCTCCACCGACACCAGGCGCGCCAGCGCGCGCGCGCTGTCGGCCAGCGCCAGGTCGTAGGGCTGGTTGGCGATGTTGTCGGCGACGTTGTGGGTGACGATGATCGAGATCGGCCACAGGAACAGCAGCGGCGCGAGCATCCAGTCCAGGATCTCGCCGAACAGCGAGTTCGGCGGCCCGGACTTGCGCGGAGGATTGCTCCCCCTGTCGTGCTTAGACTTTCGCCGCCGGGGCAGCATCGGGGTTTTCCAGGCAGTACCCCAGGCCGCGTACGGTCACGATGCGCACCCCGCTGTCCTCGAGCTTCTTGCGCAGACGGTGCACGTACACCTCGATCGCATTGCTCGACACCTCCTCGCCCCAGCCGCACAGGTGGTCGACGAGCTGGTCCTTGCTGACCAGGCGCCCCACGCGCAGCAGGAAGATCTCGAGCAGGCCGATCTCGCGCGCCGACAGATCGATGAGCTGGCCGCCGATCTTCACCACGCGGTCGGCCTGGTCGTAGCTCAGCTGGCCGATCTCGATGCAGCGCGGCTGGCCGGTGCCGCGGCGGGTCAGCGCACGCACGCGCGCCTCCAGCTCGGGCAGCGCGAAAGGCTTGGTGAGGTAGTCGTCGGCGCCGGCATCGAGGCCGCGAACGCGGTCGTCGACGCCATCCTGCGCGGTCAGGATCAGCACCGGCTGCGCCGACTTGCGCGCGCGCAGGCGCTTGAGCACGTCGATGCCGTTCATGCGCGGCAGGCCCAAATCGAGGATGAGCAGGTCATAGACCTGGCTCGCCAGCGCCGCATCCGCTTCCATGCCATCAGCTACATGATCGACCGCGCAGCCGCCGCGCCGTAGCGCGCGACATATGCCGTCCGCGATCACCGGATCGTCTTCCGCCAACAGGATACGCATAGATTCCGGGCTGTAAGTTGGTTGTAAGCGGAGGTTTCGAGAATGGCTCCGCTGTTCTCCTTTTGCTCGGTCTTCGGGAACGTGGCGGTCTCTGCCGCGGCGTTCCGGGGAGTGCGTGCTCGATCAGGCGTGCGCGCTCCCCACCGACTTTTCTCCCTCGAAAACCGCTGGATTATCCCACGCTTCCGCGCCCTGCGTGCGGCGGCGGGACCGCGTTCGTCCCGCTGCGGGCGCGTCAACGAAGAACGGCCCCGCACTGCGGAGCCGTTCTTCGTGTTGCTTGCGGGCGGGACCCGCGCGGGGTCCCGGGCCGGGCGAATTACATGCCCATGCCCATGCCGCCCATGCCACCCATGCCGCCCATGTCGGGCATGCCACCCATCGGCTTGTCTTCGGCCAGCTCGCCGACCATGCAGTCGGTGGTCAGCATCAGACCGGCGACGGACGCGGCGTTCTGCAGCGCGGTGCGGGTGACCTTGGTCGGGTCCAGCACGCCCATCTCGACCATATCGCCATACTCGCCGGTGGCGGCGTTGAAGCCGAAGTTGCCCGAACCCTCGACGACCTTGTTGACCACCACCGAGGCTTCGTCACCGGCGTTGGCGACGATCTCGCGCAGCGGCTGCTCCATCGCGCGCAGCACGATCTTGATGCCCGCGTCCTGGTCGTGGTTGTCGCCCTTGAGGCCGCCCAGGTTGGCGCGGGCGCGCAGCAGCGCGACGCCGCCGCCGGGGACGATGCCCTCTTCCACCGCAGCGCGGGTGGCGTGCAGGGCGTCCTCGACGCGGGCCTTCTTCTCCTTCATCTCGACTTCGGTCGCGGCGCCGACCTTGATCACGGCCACACCGCCGGCCAGCTTGGCCACGCGCTCCTGCAGCTTCTCGCGGTCGTAGTCGGAGGTGGCTTCCTCGATCTGCACGCGGATCTGCTTGACGCGGGCTTCGATGCGCTCGGCCTGGCCCGCGCCGTCGATGATGATGGTGTTTTCCTTGCCGACTTCGATGCGGGCGGCCTGGCCGAGGTCGTCCAGGGTAGCCTTCTCGAGGGTCAGGCCGACTTCCTCGGCGATGACCTGGCCGCCGGTCAGGATGGCGATGTCTTCGAGCATGGCCTTGCGACGATCGCCGAAGCCCGGAGCCTTGACGGCGCAGGTCTTGAGGATGCCGCGGATGTTGTTCACCACCAGGGTGGCCAGCGCTTCGCCTTCGACGTCTTCGGCGATGATCAGCAGCGGACGGCCCGACTTGGCGACTTGCTCGAGCACCGGCAGCAGGTCACGGATGTTGGAGATCTTCTTGTCGAACAGCAGGACGAAGGGCTGCTCGAGGATGGCGACCTGCTTGTCCGGGTTGTTGATGAAGTAGGGCGACAGGTAGCCGCGGTCGAACTGCATGCCCTCGACGACGTCGAGTTCGTTCTGCAGCGACTTGCCGTCTTCGACGGTGATCACGCCTTCCTTGCCGACCTTGTCCATCGCACGGGCGATGATCTCGCCGATGTCGCTGTCCGAGTTGGCCGAGATCGAACCGACCTGGGCGATTTCCTTGTTGGTCGAGCACGGCTTCGACAGCTTCTTCAGCTCTTCGATGGTGGCGACGACGGCCTTGTCGATGCCGCGCTTGAGGTCCATCGGGTTCATGCCGGCGGCGACGAACTTCATGCCTTCGCGCACGATCGACTGGGCCAGCACGGTCGCGGTCGTGGTGCCGTCACCGGCGATGTCCGAGGTCTTGGAAGCGACTTCCTTGACCATCTGCGCGCCCATGTTCTCGAACTTGTCCTTCAGTTCGATTTCCTTGGCGACCGAGACGCCGTCCTTGGTCACGGTGGGGGCGCCGAACGAGCGCTCGAGCACCACGTTGCGGCCCTTCGGGCCCAGGGTCACCTTGACCGCGTTGGCCAGGATGTTGATGCCGGCGACCATGCGCTCGCGGGCGGAATCACCAAACTTGACTTCTTTAGCTGCCATTCTTCAGAACTCCTGAATTGTTTCGACTAGCGTTGTTCGGGATGACGGGAGGCTCAGGCCTCGACCACACCCATGATGTCTTCCTCGCGCATCACGAGGAGCTCGTCGCCTTCGACCTTCACGGTCTGGCCGGCATACTTGCCGAACAGGACCTTGTCGCCCACCTTGACGGCCATCGGACGGACCTTGCCGTCGTCCAGGATCTTGCCGTTGCCGACGGCCAGGACCTCGCCCTGATCGGGCTTCTCGCCGGCGCTGTCCGGGATCACGATGCCGCTGGCGGTCTTGCGCTCGGCTTCCAGACGCTTGACGATCACGCGATCGTGCAGGGGACGAATCTTCATCGAGTTCTCTCCTAACTGATTGGTTTCAACTGTTTGGGTTGATCGGTTCGCGGGAACGGACCCGCAGGACGAAATTTGCAGTGAGCCTCGCGAGCAGCCGACGGCTTCCGCGGGGCTTGTTAGCACTCATCGCCAACGAGTGCTAATAATAGGGACGGGGTTCGGGGATTTCAAGCGCGACCGGCGGAAAAAAGTTTTGGGCCGATCCAGGCAAGGGCGCACGCCCCCTTCCTCCCGGGTACGGACGAAAAAAAGCCCGGCGACCGCAAGGCCGCCGGGCGCACCGTCAGGGTGTCAGTCGGTGATGAGCTTGCCCTTGGTCATGAGGTCGGAAATGATCGCCAGGTCGGAGGTCAGCGCCCCACCGTTGGTCAGATCCACGTTCTCGAGCACCACGACCTGATCGACCGGCGTTCCGCTCCCGCCCGAATGCACCGAGATCGTCGTCGAGTTCGTCGCGCTGTCGTAGGAGAAGTCGAGGTAGTTGTCGAGACTCTCGTTGGTCGCCGACAGACCTTCCAGCAGATCGCCCAGATCGAGGCGGTCGCCACCGTCGCCGTAGGCAGCGGTGTCGAAGTCCTTGATCGTATCAGTGGGCACCGCTCCCGCACCCACGTCGGCGAGCGACCACTTGAAGGTGTCGGCGCCGACGCCGCCATCGAGGATGTCGTTACCCAGACCGCCAGTCAGTTCGTCGTCGCCGTCGCCGCCGATGAGATAGTCGTTGCCGCCCTCGCCTGCCAGCACATCCCCACCTGCCCCGCCATACAGAACATTGTCAGCCTCGTCGCCCGTGAGCGAGTCGTCATGCGAGGAGCCGATGATGTTCGGCGACGTTGCAGTGGCCTCTTCGTCGACGCCGGTCGTGCTCGACGAGTAATCGGCCGTCGGCAAGCCTTCCGGCATCAAGGTGACGTTGATCTGCGTCGAAGCGAAGTCACCGTCGTTGTCGACCACTTCGATCGGCAGCCCGAAGCTGACGGGCGTCCCTTCGTTGATGGTCGTGGCACCGAAGTCGCCGACGCTGAAAGGCTGACCGCCATCGTGGTAGTACTCGAGGCTCGAGTACCCGGTCGCGGTGTAGGTGGCGATCTGCGTCCCGTCTTTGCTACCCCCCGCGACGCCATCGATCGTCACTTCGTACTTCGTTGCGTCCGTCGGATCGACGTCGATGAACTGCACGGTGAATGTCTTGCCGCCGATCGTGTAGGACGTTGCCGCCGTGCCGATGGAAGCGACGGATACGAGCAGGCTCTGCCCGTTGTAAGTGACGCCGACGGCCGTGATCGAATCCTGCACACCATCCCCGACGACGTTGTCGCCATCGTTGTCGTCATAAGCGCGAATCCGCACCTTGCTCGTCGGGTTCGATCCGGAGATGCCCAAGAAAAGGGCGGAGGCGCCGTTCGTGGTGTAGTGCCCCTCGAAGTCATGGGTCGGATCCCCGGCCACGTAAGGCTTTCCGGAGACCGGGTCACCCGTCAGATCGGTCACGAAATCGATTCGGATCGCTTCGCCCGTTCCGACGGAGCCGCCCGCTCCAACGCCGCCACTCGTGGCGTTGGTATTCACCGTGCTGCCACTCGCATAAACCTCGCCGGTCTTGATCATCGGGGTAATCAGCAGGTCATTGCTGTCATCGTTGGCAAGCGTGTTGAACCCAGCCCACGCGGCATTTCCACCCGTGAAGTTGTACAAACCCGGCTGGTTGAAGTCGATCGTCGTGACACCGCCATCCACCGTCCCGATCATGTTCACCTGATACTGCGCGTTGCCCGGATCGAGCGTTACCGTGAATACGGTACCGGCACTCGTGGACGCCGTCAGAACAAGGCCGTCGGGAGAGAGCGAATAGCTGATCGGCTGCAGCCCGGACGTCAGTGCAGGATAGCTGGAGAGGTCGGAACTGAAGCGCACCGTACCGCCATCGGCACCATAGTTGTCAGTCACGCTGTCGTCACGGTCGAGACCAAACCATTGGCTCTGGCCGACCGCGTCGGACAGTACCGCAGCGTCCGGGGAGATCACGCGCGGACCGTCGTCATAGAAGCTGATCGCGCCGCCGACGCCGATGCTGTCGGTCGCGGTGTCGCCATCGGCATCGGTCACGGTGACCGATGCGTTGATCAGGCCGTTCAGCGTGAGCGCATCGTTGTGATCCGCCGCCGTGCCGCCGTCCGTGGTGTGCTCGAGCGCGACGCTCTGCGTCACCGTCAGCTTGCCGTCGGCCCCGATCGACACGGTGAAGGCCGTCAGACCCGCGCCGTACTGGCCGGTGATCGTGGTCGCGCTGGTCTGCACCAGCGTGATCGCCTGGTCGCCTACCGCGGTCTTGAGCAGCGTCGCGCCGTCGCCCACGATCGACAGGCCGTAGGTCGTGGCGCCACTCGCCGCCGCCCCGTCCGCACCGAAGTCGGACGTGAAGGACAGCACCGGATCGGCGCTCGTCGCCGTGATCGGGAAGCTGCCCGGCGTGCCGCCGGTGAAGGCGTTCGTCTCGTCCAGGCGGACCGAACTGGCCACCGCGGTCACATCGACCGCCGGACCGTCGTCATAGAAGCTGATCGCGCCGCCGACGCCGATGCTGTCGGTCGCGGTGTCGCCATCGGCATCGGTCACGGTGACCGACGCGTTGATCAGGCCGTTCAGCGTGAGCGCATCGTTGTGATCCGCCGCCGTGCCGCCGTCCGTGGTGTGCTCGAGCGCGACGCTCTGCGTCACCGTCAGCTTGCCGTCGGCCCCGATCGACACGGTGAAGGCCGTCAGACCCGCGCCGTACTGGCCGGTGATCGTGGTCGCGCTGGTCTGCACCAGCGTGATCGCCTGGTCGCCCACCGCGGTCTTGAGCAGCGTCGCGCCGTCGCCCACGATCGACAGGCCGTAGGTCGTGGCGTTGCTCGCCGCCGCCCCGTCCGCACCGAAGTCGGACGTGAAGGACAGCACCGGATCGGCGCTCGTCGCCGTGATCGGGAAGCTGCCCGGCGTGCCGCCGGTGAAGGCGTTCGTCTCGTCCAGGCTGACCGAACTGGCCACCGCGGTCACATCGACCGCCGGACCGTCGTCATAGAAGCTGATCGCGCCGCCGACGCCGATGCTGTCGGTCGCGGTGTCGCCATCGGCATCGGTCACGGTGACCGACGCGTTGATCAGGCCGTTCAGCGTGAGCGCATCGTTGTGATCCGTCGCCGTGCCGCCGTCCGTGGTGTGCTCGAGCGCGACGCTCTGCGTCACCGTCAGCTTGCCGTCGGCCCCGATCGACACGGTGAAGGCCGTCAGACCCGCGCCGTACTGGCCGGTGATCGTGGTCGCGCTGGTCTGCACCAGCGTGATCGCCTGGTCGCCCACCGCGGTCTTGAGCAGCGTCGCGCCGTCGCCCACGATCGACAGGCCGTAGGTCGTGGCGCCACTCGCCGCCGCCCCGTCCGCACCGAAGTCGGACGTGAAGGACAGCACCGGATCGGCGCTCGTCGCCGTGATCGGGAAGCTGCCCGGCGTACCGCCGGTGAAGGCGTTCGTCTCGTCCAGGCGGACCGAACTGGCCACCGCGGTCACATCGACCGCCGGACCGTCGTCATAGAAGCTGATCGCGCCGCCGACGCCGATGCTGTCGGTCGCGGTGTCGCCATCGGCATCGGTCACGGTGACCGATGCGTTGATCAGGCCGTTCAGCGTGAGCGCATCGTTGTGATCCGCCGCCGTGCCGCCGTCCGTGGTGTGCTCGAGCGCGACGCTCTGCGTCACCGTCAGCTTGCCGTCGGCCCCGATCGACACGGTGAAGGCCGTCAGACCCGCGCCGTACTGGCCGGTGATCGTGGTCGCGCTGGTCTGCACCAGCGTGATCGCCTGGTCGCCTACCGCGGTCTTGAGCAGCGTCGCGCCGTCGCCCACGATCGACAGGCCGTAGGTCGTGGCGTTGCTCGCCGCCGCCCCGTCCGCACCGAAGTCGGACGTGAAGGACAGCACCGGATCGGCGCTCGTCGCCGTGATCGGGAAGCTGCCCGGCGTACCGCCGGTGAAGGCGTTCGTCTCGTCCAGGCGGACCGAACTGGCCACCGCGGTCACATCGACCGCCGGACCGTCGTCATAGAAGCTGATCGCGCCGCCGACGCCGATGCTGTCGGTCGCGGTGTCGCCATCGGCATCGGTCACGGTGACCGACGCGTTGATCAGGCCGTTCAGCGTGAGCGCATCGTTGTGATCCGCCGCCGTGCCGCCGTCCGTGGTGTGCTCGAGCGCGACGCTCTGCGTCACCGTCAGCTTGCCGTCGGCCCCGATCGACACGGTGAAGGCCGTCAGACCCGCGCCGTACTGGCCGGTGATCGTGGTCGCGCTGGTCTGCACCAGCGTGATCGCCTGGTCGCCCACCGCGGTCTTGAGCAGCGTCGCGCCGTCGCCCACGATCGACAGGCCGTAGGTCGTGGCGTTGCTCGCCGCCGCCCCGTCCGCACCGAAGTCGGACGTGAAGGACAGCACCGGATCGGCGCTCGTCGCCGTGATCGGGAAGCTGCCCGGCGTGCCGCCGGTGAAGGCGTTCGTCTCGTCCAGGCTGACCGAACTGGCCACCGCGGTCACATCGACCGCCGGACCGTCGTCATAGAAGCTGATCGCGCCGCCGACGCCGATGCTGTCGGTCGCGGTGTCGCCATCGGCATCGGTCACGGTGACCGACGCGTTGATCAGGCCGTTCAGCGTGAGCGCATCGTTGTGATCCGTCGCCGTGCCGCCGTCCGTGGTGTGCTCGAGCGCGACGCTCTGCGTCACCGTCAGCTTGCCGTCGGCCCCGATCGACACGGTGAAGGCCGTCAGACCCGCGCCGTACTGGCCGGTGATCGTGGTCGCGCTGGTCTGCACCAGCGTGATCGCCTGGTCGCCTACCGCGGTCTTGAGCAGCGTCGCGCCGTCGCCCACGATCGACAGGCCGTAGGTCGTGGCGCCACTCGCCGCCGCCCCGTCCGCACCGAAGTCGGACGTGAAGGACAGCACCGGATCGGCGCTCGTCGCCGTGATCGGGAAGCTGCCCGGCGTACCGCCGGTGAAGGCGTTCGTCTCGTCCAGGCGGACCGAACTGGCCACCGCGGTCACATCGACCGCCGGACCGTCGTCATAGAAGCTGATCGCGCCGCCGACGCCGATGCTGTCGGTCGCGGTGTCGCCATCGGCATCGGTCACGGTGACCGATGCGTTGATCAGGCCGTTCAGCGTGAGCGCATCGTTGTGATCCGCCGCCGTGCCGCCGTCCGTGGTGTGCTCGAGCGCGACGCTCTGCGTCACCGTCAGCTTGCCGTCGGCCCCGATCGACACGGTGAAGGCCGTCAGACCCGCGCCGTACTGGCCGGTGATCGTGGTCGCGCTGGTCTGCACCAGCGTGATCGCCTGGTCGCCTACCGCGGTCTTGAGCAGCGTCGCGCCGTCGCCCACGATCGACAGGCCGTAGGTCGTGGCGTTGCTCGCCGCCGCCCCGTCCGCACCGAAGTCGGACGTGAAGGACAGCACCGGATCGGCGCTCGTCGCCGTGATCGGGAAGCTGCCCGGCGTACCGCCGGTGAAGGCGTTCGTCTCGTCCAGGCTGACCGAACTGGCCACCGCGGTCACATCGACCGCCGGACCGTCGTCATAGAAGCTGATCGCGCCGCCGACGCCGATGCTGTCGGTCGCGGTGTCGCCATCGGCATCGGTCACGGTGACCGACGCGTTGATCAGGCCGTTCAGCGTGAGCGCATCGTTGTGATCCGCCGCCGTGCCGCCGTCCGTGGTGTGCTCGAGCGCGACGCTCTGCGTCACCGTCAGCTTGCCGTCGGCCCCGATCGACACGGTGAAGGCCGTCAGACCCGCGCCGTACTGGCCGGTGATCGTGGTCGCGCTGGTCTGCACCAGCGTGATCGCCTGGTCGCCCACCGCGGTCTTGAGCAGCGTCGCGCCGTCGCCCACGATCGACAGGCCGTAGGTCGTGGCGTTGCTCGCCGCCGCCCCGTCCGCACCGAAGTCGGACGTGAAGGACAGCACCGGATCGGCGCTCGTCGCCGTGATCGGGAAGCTGCCCGGCGTACCGCCGGTGAAGGCGTTCGTCTCGTCCAGGCTGACCGAACTCCCAAGCTCCTGGATCTCGACAACGGGGCGATCGTCGGTGATGGTCACTGTCAGCAGGGAGCTTGCGACGTTCGGATCCACCGGATCGCCATCCGTCACCACTACGCCGAACTGCTCGACCAGCTCGGTATCGTTGGTCGGCTGCGTATGCGTCTCGGCCGCATTCAGCTCGTAGCTGTAAGTGATGGTGCCGGTAGCCGGGTCGAACGCTGTGACAGCCAGGGTGTTGCCGAGCGGAGTTGTCGCCGAGGTCGGCGTGAAGACGCCGTCGACGATCACCTGCATGTCACCGATCGTCAGGTTCTGGATCGTCAGCGACCCGACGCCATCGGGCGCGGTGATGACGAAGCTGCCCTGTGCCGTGACCGGTGTGAGGGTGCCACCTGCACCGACGAGATCCGCCTCGTTCAAGGCGAGCGAATCGCCCTCGACCTCGACGACCCGGTCTATGCGGGTCACCGCATCGTCGGAGGTATCGAGCGCCTCATACGTGCCACCGGTGGCGTCGGTGATGGTCACCGTCACGCTGTCCCCCGAGATCGCCTCGAGGTCAGCTTTGGTCATCGGGACAGTGGTCGAGCCAGAAAGGCTGCCAACCGGGATCACGATCTCGGCACCGTTCGACAAACTGATGGTCAACGGAGTACCGAGCGGAGCGTCGGCCACAGAGGCGGTGTAAGTGATCGTTCCACCCAGTTCGGGCACCTCGCTCGATGCGTCGAGCATGACGATAGTCGTGTCTTCCGTGTCGTCGATGGTGACCGTGGCCGTGTCGCTGGTGTCGAGCGCCTCGTAGTTGCCGCCCGCCGTGCCGGCGATGCTGACCGTGTAGCTTTCGGGGTCGACATAGGGATCGTCGCCCTGCACCGCGAACGGCGTCGAGGCCGCCGAACTCTCGCCCACCGGAATCGTCACCGTGGCCCCGTTCGACAGCGTGATCACCAGCGCGCTGCCGGTCACCGGGTTGCTCACCGTCGCCGTGATCGTGGCCGTGCCACTGCCCTCGGCGACCGCGACGTCGCCCAGCGTCACCGTGATCGTGTTCGTCGTGTCGTCGATCGTGACCGTGGCCGTGTCGCTGGTGTCGAGCGCCTCGTAGTTGCCGCCCGCCGCGCCGGTGATGCTGACCGCGTAGCTCTCGGCATCCAGGTACGGATCGTCGCCCTGCACCGCGAACGGCGTCGAGACCGCCGAACTCTGGCCCACCGGGATCGTCACCATGGCCCCGTTCGACAGCGTGATCACCAGCGCGCTGCCGGTCACCGGGTTGCTCACCGTCGCCGTGATCGTGGCCGTGCCGCTGCCCTCGGCGACCGCGACGTCGCCCAGCGTCACCGTGGTCGTGTTCGTCGTGTCGTCGATCGTGACCGTGGCCGTGTCGCTGGTGTCGAGCGCCTCGTAGTTGCCGCCCGCCGCGCCGGTGATGCTGACCGCGTAGCTCTCGGCATCCAGGTACGGATCGTCGCCCTGCACCGCGAACGGCGTCGAGACCGCCGAACTCTGGCCCACCGGGATCGTCACCGTGGCCCCGTTCGACAGCGTGATCACCAGCGCGTTGCCGGTCACCGGGTTGCTCACCGTCGCCGTGATCGTCGCCGTGCCGCTGCCCTCGGCGACCGTGACGTCGCCCAGCGTGACCGTGGTCGTATCGATCGTATCGACCAGCGTCACACTCCCGACCACAGGCGGATCGAGCGCCTCGAAGTCCGACCCGCCCGTCAGCACGACGTTGGTCGCGACCGGCAGCATCGCATCCGCTTCTTTGTACACATCCTCGAACAGCGCTTCCGGAATCAGCACGTCGAGGAAGGCGCTCGTGCCTTCGGTGATGGTGATCGTCTGCGGGTTGCCCGCCAGGTCGATGAAGCTGACCCTGACCGGGTCGTCGCCCGGGCGCACCGGCGCGTCGAGCGTGACGACGTAGGTGAGCGTGGTGCCGTCCTCGGTGAGCGACGGGGCCGCTTCGAGCGTGACCGTGAGCGAGGTGTTGGTGCTGTCGATGGTGTCGCGCACCTCGACCGTGGCCGGGCCGGTCGGGGTCACGGTGCCGAAGTCGCTGCCGCCGGTGTCGACGACCTCGATGGTGATGGTCTCGGGATCGATGTAGGGGTCTTCGCCCTGGATCGGGAAGGGCGTCGAGGTGCCGGTGGTCGAGCCGACCGGGATGACGATGACCGCGCCGTTGCTGAGCTCGATGACGAGGTCGCTGCCAGTGACGGGGCTGCTGACGGTCGCGGTGATGGTCGCGGTGCCGGAGCCTTCGAACACGATGAGGTCGCTGAGCGTGACCGTCGCGTTGACCGGCTCCTCCTCTTCGGCGGGCAGCCCGCGCTCTTCCGGCTCGAGACGCTCGGTGCTCAACAGGCGGTAATCGAACTCGAGCGGCGTGACCCCTTCGGTGATCCGCAGCAGGCGCACGAAGTTGTTGCCTTCGCCGCCGCCACCGCCGCTGAGACCGGCCGCGGGCTCTTCGAGATCCTCGATGTCGGCGCCACGCTCGAGGGCCTGGATCACCTGATCGACGGTCCCCTGGATGATCTCGGCATCCTCACGCGCCGGGCGGGTGGTCTCGGAGACATCGGCAGTGAGCGTCACGGTCTGGTCGGCAGCCACCGTCATCGGAGCGCCGTCGGACATGGCCAGCTCGACGCTGCCGCCGGACATGGTGATGACCACTTCGCCTTCCTTCAGCGTGTCACCCGCCTTAAGCGCACGCAGGTTACCCTCCGCGTCGCGTGCGAACGCCCTGCCCGTGACCGCCACGACTACCGCAATCGCTTGTGCCATTTTTCCTGCTCCTCTGATCGTCTGACGAAGCCGCCGGGGCAGCCACGCGGGATTCCTCCTGCATTCCACGACAGCATAGGACCGTGCGCGGCCGGAAGACATTGGCCGGAGGTACAAGCCGAGCGCCTCGTTGTGAAACACGTCACGGCGACGGACGATCTCCTGCATCACCCCTGCCGCGACGCGCGGGAGGGCACAATCCTCATCGGCGTCAGCCAGCCGCCGCGCATGAACCACGGCCCAGCATCGCGCCCGCCCCTCACGTCTCGACCTCGACCCCATGCCCGCCTCCATTCGCATTCCCTTCGTCCAGTTGCTCATCTCCGCGCTCATGCTGCTCGGCGCCGTCCCGGCCACGGCGAGCGAAGCCTGGCAGGGCGCGGCCTTCGAAGGCGACCGCGCCAGCCTCGCCCGCCTGGCGGAGGCCGGCGCCAAGGTCGTGCGCGTCTATCGCGCCAGCGACGCCTGGGTGCTGGACGAGGCGCAGCGGCTGGGCATGAAGGTGGTGATGGGCCTGTGGCTGGAGCATCCGCGCCACGGCTTCGACTACACCGAAGCCGCTGCGGTGGGCGCGCAGGAGAAGGCGCTGCTCGGGGTCGTGGCGCGCTACCGCGAGCACCCCGCCCTGCTCGCCTGGGGCGTGGGCAACGAGATCGAGACCGGCGTCGCCGACCCGCTGCCGCTGTGGCGCGAGGTCGATCGCCTGGCCGGCCTCATCAAGCGGCTCGACCCCGCGCATCCGACCATGATGGTGGTGGCCGACACCGGGATGGACGCCTTCCGCGCGCTCGCCGGCTGCTGCCGGAACGTCGACCTGCTCGGCATCAACGTCTATGCCGGCGCGGTGTTCGACCTGCCGCAGCGCCTGCGCGAAGCGGGCATTACCAAGCCGGTGGTGGTCGCCGAGCTCGGTCCGCTCGGGCAGTGGCAGGCCGGACGCAAGCCCTGGGGGGCGCCCGTCGAACTCACCAGCACCGAGAAGGCACGCTTCTTCACCGAGGCGCTCGCCTTCCTGAAGACGCAGCCGCAGATCCGCGGCGCCTTCCCCTTCCTGTGGGGCGCCAAGCAGGAACAGACCGCGACCTGGCACGGCCTGCTGCTCGCCGACGGCAGCGCCACCGCGATGAGCGACGCACTCGCCGCCGCCTGGGGACGGCCGGTCGTGGCGCCGGCGCCGGTGATCCGCGGTATCGGCATCGGCGCCGACGAATTCGCCCCCGGCGCCGAGATCTCCGCCGGCGTCGATGCGGCGGCGCACGACGGCGGCCCGCTCGTCACCGACTGGGCGGTGTTCGCCGAGGCCACCGACCTGCGCAAGGGCGGCGATGCGGAAAACGCGCCGGCGCGCATCGACGTGCGCACGCTGCATGCCGACGCGGCCACGGTGCGCTTCGTCGCCCCCGCGCAGCCCGGCGCCTACCGGCTCTTCATCACCGTGCGCGACCGCATGGGCAAGGCGGCGACCGCCAACCTGCCGTTCCGCGTGCGCTGATCCACGCGCCTCGATGCGCGGACGGGGTTTATGATGGGGCCAAACAACTCGAACCGCGCGAGGCCCGCTCATGCCGATTCCCGCACCGCTTCCGCCGGAGCGCCTGCACACCGCCTGCGCGCCCGAGACGCTCGGCTTCCAGAGTTCCGCCGAACTGCCCGAGCTCGACGCCGCCGACATCCACGCCCGCGCGGTCGATGCGATCCGCCTCGGGCTCGACATCGCCGGCGAGGGCTACAACCTGTTCGTGCTCGGCGACGCCGGCAGCGGCCGCCACGAGATCGTCACCCGCCTGCTGGAGGAAGAGCGCCACGAGGGCCCGCCGCCAGCCGACTGGTGCTACGTCTGGAACTTCGACAACCCTTCCCACCCGCGCCTGCTGCGCCTGCCCTGCGGCCGCGGCCCCGCCTTTCGCGACGACATGCAGCGCTTCGTCGAGGAGCTGATGCCGGCGATCGCCGCGGTGTTCGAGAGCGACGAGTACCGCAACCGCATCGAGGCCCTGCAGGAAGAAGCCAAGCAGCGCGAGGAGACCGCCCTGCGCAAGCTCGGCGACGAGGCGCAAGGCCTCGGCGTCGCGCTGCTGCGCACCCCGCACGGCTTCGCCTTCCTGCCCATGAAGGACGCCGACAGCACGCTGTCGCAGGAGGAGTTCGAGAAGCTGCCCGAGGAACGCCAGCACGAGCTCGGCGAGCACATCAAGACGCTGCACGAGCGCATGCACCGGCTGATGAACGAGTTCCCGCGCTGGCGGCGCGAGTTGCAGAACCGCATCCGCGACGCCGGCCGCGACGCGCTCGGCGCCACCGTCACCCACATGATCGAGGACCTCCAGCCGCGTTACACCGACCTCCGCGATGTGTGCGCCCACCTCGACGACGTGCTCAAGGACATTGTCGCCAGCGGCGAGTCGCTGCACGCCGCGCCGCACAGCGACGACGACAGCGACACCCTGACCTACTCCGGCAGCATCTCGGTGCAGCGCTACCTGGTGAACCTGCTGGTCGCCAACCCCGCCGACGGCACCCGGCCGGTGGTCTACGAGGACCATCCCACGCTGCAGAACCTGGTCGGCCGCATCGACCATCTGGTGCACATGGGCACCCTGGTCAGCAACTTCACGCTGATCCGCGCCGGCGCCCTGCACCGCGCCAACGGCGGCTTCCTGGTGCTCGACGCGATCAAGCTGCTGTCGCAGCCCTTCGCCTGGGAGGGGCTCAAGCGCGCGCTCAAGTCCGGGCGGCTGCGCATCGAGTCGCTGTCCGAGCTGATCGGCGTCACCGGCTCGGTGCAGCTCGAACCGGAGCCGATGGCGCTCGAGCTCAAGCTGATCCTGATCGGCGAGCGCCTGATCTACTACCTGCTCGGCCAGTACGACCCCGAGTTCGCCGCGCTCTTCCGCATCAACGCCGACATGGAAAGCGAGGTCGCGCGCACGCCGGACAACACCGCCGCCTACGCGCGCCTGATCGTCACCCTCGCCCGCCGCGCCGCCCTGCCGCCGCTTTCCGCTGCGGCCATGGCGCGCCTGATCGAGCACGCGGCGCGGCTGGCCGGCGACGCCGAGCGTCTCAGCACCCAGACCCAGCCGATCGACGACCGCCTGCGCGAAGCGGCGCATTTCGCCACCGCCGCCGGCGCCACGCGCATCGAACGCGAACACGTCGACGCCGCGCTCGACGCCCACCGCCACCGCCACGAGCGCATCCGCCTGCACTACCAGCAGGAGATCCTGCGCGGCCAGTGGCTGGTGGACACCGCCGGCAGCCACGTCGGCCAGGTCAATGGCCTGGCGGTGGTGCCGCTCGGCGACGACAGCTTCGCCCACCCGGTGCGCATCACCGCCACCGTACGCGTCGGCGAGGGCGAGGTCATCGACATCGAGCGCGAGGTCAAGCTCGGCGGACCGATCCACTCCAAGGGCGTGCTGATCCTGTCCGCCTTCATGGCCGCGCGCTTCGGGTGGACGATGCCGCTGTCGCTGAAGGCCAGCCTGGTGTTCGAGCAGTCCTACGGCGGCGTGGAGGGCGACAGCGCCTCGCTCGCCGAGCTGACCGCGCTGCTCTCGGCGCTGTCCGGCGTGCCGATCCGCCAGGCGCTGGCGGTCACCGGCTCGGTCAACCAGTTCGGCGTGGTGCAGCCGGTGGGCGGCATCAACGACAAGATCGAGGGCTTCTTCGACATCTGCGCCGCGCGTGGGCTCAGCGGCGAACAGGGCGTGCTGATCCCGCGCCCCAACCTCTGCCACCTGATGCTGCGCCAGGACGTGGTCGATGCGGCACGCGCCGGCCGATTCGACATCTGGGCGGTGGCCGACGTGGACGAAGCGCTCGAGCTGCTGACCGGCCTGCCCGCCGGCACACCGGACGCCGACGGGACGATGCCGGAGGACTCGGTGAACGGACGCGCGATCGCCGGTCTGAAGAAGCTCGCGCAACTGCGCCACGCCTTCGGCGACGATCACGACGGCAGCAGCGAGGGCGCCGGAGACGGGATCTCTTCAGCAAAGGAAGACTGACCGCGGACGCCCCCGCTCCCACACCTGCCGGGCGGCGCGCGCCGACACCATCACAGGGCAACATTCCCTGACAAGTCGCATTCGACAGGCGTGCGGACCGGCGCTTAAGATCGCAGCCATCCAACAAGAACGGAGTACCGACTCATGAAAACCCGACTCCTCGCCTCTGCCCTCCTCGTCCTTTCCCTCGCCGGTACCGCACACGCGGGCGGCTCGACCGCGCTCGGCGGCGGCCTCGGTGGCGCGGCCGGCGCCGCAATCGGTGAAGCCGTCGGCGGCCGCGAAGGCGCGATCATCGGCGGCGCCCTCGGTGGCGGCGTCGGTGCCGCAGCCGGCTACGACAACGAACGCGACGGCCGCCGCGCCCGCGACGGCGTGCGTTACGAAGAGCGCGGCTACTACTACGAGGACGGCCGCCGCTACCGCGGCAGCGACTTCTGCCCGCCGGGCCAGGCCAAGAAAGGCCGCTGCTGAGCATGACCGGTGCGCGGCACCGCGCCGCGCACCTTGCGCCTCCCGGGCCTCACGACAAGCGCCGCACCGTCGCCGCGCTGCCCCCTGGCCCCGCCTCCCACAGCCGCCTTCACCCCTTGATGCAGACCAGCGGGCGCAAGCGCGCCACCTTGCGCGCGAGTCCGGCGCGGTCTGCCGCCTCCACCACCTCGCCCACGTCCTTGTAGGCCAGCGGTGCTTCCTCGGCCACACCGCGAAAGCTCGGGCTGCGGATCAGGATGCCCCTGGCGGCGAGTTCATCGACCACGTTGCGCCCGTGCCAGCGCCGCAGCGCCTCGTTACGGCTCATCGCCCGCCCGGCGCCGTGACAGGCGGAGCCGAAGGCGCGTTCCTCCGTACCCGCGGAACCGGCCAGCACCCATGACGAAGTGCCCATGCTGCCGCCGATCAGTACCGGCTGGCCGATCGGGCGATATTCCGCCGGCAGCTCCCGATGACCGGGCCCGAAGGCGCGCGTCGCGCCCTTGCGATGCACGAACAGGCGGCGCTGGCGACCGTCGGCGGCGATATGCGTCTCTTCCTTGCAGGTGTTGTGCGACACGTCGTACAGCAGCGGCAGGCGCACGCCCGGCAGCAGGCTCGCGAACGCCTCGCGCGCGAGGTGGGTGAGGATCTGCCTGTTGGCGAGCGCGCAGTTGATGCCGGCACGCATCGCGCCCAGATAGCGTTGGCCGAGCGCCGACTTCAGCGGCGCGCAGGCGAGCTCGCGGTCGGGCAGCACGATGCCCGCCTGCCCGGCGGCGATCACCATCTCGCGCAGGAAATCGGTGCCGATCTGGTGCCCGAGCCCGCGCGAGCCGCAGTGGATGCTGACCACGACATCGCCCTGGGCGAGCCCGTAGGCCTGCGCCGCGGCGGCATCGAACACCGCCTCCACCACCTGCACCTCGAGGTAGTGGTTGCCACCGCCGAGCGTACCCATCTCGTCGCGCTGGCGCTGCCTGGCCATGTCCGACACCGCAGCCGGGTCGGCCCCGGCGACGCAGCCGTGCTCCTCGATGTGGGCCAGGTCACCCTCGCTGCCGTAGCCCTCCTTGACCGCCCAGCGCGCGCCGCCGCGCAGCATCGCGTCCATCTGTGCCGCCGAAAGGCGCAAGGCGCCGGTGCTGCCCACCCCGGCCGGAATGCGCGCGAACAGCAGGTCGGCGAGCCGCTTCTTCACCGCCGCCAGGTCGGCCTCGCGCAGCCCGGTGTGCAGCGTGCGCACCCCGCAGGAGATGTCGAAGCCCACGCCGCCGGCCGACACCACCCCGCCCTCGTCGGCGTCGAAGGCCGCGACGCCGCCGATCGGGAAACCGTAGCCCCAGTGCGCATCCGGCATCGCGTACGACGCATCGACGATGCCCGGCAGGCTGGCGACGTTGGCGACCTGCTCGGCCACCTTGTCGTCCATCGCCTGCACCAGCTCCTTCGACGCGAAGATCACCCCCGGCACCCGCATGCGCCCGCTGGCGGGCAGTTCCCACTCGCAGGGGCCGCGCCGCTTCAGTCTGCTCGTATCCATCCCAGCCTCCCTCTGCGCCGAGCGCAGCCTCAGACATCGACCACGCACTGCGCCAGCCATCGGCCATCGGCCTGCTGCGCCACCTTCAGCTCGCAGAAGGACGCACCCTTGACCTCCGCTGCCGGCTGGTGGCGCGCCACCTCCACCGGCTCGCCCCACGCCGTCGCCCGCAGGCGCGGCCCGCCGTCCGCGGGCGCGATCGCGAGCTCGAAGCGCGCGAACAGCATGCGCCGCGTCGCCATCTCGAACACCAGCGCATTGAGCCAGTCGAGCAGCAGCAGCTCCAGGTCGGGCGCGGTGCATTCGATCGCCACCGGCTCGCGCGCGGCCACCGTCGCCGGGTCGCAGATCGCCGCGATCATCGCCAGGGCCGCGCCGGCGAAGGCCTCGTCGACCGTCGCCCCGGTGCCGCGCACGCCGACGTCGGCCTCGTGCTCGAAGGTCTGCCAGCCGATCATGTCCCACCGGCCGCCGGGCGCCCGGCGAAGCGGCGCAGGCAGTCGACCACCTCCTCGTCCTCGACCTGGTCGAAGTGCTGGTAGAACTGGCCGACGGCGCGAAAGCCCCAGGGCTTGTCCAGGCACACGATCTCGTCGGCGTACGGCTCGACGCGGGCGAGGCTGTCGGGCGCGGCGACCGGCAGCGCGCAGATCAGGCGCTGCGGCGACTGCGCCCGCACCGCATGCAGCGCGGCGACCATGGTCGCGCCGGTGGCCAGGCCGTCATCGACGACGATCACCACCCGCCCGCGCGCATCGACCGCCGGCCGTTCGGGCGAATACAGCGCGCGGCGCGCGCGCAGCTGCTGCACGCGGCGCGCCTTCTCCGCCTCCAGCCAGGCCTCGTCGACCGCGCCGATCGCGTACTCCGGATTCCAGCGCGAGCTCAGCTTGTGCACCAGCACCACGTCGAGCTCGCCGCCCAGCGCCTCGGCCAGCGCCGCGCCCATCGGCACCGCGCCGCGCGGAATCGCCAGCACCAGCGGGTTCCTGCCGCGCCAGGCGTCGAGCGCCTTTGCCAGTTGCGCGGCGGCATCCAGTCGATCACGGAACATCGTCTGCCTCCATTTGCGGGAACCACCGTCCTCAACCCGCCCGCAGCGGCCGCAGCAGCTCGATGCGGAAGTCCGGCTCGTAAGGCGGCACGTTGCACTCGATGACGTCGCCGGCGGCGACCTCCAGGCGGCGGCCGACCACGTCGGCATGGACCGGCAGCACGCACACGCCGCGGTCGACCAGCACCGCCACCCGGATCTCCGCCGGCCGGCGGCGCGCCAGGTATTCGAGCACGCGCAGCAGCGAATGCCCAGTGTACAGGACGTCGTCGACCACCAGCAGGCTGCGGCCCTCGAGGTCGAGCGCGGCGTGGGCGGCGTCCTCGGTGAGCCGGGTCTCGGGATGCAGCAGGGTGAGGTCGTCGGCGTAGCGCTTGACCTGGAGGTCGAGGCGAAGCGGCGGCACCAGCCCGTGCCGGCGCACCAGGCGTTCGCACAAGCGGTCGGCGAGCGGCGCCCCGCGGCGCAGGATGCCGATCACCGCGACGCGCTCGCGGCCGGCGAGCAGCGCCGCCGCCCGGCGGGCCATGTCGTCCATCACGCCGTCGAGGGCGTCGCCCTCGTACAGGCAGGTTCGCATGCCGGGCGGTCGATCCATGTTCGCCTCGCCTGCCCCGCAGCGCGGGGCCGTCGTCACCGGGAAGCGCCGATCGGACTACACTGCAAACAGCATGGCGATCGGCGCAGTGAAAACTTACTCCTGTCGCCCGGCGCCGGCCAGCCCTCGATGAACAGCCCTCGATGAACGGGCTCGCCGGCGAGACGGCCTGCGCCGTTTGCGCACGCAAGTTCATCGATGCGGCGGGCGCCGGCATCCGCCGCATCGGCACGACCTCCCGGGAGAACATGCGATGTCAGCCCCCGCCCGCTCGGCAACGACGCCAAGCCCCAGCACTCGACCCCCCGTCCGCCTGCAGCCGGGGGACGTCCTGATGGTCGTCGACGTGCAGCGCGACTTCCTGCCCGGCGGTGCGCTCGGCGTGCGGGACGGCGATGCGGTGGTCCCGGTGCTGAACCGCTATCTCGCGCGCTTTGCCGCGCAGGGCCTGCCGGTCGTGTTCACCCGCGACTGGCATCCAGCCGACCACTGCTCCTTCCACGCCCGGGGCGGCCCCTGGCCGCAGCACTGCGTCGCCGGCACTCCCGGCGCCGAGTTCGCGCCCGGGCTCGCGCTGCCCGCCGCCCCCGAGATCGTGTCGAAGGCCACCAGCGCGGAGGCCGAGGCCTATTCCAGCTTCGACCACACCGGCCTCGCCGACCGCCTGCACGCCCGCGGCGCGCGCCGGGTGTTCATCGGCGGCCTCACCACCGACTACTGCGTGCTGACGACGACGCGCGACGGGCTGGCGGCGGGCTTCGGCATGTTCGTGCTCGGCGATGCGATCCGCGCGGTCGATGTGCAGCCCGGCGACGGCGAGCGCGCGATCGCCGCCATGCTGGCGGGCGGCGCCCGAGTGATCGCGTTCGACGACCTGGAGGACGCGCCCGCATGAACCCGGACGACAGCGCGCTGCTGACCGACCTCTACGAGCTGACCATGCTGCAGGCCTACCACGACGAGGGCCTGCACGACACCGCGGTGTTCGAGCTCTTCGTGCGCCGGCTACCCGAACAGCGCCGCTTCCTGCTCTGCGCCGGCCTCGAGCAGGCGCTCGACTACCTGGAGAACCTGCACTTCACGGCGGCCGAACTCGACTGGCTGAGCGCGAGCGGGCGTTTCAAGCCCGGCTTCATCGACTGGCTGGCCGGTTTCCGCTTCACCGGCACCGTGCATGCGATGCCAGAAGGCACGGTCTTCTTCGCCAACGAGCCGGTGCTGCGCGTGGAGGCGCCGATCGGCGAGGCGCAGTTCGTCGAGAGCCGGCTGCTGAACCTGATCAACCTGTCGTCGATGATCGCCTCCAAGGCCGCGCGCTGCGTGCTCGCCGCTCCGGAGCGCATGCTGGTCGATTTCGGCCTGCGCCGGGCGCACGGCGCCGAAGCCGGGCTGCTCGCCGCGCGCGCCAGCCACCTGGCCGGATTCGCCGGCACCGCCACCGTGCTCGCCGGCCAGCGCTTCGGCATCCCGGTGTTCGGCACCATGGCGCATTCCTACATCGAGGCCCACGCGCGCGAAGCCGACGCCTTCCTGCGCTTCGCCGCCTCGCAACCCGACAAGGTGACCCTGCTGATCGACACCTACGACACCGAGGCCGCCGCGCGGAGGGTGGTCGCGCTCGCGCCCGAGCTGCAGCAGCGCGGCGTGAAGCTGGCCTCGGTGCGCATCGACAGCGGCGATCTCGCCGCCCATGCGCGCGCGGTCCGCGCCATCCTCGACGCCGGCGGACTGGAAGGCGTGCGCATCTTCGCCAGCGGCGACCTCGACGAATACCGCATCGCCGCGCTGCTCGGGGAAGACGCGCCGATCGACGGTTTCGGCATCGGCACCCATCTGACCACGTCGGCCGACGCACCGACCCTGGACGCGGTGTACAAGCTGCAGCGCTACGCCGGCATCCCGCGCCGCAAGCGCTCCGAGGGCAAGGCCACCTGGCCGGACGCCAAGCAGGTGTGGCGCGAGCACGACGACGACGGCTGCCTGCTGCGCGACCACGTCACGCTCGCCGGCGAGGCCCCGCCCGCACCCGGCGCGCAAGCCCTGCTGCAGATGGTGATGCGCGCGGGTCGCCGGCTGGAGCCGTCGCCGCCGCTCGCGACCCTGCGCGCCGGCGCCGCGGACAGCCTCGCCCGCCTGCCGCCCGCGCTGCGCGGGCTCGATCCGGCCGGCGCCGGCGAGGCCCATCCGGTGATGATCTCCGCCGGCCTGCGCGCGCTCGCCGAGCGCCTGGACCGCGAGCCGCATTGACGCGGCGGGGGGCCAAGGGCCCGGGGCTCAGAACGCGATCGCGACCCCGAAGTGCAGGCGCAGGCTGCGCTCCTGGTGCCCCCAGGCGAGATCGATCGCGAGCGGCCCGGCCGGGCTGCGCCAGCGCGCGCCCACGCCGTAGCCCACGCGCAGGTCGAAGTCCTCGCGACTGTCGGCGGCATCGCCGGCATCGATGAAGACCGCCGTGCCCCACTGCGGCTTGTACCAGTGCACGTATTCCGCGCTGGCGGTGGCGAGGTAGCGTCCGCCGACGGTGGCGTTGCCGTCCTTGACGCCCAGGCTCAGGTAGTCGTAGCCGCGCACCGACTGCGCGCCGCCGGTGCGGAACAGGAAGTCCTGCGGGATCCCGTCGCGGCTGTCGGCCAGGGTGACGCCGGCCTCGCCGCGCAGGATGAACACGTCGCTGCCCCGCACCGGCTGGTAGCGCACGAAACGCGAATACAGGCGCAGGAAGTCCTGTTCGGCAAGTGCGATCTCGGGGCCGCCGCCGATCTGGTACTCGAGCAGATAGCCGTCGGTGGGATCGAGCAGGTCGTTCACCGCGCGCTTGATCCAGGTCCAGTTCGCGGTCAAGGTGTTACTGGTACGCGCCTCGCCGCCCGCCGGCTCGATCTTCTCGTGCTGCAGGCGCAGCGCGAGCTGGGTCTCGATGTCGCCGCGCAGCGTGGTGCGGGTGGCGCCCACCGCCTGGGTATCGACCTGCAGGCCCTCGAGGTCGCTGCTCTCGACGAGCGCGCCGAAGCTGTCGCGATGCCTGCCGCGCGGCGGCAGGAAGACGTCCGCGTACAAGGCCTGGCGGCGCTGCTCCAGGCGCAGCCCGGTGGAGAATTCCCAGCCGCGCTTGCGCAGGTTCGAGTCGCGGTAGCTGAACTCGACGCGCGCCCCGGTGTTGGTCGAATAGCCCGCGCCCACACCGGCGTAGCGCGGCAGCGCCTCGGTCACCTGAACCCGCACCGGCACCGCGGCCGCGAGCGCCGGATCACGCTCGATGTCGACGATCACCGAGCCGAAGTGCGGCGTGTTCTGCAGGTCGGTCTGGAAGGCGAGCAGCTGCTCGCGGTCATAGGGCGAGCCCGGGCGCAGCTGGCTATAGCGCAGCACGAGGTCGGCGGGCAGGTGCTCGAGGCCCTCGACCTCGAGCTCGCCCAGGTAGAAGGCCGGACCGCTGTCGATGCGCACCTTGAGCCGCGCCTGCGCGGTCTCGGGATCGATCTCGGCGCGGCTCTCGGCGATGCGGGCGGCGGCGTAGCGGTGCGCGCTCACCGTGTCGAGCAGCGCGGTCTTGGCGGCGTCCCAGGCGGCCTGGCGGAAAGGCTGGCCCACCGGCAAGCCCCAGCTCGCGCGCAGCAGGTCGAGGTATTCCTTTCCGCCTTCGCCGGACACGGCCAGATCACCGGTGAAGTCGATCTCCACCGCGGCGATCTCGGTGCGCTGCCCGGGCTCCACCGCCAGCACCCAGTTCGCCGGATCCTCGCGGTCGAAGCGGATGCGCGGCGAGAAATAGCCCTCGGTGGCGAGCAGCTCGGCGATCTCGCGCCGCGCGCGCCGCGTCATCGCCACCCGGTCGGCCTGCGCCTCCGGCAGCATCAGGGCGTCGCGCTTGAGCAGGCGGATGTGTTCCTCCAGCACCGGACGCACGGTGTCCGGCGCCTCGAGGCGGACCGTCAGCGCCTGCTGGGCGGCGGCCGGCGCGGCGGCGAGCGTCAGCCCGACCGCCAGCGCGGCACCGAGACAGCGCGTGCGCAACGAGCGCTGGGCCAGCCCCCGCACCGGCCTCAGGCGCCCTTGTGGTAGCCGACCACGCGCTCCACTTCGTTGCGGGAGCCGAGGATCACCGGCACGCGCTGGTGCAGTTGCGTCGGCTGCACGTCGAGGATGCGTTCGCGGCCGGTGGAGGCCGCGCCGCCGGCCTGCTCGACCAGCATCGCCATCGGGTTGGCCTCGTACATCAGGCGCAGCTTGCCGCCCTTGGCGCGGCACTTCTCGTCCATCGGGTACATGAAGACGCCGCCGCGGGTCATGATGCGATGCACGTCGGCGACCATGGAGGCCACCCAGCGCATGTTGTAGTCCTTGCCCAGCGGACCGCTCCTGCCCAGCGTCATCTCGTCGACGTAGCGCTTGACCGGCGGCTCCCAGAAACGCGCGTTGGAAGCGTTGATCGCGAACTCGTGGGTATCGACCGGGATGGTCATGAAGGGCTGGGTGTAGATGAAGCTGCCCATCTCGCGGTCCAGCGTGAAGCCGTGCACGCCGTTGCCGACGGTGATCACGAGCTGGGTAGACGGCCCATACACCGCGTAGCCGGCGGCGACCTGCTCGCGACCCGGCTGCAGGAAGTCGTCCTCGGTCGGCTCGGTATGGTCGGGCGGGTTGCGCAGCACCGAGAAGATGGTGCCGACCGAGATGTTCACGTCGATGTTCGAGGAGCCGTCGAGCGGATCGAACAGCAGCAGGAAACCGCCCTTCGGATAGTCGAAGGGGATCTGGCACACGGTCTCGACCTCTTCCGAGGCCATCGCGGCGAGGTGGCCGCCCCATTCGTTGGCCTGCACCAGGATCTCGTTGGCGATGACGTCGAGCTTCTTCTGCGCCTCGCCCTGCACGTTGTCGGTGCCGGCCTCGCCGAGCACGCCGGCGAGCGCCCCCTTGGAGACGTTGACGCTGATCGCCTTCACCGCGCGCGCGACGACTTCGATCAGCAGGCGCAGCTCGGGGTTGACGCGCCCGGCGCGCTGCTGCTCGATCAGGAACTGGGTTAGGGTGACTCGGCGCATGGGGGACTCCGTGAAAGCGTATGGAACGGACAGGCGCGAATTATCGCGGTTCCACGCCCTCAGCGCACGGACAAAAGCGTATCGCCGCGCACGATTGCCGGCCCCGGCGCGGTTTCTCGGCACCGCGGCTGGGGGTATCATCGACGGCCTTCCCGCAGGTCCCGCCCCTTGCCTCCGCCCACCCTCCTCACGCAACCCCCGCCCATGCACGTGATGGTTCTCGGTGCCGGCCTGTCCGGCGTGACCACGGCCTGGTACCTCCAGCAGGCGGGTTTCCGCGTCAGCCTGGTCGACCGCCAGCCCGAGGCCGCACGCGAGACCAGCTTCGCCAACGGCGGGCAGATCTCGATCAGCCATCCCGAACCCTGGGCCAATCCCGGCGCGCCGCGCCAGATCCTGCGCTGGCTCGGGCGCGACGACGCGCCGCTGATGTTCCGGCCGACCCGCGACCCGGCGCAGTGGCTGTGGGGTGCGCGCTTCCTGCTCGAGTGCCTGCCCGCGCGCGCGCATCGCAACACGCGCGCGGTGGCGGCGCTGGCGACCTGGAGCGGACGGCAGCTGCGCGCGCTGCGCGCACGGCTCGGCCTCGAGTACGACCAGCTCGAGCGCGGCATCCTGCATCTGTTCTACAGCGCGGAAGAGTTCGCCCAGGCGCCGGCGCGCGCGCGCATGCTGGCCGGATTCGGCATCGAGGCGCGGGTGTGCGGGCACGACGAATGCCTGGCGATCGAGCCTGCGCTCGGCGCGGGATCGGCCAGCCTGGCGGGCGGCCTGTACGCGCCGGCAGACGAGTCGGGCGACGCCTGCCGCTTCACCCAGGCGCTCGCCACGCATGTCGCGGCGCAGGGCGCGGCCCTGCACTGGGACACCGAGATCCTGCGCCTGCGCTCCGCGGGCAGTGGCGGCGACATCACCGGCGTCGAGGTGCGCGGCGCGGACGGCGAAGCGCAGATCCTGCACGCCGACGCCTGGGTGGTGTGCCTGGGAAGTCACGGACCGCGCCTGCTGGCGGGCCTGGGTGAGCACCTGCCGATCTATCCGGTCAAGGGCTACTCGATCACCGCGCCGGTCCTCGACCCGGCGCGGGCGCCGAGCGTGAGCCTGACCGACGAGTCGCGCCGCATCGTGTGCTCGCGGCTCGGCTCGCGCCTGCGCATCGCCGGCACGGCCGAGCTCAACGGCTTCGATACGCGGATCCGGCCGGAGCGGATCGCCGGCATCCTGGAATGGGCGGCGAGCCGCTTCCCCGGCGCGATCGACATCGACCGTGCGGAACACTGGGCGGGATTGCGCCCGGCGACGCCGGGCAACGTGCCGCTGATCGGGCGCGGCCGCCACCCCAACCTGTGGCTCAACACCGGCCACGGCACGCTGGGGTGGACGCTGGCCTGCGGTTCGGCCGCGGCGCTGGCGGAGCTGATGTGCGGGCGCCGGCCGCCGGTGGACTTCCCCTTCCTCGGCGCCTGAAGGCGCCGCGCGCCGGCGCCTGCCTCAGGCGGCGTTCGGGGTCGTGGTCGCGCAGCCTTCGTCGGCGCCGCTCAGGGTGGCGCAGGCGCAGCCCGCAGCACGGGTCTCACCTTCGGCCAGGGGCTCGAGTGCGCCCTGCTCGAAGTCGAAACCGATCGACGTCAGGTGAAACGCAAGCGCGGCATCCATTCCGTTCACATGGTTCTCGAACCAGGCCGGCAGCTCCTCGATCAGGCGCCGCCCGAGGAACATGTCGCCTTTCTCGACGCGCTTGCGGATGTCCCGCATCACCGCCAGCACGCGATCGTGCTCGCCACGGTGGCAGCCGGGGAAATCGACCGCCGCCATCCACCCGTTCTCGAGCTCGAAATGCGCCACGGTGTGCTCGAGCAGGCGATCGAACGCGGGCAGGAAGTCTTCCGGCGAGGCCGATGCGACCGCGTTGTAGCAGTCGACGAACTCGCGGTGGGTCTGGTCCATCGGCGCCAGATCGTTCTTGAGCGCATCGTTCCAGGTCAGGCTGGGCATGGGCGATCCTTACTTGACGACCTTGAGGTGGCTGCCGCGCGGCGGCCGCGGCGGCGCAGCGGGCGGCTCCTGCTCGCGCTGCAGCGCGGCGGTGGTCTCGGCCATGTCTTCCACGCCTTCGTCCGCGGGGGCCGCCTCGTCCTCGGCCGCCTCGTCGGTCTCGAGCTCGGGCTCGAAGGCCATGCCCTGGCCGTTCTCGCGGGCGTAGATCGCGATCACGTTGGCGACCGGGATCACCAGCGAATGCGCCACGCCGCCGAAGCGGGCCTGGAAGCTGACGTAGTCGTTGGCCATCTGCAGCTGTCCGGTGGCGTCCGGCGCCAGGTTCAGCACGATCTGGCCGTCGCGCGCATAGCCCGGCGGCACGCGGGTATTCTCATCCACCAGGGTGGCGAGGTAGGGCGTGAAACCCTGGTCCACGCACCATTCCCAGATGGCGCGCATCAGGTAGGGCTTGGTCGAGACTGTGCTCATCGGCTCTCCGGCGGCCGTGCATCGCCCGCAGGGGCGCGGCACGGCCTGGTTGCGGTCGGGCGGATCAGCGCCGCATGACCTTTTCGGACGGGGTCAGCGCGTCGATGAAACCCTGACGGCTGAAGATGCGCTCGGCGTACTTCATCAGCGGCGCGGCGGCCTTGGGCAGCTCGATGCCGTAGTGCTCCAGGCGCCACAGCAGCGGGGCGATGGCGACGTCGAGCATCGAGAACTCCTCGCCGAGCATGTACTTCTGCTTGGTGAACACCGGCGCGAGCTGGGTCAGGTGGTCGCGCACATGGGCGCGGACCTTGTCGACGCCCTTCTGCGCGGCTTCCAGCGCCTCGAGGTGGGTGAACAGCTCCTGCTCGAAGGTGTGCAGCAGCTGGCGGGCCCGCGCACGCATGATCGGGTCGGGCGGCATCAGCTGCGGATGCGGGAAGCGCTCGTCGATGTACTCGTTGATGATGTTGGCCTCGTACAGGACCAGGTCGCGGTCGACGAGGACCGGGACGCGGTTGTACGGGTTGATCACGGCGATGTCTTCGGGCTTGTTGTAGAGATCGACGTCGATGACTTCGAAATCCATGCCCTTCTCGAACAACACGATCCGGCAGCGGTGGCTGAAGGGATCGGTCGTGCCCGAATACAGGTTCATCATGGTGTTGCGACTCCGGAATTCAAAAGCAAAAGCGCACCACGCGGTACCGCGTGGTGCGTCTGGGTCAGTACCGCACTAACCGGCCCTCGGGGCCGTGGCGACTGGGATCAATGAATGTCCTTCCAGTAGTTCTTCTTCAGCGCGTAGCTGAGCACGAACAGGCCGGCGAGGAAGATCAGCACGACGGTGCCGATCGTCTTGCGCTTGTCGGCCACCGGCTCGCCCATCCACACCAGGAAGGAGACCAGGTCGGCGACCGCCTTGTCGTACTCCGCCGGCGACATCACGCCCGGCTTCACCAGCTCGAGCGCGGTCGACGTGGTGCCGTCGGCATTCTGCGTCACCTTGGCGATCTGCTCGCCCTGGAGCTGCCAGAACACGTGCGGCATGGCGACGTTGGCGAAGATCACGTTGTTCCAGCCGGTCGGGCGGGCCGGATCGCGGTAGAACTGGCGCAGGTAGGTGTACAGCCAGTCGGCACCGCTGCCGAACTCGGACGCGCGCTGACGCGCGACCAGGGTCAGGTCGGGGGGCGCGACACCGAACCACACCTTCGACTCCGCCGGACGCATCGCGATCTTCATCAGGTCGCCGACGCGCTCGCCGGTGAACATCAGGTTGTCGCGGATCTCCTGCTCGCCCAGGCCGATGTTCTCGAGCTGGTTGTAACGCATGAAGCTCGCGCTATGGCAGCTCAGGCAGTAGTTCACGAACAGCTTGGCGCCGTGCTGGAGGGCCGCCGGGTCGTTGCTGACCGGCGCCTTGTCCAGGTGCAGCACCGCGCCTGCCGCCATCGCGACCGCCGGCGCGAACAGCAGCACCGCCGCCGCTCGCTTGATCAGGTTGAGTAGACGCATCTTCATTTGAAATTCACCCTTTCCGGTTCGGGTTTGCACTTGTCGAGCTTGCTGTACCAGGGCATCAGCAGGAAGAAGCCGAAATACAGCACCGAGCAGATTTGCGACACCAGCGTACGACCCGGGGTGGGGGGCAGCACGCCCAGGTAGCCGAGGATGAAGAAGCACACCACGAAGATGGCCACGGCGATCTTGAAGATCGGCCCCTTGTAGCGCATCGACTTCACCGGGCTGCGGTCCAGCCAGGGCAGGAAGGCGATGATCACCACCGACGCACCCATCGCCACCACACCCCAGAACTTCGCATCGAGACCGAACAGCGGATAGGTCACCGCGCGCAGGATCGAGTAGAAGGGCGTGAAGTACCAGACCGGCGCGATGTGCGGCGGGGTCTTCAGCGGGTCGGCCGGGATGAAGTTGTTGAACTCGAGGAAGTAGCCGCCGCCTTCGGGCGCGAAGAACACCACCGCGCTGAAGAAGAACAGGAAGGCCACGACGCCGACGATGTCCTTCACCGTGTAGTACGGGTGGAAGGGGATGCCGTCGAGCGGCTTGCCGCTCGCATCCTTCTTCTTCTTGATCTCGACGCCGTCGGGGTTGTTCGAGCCGACTTCGTGCAGCGCGACGATGTGCGCGAGCACCAGGCCGATCAGCACCAGCGGCACGGCGATGACGTGGAAGGAGAAGAAGCGGTTCAGGGTGGCGTCGGAGACGACGAAGTCACCGCGGATCACCAGCGACAGATCCGGACCGATCACCGGGATCGCCGAGAACAGGTTCACGATCACCTGGGCGCCCCAGAACGACATCTGTCCCCACGGCAGCAGGTAGCCCATGAAGGCCTCGGCCATCAGAACCAGGAAGATCAGGGTGCCGAAGATCCAGATCAGCTCGCGCGGCTTGCGGTACGAGCCGTACAGCAGACCACGGAACATGTGCAGGTAGACGACGATGAAGAAGGCCGAGGCACCGGTCGAGTGCAGGTAGCGGATCAGCCAGCCACCCGGCACCTCGCGCATGATGTACTCGACGCTGGCGAAGGCCACCGGCACACCTGAGGCGTTGAGCGAGGCATCCGGCTTGTAGTGCATCACCAGGAAGATGCCGGTGACGATCTGGATGACCAGCACCAGCAGCGCCAGCGAGCCGAAGAAGTACCAGAAGTTGAAGTTCTTCGGCGCGTAGTACTCGGACAGATGCGCCTTCCAGGTGGACGTGAGCGGGAAGCGCTCATCGATCCAGTTGAGAACGGCTTGGGATTTCGTAGTCATCGCTTAGGCCTTCCCGTCTTCGCCAACAAGAATGGTGGTGTCCGCGAGGTACTGGTGCGGCGGAATCTCGAGGTTGTCGGGCGCGGGCATGCTGCTGTACACGCGACCGGCGAGGTCGAAGATCGAGCCGTGACAGGGGCACAGGAAGCCACCGGGCCAGTCCGCGCCCATGCCGCTCTCGGCGCCCATCTTGAACTTCTCGGAAGGCGAGCAGCCCAGGTGGGTGCAGATGCCGACGGCAACGAGGTAATCGGGCTTGATCGAACGATGCTTGTTCTTGGCGTACTCGGGCTGCATCGGCTTGTCGGAAGCCGGATCGCTGACCTTGTCGTCGGTCTTGTCGAGCGAAGCCAGCATCTCGGGGGTACGACGCAGGATCCACACGGGCTTGCCGCGCCATTCCACAGTCATCATCTCGCCCGGCGCGAGCTTGCTCACATCCACTTCCACCGGAGCACCGGCTGCCTTGGCGCGCTCGGACGGCGTCAGGCTGGCAACAAACGGCACCGCGGTCGCCACTGCGGCCACGCCGCCAGCGGCGGACGTCGCCAGCAGCAGGGTGCGGCGGCTGCTGTCCATCTTTTGATCAACGCTCATGACCCTCTTCCCAAAAAGGAAAACGAAAGACCTGGATACAAATAACCGGGCGATTATATCGAAGACGCCGCAGCAGAGAAAGCGCAAACCGCGCATCTCCAGCAGGAACAAGGCTTTCCGCACGAAAACCGGCATCGCTGGCGGGTAATCGGGGCGTCGCTTTTCTGCAACGCAACATCCGATTTCAGACCGATCGCCGCTCCACCAGGGCCTGGGCGATCGTCCCGGTATCGGTGTGTTCCAGCTCGCCGCCGACCGGCACGCCGCGCGACAGCCGGCTCACCTTGACCCCGCGCGCGGACAGCAGCGTGGCCACGGTGTGGGCGGTGGCCTCGCCCTCGTTGGTGAAGTTGGTGGCGAGGATGACCTCGCGCACGCCCTCCTCGGTGGCGCGCGCGATCAGCCTGTCGAACCGCAGCTCGCGCGGGCCGATGCCGTCGAGCGGCGACAGCCGGCCCATCAGCACGTAGTACAGGCCGTTGTAGGACTGCGTCTGCTCGATCATCGCCAGGTCGGCCGGCATCTCCACCACGCACAGCAGCGCGGGGTCGCGGCGCGGATTGGCGCAGCGCGGGCACACCGCCTCCTCGGCGAAGGTGTTGCAGCGCTCGCAGTGGCGCAGCACCTCGAGCGCATGCAGCAGCGCATGGCCGAGCCGCGCCGCGCCGCGCTGGTCGCGCTGCAGCAGGTGGTAGGCCATGCGCTGGGCGGACTTCGGCCCCACCCCGGGCAGGCAGCGCAGGGCCTCGATCAGCTCGTCGAGGCTGGAAGGCGACATCTTCGGCGCGCGCTCAGAACGGCAGCTTCATGCCCGGCGGCAGATTCAGGCCGGCGGTGACGCTGGCCATCTTCTCCTGGGTGGCGGTCTCGACCTTGCGCACCGCGTCGTTGAGCGCGGCGGCGACCAGATCCTCCAGCATCTCCTTGTCGTCCATCACCGACTCGTCGATCGACACCCGACGCACGTCGTACTTGCAGGTCATCAGCACCTTGACCATGCCCGCGCCGGACTGGCCCTCGACCTCGACCGAGGCGAGCTGGTCCTGCATCTTCTTCATGTTTTCCTGCATCTGCTGGGCCTGCTTCATCAGGCCGGCGATACCGCCTTTCATCATGGTGATTTCTCCACTGGATCAATTGATTGGGCAAGGGGGACACACGGTTCGGCGCGCCGCCGTGCCAATGGCGGCGAGGCGCGCGCCGCGTGCTTACAAGGGCTTCACCGTGCTCTCGACGAGAGTGGCGTCGAAGCGTTCGATCAGTTCGCGCACGAAGGGATCGGCCTCCAGCGCCGCCACCGCATCGGCGTGGCGCGCCCGGCGCTCGATGGCGTCGCGCTGCGCCGGGGTCTCGCCGGCGATGTCGCCGATCTCGATGCGCAGCTTCAGCGGCCGGCCGAGCGCCACGGAAAGCTGGTCCTGGATGCGCTCGGCCGCGCCGCGGTTCATGTCGAGCAGGTGGCGGTGGGTGGTCGACAGGCGCAGGTGCAGGCCCTCGTCGCCACACTCGACCCACTCGCAGTGCTGGGCGAGTTCGCGCACCAGCCCGCCGAGTCCGAGCGCGCGGATCAGGCCGCGCCAGTCGCCGAGCGCCAGCAGGGCCTCGGCATCGCCGCTCGGGCCGGTAGCCGGCGGGGCCGCGGGCGTGACGACGGGGACGGAGCCTGGGCCGGGGCCGCCGTCCGCTACACGGCTGGCGCCCCGCCCGTCGGGGCGGCGGGCTGCCTGGGAATCCGCCGCGACGGACGTGCGCGGCGCAGGTGCGGAGCGGGGGCGCGACGCGACGTCCTCGTCCGCCATCGGCATGCGCTCGGCGCGGGCGGGGCGGCCATCGTCGTCGGCATAGGCCTCGGCGGGTAGATCCTCCCAGGGCGGGACGTCTTGCTCGACCGTCGCGGCGGCCGGCGCCGCATTCGCGGGCACGCCCGCTCCCACGGAAACCGTGGCCGGTGCGTCACCGCGGTGGCGCAGCGGCACCGCCGGGTTCGCGGGCGCGCCCGCTCCCACAGGGGCAACAGCCGATGCGGAAGGCGGAGCGGGGGTCGCAGGCGAGCCCGCGCCCGCGGCAGGCGCGGGCGATGCGGAAGGGGGCGCTGAAACGGTCGGCGGCGCCGATGCCTGCGGGGCAGCCGGCCCCGCCGCAGCACCGCGCGCCGTGGGCACGGGTTTGCCCGCGACTGCGCCCGGCCCGCCACCGATCTCCCGCGCCTGCCCCGCCGGGCCCGGCTGCACGCCCGGCCCGCCGAGCGCCGCCGGCTGCTCGGGCCGGAAGGCATGCAGGCGCAGCAGCGTCATCGTGAACCCGGTGTACTCGTCGGGGGCCAGCGGCAGTTCGTCGCGGCCGTGGATCGCGATCTGGTAGGCGAGCTGCAGGAACTCCGCGTCGAAGCGCTCCACGTACGCCAGGACGCGCGCGCGCTCGACCTCGTCGCCGATCGCCTCGGGCGCGTACTGCGCGAGCGCGATCCGGTGCAGCAGGGTCGCCAGCGCCTGCAGCGCGGCGTCGAAGGACAGGCTGCGCGCCTCCATGCCGTCGGCCACCGCGAGCAGCGCCGCCACGTCGCCGGCGGCGAGCGCATCCAGCACCGCATACAGGTGATCGTCACCCACCGTGCCCAGCATGTGCGTGACCTGCTCCTCCTCGACCTTGCCCGCGCCATGCGCGATCGCCTGGTCGAGCAGCGACAGCGCGTCGCGCATCGAGCCCGCCGCCGCCTTGGCCAGGTGGCGCAGCGCGCCGGGCTCGAAGGGCACGGCCTCGGCCTGCAGGATGCGGGTCAGGTGATCGACGATGTGGCCCTGCGGCATCTGCTTGAGGTTGAACTGCAGGCAGCGCGACAGCACCGTCACCGGAATCTTCTGCGGGTCGGTGGTGGCGAGGATGAATTTCACATGCTCGGGCGGCTCCTCGAGGGTCTTCAGCATGGCGTTGAAGGCGTGCCCGGTGAGCATGTGCACTTCGTCGATCATGTAGACCTTGTAGCGCCCCTGCACCGGCGCATACACCGCCTTGTCGAGCAGGGCCGCCATGTCGTCCACGCCGCGGTTGGAGGCCGCGTCCATCTCGACGTAGTCGGGAAAGCGGTCGGCGTCGATCGCGCGGCAGGCGTCGCACACGCCACAGGGCTCGGGCGTGATGCCGGTCTCGCAGTTCAGGGCCTTGGCCAGGATGCGGCTGATCGTGGTCTTGCCCACGCCGCGCGTGCCGGTGAACAGCCAGGCGTGATGCAGCCGCCCGGTGGCGAGCGCGTGCGTCAGCGCACGCACGACGTGCTCCTGACCGACCAGCGTGCCGAAGGACTTCGGCCGCCACTTGCGTGCGAGGACCTGATAGCTCATGGCGGGCGATTCTAGCAGAGCGGCAGCGCGCGGCCGGGCCCGATCGCCAGCGTGGGCGGCCCGGATCATGAAGGCTGCCAATGACCGGCATGGCCTCGATCGATTGGATCGATCCACACCTGCGACCTATCCTGAGCATGTCGGGCAGGGTGCTCTGCCCGCGCTGAAGGAGCCGAGCATGAACCCGAACGCAAGAGACTTCGACGCCCTCTTCGACCTCCTGTGCGAGGTGTGGGCCGAGTACGCCGAAAGCCACTGAGTCCCCGGAGCGGCCGATGGCGAACCTGCCGCCCGCGCCGGAACCTCGCGCTGCGCTGCGCCCCCATGCGCCGCGCGAAGGCGCTCACCACGAGGACGCCCGCCCCAGCCTGCGCCCGCGTCTGCGACCGCTGCCGCCCGCGTCGCGCGACGACCCTTCGCTGCGCGCGATGGCCGCGCTGCTGGCCGAGGCGGACGTCGGCATCGACGGTGCCCGGCCGTGGGACATGGTCATCCACCACCCGCAAACCGCCGATCGCATCCTCGCGCGCGGCAGTCTCGGCCTGGGCGAGAGCTACGTGGACGGCTGGTGGGATTGCGCGCGGCTGGACGAATTCATCGCCCGCGTGCTGCGCGCCCGCCTCGACGAGAAGGTCGGCGGCACCGCGCTGCTGGTGCAGGGCCTGCGTGCGCGCCTCTTCAACCTGCAGAACCTGCGCCGCAGCTGGCAGGTCGGCGAAGCGCACTACGACCTCGGCAACGACTTCTTCGAGTCCATGCTCGGGCCGTCGATGGCCTACACCTGCGGCTACTGGGCCGCGGCCGACACCCTGGACGACGCGCAGGCCGCCAAGCTCGACCTCGTGTGCCGCAAGCTGGGGCTGGAACCGGGGATGCGCCTGCTCGACATCGGCTGCGGCTGGGGCAGCCTGATGAAGTTCGCCGCCCAGCGTTACGGCGTCGACTGCGTCGGCCTCACCATCTCGCGCGCGCAGGCCGAATACGGCCAGGCGCGCTGCACCGGCCTGCCGGTGCGCTTCCGCCTGCAGGACTATCGCCAGTTCAACGACGACGGCGGCGAGCGCTTCGACCGCATCGCCTCGCTCGGCATGTTCGAACACGTCGGCGCCAAGAACCACCGCGCCTTCTTCGCGATGGCGCGGCGCAGTCTCGAGGACGACGGCCTGTTCCTGCTCCACACCATCGGCAAGAACCTGCGCCGCACGCCTACCGACCCATGGATCGAGCGCTACATCTTCCCCAACGGCGACCTGCCCGCGCTCGGCCAGATCGCCGACGCCTGCGAAGACGACTTCGTCATCGAGGACGTACACAACTTCGGCGCAGACTACGACCGCACGCTGATGGCCTGGCACGCCAGGTTCGAGGCCGCCTGGCCGCACTTCGCCGAGCGCTACGGCGAGCGTTTCCGGCGCATGTGGCGCTACTACCTGCTCGCCTGCGCCGGCACCTTCCGCGCGCGCACCAACCAGCTGTGGCAGATCGTGCTGTCGCCCGGCGGCGTCGCAAGCGGCTACCGCCGTCCGGCCTGAGCGCCCGCACCTGCGCCTCGGCGGAGTCGGACGCCCGATCCTTGCGCGCCGCCCTGCCGCACCGTGATCGACTTCCGTTGTGAATGGACTGCCAGGGCGCTAACCTTTTGTCGGACCAAGCCCCAGGCCGGTTCGCCCGCGTGCGGACCGGCCTTTCTCCTGCTCACCCGGCCGCCATGAACAACACCACCCTGCTCCACCACCTGATCGCCGCCTCCGCCCGACGCGCGCCGGACGCCCCGGCGCTGAGCTTTTCCGGCGCCACGCAGCGCTACGCCGAACTCGACGCCGCGGTCGGCCGCTTCGCCAGCGGCCTCCTCGGCCTCGGCCTGGAGCGCAGCGAGCGCGTCGGCATCTACCTCGACAAGCGCCCGGAGACGGTCACCGCCTTCTTCGGCACCAGCGCCGCCGGCGGGGTGTTCGTGCCGGTCAATCCGATCCTCAAGGCCGAGCAGGTCGGCTACATCCTGCAGGACTGCAACGTGCGCGTGCTGCTGACCTCGCCCGAGCGCTTCGCCACCCTGCGCGACACGCTGGCCGGCTGCCACGACCTGCGCCACGTCGTGCTCACCGGCAAGGTCGATGTGCTGCCCGAGCTGCCCGGCGCCAGCGTGCTGCGCTGGGACGAGCTGTGTGCCGCGCCGCCCGCCGCCGGTCATCGCGTCATCGACACCGACATCGCCGCGATCCTGTACACCTCGGGCAGCACCGGGCGGCCCAAGGGCGTGGTGCTGTCGCATCGCAACATGGTCGCCGGCGGCAAGAGCGTCGCCCAGTACCTCGGCAACCACGCCGGCGACACCCTGCTCGCCGCACTGCCGCTGTCCTTCGACGCCGGCTTCTCGCAGCTCAGTACCGCCTTTCACAGCGGCGCGCGCGTCGTGCTGCTCAACTACCTGATGCCGCGCGACGTGCTGAAGGCGGTGGAAAAGGAGCGCGTCACCGGCCTGACCGCGGTGCCGCCGCTGTGGATCCAGCTCTCGCAGCTGCAGTGGCCGGAGACCATCACCGAGCACCTGCGCTACATCGCCAACACCGGCGGCCGCATGCCGCTGGAGACGCTGACCACGCTGCGCGGCATGCTGCCGAAGACCCGGCCCTTCCTGATGTACGGCCTCACCGAGGCCTTCCGCGCCACCTTCCTGCCGCCGGAGCAGGCCGACGTGCGCCCCGACTCGATCGGCAAGGCCATCCCCAACGCCGAGATCATGGTGCTGCGCGAGGACGGCAGCGAATGCGCGCCCAACGAACCGGGCGAACTGGTGCAGCGCGGCGCGCTGGTCGCGATGGGCTACTGGAACGACCCGGAGAAGACCGCCGAGCGCTTCAAGCCCCTGCCCGCCAAGGCCCCCGGCCGCCAGAGCGGGCTGGTGCTGCCCGAGATCGCGGTGTTCTCCGGCGACACCGTGCGCCGCGACGAGGAAGGCTACCTGTACTTCATCGGCCGCCGCGACGAGATGATCAAGACCTCCGGCTACCGCGTCAGCCCGACCGAGGTCGAGGAGATCCTCTACGCCACCCGGCTGGTCGGCGAATGCGCGGCTTTCGGCGTGGCCCACGACACCCTCGGCCAGAGCATCGTCGTCATCGCCACCCCGCCCGCCGGCGGCACCCTCGACACCGATGCCCTGCTCGCCGAATGCCGCATCCGCATGCCGGCCTACATGGTGCCGGGGCGCATCGAGGTGCGCGACGGCCCGCTGCCGCGCAACCCCAACGGCAAGATCGACCGCAAGGCGCTGGCCACCGAACTCGCCGGCTGAGGCCCTCCCCTGTGGGAGCGGCGGCAGCCGCGAACATTGCGGCTGCGTTCGAAGCGGGTGGATATCGAGGATCGAATTTCGCGGCTGCCGCCGCTCCCACGGAAGCACGACAGCCTCGAGGTCGTGACCGGGGATGCGGATGCCACCCGCCCTGCCTATGATGAGTTTCATGAAAGCGCTCGTCCTGGCCCTCGGGTGGGTCTCCTCCTTCGCCGCTGCACAAGCACAGGCAGCGGTGCTGCGCGTCGGCCCCGGCGAAGCGATCACCCGCATCGCCGACGCCGCCAAGCGGGCCAAGGACGGCGACATCGTCGAGATCCTGCCCGGCGAATACCGCGGCGACGTCGCGACGTGGCGGCAGAAGCATCTCGTCATCCGTGGCGTCGGCGAGCGCCCGGTGCTGATCGCCGACGGCAGGATCGCCGACGGCAAGGCGATCTGGGTGATCGCCAACGGCGACTTCGTCATCGACAACATCGAGTTCCGCGGCGCGCGCGCGACCGATCACAACGGCGCCGGCATCCGCTTCGAGCGCGGCCGGCTGGAGGTGCGCAACAGCGTCTTCCTCGACAACCAGAACGGCATCCTCACCGCCAACTTCGACGATGCCGAACTGGTGATCCGCGACAGCGTGTTCGCCCGGGCGCCGCGCGAGGGCGCCGACTTGCCCCACCTGCTCTACGTCGGCCGCATCGGGCGCTTCGAGCTCAGCGGCAGCCGCTTCCACGACGGCTACCGCGGCCATCTGCTGAAGTCGCGCGCGCGCTACAACGACATCCGCTACAACCTGATCTACGACGGCCCCCAGGGCGAAGCCTCCTACGAGATCGACCTGCCCAACGGCGGGCTCGCCTTCGTCGTCGGCAACATCGTCGGCCAGAGCGCCGGCACGCAGAACCCGGTGGTGGTTTCCTACGGCGCGGAGGGCGATGCCTGGCCGGAGAGCGCGCTCCATCTCGCCCACAACACCCTGCTCAGCGACCGCCACACCGGCACCCTGTTCCTGCGCACCTGGCCCGACAGGCTGCCCGCGGACGTGGAGATCGTCGGCATCAACAACCTCAGCGTCGGGCTCGGCAGCCTCACCCTGGTCAACGGCGGCGACTACCGCGGCAACCTGCCGCTGCCGCCCGGCGCGCTGCAGGACCCGGCCACGCTCGACTTCCGCCCGCTCGGCGCCGGCCTGCTGCGCAAGCTCACCACCCCCGCCGGCAGCGCACGCGGCGTGTCGCTGCAGCCGGACGCCGAGTTCGCCCTGCCCATCGGCACCCGCCCGCTGCCCCCGCCCGCCGACTGGCTGCCCGGGGCGGTGCAGCTGGGGTACTGACCAGCGCGCGCCCACCTGTCCGACAGTTCACTGACAATCCCTGCGGCATGGAGCATCATTAAATAGGTTGGATGAAACGCGGCCCGGCATCGGGGTCGAGGGAGAGAGTCGTGCGCGAACGATTTAGTGGGGTTCTCGGCACGCCGGAAGCGGCGGCCGCCCTGCCCGCGGACATGGCGCGGCTGCAGTTTCCCGCCGGGGCGGTGGCCTGCCAGGCCGAGGTCGGCACCTACCAGGAAGGCGGACGGTTTTACCTGGCGCTCGGGCGGCCGCGCTTTCATGACGATGCGCTGGAGCAGGCCAACACCCGCCTGGGCGCGGCGGCGGCCTGGGCGCAGGCCTTCGCCCGCTTCGGCGACGACGCGGTCGGTCAGGCCGCGGGCCGCTTCTGCGTGGCGATGATCGCCGACGACGGCCGCGAGGCCGTGCTCGCCACCGACCGCTTCGGCACCTGGCCGATCTGCTATGCCGAGCGCGACGGCCGCCTGCACTTCTCCGACCGCGCCGACACGGTCCCGGGCGTGGAGCGCCACATCGCCCCGCAGTCGGTGTTCGAATACCTGTTCTTCCACATGATCCCGGCGCCGGCGACCATCTTCGACGGCATCGCCCGCCTGCCCCACGGCCACCTGCTCAAGTGGCAGGACGGCAAGGCCGAATGCCGGCGCTGGTGGAATCCGCAGTTCGACGAGGACGCCGCCCCCGGCTTCGACGAGGCCAGGGCGCGCTTCCTGCAGATCGTCCAGGACGGCGTGCGGCGCGAGGCCGAGGGCGCCAGCGTGGGCTGCTTCCTCTCCGGCGGCACCGACAGCTCCACCGTCACCGGCATGCTGTGCAAGGTGCTCGGCCGGCCCGCGCGCGCCTACTCGATCGGCTTCGACGCCAGCGGCTACGACGAGATGGCGTACGCGCGCATCGCCGCGAAGCGCTTCGGCGCCGAGCATCGGGAGTACTACGTCACCCCCGCCGACCTGGTCGACGGCATCCCCAAGGTCGCCATCCACTACGACCAGCCCTTCGGCAACTCCTCGGCGCTCCCGGGCTGGATCTGCGCCAGGCGCGCGCGCGAGGACGGCGTCGAGCGCATGCTCGCCGGCGACGGTGGCGACGAGCTCTTCGGCGGCAACAGCCGCTACGCCAAGCAGCGCGTGTTCGGCTGGTACGACGAGGTGCCAGGCCTGCTGCGCCGCGGCCTGCTCGAACCGGCGCTGGCGCTGCCCGGCATGGACCGCATCCCGGTCGCGAAGAAGGGCGTCAGCTACGTCGAGCAGGCGCGCGTGCCCATGCCCGACCGCATCCACATGTACAACATGCTCCTGCGCCTGGGCATGGACAACGTGTTCGAGCCCGACTTCCTCGCCCGCGTCGACACCGGCCGGCCGAATGTCGAGCAGCGCGCGGTGTGGCAGGCGACCAATGCGCGCTCGCACATCAACCTGATGCTCAACTACGACTGGAAATACACGCTGGCCGACAACGACCTGCCCAAGGTCATCGGCACCACCCAGCTCGCCGGGGTGGATGTGGCCTTCCCGCTGCTGTCGGACGAGCTCGCCGACTTCTCCACCGGCCTGCCGCCCGACTGGAAGCTCAAGCGCCTGACCCTGCGCTGGTTCTTCAAGGAGGCGCTGCGCGGCTTCCTGCCCGACGAGATCATCGCCAAGAAGAAGCACGGCTTCGGCCTGCCCTTCGGCGTGTGGGCCTGCCAAGATGCGGGGCTGAAGGCGCTCGCCGCCGATGCGCTGGGCAGCTTCCGCCAGCGCGGCATCGTGCGCCCGGGCTTCATCGACGCGCTGCTGACGACCCACCTGCCCGCCCACCCCGGCTACTACGGCGAGATGGTGTGGATCCTGATGATGATGGAGTTCTGGATGCGCGGGCATTCCGATGGCGTCCGCCTCGATTGATCCGCTGCATTGAACGCCGGCGCCTGCTCGCCCACAATGGCGGCAACGCATCAGGAGCCTCGCCATGGGACACGCACGGGAAGCCGCACCGCTCAATCGCCAGGCCTACCTCGACTGGGAGGCCCAGCAGCCGGACAAGCACGAGTACATCGCGGGAGAGGTGTTCGCGATGGTGGGGGTGCGGCAGAACCACGCGCTCGCAGCCGGGGCCATTTACGCACGCCTGCGCAGCCATCTTGCGGGGAGCCGCTGCCGCAGCTTCATCGCCGACATGAAACTCTTCGTCGCCGAAGCCGACGCCTACTTCTACCCCGACGTGATGGTCACCTGCGACGAGCGCGACCGCCGCGCGGAACTCGCGATCGAGCACCCCAAGCTGGTCGTCGAGGTCCTCTCCGACTCCACCGCAGCCTACGACCGCGGCACCAAATTCGCCGCCTACCGCAAGCTCGCCGACCTGCAGGAATACCTGCTGGTCGACATCGACCAGCGCCGCCTCGAACTCTATCGCCGCGAAGCCGACCACTGGATCCTGCTCGAGAGCGAGGGCAGCGGCCCCGCGCTGAAACTGGAGAGCGTCGACATGGCGCTGTCGCCCGCCGAGGCCTTCGAGGATCTCGACGAGCAGCCCTGAAGACACCCGTTTCTCCGCGATGCTGCCCACACTTCCCCTTTCGGCGGGCAGCCGACGACAACGACAATACCGCCCATGAATCCCCTCCCCACCCCCGACACCGAAGCCATCCGCAGCGCGCTGCGCCTGGTCATGGACCCCGAAGTCGGCATGAACATCGTCGATCTGGGCCTCATCTACAAGATCGAGAGCCAGCCCGGCGCGCTCTACATCGAGATGACGATGACCTCGCCGGCGTGCCCGATGGCCGACATGATCCTCGACGACATCGACCGCATCCTCGACCCGATGGTGCCGCCCGAGGTGGACATCCGCGTGGAGATCGTCTGGGATCCGCCCTGGAGCCCGGAGAAGATGGCGCCCGAGGCGCGCGAGCACTTCGGCTGGAAGCGATGAACACCCTGCCCCCGCTCGCCCGGGTGCCGCTGCTGGTGCTCGGGCTGGCCTCGCTGGTCACCGGCGTGCTCGCCGGGCTGGCGCGGGTGGGCGTGAGCGTGCCGGATTTCGGCGCCATGCAGGCCGGCAGCCATGCGGCGCTGATGATCGGCGCCTTCTTCGGCACGGTCATCAGCCTGGAACGTGCGGTCGCGCTCGGCGGTCTGTGGCCCTACCTCGGGCCGGCGCTCGCCGGTGGCGGTGGCGTGCTGCTGATGCTGGGCGGTCCGCTGGTGGTCGCGCAGAGCCTGCTCCTGCTCGCCTCAAGCGTGCTCGTTGCCGGCAGCGTGGTCGTCACCCGGCGGCAGCTGGCGCTGTTCACCGTCATGCTGGCCATCGGCGCGGCGTGCTGGCTCACCGGCAACCTGGTGTGGATCGCGGGCGGCAACCTGCATGCCGCCGTGCCGTTCTGGCTCGCCTTCCTGGTGCTGACGGTGGCCGGCGAACGCCTGGAGCTCACCCGCTTCCTGCCCGTGCGACCGGCGGCGGCGCCCAGCTTCATCGTCGTCAGCGGGGTCATCCTCGCCGGCGCGCTGGTCGCATCGTTCGGGATCACCGACACCCTCGGGTCGACACTGTTCGCCGCCGGCCTGCTCGCCCTCGCCCTCTGGCTGCTGGTGTTCGACATCGCCCGCCACACCGCCGGCCAGCACGGCCTCACCCGCTTCATCGGCATCTGCCTGCTCACCGGCTACGTCTGGCTCGGCGCCGGCGCCATCGCGGGCCTGGGCGGCGGCTTCGCGCCCGGCCATGCGCTGCACGACACCGCGATGCATGCGATCGCGCTCGGCTTCGTGTTCGCGATGGTCTTCGGCCACGCGGCGATCATCTTCCCGGCCGTGCTCAAGGTGAAGATTCCCTATCACCCCTTCTTCTACGTGCCGCTCGCGCTGCTCCACCTCTCGCTCGCGCTGCGCGTGTTCGGGGGCCTGGGCGAGAGCCTCGCGCTGCGGCAGTGGGGCGCGCTCGCCAATGCCGCCACGCTGGCGGTCTTCATCGCCACCATGATCGCCAGCGTCATCCGCGGCGCCCGCCAGCCCGCCGCCCGCAGCACGCGCCGACGTGCGAGCAGCGCGACCAGATAGCCCGCGCCGCCAGCCACTACAATCCCAGCCAGCCTGTAGATCCCCGAGCGCACCATGACCGAGACCCGCCAGCCGCCCGTCCACGCCCCGATGTCGCAGTTCCGCAGCGCAGGAGGCGAACTGCTGATCAACGGCCAGCCGATCGGCCGCATCGCCGCGCGGGTCGGGCGCACGCCCTTCTACGCCTACGACCGCAGCCTGCTCGACGCGCGCGTGGCGCAGCTGCGTGCCGCGCTGCCGGCGGCGGTCAAGCTGCACTACGCGATGAAGGCCAACCCGATGCCGGCACTGGTGTGCCACATGGCGCGGCTGGTCGATGGCATCGACGTCGCCTCGGCGGGCGAGCTGCTGGTCGCGCTCGACGCCGGTGCCGATCCGCAGGAGATCAGCTTCGCCGGCCCCGGCAAGACCGAGGCCGAGCTGCAGCAGGCGGTCGCCGCCGGCATCCTGGTCAATGTCGAATCCTTCCGCGAGCTGCCGATCCTGGCCGCCGCGCAGCAGGCACTCGGGCTGCCGGCGAGGGTCGCGGTGCGCGTCAATCCGGATTTCGAGCTCAAGGCCTCGGGCATGAAGATGGGCGGCGGGCCGAAGCAGTTCGGTGTCGATGCCGAAGAGGTGCCCGCGCTGCTGGCGGAAATCGGTCGCGCCGGGCTCGCCTTCGAGGGCTTCCACCTCTTCGCCGGCTCGCAGAACCTCAAGCCCGAGGCCATCGTCGAGGCCCAGCAGAAGAGCTTCGCCCTCGCCTGCCGGCTGGCGGAACACGCGCCCTCGCCGGTGAAGTTCCTCAACCTCGGCGGCGGCTTCGGCATCCCCTATTTCCCGGGCGAGCAGCCGCTGGACCTCGCGCCCATCGGCGCCAATCTCGCCGACATCGTCGCTCAGGCCCGCAGCGCGCTGCCGCAGGCGGAGATCGTCATCGAACTCGGCCGCTATCTGGTCGGCGAGGCCGGCCTCTACGTCGCGCGCGTGCTGGACAGGAAGGTCTCGCGCGGCCACACCTACCTGGTCACCGACGGCGGCCTGCACCACCACCTCTCGGCCTCGGGCAACTTCGGCCAGGTCATCCGCAAGAACTACCCGGTGGCGATCGCCAATCGCATGGACGGCAGCGCAACGGAAAACGTCTCGGTGGTCGGCCCGCTATGCACCCCGCTCGACCTGCTCGCCGACCGCATGAACCTGCCCGCCGCCCAGCCGGGCGACCTGGTGGCGATCTACCAGTCCGGCGCCTACGGTGCCACCGCCAGCCCGCAGCGATTCCTCGGGCATCCCGGGGTGGTGGAAGTGCTCGTCTGATCGGCAGCGCGGTTCGCGGGCAGGCCTGCGAACCGTCGGCGCGCCTTCAAGCCTTGCGCGATCCGGACACGGGCGGAATGCGCACCCCGCCCCGCTGCTCGCCTGCCGAAGAGGCGAACCGCGATGCACCATCCTTGAAAGGCATCAGCACCCGGCAGACCACCTCGAACGGCACCCCCGCCGACTCCAGGGTCTCGGCCGCCTTCGGCAGGGACATCATGCCCCCGCCGACCGCTCGCGTGGTCAACTCGATCAAGCGCCGCAGCGTGTGCCGCGTCCGCTGTTCCATCATTCAGCCCCTTCAGAAAAGAGGGAACCGATCGACCGGCTCAAGCAAGTCCAGCCGGCAATCATGCAGAAGGCGTTGTTCTCGTCTCCCTTGTGCCGATACGACAAGCAAAAATCGTTCGCAGACGCTCCAAGCTGACAACAAAAAGCGTCAAATCATATAGTTGCGCGCAAAATAAAACCCGACCACATCCGGCAATCGGCACATCGGAATCGAAAATGTAAAAATTCCCGACACCTGTCGGCGGCGACCGCCACGGGCTGCACCAACGCGGTCGACGTCTACCGCCCGCGCGCGCCCCTCACCCCCAGCGCCGTAAACATCAGCAGGAAGGCCAGCGTCGCCAGCCGTGGCGCATCGACCAGACTGTCGAAGGCGCCCACGATGAAGAAGGCGCTCAGGCCGCCCAGCAGGGGCGGAGCCAGGGGATGGGTAGCGCCCCGCCCCAGCGTCAGGCGCCACACCGCCGCCGCACACAGCAGCGAGAACGCCACCAGCCCCATCCAGCCCTGCTCCACGAAGAAGTGCAACCACAGGTTCTTCGCGTGCCAGGGCAGGTGGTGACGGTCGCTGGTGAAGAACCAGTAGTCCGCCCCGTGAGCGAAATGCCCGTTGTCCAGCAACTCGCGCCCACGCCCATCGACCAGGCTGATGTCATCGACCTCGAGCAGTGCACGGCTACTGTTGGCGATCGAGAACACGGTCAGCCGCGGCACCCCCGATCCACCCAGGCGACCGGGATCCAGCACCAGGTGCTGCGTCGTCCACGCGCCCCCCTTCGGCACGCGAATCCGCCCCCCCGTGCACCCCGCCTCGTACAGCAGATGCTTGCGGCACACCTCCACCGTCAGGCGCGCATCGGCCTCGGGCGCACGCACGCGCACCGCCAGTTGCAGGGGCGCGATCAGGCCCGGCGACACCCGCTGCGACACCCGGTACAGTTCGCCAAAGCCCAGTACATGCCGCGGCGCGCCGAGCTTGAGATAGGTATTGCCTGCATCGAAGCCCAGGCCGTGCGAACCCGGAAACACCCCCTCCGGCGCCTGCCAGAAGTAGGCCTCGGCGAACTGGCCCACGCCAACGCCCAGCCACTGCGTCCCCTGCCCCGAAGGCAGGGACGCCGCGTAGGACCAATGCGCAAGGCGACCCTCCAGGTCGGCGGCGGCACGCTCCATCCGGGTCGCCGCGTAATAGGTGTTCAGGCTCACCACCACGATCGTGATCGCCCCCAGGCACATCGACACCAGCACCCAGCCATGCGGCGTCGGCCGCCAGCAGCGAGCGGGCCGAATGCGCACCCAGGCCAGGGGCAGAAACAACCACAGCGCACAGAACATGGCCGGCAACAGGCCATCCGACTCGGCCCAGTACTGGCTCACCAGCACCGCATTCGCCGCCAGCCATCCCAGCAGGGCGATCACCACGCCCGTGACCCAGCGCTCGAGCGCGCCCGGCCAGCGGCTGAACAAGGCCACGCCCAGCAGCATGGCATTGAGCGCGTACGCCAGATACACCCCCTTGGGCACCATGAGCATCGCCGCCACACTCGCCACCGCAGCCGCGAGGGCCAGCACCACCGCCCCGCCGAGCGCCCGCGCCGACGCCACCGCCACGACCGGCGCCGCGCCGAACACCGCCAAGGCCAGGCCCAGCATCGCCCCCGCGCCGCGGTAGCCGCCAGTCTGGAACCCCCCTGCCAGCAACCACAGCAGCACGCCCGCATAGGCCAGCCACCCCAGCAGGCTCGTCACCGACACCCGCCACGCGCCGTGCCGCAGCATCGCCAGCAGCAACACGACCACCCCGACCGCCAGCCCCAGATACAACCCGCGCGAAAACGTCGTAAAGCTCGCGTACGCCAGCACGCCCAGCACCGCCAACCCGATCCACAGCGCTGGCGCCTCCCAGCCCGCATCCCGCTGCCGCAGCACCCACCACAACGCCACCGGCACCGTCAGCGCCAGCCAGCCGTCCAGCGTGGCGCCGCCCACGTTCATCTCCCAGAACAAGGCCGTGGTGCGGTAGTCGCTCGCGAAGTCCGACAGCCCGGTAAAGGCCCAGCGCTCCCACACCGCAGCCAGCGACACCAGCACCGCCCCCGCCACCAACCCCCACACCAGGCAGCGCGTCGCCGCCTGCGGCCGATCGCGCAAGGCCTGCGCCAGCAGCGGCAGCAACAGCACCGCCCACACGAAGCCCTTTGCCACGCGCGGTCCGTTCAGCGCCGTGCCGTAACCGATCAACAACGCCGCATCGCGCGCCGCCGCCCCCACGGCCGACCACTGCGTCGACACCATGTAGCTCAGCCCGAGCAAGCCCACCAGGGCAATCTGGATCACCCCGAAGCGCCAGGCCCGCCCGCCGCCGGCCTCCACCGCGGCCCCCATCCGACCTGCCGCCGCCAGCATCGCCTGCACGCTGCCCGCGAGCAGCGCGCTCATCACCAGCGCGTCGCTCTCGGTCAGATGGATCGCCCCCGACCATCCGGCCAGATCGACCACCGGCGCCAATGACGGCAGGCACAGCAGCCAGGCATCGCGCCGCACGCTCATCAGTGCCAGGAAGGCGATCGCGATTCCGCCTCCGATCGCTACGCCAAACGGATGTCGCAGCGCAAACACCGCGAGCCCCAGCGCGCCGCACAACGCGAGCAGGATCCAGCACGCCAACGCCAGGGAACTGCCCCTGCTCCTCGAATCCGTCCGCATATGCCGCCGCCCGCGCCTTGTTCGACCGACTCTCAGTCTAGCCAAGATTTCAAACCACCATCACACCCCCGTAACGCCGTTTTCATCCCGCCCGCCTAGCTTCGAGCGCATACACCACTGCGGAATCGAAGCGGATGAAACTGAGCATTTTCGGCACCGGCTACGTCGGACTGGTCACCGGCGCGTGCATGGCGGAAGTCGGCCACACCGTGGTCTGCATAGACGTCGATCAGGCCAAGATCGACAAGCTCGAGGCGGGCGTCATCCCGATCTGGGAGCCGGGCCTGCAGCCGATCGTCGAGCGCAACATCGCCGACGGGCGGCTGCGCTTCACCACCGACGTGGAAGAGGCGGTCAAGCACGCCGAGGTCCAGTTCATCGCCGTCGGCACCCCACCCGACGAGGACGGCTCGGCCGACCTGAAGTACGTGCTCGCCGTCGCCGAGGGCATCGCCCGCCACATGCCGCGCTACCGCGTCATCGTCAATAAATCGACCGTCCCCGTCGGCACCGCCGACAGGGTGCAGGCCAAGATCGAGCAGATCCTCGCCGAGCGCGGCGAAGAGATCCCCTTCGACGTCGTCTCCAACCCCGAATTCCTCAAGGAAGGCGCCGCGGTGGGCGACTTCCTCAAGCCCGACCGCATCATCATCGGCACCCGCTCGGCCAAGGCGCAGGAGCGCATGCGCGAGCTCTACGAGCCCTTCAACCGCAACCGCGAACGCGCCCTGTTCATGGACGTGAAGAGCGCCGAGCTCACGAAGTACGCCGCCAACGCGATGCTCGCCACCAAGATCAGCTTCATGAACGAGCTCGCCAACATGGCCGAGCTGCTGGGCGCCGACATCGAGGAGGTGCGCAAGGGCATCGGCGCCGACCCGCGCATCGGCTACCACTTCATCTACCCCGGCTGCGGCTATGGCGGATCGTGCTTCCCCAAGGACGTCCAGGCGCTGGGCCGCACTGCCGACCAGATCGGCTACGAGGCCCCGCTGCTGAAGGCGGTCGAGGCGGTCAACAACCGCCAGAAGACCACCCTGTTCGCCAAGCTCGCCCGCCACTTCGGCGGCGCCGACAAGCTCGCCGGCAAGACCATCGCCGTCTGGGGCCTGGCCTTCAAGCCCAACACCGACGACATGCGCGCAGCCCCCAGCCGCACGCTGATCGAGGCGCTGTGGGCCGCGGGCGCCAAGGTGCAGGCCTACGATCCGGTGGCGATGGACGAGATGCGGCGCATCTACGGCCCGCGCAACGACCTGGCGCTCGCCAGCAACAAGTACAACGTGCTCGAGGGCGCCCACGCGCTGGCGATCTGCACCGAGTGGCAGCAGTTCCGGGCACCCGACTTCGACGAGATGGAAGGCCTGCTGCGCAACAAGCTCATCATCGACGGCCGGAATCTCTACAACTCGGACCGCCTCGCCAACGACGGCTGGCATTACTACAGCGTAGGCCGCAACCAGCCCGACTCGACCCAGTAATGCGTCACCAGCAGCGCATTCGAAGCAAGGCCCGCAAGCAAGCCGGCCTCACGCAAGAAGAAGTCGCAGCCCGCATGGGCACGACGAGAAGCGCGTCATCACAACTCGAGGCCTCGCTGCGCAACGACAAGCACTAGCCGTCCTTCGCCACCCTGCGTAAATACGCCCACACCTACGGCAAGCGGCTGATCATCAAGATGGTTTGAACACCACCATGGGAGCGGGCTTGCCCGCGAATGCAGCGACTCGATGCCCCAATCATCCGACACCGTGCTTATCCGGCGGCAATCCCATCTGGGCATGCACTGATCAGGGCACTTCCTCGCTTACACCGATTCGCATTCTTACGAAATTAAATGGTGCTAAGCTACCTCAAGGCTTTGCCGGAGGACGCAAGCTGCGGCCCGCGATTGGTGATGATGGGCTCGTGATTGCGTAAGCCATGAAAATCAAGCGCGAGAGGACTTCAAGCGAGAACGACGAGTGCGTGGCTTTCAACCTGGCGCTTCGTCAGACGAGGCGCGGCGCAACGTCGCTCTCGCCCGCGGTTACACCTGCAGTCGTGGTCGGTCTTTGTGCGCACGGCCTGGGGATCGTGCGCGAGCTTGCTCACGCCAAGGTTCCCGTCATCGCACTTGAATCGAACATGGCGCTTCCCGGTGTGAAGACCCGGCTTGCCCAAATCCGCCGCGTGACGGATATCAACAGCCCCACCCTCATCGATGATCTCGACGCCCTTGCGAAAACCTTGGGGCCGGACGTGCACCCCGTGCTGTTCCTGACCAATGATCGAATGGTTCAAGTCCTGGGCGAAGCCGCACAGCAGCACATTAGCCGCAGATTCCGGCTCTCATGGGCACACGCTGCTACGCGCCTGCTGCCGCTGCTGAGCAAGAGTGAAATCGAGGCGCGCTGTGCCGAAACGGGACTGAACTACCCGAAATCCCATCTGGCTCACACGCTGGATGAGGTGCCGATCGCTCTGGCTGGCCTGCGGTTCCCCGTTATTGCGAAACCCGTGCAGCCCCTCTCCGCGTTCAAGACGCTCATCGCACAACAACCAGAAGACCTGCCCGCCGCTCACAAAAAAATTGCATCGAGCCTCCCCGTCCTCCTCCAAGAGTTCATCCCCGGAGGCGACGATCAGATTCAGTTCGGAGCCCTCTACCTCGACCACGGAAAGATCATTGCCCGCTTTGAGGGCCGTAAGCTCCATTCAAGGCCAATGGGGCACACAACCATCGGCATCTCCGAGCCAAATGATGAAGTGCACGCACTCACAGCCCGGTTCTTCAGCGGCCTCGATCTCTCCGGCCCAGTCTCCCTCGAACTCAAGCGGGCAGAGGATGGCTCCTTCTGGGTAATCGAGCCCACCGTCGGGAGGACCGACTTCTGGGCCGGCTTGTGCAGCGCCAATGGCGTACCGCTTGCCGTAATCGAATACCTCACGGTCCTTGGGCAACCGGCTCCAATATCTACCCAATTCGTACATCGAACCTGGATCAACGGCGAACGCTTTCCGGGCGCACTGCTCTGGCTCCTGATCCATCACCCGACTCGACTACGCGAGGGAGCCCGTGGCGTCTACCTTGACTATGATGACCTAGCTCCGTTCGTCTGCGCCACGCGGCAGTCAATAGTCAGCATCCCCGGGAGAGCGATGCGCAAGGCATGCCGACAGTTTGGATTCAGTTCACGTAAGGACACCTAAGTGAACATTCTCCTCACCTTCGATGTCGAGATCTGGTGTAACGGATGGGCGATGCTGGAGCGCGACTTCCCGGCGAGTTTCGAGCGCTACGTCTTCGGCCGCTCGGCAGCAGGCGATTTTGCATTGCCAAAAACCCTGGAAACCCTCGCTCGGCACGGACTTCGGGGTGTGTTCTTCATCGAGCCTCTCTTTGCAGCACGCTTCGGCATCGAGCCGCTGGCAACCATCGTTAGGCTCATCCAGCAAGCAGGACAGGAAGTGCAGCTTCATCTCCACCCCGAGTGGACGGATGAAGCCAAATCGCCATTGCTGCCAAACGTCACCGCCAAACGCCAGCACCTTTCCTTTTACAGCAGGCAGGAGCAAGAGGCACTCATCGGGCATGGGCTACGGCTGTTGCGCGAAGCCGGCCAGGCAACAGCCCCTTCTGCGTTTCGCTCGGGCAGCTTCGCCTGCAACGAAGACACGCTCCCTGCAGTTGCGGCAAATGGCTTGCGGTTCGACAGCAGCATCAACCGGACACTGTCTGTATCCTCGCCCGGCGCCATACAACCCCAATCAGCCGGCCTCTGCGAGCCTTTCACGGCAGGCAACGGACTCGAGGTTTATCCGATGACGCTTTTCCGAGATGGGTTTGGGCATCTGCGTCATGCTCAGATCGGCGCTTGCAGTGCGCGCGAACTCATACAGGCCATGCAATGCGGACACGCAACCGGTTGGTCGTCGTTCATTGCGCTTTCGCACAACTTCGAGCTCATGGTCCCGAAAAAATCCAAACCCGACCCGATCGTCGTCCGGCGCTTTGAAGCCCTGTGCAGTTTCCTGGCCAGTAATCGCAACACCCTGCCGACGGTGGGCTTCAATGACCTGACGCCATTGCCAGATACCGTGCACGGGCTACCTTTACCGCACACCAGCGGGGTCTCGACCGCCATTCGCTACGTCGAACAATCCCTGCGCCGACTGCACTGACCCCGATGAATACAGCCCAATGGCACCCGTTCGAGTACGCGCTCAAATACCGTCTCGGCGAGATCACCCTCGGTCAAACCCGCTTCAGCGTGCTGCGCAAAGTTTTCTCGCTTGACCAGATACGCAACTGCAACGCTCCCCCTGAACCTCCCCCGCTCCCCGCGGAACTCGACGGCTACCTTCTGGCCAACGCGCCCAGCGAAGACGCTTCGAGCGCAGTTGAACGCGAAGATGGATACATCAGCTATTCCCTGAAATCGTACACGCGGTCCTACATCGACATGACCGGGGACTTCGACGCCTATCAGGCCAAGTTCTCGAGCAAGACGCGCTCAGGCATCAGTCGAAAGGTGCGCAAGTTTGCCGATCACGCAGGCGGCCTCGACTTTCGCTGCTACAAGGGGCCTGCAGAGCTTGCCGAGTTCTTCAACCTTGCCCGACCGGTCTCCGCCGACAGCTACCAGGAGCGGCTGCTCGACTGCGGCCTGCCCGACAACAAAGACTTTATCGATGACGCAATCCAGGCCGCGACGCGTGACGAGGTGCGCGCCTTCCTGCTGTTTGCACAGGGAGAACCCGTCTCCTACCTCTACTGCCCCGTCGATCAGGGGATCCTCCAGTACGCCTACCTCGGCTACCGCCCGGAGCACAGCAAACTGTCGCCCGGCACCGTACTGCAATGGCTCGCAATGGAAAGCCTTTTCGCCGAGCAGCGCTTCACGGCCTTCGACTTCACCGAGGGCGACTCCGAGCACAAGCGCTTCTTCAGCACACATCAGATCCCATGCACCATTGAACTCTTGCTCCGCCCCACCCTGGCCAATCGGATCAAGTTGGGACTTCACCAAGGCATCAGCGCGGCATCGGACACTGCAGTAAGAGCGCTCGATCGAATAGGCCTCAAGCAGCGAATCAAGCGCTGGATTCGGCGTGCTGCATGACAGCAGCCACCACACACGTTCAGCAAGTGCGCAAACAGAAACCCAGAAGCGGATAACCAGCAGGCCTCCGCCAGCGGACCACCAGAGTATTGAGGATCACCACAAGATCCATGCGCCCCGCAGGGCGCATTCCACCTTTCTGCAAGCCTCTTTGCGAAGCTGTGTTATCGGGACTCGTCTCGGCAACGATGCGCACAAAACCATGGCTACGGGCGATCTCGGCACGCGCACCAACCGAGCGCGACTGACATCCCCTGCCCCGGTAACTCGGCACCGTAAAGTCGTTGCCGATCAGGGCCGTACCATTGGCCAAACCCAGAATGCACGCCGTCTTGTTCTTCACGAAGACATAGCTGTAATGCTCCACCATCCCCGCACGAAGGATCACGAAGGCAACTACCCGCCCACGACGCAAATCTTCGAGGTAGTCCGCAACATCGCCACCGAGTTCGAGCAAGGCTTCGCAGACGTCCCGATGCGCATGCACATTCGAAGCAGTCAGCACAAAGAACTGCTCGTCGTCCATCGCACCTGACGCCGCGACTGAAGAACATTCGGCCTCGAGGATCACGTATGCCCGAGCACGATAGAGTTTGGCCAACAGGTACGACAGCGCCAGTTTCAAGCTTCACCCCCTGTCCACCGACCTATCCGTCGAAGGCTGAGCGAACTCGTTGGCCCTACTGCGCCGCGCGCCACTTTCCCGCACGCTTCAACTTTTCCCGTAGCCCAGGCAGCGGAAAACCCGCCGCATAGGCACGGTGCGCGCTCTGAAGCGCCTTTTCGTGCAGGCCGACGTCAAAGTAGGCGAGACCGAGGTTGTATTGGATGTTGCCATCACCCGAGTCCAGCGAAGCCGCCTGTTCAAGTTTGCCGACCGCCTCGGCCCTCTTCCCGCTCCGAAGCAAAAAGATCCCATGCAGCACCTTGACCATCCCATCGTCGGGCCGATAAACCTCAGCGCGCTGGTACCAGCAGGACACCGAATAGCGGACTCCGTATGGTGGATCCCTTTTCTCCTTTCTCGCCAAATCCATCATCGCTTTCAAAGCGCGATGATGGTTCGGTGATGCCCCAAGGGTGTAGGCAATATCACCCCCTGGCTTCGCTCCACTCCTGTTCCCACGTTCGAGACGCTCCACTTCTGGAGTAAAGTGCGCGCCTTCTACGATCTCCAGTTCCTTTTTATGGGTACGGTAATCATATGGACCATATCCACCGCCTATTTGGCCGCACTCCGCCGGCAATTTTTGCGCGTAAGAAGGCAAGGAATATGAAGCAAACAAGGCAAGCGCCAAGCCCAGAATCAAGTTCAGTTTCATTGCGGCTGCCCTCCTATTCATCAAGCCACTAAATCTGCCCACCCAGAGTCTCACACCAATTCAACGACAGGCTGGCCACCTCCTCACGTTGCCGGGCATTGGAAAACGTGTGGTCGACCTCGGGTAGGTGTTGCACCACATTGGCCGCCAGAAACCGCTGCCAGCCGGGATGGTTCTGACAAACCTGCTCGAACTCACGTGCCACATAGTCGCGGCCACTCAGTACGATCAAGGCCGGCTTTGCCGCACGTTGCAGGTCGGCCAGCATGCGTTCGGGCAGCGTGCCCCCCGCACTTGGCTGAGTCTGAGACGCGCCGCCACGGGCGCGCTTCATCGCAGCCGACAGCCCCGCCAACGACTGGCCCAGGCGCACGCCACCGCGCAACAACTTCAGCCAGAACGCGCGAGACAGCAAACGCTGCAGATAGTAATGCTTGAGATACGTCTGCGCCTCACCCTGGGCAGTACGCACCCACGGATTAAGCAGAATCAGCCCGCAGACCCGCGCATCGGTGGGCGCATAAAAGCACGCTGCGCTCGCCCCGTCACACAAACCCCACAGCACCACGCGGCGCAGCTCGGGCACCTGGCGAAAAAACGCATCGACCGCCGCGCGCACGTCGTCATTCACCGACTCGAAGCTGCAAACGTCGCCCGCCGAATCGCCCATGCCGCGGTAGTCGAAGCGCATGCACCCCATGCCATGTGATGCAAGGCTGCGCGCCAGCAGCACGAACTGGCGGTGACTGCCCACCCGATACTGCGGCCCGCCGACGATGACCAGCACCCCAAGCGGCCCGGCCTCACCCTCGGGTCTGCTCAACACGCCCACGAGCTCGTCCGCGCCGCAGTTAAAAAGCATGGCCTCGTCACGCACTGCGTTCACGGCATCTGCTCCAGCGCAGCCAAAGACTGCTCGATCAGCGCCGGCACCACCTCGATCTCCTGCGTCTGCCAGAACGCGCTGCCCGGCACCGGAATGGCCGACACACTAATACCCTCGTGCTGCCAGGCCGCAACGAGGCTGGCCAAGGCTGGCGACACCGCGGTCGCCTCGCCAGACGCAATCTCGAACATCGCCGCCGCAGCAGCGCGTCCCGGTGGTAAGCGCAGTGTCGCCTGCTCCAGCCCCGACACAAGCCCTGCACCCAAGGCGTAACCCGCCACCTCCACAGTCTCGCCGCGCTCGATCGCCGCCCGCAATTCGGCCATCGCCGCGCGCGCATCGGATTCGGCCAGCATCTCGTTCGCCGCCTTCAGGCGCAGGAACTGGGTCAGGTGCTGTTTGCCGTTGATCACCGGCTGCCACGCCAGCCAGGGGGCCTTGATCCCGCTGGCGCCAAGCCAGTCGCTGACCAGAAGGCTGCCGGCGCGCAGGCTCCACAGGGCCGGCGCCAGCCCGAAGCGGGCCTGCAGCCAGGCATACCCGCGCCCGACGTCATCCACCCACGCCTGCCAGCTCGCATCACCGAAGTCCCCGGCACTGTCGCCACACCCCAGGAGGTCCATCTGCAGCACCGCCCAGCCCTGCCCTGCAAAAGCGCGGGCGGCCAGCCCCACCATGCGGCGTGACTTGTTCAGCTCTTCGGCGAACGGCGGGACAAACAAAAGGGCGCCACAAGGCGCCCCCGAAGGAATGGTCAGCAAACAAAACCGATCGCCGCCCGGAGCGGACATGAAGAACGCTTCACGCCGCAATCCGGTTGCGCCCATCAGCCCAACTTGCCCTCGACGAACTCGACCAGCGTCCCCACCGTCGCGAACGAGGAGCCGTCGATCTCGTCATCCTCGATCACGAAGCCGAAGCGTTCCTCGAGCAGGTTGATCACGCCGACCACGGCCATCGAATCGAGTTCGGGCACGGCACCCAGCAGCGGCGTTTCGCGGTCGAACGCCAGCGCCCGGCCACCGAGGCTCAGAACCTCGTCGATGACTGCCAAAACCTCTTTGCTGATATCCAAAACATTCTCCTGCCGTATGCCGTTCAGCGCGCGGGTGACGCAATCGACATCGTTACTCCGAAACGGGTTGCTATTATAGGTGCCGACGCTGCTCCGCCGTGAGCGGGAGTCTAAGCCACTTCGGGCCGCTTGGCCCATCCGGGATGCCAGACGATGAAGCGCTTGCTGATGGTCGCCTTCCACTTCCCCCCGCTCGCGGGAAGCAGCGGCATCCAGCGCACCCTTCGCTTCGCCCGGTACCTCCCCGACAACGGCTGGGAGCCGGTGGTGCTCACAGCCCACCCTCGCGCCTACGAGCGCACCAGTGGCGACCAGATGCAGGACATCGCCCCCAGCCTGCGCGTGGTGCGCGCCCAGGCATGGGACACAGCCCGCCACTTCGCCTTCGGCGGGCGCTACATCGGCGCACTCGCCCGCCCCGACCGCTGGCTGAGCTGGAAGTACGACGCCATCCGCCAGGGCATGCGACTGATCCGCGAGTTGCGCCCCGCCGCCATCTGGTCCACCTACCCGATCGCCACCGCGAATCTCATCGGCCTGGCGCTACACCAGCGCAGCGGCCTGCCCTGGATAGCGGATTTCCGCGACCCGATGGCGCAGGACGGTTACCCAGCCGATCCGGTCACCTGGCGGCAGTTCAAGTCCATCGAGACGCAGGCCGTCCAGCACGCCGCCGCCATGGTCTTCACCACGCCCGGCGCTTGCGACGACTACCGCCAGCGCTACCCGCAAGCAGCCAGCCGCATCCACCTTATCGAAAACGGCTACGACGAAGCCCCCTTCCGCGAGATCGCCCCCAGCGCGCAGCCGCTCGTGCCGGGCCGCGTCACCTTGCTGCACTCGGGCATCGTCTACCCGTCCGAACGCGACCCGCGCCCACTCTTCGACGCCCTTGCCGAACTCAAGGCCGCCGCCCCCGAGCTGACCGCCCGCCTGCATGTGCGCCTGCGCGCCTGCGCGCACGAAGCCTTCGTCAACGAAGAACTCGCCCGCCGCAACATCACCGACCTCGTCGAGACCCAGCCCCCCATTCCCTACCGCGAGGCGCTGGAAGAAATGTGCCGCGCCGATGCGCTGCTCGTCATGCAGGCAGCCAACTGCAACGCGCAGATTCCCGCCAAGCTCTACGAGTACTTTCGCGCCGGCCGCCCGCTTATCGGGCTGACGGACCCGGCGGGCGACACCGCCCGCAGCCTCCGGGCAGCGGGCGTTTCGGCCATCGCCCCGCTTGACAACGCTGCCGCCATCGGCGAGCTGCTGCTGCTCTACCTGAAGAATGGCGCAGCACAAGGATTCACCCCCAAGGCCAGCTATGTGCAAGCCTGCTCGCGCCAGGCGCGCACTGCCGCCTTCGCCGGCCTGCTCGAACAGGTCGTGAAGTGACCCCCGTGCAGCGCCACCTGCCCAAACGTCCCGTACTCGACTGGGCAGACTTCGTCGGCGCCCGGCAGGCCAGCCTGCCCAGCATTGCCGACCTGCCCCATCGCCAGCTCACCACCAGCGGTCGCGCAGCCATCTACCACGCCCTCGAGCTGGCAAACCCCGCGCCGGGTGCCGCGGTGCTGGTGCCCACCTACCATTGCCCAACGATGATCGCGCCCTTCGTGCTGCTGGGGCTCGAACCCATCTTCTACGCCATCAACGCCCAAGGCCTGCCCGCACTGGAACTGATATCGGATGCGGATGCCCGCCGTGCCAACTGCCTGCTCGCACCGCACTACTTCGGCATCACCCAGTCCTTTGCCCACCTGCGCCAATGGTGCGACGCAACCGACACCCTGCTGATCGAAGACTGCGCCCATGCCTTTTACGGCAGGGCCGGCGAACGCCCCGTCGGCGCCTGGGGCGACTACGCCATCACCAGCCTGACCAAGTTCTTCCCCATCCTGGAGGGCGGGCTACTCGCCTCGGCAAGTCGCCCGATTCCCGCGCTTTCGCTTGCCCCGCAAACATTGAAGGCAGAGTTCAAGGCCGCTTTCGACATCTCGCACCTAGCCACCGCGCATGGGCGCTTGAAAGGCCTGGGTCTTTTCGTCGAGATGCTGCGCGGCAGTCGGGGCCGTAGCGGGCTAAATAGCGAGGAACAAACACCTGCCGCCGCTCCACCGCCTGCGCCAGCGCCCACCACAAGCGCATCCATGCACGACAGCGACATGGCCCGGGTCAACAGCGCTCCCCTTCGCTCTACCCGCTGGCTCACCGCGCACCTGCCGAAACAGCAAGCCTGCACCCATCGGCAACGGCTCTTTGCTCGCTATGCCGATGCGCTCTCGGCCCTGCCCGGCGCGCGCCCGCTGCATGCCGAGCTGCCAGCCAACACCGCCCCCTACGCCTTTCCGCTATGGGTGGACGACGCCGAGCGCGTCTATCACACGCTGCGCATTGCCGGCGTTCCGGTGTATCGCTGGGACAGGCGCTGGCCCGGCACGCCTCACCTCACCGGCGACCAGGGCCCACTGTGGAGTACGCACGTGCTGCAACTGCTCTGCCACCAAAGCCTCACCGAAGACGAAGCAGACTGGGCAATCGCCACCATCCGCCGCACCTTGCTAAACAACGACACCCCGCACAATGGCCGCTGACATGCCTGACCGACTGACCTGGATCACCCACCCCGCACACGAACTCGCCAGCAACGCAAAACTGCGTGAAGACTGGAACCAGCTCAACGCCAGCACCACCCGCCAGGTGTTCATGGATGCGGAGGCGATCAGTTGCGCAATCAAACACTTCGGCACAGGTCAGGAGCGCCTCTTCGTCGGCACCGCCCAGGGCCAGATCGTGTGCATGGCCGTCCTGTCGCGAATCGACGCCCTGCGCTGGTCCACCTTCCAGCCCTCGCAGATCCCGCTCGGCGCATTTCTCATCGCACCGCACGCGGGCCTCGACACCGCGTCGGCCGCGCTGCTCCGCGCCCTGCCCGCAACCACGCTCGTCCTCTCGATCACCCAGCTCGACCCGCTGTACGTTCCGCGGCCAGCCGACACCGCCACCCTACGCCTGGATGACTACATCGAAACTGGCTGGATCGAGCTCACAGGCACTTTCGAGGAATACTGGGCTGCCCGCGGAAAGAACCTGCGCCAGAACATGCGCAAACAACTCAACAAGCTCGCAGCCGAAGGCACCGTGGTGGAATTCCGCACCATCAGCGAGGCCAGTGACATGGCTGCGGCCGTTGCCCGCTACGGCGAAGTCGAAAGCGCCGGGTGGAAAGCCGAATCCGGCACCGCCATCCACCCCGACAACGAGCAGGGGCGCTTTTACACCGAACTACTTACGACTGAAGCCGCGCACGGCCGCGCCCTAGTGCATGAGTACTGGCTGGATGGCGGTTTGGCGGCGTCGAACCTGTGCCTGGTGCACGACAAGACACTCGTCGTCCTCAAGACGACCTACGATGAAAAGTACACGCAACTCTCCCCCGCCTTTCTGCTTCGTCTAGCGCAAACGCAATCAGCGTACGAAACCGGCGAAGTCGATCGGATTGAGTTTTACGGTCGCAAGCGCGATTGGCACACGCGTTGGACGGAAAAATTCCGTACCCTGTATCACGCTACTGCGTACCGGCAGGGTTGGATCCGACGACTCTCGGAACCCCGACGCGACGCCAACCCGTAACAACCAGCGCTCACAGGGTAAGCATCCCGAGCACTGGCGTCGATGTCGTCGTTTGGCGCCGCCTCTCCGAACCGAAAGCAAGGGTCTGCAGAAAACCTGAACCACTTACGAATGGGGAGAAGGCCATGGATCTCACTGCTTACCGCGCAAGCACCAGCGAACAAGAGCGAACTGACGACTTGGTGCGCCTGATGCCAAGCGCCGGAGAAATCGCACTGGACATCGGGGCAAGGGATGGCCACTTTTCACGGTTACTTGCGGAACGTTTTGGAACCATCGTCGCCCTGGATCTCTGTCTCCCGCGGTTTATGCTTCCGAAAGTTCTATGTATACAAGGCGATGTCACGAAACTGAGCTTTTCTGATAAATCGATCGACTTCATTCTTTGCGCCGAAGTGCTCGAGCACATTCCGCCTGACCTGCTGCCCTTGGCCTGCAATGAGCTTCAGCGGGTTTGCCGCGGGAAACTTCTAATCGGAGTTCCCTATCGCCAGGACCTTCGCCTGGATCGACTGACATGCTCTCACTGCAAGAAAAAAAATCCACCCTGGGGGCATGTCAATCAATTTGACGAAAACGTGATAGCGAACCTCTTCAAGAACTCCGCGATCGAATTTATTTCTTACGTCGGGCACACCCGCGCCCAGACTAACATCTTATCCGCCTTCCTAATGGATCTCGCCGGCAACCCATACGGCACCTACATGCAAGACGAACCCTGCATCCATTGCGGAAAAAAAATGCCTTTACCCCCTCCGCGCAATCTCACAAGAAAGATCCTCACGCGACTTGCCATTTTCGCCCGAAGCCTTACCCGCCCGTTCAAGAAAGAAAGGGCCAAGTGGATCCATGTGATTCTGCATCCACATTACCTGAAAGACACAAAATGAGCGTTCTTCGCGCCCTGCGCTTTACCTCAATTGCAACTGCAGTCAATTTCGTTCTTTCGCTCATCAGCGTAGTCGTTGTCTCACGCCTGCTAAAACCCGAAGAAATCGGAGTTTTTTCAGTCGCTGTATCTCTCGTTGCGTACACACACATTCTCCGTGAGTTCGGAGTCGGCCAATATTTTGTTCAATTAAAAGAGCTTACCCGAGAACACCTAAGGGCTGGATTCACCATAATGCTAGCCGTCTCCTGGACGATAGCTTTGGCTCTACTCTTGACTCGCGAACCTGTAGCAGTTTTTTATGAGCACTCGGGACTATCCGCGGTCTTTACAATCCTCTCAATCAACTTCGTCATTCTGCCTTTCGCCTCACCCATCCTGTCAATTCTAAAGCGTGAGATGCGTTTTGACCGTCTAGCCATAGTTAGCGTCTCCAACGCAGCAGTACAAGTCAGCGTCACACTTGGTACTGCAATGGCCGGCGAAAGTTACATGAGCATGGCTTGGGGCTCCCTGGCCGGAAATATTACCAATGTCGTGATGCTCTCTCTGATGCGCCGCGAGTTCGCGTTTTTGCTACCAACCACCAAAGGCTTACGCGAGGTGCTCTCCTTTGGTGGCAAGGCCAGTGCCGGCTCGCTTGTGGGTCAGTTCGAAAACAGCGGTCCCGATCTCATCCTCGGCAAGACGCTTGGCTTCGAAGCCGTAGCGAACTTTAGCCGCGGGATAAGCCTGAACAACATGATTCTAGGGAAAGTTAACGAACTGATCGGGCAGATCTTTCTGCCCGCCTTCGCGCAAGGCATTCGCCACGGCCGTCCGCCCGAAGCAATGTACTGCGACGCTATGCGGCTAATTACTGGCATCACCGTACCACTCATCGGTATTCTGACCATCCTCGCTCAGCCCATGATCTTGCTATTCTTCGGCCCGCAATGGCACGAGGCTGCCTATGTGGCCATCTTCTTGTGCATGTATCAACTCGTACTCGCCCCTGTCGCCTTCGCAAGCAACGCATTGATGGCTGGGGGCCATGCAGGTGCGGTTCTACGCAGTGTGAGCATGACTCAGGGCGCAAACCTCTGCATTCTTGCTTTTTCAATCTGGCTTAACCTCGAGACTGTCGTTTACCTTTTGCTCATCGCAAGACTGTGCAACCTCTTTTTCTTCTTCAATTCTCTCGCAATTCACTATAATTTGACACCACGGCAACTCTATCGTGCGGCCATCCCCAGCTACGCGCTTCTGCCCGCAACACTTATAGGCCCGGCCCTTGTGCTGTTGGCAGCACATTATCAAGCAACCGTATCGCCTTTTGTACCGATCGCACTTTCGGGGCTGCTTGGAGCCGTGGGCTATGTTGCCGCCTTGAGACTCTCACACCACCCCGTTCGCGAAGAACTCATCCGACTTGTACCTCCCCTCGTCTTTTTGCTAGGTCCTATCAAGCAAAGACCTGATTGACCCCAGGAACTTCGATGTCACTGCCATTTCAATTCATCGGGATCTACCGCCTCGGCGCCTTCCCCGTAGCGGACGACTCAAACTTCGAAGACAGACTCCGCGAAATCGCGGGTGCGCCGTTGTACAGCGACGAACGGTTCTTACTTTTTGGCGCACATGAAGACCGCTGGCCTGGCAGCCCGTTTCACATTGACTCACGAACCGTAACGCTGATTCTAGGCGAACCGCTACTGATCGAAGAAAAGACCCCAATCCCTCGAGCGGATGCACTCCCCATACTTGCCCAAGCACTTGGCGAGGACAAAGTTTCACTGCTTACGCGCACTCATGGCAGCTATTGCGGAATTCACTATCACTGCAAGCGCGGCACGCTCCGATTGTTCACCGACAAGATCGGACTGCACGGTCTCTTCATTGCTGAAATCGGGAATGTCTTGATGTTCGCGAGCAGCCCTGAACTTTTGATGCAACTCGTGGAGCCGTACTCTGAAGGGGACGAAGCAGCCGCTGCGGAAACCATCGCATTCGGCTATCCACTTGGTGATCGTACGCTTCTGAAGGCGTGCAAGCGGCTACTGGAAGCTGAAGTGGTTCAGTGCAACCCCTCTGGCATTAGCCGAGAGCGCTATTACCACTGGACCGCATCTATCGATCAAGCACTTTCGCTCGAAGAGGCCACCGATAGAATTCATGCTGTTTTTACGCAGGCCGTGTCCGACCGCCTGAAGGTCGCACCGAAGACGGTCCCCTTCGCTTTTTTATCGGGCGGAATGGATTCGCGACTGATCGTTGATGCCCTGTGCGCTTCCGGGCACCGTCCCGTCACGCTCAATGTAGCGCCAAGTGAGACGCAAGACGCCTTGTTCGGCCAATCTGCCGCTTCCTTCTTTGGGACCCGACATCACATCTTTCCCGCAACGAGCATCTCGCTGGCAAATGCCATAGATGAGGGCGTCCGCCGTGCCTGTGAGGCGCACAAAGACCTCGAAGGGCATCTGTGGTGGTCTGGCGACGGCGGTAGCGTAGGACTAGGGCATGTATATCTGACCGACGCCTCGTGTCCGAAGTCCGAAACGGCGGCCCACACACTCGCGCAGGTACTCATTCGCGCGAACAACTGGCGGATTAGCACTCGCGCGTTGAAGAAAAACTGGCGCCACCTTGGCGAGCAGCCACAACGCGGCATCGTCGAAGAACTTGAACGGTTAAGCCATTTCCCGCCGGAGAAGCGCGCCTACGCCTTCCTACTCTTCAACGACCAACGCCGGCATTCAGATCGTCACTTCAGCACGCTTGACGCACGTGATCATGATCTCATTTTACCATTCTTTGATGACCGCTTAATCCAGGCAGTATTAGACACACCGACTGAACATTTGCTACGCCACAAACTGTACAACAAGCTTTTCGAACGCCACCTCCCGCCAACGCATGCTGTTCCGTGGCAAGCTTACCCCGGACATGAAGCGTGCCCCTATCCGCAGGACAGCATGGGGCGATACCAGTGGGACAGTTGGGTGGACAAAAGTAGCCTTCGACAAGCTCAGCGCGATTCAGCGCGAGAAGCCGTATTAAGTCTGATTTACGGAAAAACGGCCCCTCAGATGAACAAGTTCTCGTTAGTTATAGCTTCGCTTCTTACGTACGTAGGCTTAAGGGATATGCGCTATGTACTCAAGACCGGAGCGGTCTTGTCGCAAGCGCGAACGAGATGCGCCACACTGGGCAAAGCATGAATCTGAAAAGCGCCCGCACTACCTATTCTTCGCCAAGAAACAAGATCGCCTAAAAATAGATGACCGCTATTCTTTACGGATATTACGAAATAGCCGTAGCATAAATCGCAATCGGGACTGATCCCAAGGCGTGAAGCGCAGCAACTGAAAACAGTCAGTCGACATCGAGCTTGCCCCCCAATTGGTGGAAGCTGCCGCGTCAAAGCCCAAAGATCGAACCATCTCAACGTGTTCCGCGAGATAGTCCTGCCCCAGCTTTCCGTTGGGATAGGCAAAAAGACCGCATCGCTCTCCGAGCAATTCCTCTAGCCGTTCCCGCCCCTCGGCAATTTCACGATAGGCAGACGCCGCGTCGATGCGCGCAAGGATGGGGTGGCTCACCGTATGTGCGCCGACACCCATGCCAGCCGATCGAAGCGCACGCAATTGTTCAGTCGTGAGCATCAGATCATTGGGCAAAACCGCAGCACAAGACTCAGCCACCCTTGAAACCGCTGCGTCTCGCTCCACGGCCGGCATGTGCTTGATAGCGGGAATCAGCGCATCAAGCGCAGTACGCTTCTCCGCAATCGAGTCCAGCGCCAACGTCGGCTTTCCAAGCCACGACAGGTCGATCTGCCCGGCACGGGTGTTGCGAACAGACTCGATCAGCGTGTCGTTCCACATGCGACCACCGTCGAGAAAGCCCGTTGCGATGAAAAACGTGGCGTGCAGACCATGTTTCTGCAAAATCGGCACCGCATTGAGCCAGTTGTCCGCATAGCCATCATCGAAGGTGATGGCCGCTGCGCGCGCCGGCAGTTGCCCACGCTTGAGGCGGGCGACCGCCTCCTCGAGCGGCAGCACGTTGAACCATGCCGCGATCCAGCCCATCAGCTCATCGAAGCGTCGCCGGTCGACCTCGCCAGGAAACAGCGGATCGGGCTCGCTGAGCACACGATGGAAGATGAGGATGGACAGGCGTGCTCGCGGTCCGGCGGGCGACAGGGCGGAGAGCGCGGCGCGGATCAGCATGGGAATTCAAGTCAAACCGTTCTGAACGGGATACACGCCGGGCTTGGCCATCGGCGGCTGATCCTTGCGGCGTTTGCGAAGCCCCATGTACTCGAGCCAGGGCACTTGCTGATCGCGTTCCCAGCCGCGCGCTCGAACCCAGGCCTGAGCGGCAACAACCAGGATCATCATGTTGTACGGCAGATCGAAGTACGACAGGCTGAGGAAGGCACCGCCTACCGCATAGCCGACAAGGCTCACCTGAACCATCGCGCCGAGATCCGCGGCCCACGTCGCCTCTTCCTGCTGGCGCGCATTCCTGCGCAACCAGCCTGCCACACGATAGGTGGACAACCAGATACCGAGGAAAAGGAATAGCCCCACGAACCCGTGATTGCCGAGCACTTGGAAATAGATGCTGTGTGCAGCACGCACGATTGTTTCGTGGACGCCATAGAGGATGAACAGCACTTCGTGCTGGTAGCTCATCCCCGCGCCGAAGAAGTTGTGCTTTGCAACCTCCCAAGCGACCCCCCAGGCATTGATGCGCCCCATGGCCGAACCGTCTTCCTGATACTCGCGGATGGAGCTCATCCGCTCCCACCACTCCTCGGGCATCATCGGCAGCGCGACCAGCACGGCGAAGAGCAGCATCGCGCCGATGAGTCCCTTGCGGCTGCTACGCCACCAGAACATCGCCGACATTGCGGCAATAGCCAGCAGGCCGCCGCGTGAGTGGGTACCGATTGCCGCAGCGGCGCAAAGTAGCATTGCCGCTGAAAGCCCGTGTCGCATCCATACGCTCTTGAGCTGAAGCTGCAGGAAATGCAGCAGCGGGATGGTCATGATAAGCGCCAAGGCAAACTCGTTGTTGTCGCCGATGAACGTGCCCGGGGGCCCCCATACCCTGTGGTTGCCACCTGTCAGGATCGTGAACACGCCGCCTTTTGCGCCAAGCAGCGCCAAGGAACCAATCGTGACCCAGGCAAAGGCCGTGATGTGCATTTTGTTGATGACGAGCATGGCGGCTACGAAGGTCATGAGATAGATCTTCATGACCTTGTTCCATTGCTCATAGTCGCCGACTGGGTCCATGCCAAACAGCCACGACAGCGTTACCCAGCACGCGAAGAGAAAGAACCAGACGATCGGCGCGCCTTGAAATGGGTTTTGGCGCTCCTTGGTCATCAACAACCCGAGCAGGGTGCTCCCGGCGGCAACGGCCGCGAGCGGGGCCGAATAGGCGAACCCCCATGCGTAGCGATGGGGATTCATGATGCTGATCCAGGTCCACAGCATCACCCCAATCCACGGCCGCTTCAGCGCCATCAGGGCACCGACGGCGACGATGCCAACTATGATCAGATCGCGCATGGGTTCGACTCCTTCAACGCACCGCCACGTGGCTCACCACGTAGCGGAACTTTCCGGACTTCTCAGCCGGAATGGATTCGACGAATTCCACCGACACCTCCACGCCCCTCCCGAGCCGCCGACGGAAACCTTCGGTCACGGTCGTATCCATGCCCGTCGAGTCAGCACCCTCCTCGGGCACAACCAGAGCCCGGGTCAGGCAGCGGCTCTCCTGCACGATCTTGAACGCACGCACGCCGGGCATGTCGCGCAGGATGTAGATCAGCGACAACCCGTGCAGCACCGTACCGTCTTCCGCCACCACGAAGTCGGTGCTGCGCCCCTGGATGTCCTTGAGGATCGGAAGCCCGCGGCCGCAGGTGCACACCTCGTCACCCAGCGTGCCGATGTCACCGGTGCAGTAGCGAATGAAAGGATAGTCGCGCGTGGCCAAGTGGGTGACGACGATCTCGCCCGACTCGCCCGGCGGAAGCACCCTGCCCACCTCGTCGATGATCTCGACGACGATATCCTCGGCAGTGATGTGCATGTTGCCGTTGGGGCATTCGTGGGCGATGAAGCCGGCGTCGCGCCCTCCATAACCGTTGGCCACCGGGCAGCCGCAGAGCCGGCTGATGGTTTCGCGCTGGTGGTCGTAGAGCCGCTCGGAGGTGCAGAACACCACCTTGATGCCCAAGTCGTCGAGCCGCACGCCGCGCTGTTCGGCGCGCAGGGCGATGTGGCTGATGGCCGAGGGGTAGCCGAAGAGCATCTTGGGCCGGCGCTCGCGGATGCGGGCGATGAAGCCGTCGACCTTGGCGTCGGACATCTCGAACGCAGGCAGCAGCTCGGTGCGCATCAGCGCGTCGCGCACCAGGCGCACGCGGTCTTGCGTGCCGAGCTCGATCGGCGAGCCCCAGACCACGATCTCGCGGTCGCCGATGTCCACGTCCCACCAGCGCGTAGCGCGCCACTTGGCGGCGACGTCGTGGGTGACACGCTCTGCTCCGATGAAAAAGATCAGCGGCTCGCCGCTGCTGCCACCGGTGTTGAAGCGGGCCAGGCCCTTCGCATCGTCGGCGCGCAGGGCGTCGGCGTGGGCGCGGATCTCGGCCTTGGTGAGGAAGGGCAGCGCCTGCAGGTCGGCCACGCTGCGCACGGCGGCACGGTCGAAGCCGATGCGGGCGAAGAGGTCTCGGTAGTACGGCACATGCACGGCGACGTCTTGCAGCAGGGCCTGCAGGCGCTCGAACTGCAGATTGAGAATGCGATCACGAGGCCACCACTGCGAGGCTTCCATGTCGCGGTGCACGCGCACGGTGTCGTGCTTCTTCAATTTCTCCTGAAGCGGGAAGAGCGCGCCGGAGACGAAGCGGGTGTAGAAGTCGCTCATGATCTTTTCTCTCAGGCCACCGGCCGCATGGATTCGGCGGGCGCGTGCAGGGCGTCGTGGTAGGCGGCGAGCAGGGTGTCGCGCACGGTCTCCCAGCGGTAGCGCTGCACGGCTTGCAGCCCGGCGCTTCGTAGTGCGGCAGCACTGGCTGGGTCCGTCAGGATCTGCAGCGCCGCGGCGCCCATGGCTTCGGCATCGTTAACCGGTACGAGCAGCGCGGTGCGGCCGTGCTCGACGATGAAGGGCACGCCGCCCACATCGGTGCTGACCACCGGCACGCCGCTGGCCAGGGATTCGAGCACCGAGTTGGGCATGTTGTCGACGTGGCTGGGGTTCAGGCAGAGGTCTGCCTCGCGGTACAGCGCGGCCATCTGGTCGCGGTCGAGTCGGCCGGTAAAGCGGACTCGGTCGGCCACGCCGAGCGTGGTGGCGAGCTGTTCGAGTTCTTCACGCTGCGGCCCGCTGCCCGCAATCGACAGGCGCGCCGCCGGCAGCTTTGCGGCGATGACAACGAAGGCACGCAGCGCGACGTCGATGCCATAGATGGGCTCGAGGTTGCGCGCCACCATGATGTGCGGCGCCTGCGGCTTGGGCGGGTACTGCTCCGCTGGGTGGAAGCGGACAAGGTCGATGATGTTCGGCACTACCCTGCCCTGCATGCCGTGGCGTGCGAACACTTCGAGCAAGAATCCCGAGGGCAACAGCAGCCCTGCGCTGTGGCGCAGCGTGGCGCGCACGGATGCTGCAGCCTTGTCCAGAAACGGCCCCGCCTCGCCGCCACGGTAATTGACCACGACAGGCGTGCCGCGTAACACCGCGATGCGGATGGCCGGCATGGCGAAGAGGTGCCACGACCAGCCGGAATTGGCCATCACGTGCACGATGTCCGCTCGGCCGCAAGCTTGCCAGAGGTGCGCCAGGTAAGGCAGCAGACGGAACCCCGCGCGCACGCCCTTGATACGGCCCGCCCATTCGGGCTTGTAGGGCGCATTCACCTGCACTAGCTCGACGCTCGCCCCTTCGCCGCGCAGCAGCTCGGCGAGCTGGTGCGTCTGGCTAGCCATGCCACCCGCGGGAGGGGGCAAGGGGCCGACGAGGGCGATGCGCAGCCCGTCGAGCTTCATGCGGCCTTCCGCCGCGTGAGCCGGCCGTACACCGGGATGTAATTGGCCACGCTGTTCTTCCAGTTGCGCACCTCTTCCACGAAGTGCCGCCCCGCCGCGCGCATCGCCGGCCAGCGCTCGCGATGGTCGAGCATGTCGTCGATGGTGGCGGCAAGCGCCTCGGCGCTGCCGGCCTCGAACAGCCTGCCGGTCTCGCCGTCGCGGATCAGCTCCTTGTGCCCGCCGACGTCCGAGGCCACGAACAGCCGCCCCTGCGCCATCGCCTCCAGCGGCTTGAGCGGGGTGACGAGTTCGGTGAGGCGCATGGAATGGCGCGGATAGGCGAGCAGGTCAATCTGGTCGTAGTAGCGGCTGACCTCGCTGTGCGGCACGCGGCCGGTAAAGACGATCTTGTCGGCCACGCCCAGGCGCTGGGCCTGAGCCTTGAGGTTGGCGTCCTGCGGGCCGCCGCCCACCAGCAGCAGGCGCAGGTCGGGGCGCTTTTGCAGCAGCGCGGGGAAGGCATCGAGCAGCAGGTCGAGGCCTTCGTAGGCGTAGAAGGAACCGACGAAGCCGACCGTGGTGCAGCCCTCCAGGCCGAGCTGGCGGCGGAGTGCGGGGTCGGCTTCGCCCGAGAGCTGGAAGCCTTCGATATCCACCGCGTTGGGGATCACGGTGACCTTGTCCGCCGGGATGCCGCGCGCGACGATGTCGGCGCGCAGACCCTCGCAGATCGTAAAGGCGTGATCGACGCGCTGGAGCGCCCAGGTTTCGATGGCGCGCGTGACGCGATAGCGGACGCTGCCCTCGCTGGTGGTGCCGTGGTCGACTGCAGCGTCTTCCCAGAACGCGCGGATCTCATAGGCGACGGGAATGCCGAGGCGCTTGCCGACGCGGATCGCCGGGATCGCGTCGAGCACGGGCGAATGAGCGTGCAGCACGTCGGGCTTGAGCTCGCGTGCGAGCTCTTCCAGGCGGGTCTCGGTGGCGCGCATCAGGCGCAGCTCGTTGATCCCCGCCGGGCCGGGCTCGGGCACCGGGCAGCGGTAGAAGCGCAGGCCATCGACATCCTCGACCTCGGCCGCCGTCCTGCCCTGCTTGGGCGAGGTCAGGTGAAACGTCTCCCAGCCCAGCGCCCGCTGCTCGCGCAGGATGGCCGCGGTGCGAAAGGTGTAGCCGCTGTGCAGCGGGATGGAGTGGTCGAGGATGTGGAGGATGCGCATTGAAGGTCACTACCAAAATCGGAATCTGGCACTCACTGCCCGCTACGAGAAGAAGGCTCAACGCAAGGCACCGCACTGGGATAGTCTGCGAACCCGCGCGAGCAAGGCGGCAACTGGCTAGGCTGCACGTCATTCAGGAGATAGAGGGGCCGCTGCTTGACCTCATCGAAAACGCGCCCGAGATACTCCCCCAAGATGCCCGTAAACATGAGCTGCGTACCCCCAAGAAAAAGCACCACAACCATTAACGACGGATAGCCCTGAACAGGATCCCCGTACATCAGAGTTTTATAGATCACAAAGGCTGCGTAAATGAAGGCTCCCGTTGCCACACCCAATCCAATGTAGGTCGCAATCTTGAGCGGAGCAATCGTGAATGATGTAATTCCTTCAAGCGCAAAATTCCAGAGTTTCCAATAATCCCACTTTGTTTCCCCGGCCGCACGCGGAGCGCGCTTGTAATAAATTGGCTTAGACGGGAATCCAATCCATGAAAAGAGCCCTTTCATGAAACGGTGATGTTCGCGTAGGGAGCTCAGCGCTTCTACGGCCCGCCGGCTCATCAACCTGAAGTCACCGGTATCCTTCGGAATATCAATGCGGCTTACCGACTGAATGAGACGGTAGAACGCAGCAGCTGTAGCTTTCTTAAGCCAGGTCTCGCCCCCTCTCTCAGTCCGCACTGCATAAACAACGTCGAAACCCTTTCTCCACTCCGAAACGAGCTCCGGAATCAATTCGGGCGGATCCTGCAAATCAGCATCGATAACAACCACGACATCTCCGCGAGATTGATCCAAGCCGGCCGTTAAGGCAATCTCCTTGCCGAAATTTCTTGAAAGATCAACAACCGCGATGTTTGGGTCCGACTCCCGCAGGGACAACATCACGTCAAGCGTTCGGTCCTTACTTCCATCGTTGATGAAGACTATCTCATAGCGAAGACCCAGAGTCTTTAGCACCGCTAACGCTCGCTCGTAAAATTCGGGCAGGACCTCCTCCTCATTAAATGCAGGTACAACCACAGAGATGCTGGGGTTAGGCAACCGCATATTGGGAAAAGTTACACCCTCGGCTCTCGAAAGATCCATGTCTTGCTCACGAAATAGTTGAGTACCAGCACACCAGCCGTTGCGATAACCTGCGCTGCAAGATAATGAAGACCAAAATGGACAAAAACACCAACAATAAACGCGTTCAAGAAAATTCCCACACCTGCCAGCAGAAGAAAGCGCGGTAATGCGACGACATGCTTTACATTACTTATAAACGTGTAGCGATAGTTCAGCATGTAATTCGTCAATGCGCCTAGTGCAGCTCCCATCGTCGCGCCGAGCACGGGCGCGAAACCAAAAACTGAAACTGCCAAAATTAACAGCGCGTAGTGCCCCATCGTACCGATTGCACCGGCAGCCAAGAACCGTGAGAACTGCGTCAAAGGCGTCACCTCCGAAGCACCCATCTATCGGCACTGACTGACAGCAAAACTGCTAACAAGACACATGGCACCCACAGTACAGGCACATGATATTTTCCGGCGCTTTCGAATACGCTGTGAATTGCGAATAGATAGAGCCAAAGCCAGACTACGCTGACAGAGAACGACTGAGCAGAAAAAACCTTGGATCGAGATATAAGAGCTAGACAACCAATGACCATCCAGACAAACATCCACCAAGCGTTCGCAACTAGCTTCAATATGGCGTAGAGCTTTGGATCGCCCTCTGCACCACCCACCTTGAAGGTGCTGTATACACCCACAGCATCATCACCCATGAAGCGAATCTGCTTCTCAAGCAAAAGACCGAAGAAACGGCTCGGGTTCTCCTTGATCCACTCCATGGCGAGACGGCGTCCCTCCTTGTCCTGCGTGATCTCGTCCATGTTGGCCAAGACTATTTCCCCATGCGGTATGTAGCCCCCGGTTGCGAGAGGGTTATTAGCGCGATAAAGAACGCTGCCACCATTGGTAGCGACAAGGACCGGAGTATCGAAAACCAGATAGTTGCGGTACGTCCATGGCGCCACAACGAGCGCAGCCCCCAGGACAACCAGAAGCGCCTGGGCAAAGCCGACGCGCATCTGCCGCGCAGATCCCACCAGAAGGATCGCAGCAACGAACGGCAGGAACTGCAGCGATGGCTGAACCAAAGTGCATGCACCAAGCAACAGCCCTGCCTGGAAAACACTGAGACCGCGACCGCTGCGGTTCAGGGCGGCAAGCATCCAGAAAGTAGCCCAAGGCAATAGCGCGAGGACAAGGACTTCTTTCTCGGGCGTGCCCGCCAGAAAAACAAGGTTCGGCCAAGTTGCAAACAGCAGCGCAGCAAAGTTGCCTGCTCGCTCGCCGGCAAGGAATCTTGCCAATGCGGCTACACCAAACGCGCCGACAACGAATAGCACCAGGTTGGAGGCGAGATAGGCGGTGCGTGGATCATCGAAGATTGCGACCCAGGGAACGAGAAAAAGCGGGTAGCCCGCGGGCCAGTAGGCCTTTGTGCCCCCCGCTTCATAGGCACCGCCCTGCGCGAGTCGTTCGGCCAGCCCGAGGTAGACGGCGCCGTCGGAGCCGGCTTGTGCGGGAAACAGGGCTATCCAGACCACACGCAGGACCAGGCCGAATACCACCACCTGCCAGACGCGAACACTGGAAAGCGCGGCGAAGAGCCCGCCCAAGGCCTTGGGAAACCGACGATGAAATAGCAGCGCAAAGCCCCCTGCCCCGATAGCGCAGATCGCAGAAATGCCCAAGCGCACCGGCTCGGAGAAGACCTCGACCAGTCGCATCATCTGGAGCGGCGTTGCAAAGAGCGCGAGCGCTGCGAAAAAAACGAGCAGCCAGTGGAGCCAAGCACCCGCGACGAAGCGAGCGAAAACATTTGCATCGCCAGCAACGCCGGCTTGGGTGCGGTCGGAAGTGCCAATGAATAGGGATCGATTCATAGCGGCGTCGCCTCAGAGAGCACTTGCCCCCGCAGCCCCGCCGGGAGTGCTCGCGGTGTCAGCACATCGACATCGACGTTCAACAGCATACGAAGCTCGTGCCGGATAGCGCCGATATCCATCAGGGTGGTCTCTGGCGTTGGGTCGATGAGGATGTCGAGATCGCTCCCCTCCTCGTCATCGCCTCTGAGGACCGAGCCGAAAACGCGGGCGTTGCTTGCGCGGTGCGCAGCGACGATGCGTCTGACCTGCTCCCGATGAAGGCGAAGGGCTTCCGAGGGTTTCATTCATTGCTCCGACGGATCAATGGAGTCTGACCCCATCGATATCAAATAGCCGTAGAACCACTCCCGAAACTCTGCCAACTCGTGCGCAGATAGTGACTCGATCCGTCTTTTTACCGCCTCCAGCCGATCCATGCGCTTACTCCTTCACCACGCCCCAGCCAGCCCTATCCGCAACCTGCTCGATCCAGTCGAGCATGTCCCCCTCCTGCGGGTCTTGCGCGATAAGCCTCGACTGTCGACAGCATTCTTCAGCAAAGTCTCGCGACTGCGTGTCGAGCGGGTTTTGAGAGACAGTGTCAGTGTTTGGCATATCACTTACTCAGGCATGCGCGCGCCGATCAATGGAGTCTGACCCCATTGATCCGTTGTTGCGGACGAAGGCTTCGAACATCAACAGCGTCCACAGCGGCGAGCTGTAGTCACGCGCACCGGACTGATGGGCGTCGACCAGATGCCGCAGGTAGTCGGTATTGAAGATCCCCGTGGCCGCCAGCGTCTCGCCCAGCACCGCGTCCCGTACGCGCTGCTTGAGCGGGCCGCGGAACCAGCGCGCGAGCGGCACCGAGAATCCCATCTTCGGGCGATAGAGCACGTCGTCGGGCAGGAAGGGCTCCATGGCCTTCTTGAACAGGAACTTGCCCTCGTTGCCCCGGATCTTGAGGCCAGAAGGCAGGGTGGCGAGCCATTCGACCAGCTCGTGGTCCATCAGCGGTTCGCGCACTTCGAGCGAGTGGGCCATGCTGGCGCGGTCGACCTTGGTGTTGATGTCGCCGACCAGGTAGGTCTTGAGGTCGAGGTACTGGATGAGCGCGAGCGGATCGTCGGTGCCGGCGTTCGCGGCGTGGCGGCGGAATACGTCGAGCGCGTCGTAACCGCCGAGCTTGCTGCGGAAATCGGCGCTGAACAGCCTTGCGCGCATGTCGCCGCGCAGGATGGAGACGCTGTGGAAGTAGGCCTCGGTGGCGTCGCGCGCCATGGCCTGGAAGGTGGTCTTGGCGCGGAACACGCGCGGCGCCCAGTCGGCCTTGGGGTAGGCGCGCCCGAGCAGGCCGAAGAGCGGCCGGCGCACGCCCATCGGCAGCGCGGCGCGCATCTTCTCTTCCATCAGGTGCAGGCGGTAGCGCCGGTAGCCGCCGAAGCTCTCGTCGCCGCCGTCGCCCGAGAGCGCCACGGTGACCTTCTTGCGCGCGAGCTGGCACACCCGGTAGGTGGGGATGGCGGAGCTGTCGGCGTAGGGCTCGTCGTAGAGCGCGGCCAGGGTGTCGACGAGGTCGAAGTCGTCGGACTTGACCGTCTCGACGAAGTGATTGGTGCGGTAGCGGTTGGCGACCTTCTGGGCGAACTCGGATTCGTTGAACTTGGGGTCGTCGAAGGCGATGGAGCAGGTGTTGACCGGCTCGTCGGAGAGCCCCGCCATGGTGGCGACCACCGCGCTGGAATCCACCCCGCCGGAGAGGAAGGCGCCCAGCGGCACCTCGGCGATCATGCGCAGGCGCACGGATTCGCGCAGACGCTCGACGAGCTCGGCGCTGGCGTCTTCGAGGCTGGTGGGGTTGTCTAGGGTGAAGCGCACGTCCCAGTACTGCCGGGGTCCGGGCACGGGGTGGCCGCGGCGGACGCACAGCGATTCGCCCGGGCCGAGCTTCCTGGCGCCGAGGAAGATGGTGCGCGGTTCGGCGACGTAGCCCAGCGCGAAGTACTCCTCCACCGCGAGCGGATCGATGCGGCGGTCCAGATCCGGATGCTGCATCAGTACCTTGAGCTCGGAGCCGAAGGCGAGCGTGCCGTCAGGCAGCAGCGCATAGAACATCGGCTTGACCCCGAGGCGGTCGCGCGCCATGAACAGGGTGTCGCGATTGCGGTCGTGCAGCGCGAAGGCGAACATGCCGCGGAAGCGCCGCACGCAGTCCTCGCCCCAGGCTTCCCAGGCGTGGACGATGACCTCGGTGTCGCTGCGGGTGTGGAAGACGTGGCCCAGGGCCTCGAGCTCGGGGACGAGTGCCTGGAAGTTGTAGATCTCGCCGTTGAAGACCACCGCCACCGAGCCGTCCTCGTTGAACAGCGGCTGCTGGCCGGTGGCAAGGTCGATGATCGACAGCCGGCGATGGGCGAGCGCGACCCCGGGCTCGAAGTGGTAGCCGCCCTCGTCCGGACCGCGGTGATGCTGGACGTCGTTCATGCGCTGCATCAGCGCACGATCGAAGTCGCGCTTGCCGCGGGTATCGAAGAGGCCGGCGATGCCACACATGATCAGGATCCTTTACATGCGTTCACTTGAGCAAGTCTTCGTACAGCCGGGTGTAGCGCATCACCATGCCGTCGATGCTGAAATTCTGCTCCACCCGCTTGCGACCCGCGACACCATGGGCGTGTCGCAATGCAGCATCTTCAGTGTAGCGCAGTAATTCCCTCGCCATGGCATCCGGATCGCGCGCCGGAACGAGGGCGCCGGTCTCGCCCTCCGCGACCAGTTCGGCATTGCCGCCCACGTCGGTCGCGACCACCGGCAGGCCGCTGGCCATGGCTTCGAGGATGGTGTTGGAAATGCCCTCGGCCTGCGAGGGCAGCGCGAACACGTCGAGCGCGCGCATGAGTTCGGGCACGTCGCTGCGCTCGCCGGCGAGCCAGGTGACGTCGCCGATGCCGGCGGCGCGGATCTCCGCCTCGACGTCGGCGCGCTGCGGGCCGTCGCCGGCGATCAGCAGACGCAGCCGTGCGCCAGCTCGACCCTGTCCGCGCGCGAGGGCGAACGCACGCACGAGATTCACCTGATCCTTCACCGCCTGCAGCCGGCCGACGGTGCCGACGATCACCAGCGCAGTGTCGTCGAACGTACTCCCGGCGAGCGGCTCACGGACAGCCGCAGGCCGGAAGCGGGCGGTATCGACACCGTTGCAGATGCGCTCCACCCGCTCGGGCGCGATGCCCACCCGATCGACCAGATAGGACTCGATCTGCCCCGACAGCGCGACGTAGCGGCTGACGAAGGGGCTGTAGGCGCGACGCAGCAATTGGTACTTGCGTCGCGTGCCGCCGGGATCGGCGGTGTCCCAGCCGTGCTCGCCATGCACCCGCGCCCGGACGCCCGCCAGCGCAGCCGGCACGGCGAACTCCAGTGCGGCCAGGTTGCGGGTGTGCACGATCGACGGGCGCAGGCGGCGGCAGAGGCGGAGGAATGCAGGAAAGAGCCGGACACCGTGGCCGGGCGGCTTGTTCAGCGAGATGAACTCGACATCGCCGCGTCGCACCCGCTCGCAGAAGGCCGGCGCGCACCGCGTGAGCGCGACCACCGCATGACGGAAGCGCTGGGGCGGCATGTGGTTGATGAGATTGACCACGCCGTTCTCCAGCCCGCCGACGTCGAAGCTGTAGAGGACGTGCAGGACCAGCGGGCGCGACCCTGTAGCGGGGGCGCCCGTGGTTAGCGTCATTGCGGGATGCTCCGAGCCGGCGCGTCCAGCGCAGCCTCGATCGCGGTCCGATGGCTACGGAAGAAAGCCTCCAGGCGCGAGCGTGCGGCCTCTTCATCATCGCGCCCCTCGGGCGTGACGAGCACGACCACCGCGGACTCGTCGTCCATGCCACGGAGGCGATCGAACGCCAGGCGCAGCTTGACCTCGGCATCACGCGTGAGGCTGCGGCCGTTCACCCGGTACCAGTGCCAGACGAGCATTCGTCCGGCGGGCGTCGCGATGCGGTTCTCACGCACGGTGAAGCCGTCCACCTCCAGCGTGAGCGTGTTGCGAACGAGACGGGTGTCCTGCTGGCGGGGCGAAGTGGGCCCGTTCTCCCACGCGATCATCTCGCTGCCTTCGCGCTGGCCCACGTACCACGCCGCGAAGAAGCCGACGGGCAATGCTGCGCCGTCGGCCGCGTAGGCCTGGAATACATCCGCACGCGCGCCCCTGTACGTCGGGCGGTAGTCGATGTCGGGACCCAGGGACGTCGTCCAGCCGGCCGCCGGCTCGGGCGCGGCGATGCGGACCGGAAAATCGGGCACCGGGGTGTCGAGGAGCTTCAGCACCGGAGGGAAGATGGCGATCGCGATGATCAGCGGCAGCCCCCTGCCCCACGACGCGGCGCGCTGCATCGTCGCGGGCGCCCTCACCTGGGCCGCGGGCAGCCTGAGCTCGTGCCAGCGCGCACCGATCCAGAACATCGCGAGGATGACCACGCCGAACAGGATCCATCCGTAGAAGACGTGATCCTCGCCGGCGCCAAAACGGTTGTCGGTGAGGTAGCCCATCATCACGATCATGTAGGCGCGCAGCCAGTTGGCGAGGATGGGGGCGATGAGCGCGACCACCATGAACAGTAGCCGGCGCTTGAGGCTGGTGTAGTTGAGATAGGCGTAGAGCGCGCCCACCATCAGCGACGCGGTGAGGTAACGGATACCGCTGCAGGCCTCCACCACCGACCAGCGACCATTGGGTACCACGAAATGCAGCCCATCCTGATACACCGGCACGCCGGACAGGCGCAGCGCCCACACCGTGACCTCCGCGGTGTAGTGCATCAGCGTGGGGATCATGAACTCCCCGATCGGCAACCCGAAGAACAGGAAAACCAGTGGGAACAGCAGCACCCGGCTCAGGCGCCAGCCGAGGACGCCGACGAAAGCCGAGACGAGCATGGCGAACAGGGCGAAGTGCTGGGCCGCGGCGACGCTGACCATGCCGCCGAGCATCCACAACAGGCCGGCGGCGAGGATGGGCAGCGCCATCCATCCTACGGGCTGCGGCTGCAGTTCGCCGATGCGCTCGCGTGCGTCCCACACCAGCCAGGCGAAGGCCGGCAGCACGACGAGGCCGTGGGCGAAGGTGTCCGAGCGCCGCCAGATGTCGGCGATCTCCTGCGCGGTCTGCCAGTACCAGCCCACCACCCACAGCAGCGTCAGGGCGAGCGCGAGGGCGACGGTGGTGAAGGCGCGGGAGGCGATGCGAGACATGGCGAGATCAGGCCGGAGTAAGGAGGGTGTCGAGCCGAGCGAGATGGGCCTGCCAGCTGTAGTTCTCCACCACGCAGCTGCGCGCGGCGACGCCCATGGCGCTGCGGCGGGCGGGATCCTCCAGCAGTTGCAGCACCTGGCGGACGCTGTCTTCGCCATCGCGGGCGATCTCGCAGTCCTGTCCGGGCTGCGCTGCGAGGCCGGCGGCGGAGTCGGCGGAGACGACGACCGGGCGGGCCATGGCCATCGCTTCGAGGACCTTGTTCTGGATGCCGCGCGCGATGCGCAGCGGGGCGACGACCACGTCGGCATGGGCGAGGTAGGGGCGCACGTCGGGCACGGTGCCGGTGACGACGATGCCCTCCCCCGCCAGCGCCTGCACCGCCGGCGCCGGGTTCATGCCGACGATCCAGAAGCGCACGCCAGGCAGCTGCTGGCGGATGCGCGGCAGGAGTTCGGTGGCGAACCAGCCCACCGCGTCGACGTTGGGCCAGTAGTCCATGGCGCCGCTGAAGACGATGACGGGAGCGCCTGCCGGATAGGGGGATTCGCCGCCATGCGCGGGCGAGAAGAAGTCGGCATCGACGCCGTTCTGCATGACGCCGATCCGGCCCGAGGCCTCGGGTGCTGCGCGGCGGAAGAGTTCGGCCTCAGCGGCAGTGACGAACAGGCTGGCATCGACACGGCTGGCGGCAGCGCGCTCGAAGTCGAGCAGGCGGGCGCCTTCGCGGCGGTAAAGCCAGGACATCGGCCACCGGTGCTCGGCGGCGTACTGGGACCATTTGGCGGAGTCGACGTCGCAGAAGTCGATGATGCGGCGATCGAGTCCGGGGACGTCGAGGTATTGCGCCATCGGCCCGGAGAAGGCCACCGCGGCGCGGATCTCGTGCTCGGCGACCTTGCGCGCCACCCAGTCGGCGAGGCGCGGACTGCGGTAGTACGGCAGGCTGAGCGCTTCGCCGCGCAGCAGGCCGCGCAGGCTGGCGATGCGGCGGACGCCGGGCTCGATCGGGACCACGCAGGTCTGCACGCACCACTGGGCAAGCGCGGGAATGTGGCGCTGGTCGTCGGGGTGGTCGACGAAGGTGCCGAGCCAGACCCGGTGGGTGCGCGCGAGCTGGCGCAGGATGTTGAAGGAGCGGACCTTGTCGCCCTTGTTGGGCGGATAAGGGATGCGGTGCGTGAGGTAGAGCACCGGAGGCAGCCCGTCCTTGTCCGGCGTCACGGTCCTACCCCAGGTTGCGCACGATGTAGGGCCCAAGCCGGTTCGCCACCCCGATCGGCAGGCGCTTCCACAGCGCGATGAAGCTGCGGTACTTCGGGTTCATCGGGTTGTGCTGCGGGACCCCGTCGCATTTGTACAGGCGGTACTCGTAAGACAGCGGCTGCGGCTCGAAGCCCCAGTTGCGCTTGAAATCGTAGGGGCCGGTGCCGACCTTGCTGCGGCCGTAGTCGAAGACCTTGCAGCCACGCTCGCAGGCGCGGCGCATCAGCTCCCAGTACTTGAAGTCGTTGGCAGCGAGCTCGCGCGCCGCCACGTCGTCGCCGGCGTAGTACGGCAGCACCTCGTCGCGGAAGTAGAAGCTCAGCACGCTCGACAGCGGCTTGCCGTCCGGACCGACCACGGTGAGGACCTCGCAGGCCTCGCCGAAGCTGTCCTTGAGGCGCTGAAAATACTTTTTCGACAGCGCCGGCGTGCCGTGGCGCAGCACGTTGTCGGCGTAGAGCGCGAAGAAGCGGTCGACGCCGTCGTCGATCTCGCTGACCAGCCCGTTCTTGATGCCCTTGCGCACCATGGCGCGCTGCTTGCGCGGAATGGCGAGCATGTTGGCCTCGACCTCGGGGAGGATCTCCTTGCGAAAGCTGACGTAGAGGTCCTGCCGCGGCCACTCCGGGTGGCGGGCGTGCAGGTTGCGGTATTCGAGGTACCGCACGCCCAGCGCGTGGGCGAGCGTCTCGGCCTTGGATTCGAGCTCGTGGGCAACGTCGGCGCCGGCATCGACATCCGCGGCGATGCCGCCATAGACGCAGAAGGGGAGCGAAGTCAGCGCGTGGCCGAATAGCCGGCTACGGACTTCGGCGAGCGGCAGGATGGCGACGATCTCGCCCGCGCGCTCGGCATACAGGTAGAAGCTGCGGTGGTCGAAAACCTCTTCCAGGATCCCCTGCCAGGCCGAGAGATGGAAGAAAGTGGCCTGCGGACAACGCTGCACGAAGGCGTCCCAGCGCTCGCGTTGCGATGAGGTGAGCATGCTGACACTGATCGGCAATCGGTCCATGCTGGGCATCCGGATCCTGTCGGTTCAGGCGGCGTCGCTAAAAACCTCGTCTGCACGCCCCCACGAGAAATCGGACAGCAGGCGGTCGAGCCGCGCGGCCGTACGACTGAGATTAATGTAATGCCTAAACCGGATCTTTGTCGTGGCGTCGGTCACGCGAGGTTGATCGGGGTCAAGCTCCCAGGGGTGGAAATAGAAGATCGCGGGGCGCTTGTCGCGGGTGTTGAAGTGCGCGATCTGCCAGCGCGAGAGTGCATAGGGCAGCAGGCGGAAGAAGCCGCCGCCGCCCGCCGGCCAGTTGCGCCCGAACAGGTGCAGGGTGGTGATCGGCACCTCGACGAGGCCGCTGGGCAGCCGCCACGGGAAACGCGGCGCGTCCGGGATGCCGTAGTGGTCGTGGCGCACCGGATACACGCTCGAGCTGTAGCGGTAGCCCTCCTCTGCGATGCAGTCGTGCGCCCACAGGTTGGCGGTGCCGATCGAGAAGCTGGGGGCGCGGTAACCGGTGACGGCCCGGCCGGTGATGTCCTCGAGGATGGCCTTGGCGAGCCGGATGTCGGCGCGGAAGGCCTCGGGCGTCAGCTCGCTCGCGCGCTGGTGGCCGTAGCCGTGGCTGGCGACCTCGTGGCCGGCGTCGGCGACGCGGCGGACGAGCTGCGGGAAGCGTTCGGCGATCCAGCCCAGGGTGAAGAAGGTCCCGCGCACGCCATGGCCGTCGAGCAGTTCGAGCACGCGCTCCACGTTGGCCTCGACCCGGCACGGGACGCTGTCCCACTGGTTGCGCGGGAAGTGCGGCGCCAGCGCGGAGACCTGGAAGTAGTCCTCGACGTCGCAGGTGAAGGCGTTGGTGATGCGGGTCTCCATGTCAGCTTCCGGCGGGCGGGCCGGCCTCGGTGCGCAGCAGCCAGTCGTGCAGGTGGGCGGCGATGCGCTCGGCGCAGCGCCCGTCCCACAGCTCGGGGATGCGCCCGCCCTTGCCGCCGGTGGCGAGCACGCCGCGCGCCGCGGCGAGGATGGCCTGCGGATCGATGCCGACCAGGGTGTTGGTGCCCTGCTCCACGGTGATCGGACGCTCGGTGTTCTCGCGGATGGTGATGCAGGGCACGCCGAGCGCGGTGGTCTCTTCCTGGATGCCGCCGGAGTCGGTGAGCACCATGCGCGCGCCCGACATCAGGCCGAGCATCTCCAGGTAGCCCTGCGGCGGCAGGATCAGGAAGCCCGGGGTGTCGAGCCGGCCGAGCATGCCGAAGCGCTCGAGGTTGTTGCGGGTGCGCGGATGCAGCGCGACGACCAGCGGCAGGCGCTCGGCGACGGTGCGCAGGGCGTCGATGATCGGCCCGAGCACCTCGGCATCGTCGACGTTGGACGGCCGGTGCAGGGTGACGACGCCGTAGCCGCCGGCAATCCGCCCGGCATCCAGCCCGGCGCTGGCGAGCAGCGCGTCGGCAGGCACCGCCTTGGGCAGGCTGGCGCGCAGGCTGTCGATCATGACGTTGCCGACGAAGACCGCGCGCTCGGGCGCGATGCCCTCGCGCGCGAGGTTGTCGTGGGCGGAGCGCTCGGTGGTGTAGAGCACGTCGGAGATCTGGTCGGTGAGGACGCGGTTGATCTCCTCAGGCATGCGCCGGTCGTAGCTGCGCAGGCCGGATTCGACGTGCACCACCGGGATGTGGCGCTTGCTGGCGACCAGCGCGCAGGCGAGCGTGGAATTGACGTCGCCCACCACCAGTACCGCGCGCGCGCCGTACTCGTCGATCACCGGCTCGAAGCGCTTCATGACCTCGGCGGTCTGCACCGCGTGCGAGCCGGAGCCGACGGCGAGGTTGACGTCGGGCTCGGGCAGTTCGAGGTCGGCGAACAGGCGGTCCTTCATCGCCGGGTCGTAGTGCTGGCCGGTATGCACCAGCAGCGTGGGGATCGGCGGATTGTGGGCGGCGAAGGCGCGGATGATGGGCGCGACCTTCATGTAGTTGGGGCGGGCGCCGACGACGCAGATGACCGGCGCGGGCTTCTCGGCCGTAGTGCTCATTCGGATTTGTCCGTTGCCGGCGCGTCGCGGCGCACCGCCTGCAGCAGTTGGGAGAGGACCTGGAGGGTCGCGGAGACCGACTGCTCGAGACCGGCGAGCCGCGCCTCGATGCGCTGCAGGTCGTAGTTGCCGGCGAGGCTCGTGGCCCGCTCGGCGAGTTCGGGCGGCGCGCGCAGGCGCTCGAGCGCGAGGGCGTCGAGGCGCAGCGCGAGCTCCGCATCACCGCCCGCCGCGGGCTGCGGCGGCTGCAGCGGACGGGCGCGGCCGGGGGCGAACTCTTCCTTGAGCTCGTCGATCACCTCGCGGACGTCGCCTTCGCCGATCATGTGGCGCTCGCCGAGGTAGGCGGACAGCATCAGCCGGTCGCACAGGGTGTTGATGCGGCGCGGGATGCCGCCGGTGTAGCCATATATGGCGCTGAACGCACCCGGCTCGAAGTCGGGGTCCCTGGCCCAGCCGACGCGCGACAGGCGGTGCTCGATGTAGCCGCGGGTCTCCTGAGCGTCGAGCGGGCCGAGGTGGTAGGAGGCGATCACGCGCTGGCGCAGCTGCTGCATCTCGGGGTGCTGCATCATGTCGCGGAATTCCGGCTGGCCGACCAGGAAGCTCTGCAGCAGGGCGTGGTCCTCGAGCTGGAAGTTGGACAGCATGCGCAGCTCCTCGACCGCCGCCGGGGTCAGGTTCTGCGCCTCGTCGACGATCAGCAGCGCGCGCTTGCCCGCCGCGGTGACCGACACCAGGTAGGTCTCGAGCGCCAGCAGCAGCCCCGCCTTGTCGAGGTTGCGGCTGGGCACGCCGAAGGCGGCGGCGACCAGGCGCAGCATGTCGTCGGCATCGATCTGGGTGCTGACGATGTTGGCCGCGACGACGCGCTCGGGGTCGAGCTGCTCGAACAGGCTGCGCACGATCGTCGTCTTGCCGGCGCCGATCTCGCCGGTGATGACGATGAAGCCCTCGCTCTGGTGCAGGCCGTACTCCAGGTAGGCCATCGCCCGCCGGTGGCCCCGGCTGCCGTAGAAGAAGGCGGGGTCCGGGTTGAGCTGGAAGGGCTTGCCACTGAGCTTGAAGAATGAGGTGTACATCGGCTCTCCGCTCAGAACCGCATGCCGACCGCGGCGACGATCGTGTTCTCGGTGTAGGCGTCGGTGCCTTCGGACCTGGTGTGGCGGTAGGTGAGGCTGGCGCTGGTCCGCGGGCCGAGGTTGCGGGTAACGCCGACGGTGTAGGCGGTGCGCGTCGTCTCGTCCTCGTCCTCGCCGTAGCCCTGGGACTTCGAGCGCTGCAGCGCGAGCCTCAGCGTGGCCAGGCCCGAGAGCTTGTGATCGAAGGCCACGAAGGCCTCGCGCGTCTTGACGCGGTCGTAGGTGTCGAACTCGTCGTCGACCAGGCCGCTGAAGCCCAGGGTGTCGAGTTGCGAGCGGTCGGTCTGGGCGACGCCGACGGTGAGCGTGTTGCGCACGCCGATCAGGGTGACGGCAGCACGCACCGCCTTGCTGACGTAGTAGCGGTTGGTGCGGATGAAGAGCGGCGTGAGCCCGGCGAGGTAATCGTCGACCGCGTCCGGGTCGGTGACGAGGAGCTCCTCGAGATCCAGGATGTTCTGCGGGGTGAGCAGCAGGGTCTCGCCGAGCTCGTCCAGCGAGGACGTGATGTCGCGCGTGGCCGAGAAGCTCCATACCGAGCGCGCCATGCGGTGCTGCACGCCGACGTCGTAGCCGGTGCCGAAGATGCGGTCCTCGCCGGTGGCGGAAATGCTGGTGCGCTCGGTCGGCGACCAGTCGAAGCCCGCCCCCCAGATGGCACCGCTCTCGCCCTGGACCGTCGAATAGTCGTTGGACTCGTAGCCGGCGATCGCACGTACCCGGAACTGCGGATCGAGGTTGATGAAGAGCGTGCCGCGGCCGATTTCCTGCATGAGGTCGCGGGTGTCGCCTTCGTCGTAGCGGGTGTCGGTGCGCTGGTAGTCCAGCCCCCAGCCGAACAGGCGCAGGGCGACCGGATCCGCCACGCTCGCGTTCCAGGTGCTGGTGCGGCGGTCGCCCAGGGCGTTATCCCCGCCGCTCAGCCAGCGCTCCTGATAGCCGATGTTGCCCAGCCCGCTCTCGCCGAAACGAAATCCGAAGCGCGGACCGACATAGAACAGCCGGGTCTCGTTGTCCTCATCGCTGTCGAGCGTGTCGCCGGCGAAGCGGCCGCGGAACGCGGAGCGGTTGTCGCGGCTGACCGAGGCCCCGAGGTCGACGAAGAATGCATCCTCGACGGCCTCGATCGTGCCCCTGCCCTGCAGCGCGAGGAAGGTCGTGTTGTCCTCGGTCTGTTCGGCATAAATCTGGTTGCGCAGCCGCATGTCGAGCGCACCGCTGAAGCGGCCCGACTCGCGACTGATCGACACCCCCGGCGAGACCTCCAGGATCCAGTCCTGCTGCTCGTCGGTGTCGGTGGTGTCGACGTTGTCGGTCCAGGTCAGGCTGGTGTCGAGGGTGGGCTGGATGCGCACCGTCTGCGCCTGCGCGAGTCCCGACGCAGTGAGCGGCAGCAGCAGCGCGGCAATCAGCGTGAGGCGCGGGAGGGCCACCTCAGGCCGCGTTCTCGCGCGGCTTTTCACCATAAGCATATCCGTATCCATATCCGTAGTACGACCCGGGTCCGCTCTGACGCGACTTGTTGAGCATCATCAGCTTGATCGGGCAGCTTTCGATGGTGGCCAGCGCCTGCTTGACCGAGGCGTGCGTGGTGCGCTCGGCTTCGACCACGACCAGCACCTGGCCCATGTGGGTGGCGAGCACGCGCGATTCGGTGGTAACGAGCAGCGGCGGCGAATCGAAGATGACGATGCGGTCGGAGTAGCGGCTGGCGATCTGCTTGAGCAGCCGGTTCATGTTCTCCGAGGCGAGCAGCTCGGTGGCGCGCTGATGCGGCATGCCGGCGGGCAGGATCGAGAGCTTCTCGATGTTGGTGCGCAGCAGGACCTCGCTGAGGTCGGTGACCTCGCCGGCCAGCACGTCCATCAGGCCGCGCTCGGGCGGCAGGCCGAGCTGGCGGAACACCGAGGGCCGCGACACGTCGGCATCGACCAGCAGCACCGTGTAGTCGAGTTCCATCGCCATGCTGATCGCGAGGTTGATCGCACTGAAGGTCTTGCCCTCGCCCGGCAGGGCGCTGGTGACCATGATCAGGTTCGCGTTCTCGATGCGCACCGCGCTGGTGTCGGTGGCATTGCGCAGCAGCGGCCGCTTGATGACGCGGAACTCCTCGGCGATCGACGAGCGCGGCTCGTCGGGTGTGACCATGCCCCGCGCCGCCAGGGCACCCAGGTCTATGTGGGCCGTTCGCGACACCGGCGCCGCCTGCGCCAGGGGCGCGGTCAGCGGCACCTCGGAGGACTGGGTGAGGCTTCTTGCGGGCGCCGCGGCAGCCGCCTCAGGTCCGGCACCAGCCGGGGGCCGGGCTGCCGGCGGCGATAGCTGTTCGTCCCCCGGCTCGGCCGAGGCCTGCTTGAGCTGATCGAGGCGTTGCGCGGCTTTTTCAATAAGACTCATCGTGAGGCCTCGTTTAACCCTGGATCAAGCGCAAGGCGACCGCAGCCGCGGCGAACGCACCGGCATAGGCCGCGACACCGGCCCCGAAGGCGAACAGGCCGCGTCTCCGCGCCGCCGCGCGCTCGCGCGTGCGCAGCATGGAGACCGAGCCCAGCACCGGCAGGCCGCTGACCTCGCGCAGCGTGCGCGGATCGGTGAATGCAGGACGCAACTGGCTGATCAGGAAGGTCAGCGCGAAGCCGGCGGCAAGCCCGACCAGCCCCGCCAGCGGGATCAGCAGGATGCGGTTGGGCGCAGTCGGCTTTGTCGCCAGCGTGGGCGGGTCGATGACGCGGAAGTCGGCCACCCCGGTCTGGGTGTTCATGTCCACCGCGATGCTGGCCGACTCGCGACGCGCGACCAGGGCGTCGTAGTTGCTCTTGTGCACGCTGTAGTCGCGGTTGAGCTGGGCCATTTCCGCCTCGATCTGCGGCACCATGCGCGCCTGCTCGCGCAGCTGGTCGAGCCGCCCCTGGAACTCGCCGACGCGCACCCGCAGCGAAGCCACGCGCGACTCGGCCTGCACCAGGGCGAGCTTCATCTGCTGATACACCGGGTTGGAATCGAGCGCGCCGAACTGGCTGCCGCCGCTGGCCTGCATGGTCTGCACCTGCGCGAGCTTCTGCGCCTCGAGCTCCTCGATCAGGCGCCGCGTGCCGGCCACGTCGGGGTGCTTGTCGGTGTAGCGCAGCAGCAGCTCGTCGAGGTTGCGCTTGAGGGTGTCGATGCGGCCGTCGATCTCGGGGATCGACACCCCGGACGCCGACGGCGTCTGCGGCAGCAGGACCGGCTCCTCGCCGACCAGCTGGCGCTGCAGCGAGTCGCGGCCGTTCTCGGCCTCGCGCAGTTCGAGCCGGGCCTGCTGCACCTGCTCGGAGAGAGCGCCGATCTGGGCGACGTAGTCGCGCGCACCGTCACCGAGCACCGCCATGTTGCGCAAGCGGAACTCCTTCACCCGGTTCTCGGCCTCGGTGAGCTTGTGCTCGTAGCTGCGGATCTGCTCCTCGATGAAGCGCCGCGCGGCGTCCGCGTCCTGGCGTTTGCTGCCCAGGCCGGACTCGACGAACAGCGACAGCAGCGACTGCACGACGCGCTGCGCGCGCTCGGGCCGGGTGTCCGAATACGACAGGGTGAACAGGTTGGTGCGGTCGGCCGAGCCGATGCGCAGGTCCTCGGACAGGCGGGTGATCAGGGCTTCGCGCTGTTCGGGCGTATTCACCCCGAGGTCGAGGTCGGCCATGGTGATCAGCTTCTCGACGTTCGGGCGGCTGATCAGCGTGCGGCTCAGCATCGCGATCTGCTGGTCGACGTTGGGCTGCACCGCCAGCCCCGCCATCAGCGGGCGCAGCACCGACTGCGTATCCACGAAAACGCGCGCGCTCGATTCGTACTTGTCGGGCATCTTGTAGATGACGACTCCGGCGACGATGCCGACGATCCAGGCGAGCGCGAGCCCCCACCACCGGAAGCGCCACATGCCGCGCAGGTAGCCGGTGATTTGCGATACGAGTTCTTCCATGAATCAGCTCGCAGGATTCGGGTCGGGCCTCACCGCCTGCGCGGCGCCGGCCCCGCCCGAGGGGTGGATCGGGATCCCGGGATCAGAACCAGCTCTGCGGGATGATCAGCACGTCGCCCGGACGCATCTCGACGTTGGCCGACACGTCGCCACGCTTGACCAGATCCTTGATGCGCACGCTGTACTGCTTGTTGCCCTCACCGGTGCGCAGGATGCTCGCGGCGTTGCCGTCGGCGAATTCGGTCAGCCCGCCGACCGCGATCATGACGTCGAGCAGGGTCATCTTCTGCGTGTAGGGCAGGATGCGCGGCTCGGCGGCCTCGCCGACCACGCGGATCTGCTCGCTGTAGGGGCCGGCGAAGTTGGTGACGATCACGGTGACCACCGGCTCGCGGATGAACTTGGCCAGTTCCTTCTCGATGTCTCGCGCCAGCGTGGTGGAGTCCTTGCCGATCGCCGGCAGGTCCTCGACCAGCGGCGTGGTGATCTTGCCGTCGGGGCGCACCGGCACCGACATGGAGAGCTCCGGGTTGCGCCAGACGACGATGTTGAGGGTGTCGCCCGGACCGATCAGGTAGTTGTATTCGGCATCCGCCGCGGCGGGCGGCGCCGACGGGAAGGAAGACGCACAGCCGGCGAGCACGCCGACGGCGGCCCCCAGCACCAGGAAACGAACCACCCCAGACCACATGCCCCGAATCTTGCTGCCCATGACGAATCCCCCAGTTTGCTCGGAACCGCGAATCACATGCCGGTCGCAGGAGACCGGACATTTTCGATGATCGTATGAAGATACGCCAAAGGCCACACAGGAACAAATGCACGACCACGGCCAGTCCGGCAGCCCTGCTGACCGCGATCCGGCTGCGGCGGGACGCATGCGGGACGAATTTCCACCGGGCGGAGGGCGAGCACTGCGGTCGCGACCGACGCGCGGCCGCGATCAGGCCACGATCCGGACCTTGCCGGCGGTCGCGGCGCCGAGGTGGCGCGCGAAGGCGGCGCGCACCTCGTCCTCGCCATGCACCAGGCGAACCTCGCCGGGCAGATGGCGCATGCGGGTGACGAAGCGGGTGAGGTCGGCCTGGTCGGCATGCGCCGAGTAGCCGGACATCGAATGCACGCCGGCGCGGATGTCGATGCGCTCGCCATCGAGCTCGACGTAGCCGCCGCGCGGGCCGTAGGTCTGGATGGCATGCCCGGGCGTACCGCGCGCCTGGTAGCCGACGAAGAGCACGTCATGGCGCGGGTCGCCGAGCATGGCCTTGAGGTAATTCACCACCCTGCCGCCGGCGCACATGCCGCTGGCGGCGATGACGATGGCGGGCTCGCGGCTGCGCGCCAGGCGCTGCACGTTGGCGAGATGGCGCTCGTGGGTGTCGATGGCGACCAGCTGATCGTAGCTCAGCGGCTGGCGACCGGCGCGAACCCGCGCCCGCGCCTCGGCGTCCCAGAACGGCTGCAGCGCGCGGTAGAGCTCGGTGAAGCGCTGGGCGAGCGGCGAGTCGAGGAAGATCTTCAGCCCCGCCCACTTGTCCGCATGCTTGCCCGGGCGCTGGCGCTCGGTGTGCAGGATGTCCTCGAACTCGTACAGCAGCTCCTGCGTGCGGCCGATGCTGAAGGCCGGGATGATGACGGTGCCGCCGTCCTCCAGCGCACGCTCGACCACCGCCTGCAGGCGCTTGCGCCGGTTGCGGCGATCCTCGTGCTGGCGGTCGCCGTAGGTGGTCTCGAGCACCAGCACGTCGGCCTGCCACGGCGGGCGCGGCGCGGGCAGCAGCGGCGCATGCGGCGCACCGAGGTCGCCGGAGAAGATCACGCGGCGCTTGTCGGGCCAGGCCGCGCCGGAGAGCTCGCATTCGACGTAGGCCGAACCGAGGATGTGCCCGGCGCGCTGCAGGCGGATGCGGCAGGTGGCGCCGGCGCTGCGGTAGATCGTGTGCCACTTGCCGTAGGGCAGCGCGCGGATGCGCGGCTCGACCATGTCGAGGTAGCGCTCGACCATCGCCCTGTCGCGGCTGACGCCGACCTGGAAGGCGTCGGCCAGCACCGTGGGCAGCAGGCGCGCGGAGGGCTCGCTGCACAGGATCGGCCCCTTGAAGCCGGCCGCCAGCAGCCACGGCAGGCGGCCGCAGTGGTCGATGTGCACATGGGTCAGCACCAGCGCGCCGATGCCGGCGATCGGGAAGTCGATGTCGAGCCGGTCGGCGCCGGCCCTGCCGTCGGGCGCGGTCTCGGTGCCCTGGAACAGGCCGCAGTCGATCAGGAAGCTGTTGTCGCCCTCGACGAAGAGCTGATGACAGGAGCCGGTGACGCCATGGCGCGCGCCGTGATGGTGGATGGTCGGATTCATGACGCCATTCTATTCAATCGCTCGACCTCCGGCCAGAATCGATGCCATCCACATCATGGAAGCATTACCCCGTGGGAGCGCCGCCTTACTCCATCCCCCACTTCTGCAGCCGGTAGCGCAGCTGGCGCAGCGTCATGCCGAGGTTGCGCGCGGCGGCGGAGCGGTTCCAGCGCGTCTGCTCGAGCGCGCGGATGATGCGCAGGCGCTCGGCCTCGTCCGGCGCCTCGACCGCCTCCTCGCCGGCGGCGGGCTCCGGCTGCGGCGCGTCGTAGTAGCTGCCGGCCAGGCTGTCGGTGAGCCAGCCCGACGCGGTCTGCTCCGGGTAGAGCTCGATGTCGGCGGCGCCGATCTCGCTGCCCTCGCACAGCGCGCAGGCGCGCTCGAGCAGGTTCTCCAGCTCGCGCACGTTGCCCGGGAAGGCGTGGCGCTGCAGCGCCTGCAGCGCGTCGGGCGACAGGCGGCGCGGCGCGCCCCCCTCGCGCGCGGCCAGGCGCGCCAGGATGTGGGTGGCGAGCTCGGGGATGTCCTCGCGACGTTCGCGCAGCGGCGGCACGCGCAGGGTGATGACGTTGATGCGGAAGAACAGATCCTGGCGGAAGCGCCCCTCGGCGACCAGGCGGCCGAGATCCTGGTGCGAGGCCGACAGGATGCGCACGTCGACCGGCTCCTCGGCATGGGCGCCGACAGGGCGCACCGCGCGCTCCTGGATCGCGCGCAGCAGCTTGACCTGCATGGCCAGCGGCAGCTCGCCGATCTCGTCGAGGAACAGCGTGCCGCCGTTGGCGGCCTGGAACAGGCCTTCCTTGTCGGTGCCGGCGCCGGTGAAGCTGCCCTTGCGATGGCCGAAGAACTCGCTCTCCATCAGCTCGGGCGAGATCGCACCGCAGTTCACCGGCACGAAGGGGCCGGTCGCGCGCGCACCGAGGCCGTGGATGTAGCGCGCGATGACCTCCTTGCCGGTGCCCGATTCGCCGTGGATGAACACCGGCGCCTGGTTGCGCGCGAGCTTCTCGGCCTGGCCGCGCAGCTGCACGAAGGCCGGCGAATGGCCGATGAGGGCACGCGTGGTGCCGGGCACGGGGGCCTCGCCGGCGCCGTCCTTGAGCTTGAGCGCATGGCTGACGAGCTCGCGCAGGGCCTTGAGCTCGACCGGCTTGGTGACGAAGTCGAAGGCGCCGAGCTTGAGCGCGCGGATCGCGGTCTCGATGCTGCCGAAGGCGGTGATCACGGCCACCGGCAGGCCGGGCTGGCAGCCCTGGATGAGCTCGACCAGCTCCAGGCCGTCGCCATCGGGCAGGCGCATGTCGGTCAGGCACAGGCGGTAGCGGCGCTGGGCGAGCAGCTCGCGCGCGGCCTGCACCGAGCCGGCGGTGTCGCAGGCGAGCCCCATGCGCATCAGCGACAGCTCGAGCAGTTCGCGGATGTCGTCCTCGTCGTCGACGACCAGGACGTCGATGGATTGCGGGCGGTTGCGGCGTTCGACGAAAGTCATGGGTGTTTGCGTGCGCTGAGCACCAGATGGGCGCCGGGGCCGGCGCTGGCGAGCGCGAGCTCGGCGTCGTTGGCTTCGGCCAGTTCGCGGGCGATGTAGAGACCGAGCCCGGTGCCCTTGGGGTGGGTTGTGAAGAAGGGTTCGAACAGGTGGGCGACGACGGCCTCGCCGAAGCCGGGGCCGTCGTCGCGCACATGCAGCGCGATGCGCTCCCCGGGCAGCGCCTCCGTCCACAGCCGGATGGCGCCGGGCCGCCCGGAACAGCAGCGGGCGGCGTTGGCGAGCAGGTTGTCCAGGATCTGGTGCAGATGGGCGCGGTCCATCGCCAGCGTCAGCCCCGGGTCGATGTCGACCGCGTACAGCGGCAGCTCGTCCGCATCGCGGAACACGCGGCCGTCGATGACCTCGCCGACGAAGGCCGCCAGCGGCAGGGCCTCGGGCATCGCCTGCTCGCGACGGCCGAGGGCGAGCACGTCGCGGATCATGCGCTCGATGCGGCGGGCGTTGTCGTTGATGATGCGCACCAGGCGCACCTGCATCTCGCCGCGCTTCTCCTCGCGCAGCAGCTCCGCGGCCTGGGTGACGGCCGACAGCGGGTTGCGGATCTCGTGCGCCATGCTGGCGGTGAGCCGGCCGAGGGCGGCGAGCTTGATCTGCTGCAGCTGGCGCTGGATGTCCTCGTAGTCGGTGAGGTAGAGCAGCGTGTCGCCCGCCGCCGCGCTGCCCGCCTCGCCCGCCACCGCGCGGCAGTGGATCAGGCGCCCGCCGGGCCCGACGCGCAGCAGCCGGCCGTCGGCGGCCACACCGGGAGCGGCGGCAGGCTGCAGCATCGGCTCGAAGGCGGCGTCGAGATCACCGAGCGCGAGCCCCTCCAGCCCCTCGGCGCGGGTGTGCATCATGCCCAGCAGGTCCACCGCCTGCGGGTTGGCGTGCAGGATGCATCCGCGCGCGTCCACGACGATCACGCCATCGCGCATGTCGCGGATGATGTGTTCATTGACCGCCTGCTGCTTGGCGAGCGCGGCCCCGCGCTCGGCGGCGAGCGAGGCGTTGGCCTGGGCACGCATCGCCAGCAGGCGCGCGACCACCGCGATGCCGAAGAAGCCGGCGCAGAAGATGCCGACCTGCAGGAAATCCACCGACTGTCTGCCGCCGACGTAGCGCCAGGTGTTCTCGATCAGCACCGCGATGGTCGCCAGCGCGGCGGTGAACAGCACCATCCGCCCCTCGGCGATCAGGCCGGCGCCGGCCAGCATGACCATGATCAGCGCCGGAATGCCGCTGCGGTAGCCGCCGCTGAGCCACATGATCAGCGACAGCGCGATCACGTCGATCACCACCTGCAGCGCGACGGTGCGCTCGAAACCGAGACGCCGCGCCGCGTCCGGAAAGCCCAGCGCGAGCACGGCGCCGAGATAGCCGAGGGCGACGAGCTGGTAGATGCGCGGCGCCTCGTCACCGAGGCCCAGCTCGCGTCCGGCGACGAGGAACAACCCGGCCAGGATCAGCCGGAACAGGTTCAGGTAGCGCAGCGAGACGCTGCGCGCGCGGTCTCCCTCCGCGTACGGCACGGTGGCGAGCGACTCAGCCAGCGCGCCGCCCGGCACTACGGTGGGCCTCGCAGCAATAGAAGTCCTCGCCGGCGCGCACGCCCTCGGACTCGGGCACGATCAGGCCGCAGTGGCGGCACTCGAGCATGCGCTCGGCCGACACCGGCTTGCCTTCCCTGCGCCGCAGCCCGCCCTGCGCCTTGAAGCGCCGCAGCGCACCGCGCGCCCACCAGATGCCGATGAAGACCAGAATGACGATGAGCAGATTGCGCACGATTGGGGCAGCGCAGAGGGTGCGCCGGCGGGTATGGGAAACGGCGGAATTCTAGCATGGGGCCGGGCGGCCTCCGCGGCGGCGCGGGGAGGTCGCGCGCCCCTGTCCGAGCGGGTTTGCCCGCGAACGTCGCGCGCTCGACCGCTGCTTTCGCGGGCAAGCCCGCTCCCACGGATCCTGGTCTGCAGCAGGTAGCCCGGTCGGGATCGCTCCCCCGAGCCCGCCGGGTTTGCGACAATGCGGCTCGCGTCTTTCATTCGAACCCGTCCCCGGACCGCCGCCGCCATGCCGAGTTTTCCCGCCCCCATCGAATCCCGCCTGCCGAACGTGGGCACGACCATCTTCACCGTGATGTCGCGCCTGGCGCAGGAGTGCGGTGCGATCAACCTGTCGCAGGGCTTCCCCGACTTCAACGCCGAGGACCTGCTGTTCGAGCGCGTCGCCCACTGGATGCGCGCCGGCCACAACCAGTACGCGCCGATGGCGGGCTGCCTGCCGCTGCGCGCGGCGATCGCCGCCAAGGTCGAGGCGCTCTACGGCACGTGCTACGACGTCGAACACGAAATCACGGTGACCGCCGGCGCCACCCAGGCGCTTTTCACCGCGGTCACCGCCTGCGTGCGCCCGGGCGACGAGGTGATCGTGTTCGAGCCGGTGTACGACTCCTACGTGCCGGCGATCGAGCTCGCCGGCGGCAAGGTGGTGCGCATGCGCCTCGCCGCGCCCGACTACCGTCCCGACTGGGATGCGGTGGCCGCCGCGATCGGGCCGCGCACGCGCATGACCATGATCAACACCCCGCACAACCCCACCGCCACGGTATGGACCCGCGACGACCTCGACCGCCTCGCCGCCTTGACCCGCGGTACCAACATCGTCGTGGTGGCCGACGAGGTCTATGAACACATCGTCTTCGACGGCGCCACGCACGCGAGCTGCGCCGCGCATCCGGAGCTGGCTGCACGCAGCTTCGTGGTGTCGAGCTTCGGCAAGACCTACCACATCACCGGCTGGAAGGTGGGCTACATCCTGGCGCCGCGCGAGCTGATGGCGGAGTTCCGCAAGGTGCATCAGTTCAACGTGTTCACGGTGAATACCCCGGTGCAGCTCGCGCTCGCCGACTATATGGCCGATGCCTCGCGCCACCTCGGGCTGGCGGCGTTCTACCAGGCCAAGCGCGACTTCTTCCGCGACGCCCTGGCCGGCTCGCGCTTCGAGCTGCTGCCCTCGCGCGGCACCTACTTCCAGCTCGCGCGCTACGGCGCGATCTCGGACCTGGGTGATGCGGCCTTCTGCGAGCACCTGACGCGCGATGTCGGGGTGGCGGCGATTCCGGTGTCCGCCTTCTTCGCCGACGGCCGCGACGAGCGCGTGATCCGTTTCTGCTTCGCCAAGAACGAAGCCACCCTGGCCGCCGCCTGCGAGCGCCTGAGCAAGCTTTGAGCACATGAAGCTCGCGGGTGCCCCCGCTCCCACACGCCCTTCCGGCGCGGTACGCTGTGGGCGTGGGGACACCCGCGATTGCCGCCACCCGAATCCGACACACCGCTTCCACCAGTCGCTGCGCCGAAGGTGGCTGTGGGAGCGGGGGCACCCGCGATTGCAGCGCCTGCCGAACCCCCCCTCCTCTTCAGAGACCCTGGCCCGATGTTCAAGCAACCGATTCCGACCCTGCAGCGCGACGGCGACACCGTCCGCATCCTCGACCAGACAGCGTTGCCCTTCCGCACCGAGACAGTGGTGCTGCGCACGCTCGCCGACGCCGCCCATGCCATCCGCAGCATGCAGGTGCGCGGTGCGCCGCTGATCGGCGCCACCGCCGCCTTCGGCGTCGCGCTGGCGCTGCGCCACGAAGGCGGTGAGGACGAAGCCCTGGAACGCGCGCTGAAGGTGCTCGGCGCCACCCGCCCCACCGCGGTCAATCTGCACTGGGCGCTCGCGCGCATGGACGCCGCGCTGCGCCCGCTGCCGCGCGCCCAACGCCTGGACGCCGCCTGGAGCGAGGCCGAGGCCATCCGCGCCGACGATGCCGCGACCTGCGACGCCATCGGCCGCCACGGCCTGGCGCTGATCCGCGACCTCGCCGCCCGCCGCCCCGGCCCGGTGCGGCTGATGACCCACTGCAATGCCGGCTGGCTCGCCACCTGCGGCGCCGGCACCGCGCTCGCGCCGATCTACGCGGCGCAGGCCGAGGGTATCGCGGTGGAGGTCTTCGTCAGCGAGACCCGCCCGCGCAACCAGGGCCTGCTCACCGCCTGGGAGCTGCGCGCCGCCGGCGTGCCGCAGGTGCTGATCGCCGACAACGCCGCCGGCCTGCTGCTGATGCGCGGCGAGGTGGACATGGTGATCACCGGCGCCGACCGCATCGCCGCCAACGGCGACACCGCGAACAAGGTCGGCACCTGGCTGAAGGCGCTCGCCGCCCAGGCCGCCGGCGTGCCCTTCTACATCGCCGCGCCCCACTCCACGCTCGACTTCGCGTGCGCGGACGGCGCGGCCATTCCGATCGAGGACCGCGGCGCCGCCGAGGTCTGCCGCATCCGCGGCACCACCGAGGCCGGCGACATCGCCGAGCTCGCCCTCGCCCCGGCCGACACCCGCGCCGCCAACCCCGCCTTCGACGTCACCCCGGCCGCGCTCATCCGCGGCATCATCACCGAACGCGGCATCGCCGCCCCCGGCGAGCTGGCGCGCCTGTATCCGGAGCACGAACGATGAGCGACACCCCGGGCATCTGCATCCACGAGGAGGCCGGCTGGCAGCCGCCGGATCCGCAGCGCGCCGAGCTGCTGGCCACGCTGCGCGCGATGTCGGACGCGGGCCTCAACGTGGGCACGGCGGGGAATGCGAGCGTGCGGATCACCGGGGCAGGCGTGGGCGAACCCGGCAGCGTACGCATGCTGATCTCGCCCAGCGGCCTGCCCGCCGAGCGCTGCCGGCCGCAGGACATGGTGGAAGTCGGCACCGACGGCAGCTACACCGGCGCGCTCGCACCGTCCTCGGAATGGAAGCTGCACCAAGACATCTACGCAGCCTTTCCCGCGGCAGGCGCGGTGCTGCACGCGCACTCGCCCTTCGCCACCGCGCTCGCCTGCCAGCGCCGCGAGATCCCGCCCTTCCACTACATGATCGCGCGCTTCGGCGGCACCACCGTACGCTGCGCCCGCTACGCCACCTTCGGCACCCAGGCCCTGTCGGACGCCACCGTCGCCGCGCTGGAGGGCCGCAACGCCTGCCTGCTCGCCAACCACGGCATGGTCGTGCACGGCCGCGACCTTGCCCACGCGCTCGCGCTGGCGATCGAGCTCGAGACCCTGTGCGCCCAGTACTGGCGCACCCTGCAGCTGGGGGACCCGGTGCTGCTGTCGGACGAGGAGATGGCCGAGGTCATCGAACGCTTCAGGTGGTACGGCAGGCCGCGGCGCTAGAACCACTTCGCACGCCGGGCGGCGGGCACGCCCCGGCGGCGGCCGGCCCGAGCTTCAGCGCTCCAGCACCCGCAACAGGCTCGCCGTGTCCTCGCGCCCCCAGCCGGCGCGCATCAGCGCGTTGAGCTGCTGCCACACCTGGGCCGCCACCGGCAGCGGCGCGCCGAGCTTTGCCGCCTCGTCCATCAGGATGGCGAAGTCCTTGTGATGCAGCCGCGCCTCGATGCCGGCGGCGAAGTCGCGCTCGACCATCTTCGCACCCATCACCTCCAGCACCTTGGACCCCGCCGAGCCGCCCATCAGCGCCTGGCGCACCGCGGCGACGTCGACGCCGTGGGCGTTGGCCAGGCTCACCGCCTCGGCGCAGGCCTGGATGGTGGAGACCATGATCATCTGGTTGCAGGCCTTGGCGACCTGGCCGGCGCCGGGCGGGCCGATGTGCACGATGCGCTTGCCGAGCACCTCGAACAGCGGGCGCACGCGGGCGAGCGTGTCGTCCTCGGCGCCGGCCATGATCGCCAGCGTGGCGTCGCGCGCGCCCTGGCCGCCGCCGGACACCGGCGCGTCGACCCAGCCGATGCCGCGTTCGGCGTAGCGTGCGGCGAGCGCACGCGCGGTCGCCGGCGCGATCGTGCTCATGTCGACATGGATGCTGCCGGGCGCGAAGCCCGCGGCCAGCCCGTTCGCGCCGAAGGCGAGCGCCTCGACGTCGGCGCTGGCGGTGACGATGGTGACGACCACCTCGCTGCGCGCAGCCAGCTCGGCAGGCGTCGCGCACAGCGGCACGCCCTCGGCGGCCAGCGCCGCGGCCGATTCGGGACGGCGCGCCCACACCGCCAGGTCGTGGCCGGCGGCGCGCAGGTGGCGGGCCATGGGTTCGCCCATCACGCCCAGGCCGATGAATCCGATCTTCATGTTGGTCTCTCCTGCCCCATTCATTGGCCCGCGCCGCCGCTCATGCGCTCGAGGAGCGCGAGCATGGCGACCGAATCGTCCTCGCCCAGGCCGCTGCCGGCCATGGCGTTGAAGAGCTGCATGGTGGCCGCGGCCGTCGGCAGCGCCAGGCCGAGGCGGTGGGCCTCGTCCATGACGATGCGCATGTCCTTCTGGTGCATCCAGGCCTTGAAGCCGGGCCTGAAGTTGCGCTCGAGCATGCGCTGGCCGTGGTTCTCCAGGATGCGCGAATACGCGAAGCCGCCGAGCAGGGCCTCGCGCACCCTGGCGCCATCGACGCCGCTCTTGGAAGCGAAGTTGAGCGCCTCGGCCACCGAGGCCACCCCGACCCCGGTGAGGATCTGGTTGCAGGCCTTGGCGACCTGGCCGGCGCCGGCGTCGCCGATGCGGGTGATGGACTTGCCCATGGCCGCGAACAGCGGGCGCACGCGCTCGAAGGCTTCGGCGTCGCCGCCGACCATGATGGTGAGCTTGCCGGCGATGGCGCCCGGCTCCCCGCCGGACACCGGGGCGTCGAGGGCGACGATGCCGCGCTCGGCCAGGCGCGCGGCGATCGATTGCGCCGCGGCCGGGGCGATGGTGCTCATGTCGATGTGGATGTGACCCGCGCTCGCGCCGTCGGCGATACCGTCCGCGCCGAGGGTGACCTGCTCGACGTCGGGTGCGTCGGCCACCATGCTGATCGTCACCGCCGCACGCCGCGCCACCTCGGCAGCGCTGGCGCAGTCGCCGGCGCCCGCCTCGAGCAACGGCTGCATCGACTCGCGGCGGCGGCTCCACACGTGCACGCGATGGCCGGCCTTGACGAGATTGAGGGCCATGGGCCGGCCCATGAGGCCGAGTCCGATGAATCCGACGTCCATTGAGTGAAGTCCTCCAGGGTGGGGAAGCTTGGGCGGGTGTTTGGCATTCGCGGGCAAGTCCGCTCCCACGGCGAGGCACCGCCTGGCACCCCCGGTGGGAGCGGCCTTGGCCGCGAAAGCAGCGCTCGGAGCGTGCCCAAAACGGGCTGGCCGCCGCAGGCCAAGCCCGCCATAATCGCCGCCATGAAATACGGCGCAATCATCAAGGAAATCGGGCGGGGCGCCAAGGGCGCCCGCGACCTGGACACGGCTGCAGCGGCGGCGCTCTTCGGCGACATCCTCGACGGCGTCGTGCCCGAGCTCGAGCTCGGCGCGATCCTGATCGCCTTCCGCATCAAGAGCGAGGCGCTGCCGGAGCTGCTCGGCTTCAAGCAGGCGATGGACGCACGTACGGCGCAGGTCACGGTGCCCGACGGGCCGCGCTGCGTGGTGCTGCCGACCTACAACGGCGCGCGCCGCCAGGCCAACCTGATGCCGCTGGTGGCGCTGCTGCTGGCGCGCGAACGGGTGCCGGTGCTGATCCAGGGGCGGCACGACTTCGAGACCCGGGTGAGCCCGTTCGAGCTGCTCGCCGCACTCGACCTGCACCCGGCTGCGGATGCCGCCGAGGCCTCGGCGCAACTCGCGCAGCGGCGCATCGCCTGCATCGGCGTGGACAGGCTGCTGCCCGGGCTCGACCCGCTGCTCGCGCTGCGCGTGCGCATGGGCGTGCGCGCCAGCGGCCACACCATGGCCAAGCTCATCGACCCCTGCCGCGGACGCAGCGTGCGCGTGGTCGCGGTGACCCACCCCGAGTACCTCGAGCGCATGGACGCCTTCCTGCGCGCCGACGGCGGGCGTGCGATGCTGATGCGCGGCACGGAAGGCGAGATCTACGCCAACCCACGGCGCTGCCCGGAGATGAAGGTGTATGTGGATAGCCATGCCGCGGTCGGAGTGGCGGGCGAGGAAGGCGGCGCGCCGCCGCTCGCCGGCCTGCCCGACGCGCCCTCGGTGGCGGACAACGCCGCGCTGATCCGCGCGATGCTGGCGGGCGAGGTCGCGGTACCCGAGCCGATCCTCAGGCAGGTTGCCGCGCTCGCATCCCTTGCGCGCTGAACGCGGCGCGGGCCGGCCGCACGGGATCGCGACTTCCGTCGCTCCCACAGTGTGAGGTCGGAGGCGCGGGCCGGTGGGAGCGACGGAAGTCGCGATTGCCCCGGCTCCGATTCACCCGCCTTCGCGCCCTGCGGAACCCTGAGGCGCGGCCCTCAGGCCGCCAGGCGCCCCGCGCGGTAGTCGGCGACCGCCTGGTAGATCTCCTGCTCGGTGTTCATGACGAAGGGACCGTACTGCGCGATCGGCTCGCCGAGCGGGCGGCCGGCGATCAGCAGCGCGCGGGTTTCGGTCGCGGCCTCGATCGCCACGCCGTCGCTGTCCGCGTCGTTGGCGAGGATCGCCATGTTGCGCACCGGGACTGTCTGGCCGTCCACCTTCAGCTCGCCGCGATAGACGTAGAGGAAGGCGTTGTGCCCGGCGGGCAGCGGCTGTGCGAAGCTGGCGCCGGCCGGCAGATGCAGGTCGAGGTAGAGCGGCGCGGTAGTGTCGCGGGTGACGGCGCCGCCGACGCCGTGGCTGTCGCCGGCGATCACGGTCGCCTCGACACCGGCCTCGGTGGTGAAGCGCGGCAGCTCGGTGGCGGCGAAGTCGCGATACCAGGGCGCGCTCATCTTGTCCTTCGCGGGCAGGTTCAGCCATAGCTGGAAGCCTTCCATCAGGCCCTCTTCCTGCTGCGGGATCTCGGAGTGGATCACGCCGCGCCCGGCGGTCATCCACTGCACGCCGCCGTTCTCGAGCAGGCCCTCGTGGCCGGCGCTGTCACGGTGCAGCATGCGCCCGGCGATCATGTAGGTGACGGTCTCGAAGCCGCGGTGCGGGTGGTCGGGGAAGCCGGCGATGTAGTCGTCGGCCTTGTCGCTGCCGAAGGCGTCGAGCATCAGGAAGGGATCGAGCCGGCGCTGCAGCTTCTGGGTGAGTACGCGGGTGAGCTTGACGCCGGCACCATCCGAAGTCGGCATGCCGGTGACCAGGCGTTCGAGCGCGCGCGGACGGCTCACGCGGGCGGAGGGAAGGCGGGCGTTGCTCATCTGCGTTCTCCTGGGGATCGGGGTTGCGGGACGGGTTGCCCCGCCCTCCTTGTGCGCGGCCGGCCTGCGCCGACCGCGGGAATCAGGCGAGTGCGGCCTCGATGTCGGCAGCGGCCTCGGCGAAGCCCTGGGTGGCCGCCTCCTCGCCCATGTTCAGGCCCTCGGCATAGACGAGGCGGACGTCGGTCATGCCGACGAAGCCGAGCACGGTCTGCAGGTAAGGCGTCTGGGTGTCCGCCGCCGTGCCGCGATAGCGACCGCCGCGGGCGAAGGCGAGGATGACCTTCTTGCCCTTGAGCAGGCCTTCGGGGCCGTTCTCGGTGTAGCGGAAGGTGACGCCGGCGCGGGCGATGGCGTCGATCCAGTTCTTGAGCTGCGCGGAGATGGTGAAGTTGTACATCGGCACGCCGATGACGACGACGTCGGCGGCCTGGACCTCGGCGATCAGCGCATCGCTGGCGGCCACGCGGGCGGCCTGCTCTGCCGTGCGCTGCTCGGCCGGGGTGAACAGCGCGCCGAGCGCGGCCTCGTCGACAATCGGCGCCGGCGAGCGCGCCAGGTCGCGCACGACGACCGTGGCCGCGGGATCGGCGGCGCGCAGGCGGGCGACGATGTCGGTGGCGAGACGGGTGGAGTTGGCGCCTTCGGAGCGGGCGCTGCCGTTGATCTGCAGGATGTTCATGTTCGGGTCCTCGACGGTTGGGGGATCAGGTGAAGCGAAGTCTATTCAATTCTCTTCTTTGCATTAATCCATCGAAATAGACATCATTGTTCCTCACATGGAACAAATAGACCCCAATGACCTGCTGATCTTCGTGCGCGTCGTCGACGAGGGCAGCTTCACCGCCGCCGCGGACCGCCTCGGCCTGCCGAAATCGACCGTATCGCGCCGGCTGTCGCAGCTCGAGGAGCGCCTGGGCGAACGCCTGCTGCTGCGCACCACACGGCGCCTGAACATCACCGAATTCGGCAGCGCCCTGCTCGAGCACGCGCGTCAGGTGGAGACCGAGGTCGGTGCGGTGGCCGCGCTGGCCGAGAACAGGCAGGCGCGGCCGAGCGGGCGGCTGCGCGTGTCGATGCCGAACGACTTCGCCAACCTGCTGCTGACCGACATGCTGGCCGCGTTCTCGGCGCTGCATCCGGCGGTGACGCTGGAGCTGGACCTGTCGCCGCGCCGGGTGGACCTGCTCGGCGAGAACTTCGACCTTGCGATCCGCATGGGCGCCCTGCCCGACGACACCCTGCTCGCCGCACGCCGGCTGGCGGACTTCCCGTCCGGGCTGTACGCCTCGCCGGGCTACGTCGCCGAACACGGCGAACCGACGGCCCCGGAAGAGCTGCACCGCCACCGCGCATTGCGCCTGCTGGCGCGCACCGGCGAGCCGATCGGGTGGACACTGCTACGCGCGGATGCACGCTGGGACGGCGTGCCGCCGGGTTCGATCACCGCCAATTCGCCCGAGCTGCTGATCCGCTTCGCGCGCGCCGGCACCGGCATCGCCGCGGTGCCGGACTATTTCGCCGCGCCCTATGTGCGCCGCGGCGAACTGCAGCGCGTGATGGCCGACTGGTGCCTGCCGTCGATCACCGCCTGGGCGGTGTTCCCGGGACGCAAGCTGATGCCGGCCAAGACGCGTGCCTTCCTCGACATGCTGCAGGCCGCGTTCGTCGCTTGAACTGGCGTCGGGGAGCCGCGGTCGGAGGACAGGCGTGCGAAAAGGCCGTGGGAACTGCGCCTTTCCGCCGCGCGATGACGTGCCCCCTGGGCGCGAGGCGCCGCTTACAATGGCGCCCTCTTCCGGACCCTGAAACACGATGACCCTGATTGCACGAATCCTTCACCTGCCCGCACGGGTGCTCTATCTCGCGCTGTTCCTGGTCGCGACCGGGCTGCTCGGCTTCGGCCTCTACCTGCAGCACGTCGTCGGCCTGGAACCGTGCCCGATGTGCATCATGCAGCGCTACGCCTTCGCGACCGCGGCGCTGATCGCGCTGATCGCGGCCATCCACGCCCCCGGGCGCACCGGCGAACGCGTCTATGCCGGCCTGATCGGCGCCGCGGCGCTGACCGGCGGCGTCATCGCCGCACGCCAGAGCTGGATGCAGATCGACCCGCCGCTGATCCCGGAATGCGGCCCGGGCCTGGAGTTCATGCTCGAGAGCTTCCCGCTCGCGCAGGCGCTGCCGATGATCTTCCGCGGTGCGGGCGACTGCACCGTGATCGAATGGACCTTCCTCGGCCTGTCGATCGCCAACTGGTCGCTGGTGAGCTTCACCGCAACCGTGCTGTTCGCCGCCTGGATGCTGCTGCGCCGGGCCTGATCGCGCGCTCGGCGGTGCGAGGTTCGCGGCTTCCGCCGCTCCCACTGGTCGGGTCGCCGACACAGTGGGAGCGGCGGAAGCCGCGATTGCTTCGGTGCCGGCCCCGCAGTTCAGTTGCAGCTCGCCGGGCCGTCCTTGACACCCAGCTTGTGCAGGATGTTCACCAGCGGGCACAGCCCGGTGAAGGCGCTCTGGAACAGGTTGAGGCCGACGAAGCCGGTCACCCACAGGAAGTGCTTGCTGACGAAGAGCGGCGAGGCCTCGACGCCGAGCGCGAGCGAGATCAGGACGAAGGCGCCGGCGAAGGCGCGGACGTAGTCGTTGGTGGTCATGCGGGATTCTCCTCGGGGTTTTGCAGACGGGCGATGCGGCCGCGCATGGCCGCGTAGTACAGCACCGGGATCACCACCAGGGTGAGCACGGTGGACACGAAGATGCCGAAGATCAGGCTGATGGCCAGGCCGTTGAAGATCGGGTCGTCGAGGATGAACACCGCGCCGATCATCGCCGCCAGCGCCGTGAGCCCGATCGGCTTGGCGCGCACCGCGGCGGCGCGGATCAGGGCCTCGCCGAACTCCATCCCTTCGGCGACCTGCTGATTGACGAAATCCACCAGCAGGATGGAGTTGCGCACGATGATGCCGGCGAGCGCGATCATGCCGATCATCGAGGTCGCGGTGAATTGCGCGCCGAACAGCGCGTGGCCGGGCATCACGCCGACGATGGTGAGCGGGATCGGCGCCATGATGATCAGCGGCACCAGATAGCTCCTGAACTGCGCCACCACCAGCAGATAGATCAGCACCAGGCCCACCGCGTAGGCGGCGCCCATGTCGCGGAAGGTCTCGTAGGTGATCTGCCACTCGCCGTCCCACTTGAGCTGGTAGCCGGCGTAGGGGTCGGCGGGCTGGTTGATGAACCATTCGCCCAGCGTGCCGGCCAGCCCCGGCGCGCCCTCGAGCGCCATGCCATTCACCTTCGAACGGATGTCGAACATGCCGTACAGCGGCGAATCCAGCTTGCCGCCCATGTCGCCGGTCACGTACACCACCGGCAGCAGGTCCTTGCGGTAGAGGATCTGCTCGCGGCGGGTCTCGGCGACCTGCACCACCTCGGAGATCTTCACCAGCTGACCGGCGTTGTCGCCGCCGCGCGCGCGCACCTGCATCGCGAGCAGGTCGGCGAGGTCGGACTGGCGTACCGCCGGCAGCTGGATGCGCACCGGGATCTCGTACTTGTTGTCGCCGCCATGCACCGGGGTGACGTTCTCGCCGGACAGCCCCAGGCGCACGACCTCGACGATGTCGGCCTGGGCCACACCCATGCGCGCGGCCTTGGCCTGGTCGACGCGCAGCACCAGCTTGGGCGCGTCCTCGTCCACCGTGTCGTCGACGCCGACGATGTCGGGCGTGTCCTCGAAAGCGGCGCGCACACGCCTGGCCACTTCCACCTGGCCGTCGTAGTCCGGGCCGTAGATCTCGGCGACGATCGGCGACAGCACCGGCGGGCCCGGCGGCACTTCCACCACCTTGGCGTTGCCGCCGTTGCGGCGCGCGATCTCGGTGACCGCGTCGCGCACCGACACCGCGATCTCGTGGCTCTGGCGGCTGCGCGCCTTCTTGTCGACCAGGTTGACCTGGATGTCGCCCTGCTCCGGCGCGCTCCTCAGGTAGTACTGGCGCACCAGGCCGTTGAAGTTGATCGGTGCGGCGGCGCCGGCGTAGGACTGCCAGTCGGTGACCTCGGGGACGGTGGCCAGATGGGCGCCGATCTCGTTGAGCACGCGCGCGGTGTCCTCGACCGGCGTGCCGACCGGCATGTCGAGCACGATCTGGAACTCGCTCTTGTTGTCGAAGGGCAGCATCTTCATCACCACGAACTGCACCACCGGCAGCGCCACCGAGGCGCCGATGAGTGCGAACACCACCATCCACAGCGCGAGCCGGTTGCGGCCGCCGCGGCGGGCGTCGAACATCGGCGTCATCACGCGGCGGAAGAGGCCGTCGAGGCGCTTCGTCATCCTGTCCTCGCCGCCGTGCTGGTGGGCGTCGACGTTCTTCAGCAACTTCTGCGCGAGCCAGGGCGTGACCACGAAGGCCACCACCAGCGAGATGAACATGCCCATCGAGGCGTTGATCGGGATCGGGCTCATGTAGGGGCCCATCAGCCCGGTCACGAAGGCCATCGGCAGCAGCGCCGCGATCACCGTGAACGTGGCGAGGATGGTGGGCCCGCCGACCTCGTCGACCGCTTTCGGGATCAGCTTCCACAGCGGCGTGTCGGGCTCGAGCGTGTGCCAGCGGTGGATGTTCTCCACCACCACGATGGCGTCGTCCACCAGGATGCCGATCGAGAAGATCAGCGCGAACAGCGACACCCGGTTGAGCGTGAAGCCCCAGGCCCAGGAGGCGAACAGCGTCGCCGCAAGCGTGAGGGTGACCGCGATGCCGACGATGATCGCCTCGCGCCGGCCGAGCGCGAAGAACACCAGCGCCACCACCGCGGCGGTGGCGAAGGCGAGCTTGCCGATCAGCTGGTTGGCCTTGTCGTTGGCGGTCTTGCCGTAGTCGCGGGTGACGGTGATCTCCACGCCCTCCGGGATCAGGCTGCCGCGCAGGTTCTCCAGGCGCTGCATCGCCGCCTGGGCGACGTCGGCGGCGTTGGCGCCGGGCTTCTTCGACAGCGCCAGCGTGACCGCGGGGAACAGGCCGTGCTGGCCGATGCCGCGCTGCTCGGCGGCGGCGCCGGTGCCGAACCAGACGTACTGCGCGGGCTGGTCGGGGCCGTCGACCACCTCGGCGACGTCGCGCAGGAACACCGGCTTGCGCTCCTGCACGCCGACCACCAGGCTGCGCACGTCCTCGGCGGATTCGAGGTAGGTGCCGGTCTGCACCAGCACTTCCTTGTTGCCCGCGACCAGGCTGCCCGCCGGCTGCGAGGCGTTGGCGAGCTGAAGCGCGCCGCGCAGGTCCTGGGCGGTGACGCCGTGCGCGTTCATGCGCTCGATGTCCATGTTCACCCGGATCACGTGGCCGGGACCGCCGAGGGTGGCGACGTCGCGCGTGCCGGGGATGCGCTTCAACTCGGTCTCGATCGCGCGCGCGACCTGCTGCAGCGAGAACGCGGCGCGCTCGGGGTCGGCGGTCCACAGCGTGAAGCTGACGATCGGCACGTCGTCGATGCCCTTGGGCTTGATCAGCGGCTTGCCGACACCGAGCTGGGGCGACAGCCAGTCGGCGTGGGAGTCCACCGTGTCGTAGAGCCGCACCAGCGCGGTCTGGTTGGGCACGCCGACCTCGAACTGCACGGTGATGACCGCCATGCCGGGGCGCGACACGGTGTAGACATGCTCGACGCCGGCGATGCGCGACAGCACCTGCTCGGCCGGCCGCGCCACCAGGGCCTCGACGTCGCGCGCCGAGGCGCCCGGGAAGGGCACCAGCACGTTGGCCATGGTGACGTCGATCTGCGGCTCTTCCTCCTTGGGCGTGATCAGGGTGGCGAAGATGCCGGCCAGCAGCAGCACCAGCGCCAGCAGCGGCGTGATCGCGTTGCGCTGGAAGCCGGCCGCGATACGGCCGGAGATGCCGAGGGGCTTGTCCATGACGGTCTCCCGGCTCAGCGCACGGCCGCGGCCGCGCGGGCCTGGATGCCGGCCTGCACCGGATCGAGGGCGAGGGTCTCGTCACCCCTGAGGCCGGAGAGGACCTCGACCGCCTCGCCACCGGGCAGCGCGCGGCCGAGACGGATCTGGCGCAGGACGAAGCCGCCCTGCCCGTCGGCGGCATAGGCCGCGGTGAGCTCGCCGCGGCGCAGCACCGCGGCGGCGGGAATCACGATCGGGCCCGCGGCGCCTGCAGCGGCGGCCGCGCCGTGGAAATGCACGCGCGCGAAGCTGCCGGGCAGCACATCCGCCACCCCGGCGGGCAGGTCCACGCGCACGCGTACGGTATGGGTGCGCGCATCGGCGGCGGGCAGCACGGTCACCGCGGCGGCCTCGATGACGCGACCGCTGGCGGGCAATTCGATGCTGGCGCGCAGCGGGCCGGCGCCGAGCTCGGCCAGGCGCTGCGGCGCGAGGTCGGCCACCGCGCGCATCTGCGCGGGGTCGTACACGGTGAGCAGGTTGCGCCCCGGCTGGGCCATCTCGCCGGCCTCGATGTGTCGGGCCGCGACCAGGCCGTCCAGCGGCGAGACCACCTCGGCATAACCGCGGACGGTGGCCGCCTGCTCGCGCAGCGCGCGCGCTGCGCGCAGCTGGGCCTCGGCGGCCTCGAACTGCGTGCGCGCGCCATCGAGGGCGGACTGACTGAGGAACTTGCGCTCGACCAGGCTGCGCGCGCGGGCGTACTCGGCACGGGCGTTGGCGAGCGCGGTCTGCGCCTGGGCGATCCCCGCCTCGGCTGCCGCGACGGCGGCCGAGGCTTCGGCGGGATCGATACGGACGAGCATCTGGCCCTTGCCGACACGATCCCCGGCGTCCGCGCCGAGCGCGATGATGCGCCCCGGCATCTGGGCGGCGAGCGTGGATTGGCGTACCGCCTCGATGGTGGCCTCCGCGGCGACCACGGGCGCGAGGGCGCGCGACTCGATGCGGACGGTCGGCACCTCGGCCCGGCCGGGCGGGCCGTGAGCGGCGAGCGCGGCCGCGAGGAGGAGTCCGGCAGCGCGAACGAGGGACGAGCGCGCGGGAAAGGAACGCGCAAGCGCGGGGAGCGTGATCGGCTTCATGATTATAAGTATATGCTTATATAAAGCATGGTCAAGCGACTTGCGCCTGCGCGGATGGCAAGCGCCAATCGCGGGCAAGCCCGCCCCCACCGCAGACGCTGCACGGCGGGAGCGGGCTTGCCCGCGAACATGGGCCCGGGCCGGAGCCCGGAACGGCGATCAGCCCAGACAGCTGGCGGCGTAGTCGGCCATGGCGCGCACGACCGGCTCGGCCTCGCCGGCCGCGGTGGCGAGCGTGATCTCGCAGCCGGGATGGGCGGCGCGCGCCTCGTCCAGCAGCACCGGCAGGTCGCGCTTGAGGTGCCCGCCCTGGGCGAGGAAGACGGGCACGACCGCGACCTTGCGCACACCGGCCTGCGCCAGTGCGGCGATTGCCTCGGGCAGGGTCGGGCTCATGAATTCGAGGAAGGCGAGCTCCACCCGCGGCGCCTCAGGGCGGGCCAGCAGGGTGTCGCGGATGCGGCGCATCGGCCCCGCCCACTCGGGGTCGCGGGCGCCGTGTCCGAACAGGACGATGGCGGAATCGGGTCGGGGCACAGCGGTCATCAGGCAATCTCCGTGGATGTGGCGGCGGCGGGTTCGAGACGACGGGCGCCTGCGCGCAACAGGTGGTCCAGCGCACGCGCCGCGCAGAACAGACCGACGCTGGCGGTGACCGCCATGCTCGAGCCGTATCCGGCACAGGCCAGCCCGTGCGGCGCCGCGCGTGCGGTGCCGGCGTGGGCGTCCGCGTCGCAGGCCTGGACCGCCGGAAAGCGCAGAGGTTCGGTCGAGAACACCGCCTCGATGCCGAATTTCTTCTTCGGATCGCGGGTGAAACCGTGCTCCTTGCGCAGCCGTGCCCGCACCTTGGACAGCAACGGATCCTGCAGCGTGCGCGACAGGTCGTCGATGCAGATGCGCGCGGGGTCCAGCTTGCCCCCTGCCCCGCCGGCCATCACCAGCGGGATGCGGCGCTGCCGGCAGACGGCGGCGATCGCGACCTTGGCGCGGACGTTGTCGATGGCATCGACGACGGCGTCGAAGCACTGGATCAGCTCGGCGGCATTGTCGGCGGTGACGAAATCCTCGACCACCTCGACCCGGCAGGCCGGATTGATGCCCGCGATGCGCGCCGCCATGGCGCCGACCTTGGCCATGCCGAGCGTGCCGTCCAGCGCATGGGCCTGGCGGTTGATGTTGGACTCGGCGACGTGGTCGAGGTCGATCAGCGTGAGGCGACCGACGCCGCTGCGCGCGAGCGCCTCGACCGCCCACGAGCCGACGCCGCCGATGCCGATCACGCAGGCGTGCGCGACATGGAGGGCGTCGATGGTGCCGGCCCCATACAGGCGGTCGATGCCGCCGAAGCGGCGCGCGGCGTCGAGGTCGAGCTCCGGCGGTTGCATGCTCAGGCCGTTTCCGCTTCGGCCATGCGCAGTCTGTCGAGCCACACGCCGAGCCCCTGGGCGTTGAGCTCGAGGTCCATGCGCAGCAGCTCGAGCGTGTCGTCCTCGTCGAGCGCCCAGTTCTGGCGTGCCGCCTCCTCGCGCACGATCTGCTCGAGGCCGGCGAGGATCTCGACATGGCGGGCGACGCCGGTGCCGCGCGCGGCGGAGGCCACCGCGACCATGGTGTCGATCAGCCGGTGCAGGTCGGCACCGAGGCGCTCGACCTCGGTCACGCGGCTGTAGTGGGTCAGGTACATCGCCTGCGGCTGCATCGCCAGCATGCGGTCGATCGAGGCGTGCATGGCCTGCGGCTCGAACTGCGTCGGCGTGGTGGTGGGCATGATGAAGGGTCGGCCGTCGACGTCGAGTTCGCGGTAGGACAGGCCGAAGGTGTCGCCGGTGAAGAAGGCCCGCGCGCTCGCGTCCCAGATGCAGATGTGGTGGCGGGCGTGGCCGGGCGTGTCGAAGACGCGGAACTGGCGGCTGCCGAGCAGGATAGCGAGGCCGTCGGTCGCCGGCACGATGCGCTCGGCGGGCACCGGCACCAGCCGACCGTAGAGCTCGTAGGCGCGCTCGGCGCCATACACCGCGCTGGTGCCCTCCCACAATCTGGTGGGATCGATCATGTGCCGGACGCCGCGCGGATGCACCAGCAGCTTCGCCTGCGGCAGCGCGCACATCAGGCTGCCGGCGCCGCCGGCGTGGTCGAGGTGGATGTGGGTCAGCATCACCCAATCCACCGCCTCGGGCGCGATGCCCAGGGCGGCGAGCGCGCCGAGCACGCGCGGTACCGAGGCATTGCTGCCGGTGTCGACGATCGCGGCACGACCGTCGTGCACGACGATGTGGACGGCTGCGAGCTGCGGGCGGCCGTAGCCCGAATCCACCGCATGCACACCATCGGCGTAGCTTGTGAGTTCCTTCATGAACGCTCCTCCTGTCGCCGATCTGGGGTCGGCTCTCCCGCTTTCAATGCCCTCCCCCCGCCTGCCCTGGTCGGCAGGGCGGAAAGGAAGGCGGGCAGCAGGTAACCGTCAGAACGGGATGTCGTCGTCGAAGTCGCCGAAGCCGCCCGACTGCTGCGCCGGGGGCGACTGCGGACGCGGCGCGGCCTGTGCGGGCGCGCTGCGCGGCGCGGGAGCCGAGGCCGGGGCGTCCCAACCGCCACCACCTTCGTTGCTGCGCATCGGCGCGTCGCCGCCCTCGCGACGGCCGCCGAGCATCTTCATCTCGTCGGCGCGGATCTCGGTCGTGTAGCGGTCCTGGCCGCTCTGGTCCTGCCACTTGCGCGTGCGCAGGCTGCCCTCGATGTAGACCTGGCTGCCCTTGCGCAGGTACTGGCCGGCGATCTCGGCGAGCTTGCCGTAGAAGGACACGCGGTGCCACTCGGTGGCCTCGCGGCGTTCCCCGGTGTTCTTGTCGCGCCAGTTCTCGGTGGTGGCCAGGCGGATGTTGCAGATCGCGTCGCCGGAGGGGGCGAAGCGGTTTTCCGGATCGGCGCCGAGGTTGCCGATCAGGATGACTTTATTGACGGATGCCATCCGGTTCTCCTTTGAATGGGTTCGCGTGCGGCGCGCACTGCGCCACCCCGCGGTGTGGGTCGTGAATGAAACGTCAGCGCGGCGCCGCGGCCGGCGCTGCGCGCAGCGGCGGCGGATTCATCGAGCTCGACAGCGCCAGCCAGGCCAACGCCAGTGCGGCACAGAACAGGCTCACCGCCGCCGGGCCGAAGGCCTGCCCCAGCCAGCCGCCGAGCACACCGCCGAGGAAAAGCCCGAGCGACTGCAACGTGTTGTAGACGCCCAGCGCCGTGCCCTTCGAACTGGGTGGTGCGATGCGCGAGATCCACGACGGCTGGGTGGCCTCGAGCACGTTGAAGGCGACGAAGAAGAGCGTCAGCAACAATGCCAATGGTATCAGGCCGTCGCCGAACAGCCACAGCCCGAATTGCACGATCGCGAGCAGCACGATGGCGGCGTTGAACACCGGCTTGAGCTTGTCGTGACGCTCGGCGACGATCACCGCCGGCACCATGACCACGAAGGACAGCAGCACCGCGGGCAGGTAGACCTTCCAGTGCTCGGGCACCGGCAGGCCGCCGCTGGCGACCAGCGCCGAGGGCACCATCACCCACATCGTGGTCTGGATCAGGTGCAGCGCGAACACGCCGAAGTTGAGCCGCATCAGCTGGCCGTCGCGCAGCACGTCGATGAGCTTGCCGGTAGCGCGCGGCACAGGCGGCGCCTCGGGCACCACCCACAGCAGCACACCGATGGCGCCGAAGGCGAGCACCGCGGTCAGCCAGAAGATGCCCGGCATGCCGATCGCGGCATACAGCAGCGGCGCGGCCACCATGGAGAGCGCGAACACCAGTCCGATCGAGGAGCCGATCATCGCCATCACCTTGGTGCGGTGCTGGTCGCGGGTGAGGTCGGCGGCGAGCGCGGTGACCGCGGCGGAGATCGCGCCCGCGCCCTGCAGCACGCGGCCGACGATGATCATGTGGATGCCGTCGGCGAGCGCCGCGACCATGCTGCCGACGACGAACAGGATCAGGCCGAAGACGATCACCGGCTTGCGCCCGAAGCGGTCGGAGGCCGCGCCGTAGGCGATCTGCAGGCAGGCCTGGGTGAGGCCGTAGGCGCCGATCGCCAGGCCGACCAGGGTCAGGTTGTCGCCGCCGGGAATCCCGGCTGCGTGGACCGCGAACACCGGCAGGATCAGGAACAGGCCGAGCATGCGCAGGGCGAAGATCGCTGCGAGGCTCATGCCGGCGCGGCGTTCTTCGCGCGTCATCGGGTCGCGTGCGGGAACGGACATACGGAGGACCGGCTGGATCAAAGAGCGGGATTCTAGCATTCCGGGGCGGGCGTATCGTCGTATAGTCTCCGGTTTCCCCACGCCCGGCCGCAGCCATGGACGAGATCCGCATACGCGGTGCCCGCACCCACAACCTGAAGAACGTCAGCGTCGACCTGCCCCGCAACCGCCTGACCGTGATCACCGGCCTGTCCGGCTCGGGGAAGTCCTCGCTGGCCTTCGACACGCTGTATGCGGAGGGGCAGCGGCGCTATGTGGAATCGCTGTCGGCCTACGCGCGCCAGTTCCTGCAGCTGATGGAAAAGCCGGACGTCGACCTGATCGAGGGCCTGTCGCCGGCGATCTCGATCGAGCAGAAGGCGACCAGCCACAACCCGCGCTCGACCGTGGGCACGGTGACCGAGATCCACGACTACCTGCGCCTGCTCTACGCCCGCGCCGGCACGCCGCACTGCCCCGACCACCCCGAGCACGCGCTCGAGGCGCAGAGCGTGGCGCAGATGGTGGACCACGTGCTCGCACTGCCCGAGGAGACGCGACTGATGATCCTCGCCCCGGTGGTGGCCGGGCGCAAGGGCGAGCAGCACGACCTGTTCGCCGACCTGCGCGCGCAGGGCTTCGTGCGCGTGCGCGTCGATGGCGAGGTGATGGAGCTCGACGCGATGCCGATGCTGGAGAAGGGGCGGCGACACGACGTCGAGGTGGTCATCGACCGCCTGAAGGTGCGGCCGGACCTGCGCGGCCGGCTGGCGGAATCCTTCGAGACCGCGCTGACCCACGCCGACGGCCGCGCGCTCGCGGTGGAAATGGACAGCGGGCGCGAGCATCTGTTTTCGGCACGCTTCGCCTGCCCGGTGTGCAGCTTCGCGCTCGCCGAGCTGGAGCCGCGGCTGTTCTCGTTCAACAACCCTGCCGGCGCCTGCCCGAAATGCGACGGCCTGGGCCAGGTGGAGTTCTTCGACCCGGCACGGGTGGTCGCCCATCCCGAGCTCTCGCTCGCCGCGGGCGCGATCCGCGGCTGGGACCGGCGCAACCAGTTCTACTTCCAGATGCTGGCGAGCCTCGCCACGCACTACGACTTCGACATCGAGACGCCCTGGGAGGCGCTGCCCGAGCGCGTGCGCGAGGTGGTGCTGCACGGTTCCGGACGAACGAAGATCGCCTTCCGCTACATGGCGGACAACGGCCGCATGGTGCTGAAGGAGCATCCCTTCGAGGGCATCCTCCCCAACCTCGAGCGCCGGCTGCGCGAGACCGATTCGATCGCGGTGCGCGAGGAGCTGTCGAAATACCGCGCCACCCGGAGCTGCCCGAGCTGCCACGGCACCCGCCTGCGCATTGAGGCGCGCCACGTGCTGATCGGCGGTCGCGCGCTGCACGAGGTCGGCCGCATGGCGCTGGGCGAATGCCGCGACTTCTTCTCCACCCTCAAGCTTGCCGGCGCGCGCGCCCAGGTCGCGGACAAGATCGTGAAGGAGATCGCCGACCGCCTGAGCTTCCTGATCAACGTGGGGCTGGACTATCTGTCGCTCGACCGCTCGGCCGACACGCTGTCCGGCGGCGAGGCGCAGCGCATCCGCCTGGCCAGCCAGATCGGCTCCGGCCTGACCGGGGTGATGTACGTGCTCGACGAGCCCTCGATCGGCCTGCACCAGCGCGACAACGACCGCCTGCTCGCCACCTTGGCGCAGCTGCGCGACCTCGGCAACACGGTGATCGTGGTCGAGCACGACGAGGATGCGATCCGCAGCGCCGACTACCTGGTGGACATGGGCCCGGGCGCCGGCGAGCACGGCGGCCACATCGTCGCCCATGGCACGCCGGCCGAAGTCATCGCCAACCCCGGCTCGGTGACCGGCGACTACCTGTCCGGACGTCGTGCGATCGCGGTGCCCGCGCGTCGCCAGACGCCCGATCCGGAGCGCCAGCTGCGCATCGTCGGCGCCCGCGGCAACAACCTGAAGGCGGTCACCGCAGCGCTGCCGGTGGGCCTGTTCACCTGCATCACCGGCGTCTCCGGCTCGGGCAAATCCACCCTGATCAACGACACCCTGGCGGTGGCGGTCGCACGCCGCCTGTACGGCTCCAACGCCGAGCCGGCGCCGCACGAGGACATCGAGGGCCTGGACGAGTTCGACAAGATCATCAACGTCGACCAGGCGCCGATCGGCCGCACCCCGCGCTCGAACCCGGCCACCTACACCGGCCTGCTGACGCCGATCCGCGAGCTCTTCGCCGGGGTGCCGGAGGCGCGCGCACGCGGCTACGGCCCGGGACGCTTCTCCTTCAACGTCCGCGGCGGGCGCTGCGAGGCCTGCCAGGGCGACGGCCTGATCAGGGTGGAGATGCACTTCCTCCCGGACATGTACGTGCCCTGCGACGTCTGCCACGGCAGGCGCTACAACCGCGAGACCCTGGAGATCCGCTACAAGGGGCGCAGCATCCAGGAGGTGCTGGAGATGACGGTCGAGCAGGCGCTGGCCTTCTTCCAGCCCGTACCCACCGTCGCGCGCAAGCTGGAGACGCTGATGGACGTCGGCCTGGGCTACATCCGCCTCGGCCAGAGCGCGACCACGCTGTCGGGCGGCGAGGCGCAGCGCATCAAGCTCGCCCTCGAGCTGTCGAAGCGCGACACCGGGCGTACGCTCTACATCCTCGACGAGCCCACCACCGGCCTGCACTTCCAGGACATCGAACTACTGTTGAAGGTGCTGCAGCGCCTGCGCGAGCACGGCAACACCGTGGTCGTCATCGAGCACAACCTGGACGTGATCAAGACCGCGGACTGGATCATCGACCTGGGACCGGAAGGCGGCGACGGCGGCGGCACCGTGGTGTGCTGCGGCACGCCGGAGACGGTCGCCGCCCACCCGGGCAGCCATACCGGCCGTTACCTGCGGCGGCTGCTCGGGCACTGAGGACCGGTCGCGCGCTCAGGCGCCCTCGTATCCGCGCGGGTTGAGACGCTGCCAGCGCCACGCGTCCTCGCACATCGCCTGCAGGTCGCGCACTGCCGTCCACCCGAGGAGCTCGCGCGCACGAGCCGGGTCGGCCCAGCACGCGGCTACGTCGCCCGGGCGACGCTCGACGATCTCGTAGGGCACCTCGCGCCCGGATGCCGCCTCGAAAGCCTTCACCATCTCCAGCACGCTGTAGCCGCGCCCGGTGCCGAGGTTGAGCGTGCTCACGCCGGTGAGGGCCTCGATGCGCTCGAGCGCCCCCACGTGACCGAGCGCAAGATCGACTACGTGGATGTAGTCGCGCACGCCGGTGCCGTCCGGCGTCGGATAGTCGTCGCCGAACACCCGCAGCCGCGGGAGGCGACCGACCGCGACCTGGCTGACGTAGGGCATCAGGTTGTTCGGCAGGCCGTCCGGATCCTCGCCGATGCGGCCGCTCGGGTGCGCGCCCACCGGGTTGAAGTAGCGCAGCAGCACGATGTTCCAGCGCGCGTCGGCCTTGCCCAGATCACGCAGGATCTGCTCGCCCATCAGCTTGGTCCAGCCATAGGGATTGGTCGCCGTGGTCGGGAAGCCCTCGTCGATCGGCACGCTGGCCGGATCGCCATAGACGGTCGCGGACGAGCTGAACACCATCCGTCGGCAGCCTGCCGCGTCCATCGCCTGCAGCACGCCGATCAGCCCCTGCAGGTTGTTGTCGTAGTAGGCCAGCGGCTGCGCCACCGACTCGCCGACCGCCTTCTTCGCCGCGAAGTGGATGACCGCGTCGACCACGTGTTCGGCGAACACCCGCGCCATCAGCGCACGGTCGCGCACATCCCCGCGCACGAAGGCCTTCAGCGCGCGCCCGCCGAGCGCCTCCACACGCCGCAGCGCCTCGGGCGAGGCGTTGGAGAGATCATCCACCACCACCACCTCGCGCCCCGCGGCCAGCAGTTCCACACAGGTGTGCGAGCCGATGTAGCCCGCACCCCCGGTCACCAGGGTCACACCCATTCCCTTTCCTCCTTGACGCCGCGCATGCGGTACCGCTGCGCCGCTTCCCGCCGCCTTGCACACGATGCCCGAGCCGACTGATCAGCAAAAGGACAAGACGTAAAAAAACCGGGCCAGGCCCGGTTCTTTTGTTCGGATTAAGCCGCGATCAGGCCGCTTCCGCTTCTTCCACTTCGACCGCTTCCACGTCCGGGCGGTCCAGCAGCTCGACGTACGCCATCGGCGCGTTGTCGCCGTCGCGGAAGCCGCACTTCAGGATGCGCAGGTAGCCGCCGTTGCGGTTGGCGAAGCGCGGACCCAGCTCGTCGAAGAGCTTGACGACCATGTCGCGGTCGCGCAGGCGGTTGAAGGCCAGGCGACGGTTGGCGACGCTGGGCTTCTTGCCCAGGGTGATCATCGGCTCGACCACGCGGCGAAGTTCCTTCGCCTTCGGCAGGGTCGTCTTGATCGCTTCGTGACGCAGCAGCGAGTTGGCCATGTTGCGGAACATCGCCTGGCGGTGGCTGCTGGTACGATTCAGCTTGCGAAGACCATTACGGTGACGCATTTCAATTCCTCACTTGCCCGGCGACTCAACCGAGCTTTTCAAGCCCGGCCGGCGGCCAGTTTTCCAGTTTCATGCCAAGCGTCAGCCCGCGGGAGGCCAACACTTCCTTGATCTCGTTGAGCGACTTGCGGCCCAGGTTCGGGGTCTTGAGCAGCTCGGTCTCGGTGCGCTGGATCAGGTCACCGATGTAGTAGATGTTCTCGGCCTTGAGGCAGTTCGCCGAACGCACCGTCAGCTCGAGATCGTCGACCGGACGCAGCAGCAGCGGATCGACGACCGGGGCGACCTCGTCGGAGCGAACCGGCGCGGTATCCTGCAGGTCGGCGAACACCGACAGCTGATCCATCAGCACGCGCGCCGCATAGCGGATCGCTTCTTCCGGATCGACCGCACCGTTGGTCTCGATATCGATGATCAGGCGGTCGAGGTCGGTGCGCTGCTCGACGCGAGCGCTTTCGACCAGATAGCTGACGCGCCGCACGGGACCGAAGGAGGCGTCCAGCACGATACGACCGATCGCCTTGCTCTCCGCGCTGTTCGGACGGGCATTGCCCGGCACGTAGCCGCGGCCTTCCTCGACCTTGATCTGCATGTCGAGCTTGCCGCCCGGCGCGAGGTGGGCGATGACGTGATCCGGATTGATGATCTCGACGTCGTGGCTGACTTCGATATCGCCGGCGGTCACGACACCCTCGCCCGACTTCGCCAGGCGGAGCGTCACTTCGCTGCGACCGTTGAGCTTGAACACCACACCCTTGAGGTTCAGCAGCAGGTCGACCATGTCTTCACGCACGCCGTCGAGCGTGGAGTACTCGTGGAGCACCCCTTCGATCGCCACTTCCGTCGGCGCATGGCCGGGGAGCGACGACAGGAGGATGCGCCGCAGCGCATTCCCCAGCGTATGGCCGAAGCCGCGCTCGAACGGCTCCATCGTCACCCGCGCCTGGACCGGCGAGGTGCTCTGGACGTCGATGATGCGCGGTTTCAGCAGTACATTGCTTTGCATCAGCATTTCCTCGGAACTAGAAGAGGATCAGCCTCCCGATCAACGGGAGTACAGTTCCACGACCAGGCCTTCGTTGATCGTTGCAGGCAGTTCGCTGCGCACCGGGTAGGCCTTGAACGTGCCCTTGCCGGCCTTGGCGTCGACTTCCAGCCACTCGGGGAAGCCACGCGATTCGGCGGCCTCGAGGGCGGCCTTGACGCGCAGGTGGCCACGGGCGCGCTCGGTGAGCTCGACCACGTCACCCGGACGCACGACGTACGACGGAATGTTCACGCGCTTGCCGTTGACCAGCACGCCGTTGTGGCGCACGACCTGGCGAGCCTCGGCACGCGAGGCGCCGAAACCCATGCGGTAGGCGACGGAATCCAGACGACCTTCCAGCAGCTGGAGCAGGTTCTCGCCGGTCTGACCGCGACGGCGGTCGGCCTCGGCGTACACCTTGCGGAACTGGCGCTCGAGCACGCCGTACAGGCGGCGGATCTTCTGCTTCTCACGCAGCTGGACGCCATAACCCGACAGACGCTGACCCGAGCGCTGGCCGTGCTGGCCAGGCGCATAGGCGCGGCGCTCGATGGCGCACTTGTCGGTGAAGCACTTTTCGCCCTTCAGGAACAGCTTTTCGCCTTCGCGACGGCACTGACGGCACTTGGGATCGAGATTACGAGCCACTTATCAACTCCTTGTCAGATACGGCGCTTTTTCGGCGGACGGCAGCCGTTGTGCGGGATCGGGGTGATGTCGGTGATGCTGGAGATCTTGATCCCCAGCGCGTTCAGCGCGCGAACCGACGACTCGCGACCCGGGCCGGGGCCCTTGATGCGCACTTCGAGATTCTTGATGCCGCACTCCTGGGCGACCTTGCCGGCCGCCTCGGCCGCCACCTGGGCAGCGAACGGCGTGCTCTTGCGCGAGCCCTTGAAGCCCGCACCGCCCGACGTCGCCCACGACAGGGCATTGCCCTGGCGGTCGGTGATCGTGATGATGGTGTTGTTGAAGCTCGCGTGAACGTGCGCGATACCTTCCGCTACGTTCTTCTTGACCTTCTTACGAACCTTCGTTGCAGTCTTAGCCATTATCGGTTCCTATTACTTCTTGCCGGCGATCGCCTTGCGCGGGCCCTTGCGGGTACGAGCATTGGTGCGGGTACGCTGACCACGCAGCGGCAGGCCGCGACGATGACGAACGCCGCGATAGCAGCCCAGGTCCATCAGTCGCTTGATGTTCATCGTGACTTCACGACGCAGATCGCCTTCGACAACGAAGCGACCGACTTCGTCACGCAGCTTCTCCATATCCGACTCGGTCAGATCCTTGATCTTGGCCGAGCGCACGATACCGGCAGCGTCGCAAATATTCTGAGCACGCGAACGGCCGATCCCATAGATGGCGGTCAGCGCGATCTCGGCATGCTTGTGATTGGGAATGTTTACCCCAGCAATACGGGCCATCCGTATACCCCAAAGCGAAAAACGTTAAATTCTAAAGCCTTAAGTTGAACAGATCAACCCTGGCGTTGCTTGTGCCGCGGATCGCTGCAAATGACGCGAACCACACCCTTGCGGCGGATGATCTTGCAGTTGCGGCAGAGCCGCTTAACCGATGCCTGGACTCTCATGGTCTTGCTCCTGTTTCTTAATCTTCACTTGGTCCGGAAAACGATCCGGCCCTTGGTCAGGTCGTAGGGGGTGAGCTGAACGGTCACCTTGTCCCCGGGGAGGATGCGGATGTAGTGCATCCGCATCTTTCCGGAGATGTGCCCAAGCACCATGTGACCGTTCTCGAGCCTGACGCGGAATGTTGCATTGGGAAGGTTCTCGGTGACCTCACCCTGCATCTCGATGACATCTTCCTTCGCCATGGACTTACCTGCCCGGGAAACCCGCCCCCTTGAAATTCGCCTTCTTCAGCAGACTCTCGTACTGGTGCGACATCACGAACGCCTGAACCTGGGACATGAAGTCCATCGTCACGACGACGATGATCAGCAGCGAGGTGCCGCCGAAATAGAACGGAACGTTCCATTTCAGGATCAGGAATTCCGGCAGCAGGCAGACCAGGGTGATGTACACCGCCCCGGCAAGCGTCAGCCGCATGAGAATCTTGTCGATGTAGCGCGCGGTCTGATCACCGGGACGGATCCCGGGGACGAAGGCCCCGCTCTTCTTCAGGTTGTCTGCCGTCTCACGGGCATTGAACACCAGCGCCGTGTAGAAGAAGCAGAAGAACACGATCGCCACCGCATACAGCATCACGTAGATCGGCTGACCGGGCGAGAGCGTGGATGCGATGTCACGCAACCAGTACATCCCCTCGGAAGAACCGAACCACTGCCCCAGCGTCGCCGGGAACAGGATGATGCTCGATGCGAAGATCGGCGGGATCACGCCCGACATGTTCAGCTTCAGCGGCAGATGGGAGCTTTGCCCACCGTACACCTTGTTGCCGACCTGCCGCTTGGCGTAATTCACCAGGATCTTGCGCTGACCACGCTCCACGAACACCACGAAGGCAGTCACCAGCACCACCAGGATGCAGATGAACAGCGCCGTGAAGGGATGCATCGCACCGGTGCGAACCAGTTCGAACAACCCGCCGATCGAGCTCGGCAGACCCGCCGCGATACCCGCGAAGATGATGATCGAGATGCCGTTGCCGATGCCACGCTCGGTGATCTGCTCACCCAGCCACATCAGGAACATCGTCCCGGTCACCAGGGTCGCCACGGTCACGAAACGGAACATCATCCCCGGCTCGAGCACCAACCCAGCCTGACCCTCGAGTGCGATCGCGATGCCCAGCGACTGAGCCAATGCAAGCGCCAGCGTGCCGTAACGCGTGTATTGCGTGATCTTGCGACGACCGGCCTCGCCTTCCTTCTTCAGCGCCTCCAGGGAGGGCACCGCCACCGTCATCAACTGCATGATGATCGACGCGGAGATGTAGGGCATGATGCCCAGCGCGAAGATGGTGAAGCGCGACAGGGCGCCACCCGAGAAAAGGTTGAAAACCCCGAGGATGCCGCCCTGCTGGGACTGGAATAGCTCGGCCAGCCCCTGCGGGTCGATACCCGGTACCGGAATGTGCGCGCCGATACGATAGACGATCAGGGCGCCCACCAGGAAGAGCAGACGACGCTTGAGGTCGCCGAACTTCCCGGTGCTTCCCAGCGTGGCAGCAGGATTCGCCACAACCGTTTCCTTTTACTCGGCCGCCACGGAACCGCCGGCAGCTTCGATCGCCGCCTTGGCACCCTGGGTTGCACCGACGCCGCGCAGCACGACCTTGCGGCCGATTGCGCCCGACAGCACGACCTTCGCGGACAGCGCGTCGGCGGCGATCACGCCTGCCTGCTTGAGCGTCAGCAGATCGATCTCGTCGACCGGCAGCTTGTCGAGTTCCGACAGACGCACCTCGACGTTGCGGGCACGCGTCAGCGACACGAAACCGCGCTTCGGCAGGCGGCGCTGCAGCGGCATTTGGCCGCCTTCGAAGCCGACCTTGTGGAAACCGCCGGCACGCGACTTCTGGCCCTTGTGACCACGACCGCAGGTCTTGCCCAGGCCGCTGCCCATGCCACGACCGACGCGACGCGCGACCTTCTTGGAGCCTTCACCGGGCTTGATGGAATTCAGGCGCATATCAACCCTCGCACTTGACCAGGTAGGACACCTTGTTGACCATGCCGCGAACTTCAGGCGTATCCGCGAGTTCAACGGTGTGGTGCATGCGGCGCAGCCCCAGGCCGCGCACGGTGGCGCGGTGCGACTGCTTGGTGCCGATCACGCTCTTGACGAGCGTCACCTTGATTTTCTTGTCCGACATCGCTTACCCCAGGATTTCTTCGACGGACTTGCCGCGCTTGGCCGCAATTTCCGCCGGGGTGTTGATCGCCATCAGGCCATTGATCGTGGCACGGACGACGTTGTACGGGTTGGCCGAACCGATGCACTTGCAGATCACGTCGGTCACGCCCATCACCTCGAACACGGCGCGCATCGGGCCGCCGGCGATGATGCCGGTACCGGCCGGAGCGGGCTGCATCAGCACCGAGGCGGCGCCGTGCTTGCCGATCACGGTGTGCTGCAGGGTGCCGTTCTTCAGCGACACCTTGCGCATCTTGCGACGCGCCTCGTCCATCGCCTTCTGCACCGCCACCGGCACTTCGCGGGACTTGCCCTTGCCCATGCCGATCGCACCGTCGCCGTCACCGACCACGGTGAGCGCCGCGAAGCCGAGGATCCGGCCGCCCTTGACGACCTTGGTCACGCGATTGATCGCGACCATCTTCTCCTTCAGGCCGTCATCGCGCTCTTCGGAGGCTTGCGCACGTTTGGTTTGCTGCTTAGCCATTCGATTCCTCGCTTAGAACTTGAGGCCGCCTTCGCGGGCGGCCTCGGCCAGCGCCTTGACGCGGCCGTGATACAGGAAGCCCGAGCGGTCGAACGAGACCTGCTCGATGCCGGCAGCCTTCGCGCGCTCGGCAATCAGCTTGCCGACCACTTCGGCCGCAGCCTTGTTGCCGCCGTTGGCGACCTGCGCGCGCACGTCCGGCTCCACGGTCGAGGCAGCCGCGAGCACGCGGGAGCCGCAACCCGAGATGACCTGGGCGTAGATGTGGCAGTTGGACCGGAACACCGTCAGGCGAACCGCCTTGAGCTCCGCAAGCTTGGCGCGAGTTTTGCGCGCACGGCGAAGACGAGTTTCTTTCTTGTTCATGACGAACCGCCTTACTTCTTCTTGGTTTCCTTGAGCACAACCACTTCGTCCGAGTAACGGACGCCCTTGCCCTTGTAGGGCTCGGGAGCGCGGTAGGCACGCACCTCGGCAGCGACCTGGCCAACCTTCTGCTTGTCGGCACCCTTGATCACGATCTCGGTCTGGGTCGGCGTTTCCACCTTCACGCCTTCCGGCATCTGATGCACGACCGGATGCGAGAAACCGAGAGTCAGGTTCAGCTTGTCGCCCTGAGCCTGTGCGCGATAACCCACGCCGACGAGGGTCAGCTTGCGCTCGAAGCCCTTGCTCACGCCGAGGACCATGTTGTTCACCAGGGCGCGGACGGTGCCGGACATCGCACGGGCGTTCACCACGCCCTCGCGCGCCTTGCACACGACCGCATCACCCTCGCGAGCGACCTGCACGGAGCCGTCGAGCGGCTGGCGCAGGGTCCCGAGGGGGCCCTTCACGGCGATCTCGGCGTCGGAGATCATCACTTCGACACCTTGCGGGATCGCCACCGGATTCTTGGCTACACGAGACATCGCATTCCCCCTTAGGCGACCAGGCAGATGACTTCGCCACCGACGCGACTGGCGCGCGCGGCACGATCGGTCATCACGCCACGCGGCGTGGAAACGATGGCGACGCCGAGGCCGTTCATCACGCGCGGCAGGTCTTCGCTACCCTTGTAGATGCGCAGGCCGGGACGGCTCACGCGCTCCAGGCGCTCGATGACCGGACGGCCGGCGTAGTACTTCAGCGTCACGTCGAGGGCAGCCTTGCCAGCCTCGTCGCGGACGGCGAAGCCGTCGATGTAACCTTCGTCCTGCAACACCTTGGCGATCGCAACCTTCAGCTTGGACGAAGGCATCGACACCGAAGCCTTCTGGGCCTGCTGGCCGTTGCGGATGCGCGTCAGCATGTCGGCGATCGGATCGGACATACTCATCTTCGAATTCTCCTTACCAGCTCGCCTTGGTCATGCCAGGCACTTCACCGCGGAAAGCGATCTCGCGCAGCTTGTTGCGGCACAGACCGAACTTGCGGAAGACACCACGCGGACGCCCGGTCAGCGCACAGCGGTTACGCTGGCGGGTCGGATTGGCGTTGCGGGGCAGTTGCTGCAGGGCCAGGCGGGCAGCCATGCGTTCTTCATCGGACAGACTGGTGTCCTTGACCTTCGCGACCAGGGCGGCACGCTTGGCGGCGAATTTCTCCACCAGCTGTGCGCGCTTCGCTTCGCGGTTGATCAGAGCGAGTTTCGCCATATCACCCTCAATTCTTGAACGGGAACTTGAACGCGGCGAGGAGCGCACGGGCCTCCTCGTCGGTCTTCGCCGTCGTCGTGATGCTGATGTTCATCCCGCGCAGCGCGTCGATCTTGTCGTACTCGATCTCAGGGAAAATGATCTGTTCCTTGACACCGAGGTTGTAGTTGCCACGACCATCGAAGCCCTTCGACGCGATACCACGGAAGTCACGCACACGCGGCAGCGCGATGGTGATCAGTCGATCGAGGAATTCGAACATCCGCGGGCCACGCAGGGTGACCATGCAGCCGATCGGGTAGCCGTCGCGGATCTTGAAACCCGCGATCGACTTGCGAGCCTTCGTCGACACCGGCTTCTGACCCGCGATCTTGGTCATGTCGCCAATGGCGTGCTCGAGAATCTTCTTGTCGCCGACCGCTTCACCGACACCCATGTTGAGGGTGATCTTGCTGATGCGCGGGACTTCCATCACGGACTTGTAGCCGAACTGCTCCTTGAGCGCGGGCGCCACTTCGTCCTTGTAAACCTGTTGCAAGCGAGCCATCGTCACTCCTTAGGCGTTCACCAGCTCGCCGTTCGACTTGAAGAAACGGACCTTCTGGCCGTCTTCAAGCGTCTTGATCCCGACGCGATCACCCTTCTGGGTAGCGGGATTGAACAGCGCGACGTTCGACACATGGATCGGCATCTCCTTCTCGACGATGCCACCCACTTCACCCTTCAGCGGGTTCGGGCGGACGTGCTTCTTGACACGATTCACACCCTCGACCACGACGCGCTCATCATCGACGCGGCGCAGCACGGTGCCACGACGGCCGCGATCCTTGCCCGTCAGCACCACAACTTCGTCACCCTTGCGGATCTTGTTCATCTATCGACTCCTCAGAGCACTTCAGGCGCCAGCGAGACGATCTTCATGAACCGCTCGGTGCGCAGCTCACGCGTGACCGGCCCGAAGATACGGGTGCCGATCGGCTCGAGCTTGTTGTTCAGAAGCACGGCCGCATTGCCGTCGAACTTGATGAGCGAACCGTCGGGACGGCGAACACCCTTCGCAGTACGCACGACGACCGCATTGTAGACGTCACCCTTCTTCGCACGACCGCGCGGCGCCGCATCCTTCACGGTGACCTTGATGATGTCGCCCACGCCGGCGTAACGGCGCTTGGAACCACCCAGGACCTTGATGCACATCACCGAGCGTGCGCCGGAGTTATCGGCCACGTCCAGCCTGGACTGCATTTGAATCATGAAAGTATCTCCAACTTATCCCGCATTCGCGGACAGTCTTGGAACCCGTCAGGGTAGAATGCCCCGAGCGAGCCCCGGAGCAAAGAGGCAAAAGTATAACAGCCTGGCGCCGGAGCGCCAAGCTGTTTTTTGCTACTTGCTAGTAACTCTGATCAGATGATGCGTGCCTTCTCGAGCACCTTGGCCACACGCCAGGTCTTGGTGCGCGAGATGGGACGGCATTCCTCGATTTCCACCAGGTCGCCCTGGGCAGCGATGCCGTCTTCCACATGAGCGTGGTACTTCGCGGAACGGGTGATGATCTTGCCGTACAGCGGGTGCTTGACCCGGCGCTCGACGAGAACGGTCACCGTCTTCTGCATCTTGTCGCTCACCACACGCCCAACCAGCGCGCGGCGAACCTTTTCAACTTGCTCGCTCATTGCTGCCCCGCCTTCTCACGCAGGATGGTGCGAACGCGCGCGATGTCGCGACGAACCTTCCCGATCTGACTCGTGTTGCCCAGTTGCTGGGTGGCATGCTGCATGCGCAGCGAGAACTGTGCCTTCAGCAGCTCGAGCAATTCATTGTTCAACTCTTCGGCGCTCTTGGCGCGGAGATCCGTTGCCTTCATGTTCAACCCCCAATCAGACGGGTAACGAACACGGTCTCGATCGGCAGCTTCGCGGCAGCAAGCCGGAACGCTTCGCGCGCGAGGGCCTCATCCACGCCGTCCATTTCGTAGAGCACCTTGCCCGGCTGGATCTCAGCGACCCAGTACTCGGGGTTACCCTTACCGTTACCCATGCGGACTTCAGCCGGCTTCTTCGAGATCGGCTTGTCCGGGAAAATGCGGATCCAGATGCGGCCGCCGCGCTTGATGTGACGCGTCATCGCACGACGGGCCGACTCGATCTGGCGAGCGGTCAGACGACCGCGACCGATCGCCTTCAGGCCGTACTCGCCGAACGACACCTTGGCGCCACGGGTGGCGACACCGGTGTTGCGACCCTTCTGCTCCTTCCGATACTTCCTTCTAGTCGGCTGCAGCATCATTCACTCCTGCTTTCTTCTTGCCGGCCTTCGCCACGACGGGCGGGACGACGACCCGGACGACCTTCGCCGTCACGCGGGGCGCCACGGCGACCACGGCGGTTGTCGGCTTCCGGCTCGGCGGCCACCGGCTGCTCGTTGCGGCCCAGCATCTCGCCCTTGAACACCCAGACCTTGATACCGATGATGCCGTAGGTGGTCTTGGCCTCGGAGACGCCGTAGTCGATGTTCGCGCGCAGGGTGTGCAGCGGCACACGACCTTCGCGATACCACTCGGTACGGGCGATCTCGGCGCCGTTCAGACGACCGGAGCTCATGATCTTGATGCCCTGGGCACCGAGGCGCATGGCGTTCTGCATCGCACGCTTCATGGCGCGGCGGAACATGATGCGCTTCTCGAGCTGCTGCGCGATCGAGTCGGCAATCAGCTTGGCATCGAGTTCGGGCTTGCGCACTTCCTCGATGTTCACGTGGACAGGCACGCCGACGATCTTCTGCAGATCGCGCTTGAGCGCCTCGATGTCCTCGCCCTTCTTGCCGATCACCACGCCCGGACGGGCGCTGTACAGCGTGACGCGGGCATTCTTGGCCGGGCGCTCGATCAGAACGCGGGCGACCGAAGCGTGTGCGAGGCGCTTCTTCAGGTATTCACGAACCTTCAGGTCCTCGTGCAGCATGCCCGAGAAGTCCTTGCTGGAAGCGAACCAGCGCGAACCCCAGTCACGCGTGACGGCGAGGCGGAAGCCAGTGGGATGGATTTTCTGACCCATGTTTACTCCTTACTCGCCAACGGTCAGGTAGACGTGGCAGGTGGGCTTCAGGATGCGGTTGCCGCGACCCTTCGCACGCGCGGTGAAGCGCTTGAGCGTCATGCCCTCTTCCACGTGAATGGTCTTGACCTTCAGCGTGTCGATGTCGGCGCCGTCGTTGTGCTCGGCGTTCGCAATCGCGGACTCGAGCACCTTGCGGATGATCTTCGCGCCCTTCTTGGGCGAGAAGGCCAGCGTGTTGAGCGCCTGATCGACGGGCTTGCCGCGGACCAGATCGGCCACCAGACGGCCCTTCTGGGCCGACAGCCGAACGCCACGGAGAATAGCTTTGGTTTCCATGTCGTCCCCTTAACGCTTGGCCTTCTTGCTGGCGGCGTGACCCTTGAAGGTACGCGTCAGCGCGAATTCGCCCAGCTTGTGACCGACCATGTTCTCGGTCACGAATACCGGAATGTGCTGCTTGCCGTTGTGCACCGCGATCGTCAGGCCGATGAAGTCGGGCAGGATCGTGGAGCGGCGCGACCAGGTCTTGATCGGGCGCTTGTCGTTGCTCGTCCGAGCCGCGTCGACCTTCTTCAGCAGGTGCGCGTCGATGAACGGGCCTTTCTTGATAGAACGTGCCATCTTTTACCCCTTAACGCTTGTGACGACGCTGCACGATCATGTTATCGGTGCGCTTGTTCGAGCGCGTACGATAACCCTTGGCCGGCGTACCCCACGGGCTGACCGGTTCGCGCGCCTCGCCGGTACGGCCTTCGCCGCCACCGTGCGGGTGATCGACCGGGTTCATCGCCACGCCGCGAACGGTCGGGCGGATGCCGCGCCAGCGGTTCGCACCGGCCTTGCCGATCTTGCGCAGACCGTGCTCTTCGTTGCCGACTTCACCGATGGTGGCGCGGCATTCGACGTGCACACGGCGGATTTCGCCGGAGCGCAGACGGAGCTGGGCGTACGAGCCTTCGCGAGCGAGCAGCTGCACCGAGGTACCGGCGGCACGCGCGAGCTGGGCACCCTTGCCGGGGACCATCTCGATGCAGTGGATCGTCGAGCCGACCGGAATGTTGCGGATCGGCAGGGCGTTGCCCGGCTTGATCGGCGCTTCAGAGCCGCTGATCAGCTGCTGACCGACTTCCACGCCACGCGGCGCGATGATGTAGCGACGCTCGCCATCGGCGTAGCACAGCAGCGCGATATGGGCCGAACGGTTCGGGTCGTACTCGATGCGCTCGACCTTGGCCGGAATGCCGTCCTTGTTGCGACGGAAGTCCACCAGGCGGTAGTGCTGCTTGTGACCGCCACCCTGGTGGCGCATCGTCACGCGACCGTAGTTGTTACGGCCGGCGTTCTTGCTCTGCTTCTCGACCAGCGCAGCGACGGGGCGACCCTTGTACAGATCGGGATTCACCACCTTGACCTGGGCGCGACGGCCGGCAGACGTAGGCTTGAGTTTTACGATTGCCATGATCTATCACTCCCCGGCCGCAAAGTTGATTTCCTGGCCGGGCTTCAGGCACACGAAGGCCTTCTTCCAGTCCTTGCGACGACCCATGGTCTTGCCGAAGCGCTTGGCCTTGCCCTTGACGTTCAGAACCTGAACCGACTTGACCTCGACCTTGAACAGCGCCTCGACGGCCGCCTTCACTTCGGGCTTGGTCGCATCGGAGGCAACCTTGAACACCACCTGCTCGTTCTTGTCGGCGACGAAGGTCGCCTTCTCGGAGATCTGCGGGGCGAGCAGCACCTGCAGCAGACGTTCCTGACTGATCGCGCTCATTGCCACGCTTCCTCCATCTTCGCCAGCGCGCCCTTGGTGACCAGCACCTTCGGGAAACGCACGAGCGACACCGGATCCGCCTCATTCACTTCCAGCACCAGTACCTGGTGCAGGTTGCGCGAGGACAGGAACAGGTTCTCGTCGATTTCGTCGGTAATGACCAGGACGGAATCCAGGCCCATACCCTTGAGCTTCTGCGACAGCAGGCGGGTCTTCGGCGCCTCGACGCTGAAGTTCTCGACCACCGCCAGACGATCCTCGCGAGCGAGCTGCGACAGGATCGCAGCGACGCCGGCGCGGTACATCTTGCGGTTGACCTTCTGGCTGAAGTTCTCGTCCGGGGTGTTCGGGAAGATCTTGCCGCCCCCGCGCCACAGCGGGCTCGACGCCATACCGGCGCGGGCGTTGCCCGTACCCTTCTGGCGGAACGGCTTGCGGGTCGACTTGGCGATCTCCGAACGGCCCTTCTGCTTGCGATTACCCGAACGGGCATTCGCCGCGTACGCGGTCACCACCTGGTGGACCAGCGCTTCGTTGTACTCACGGCCGAACAGCACGTCCGACGCTTCGAGCGTCGACGCCGCCTGACCCTGATCATTCAAGAGTTTCAGTTCCATTGCGCGCTCCTCAGGCCTTGACCGCCGGACGGACGACGACGTCGCCACCCTTGGCACCCGGCACCGCACCCTTCACGAGAAGGAGCTGGCGCTCGACGTCGACGCGGACGATCTCGAGACCCTGCGTGGTGCGCTGCACGTTGCCGTACTGACCCGCCATGCGCTTGCCAGGGAAAACACGACCCGGATCCTGCGCCATACCGATGGAGCCCGGCGAGTTGTGCGAGATCGAGTTACCGTGCGAGGCGCGGTTCGACGAGAAGTTGTGACGCTTGATCGGACCCGAGAAGCCCTTACCGATCGTCACACCGGTGACGTCGACCTTCTGGCCGACCTGGAAGAGATCCGCACCGATCGCATCACCGGCGTTCATGCTGCCGGCCTGCTCGGTCTCGACGCGGAATTCCTTGATGCCGCGGCAGGGCTCGACGCCCGCCTTGGCAAGATGACCCGCGACCGGCTTGGTGATCCGGCTGGCGCGGCGCTTGCCATAAGCAATCTGGACCGCGGCATAGCCGTCGGTCTCGATCGTCTTGATCTGGGACACACGATTGTCCGACACGTCAAGCACCGTCACCGGGATGGTCCTGCCATCCTCGGCGAAGATGCGAGTCATGCCGACCTTGCGTCCAACAAGGCCTAGACTCATTTTCTTCTCCTGAATCCCGGTTGCGATTGACCGGGGGTCACAATTAATGCGCCAAAAGGCACAAAGGCCGGATTATACCGGCCTGTTTTCAACTTCCGCAAGCAGCGCGTGCTTACTGGAGCTTGATCTCGACGTCCACGCCCGCCGGGAGGTCCAGCTTCATCAGCGCATCGACCGTCTTGTCGGTCGGGTCGATGATGTCCATCAGACGCTGGTGGGTGCGGATTTCCATCTGGTCGCGCGAAGCCTTGTTGACGTGCGGCGAACGCAGCAGGTCGAAGCGTTCGATGCGCGTCGGCAGCGGCACGGGACCACGGACCACGGCGCCGGTGCGCTTGGCGGTGTCGACGATCTCGAGCGCCGACTGGTCGATCAGGCGGTAGTCGAAGGCTTTCAGGCGGATGCGGATTTTCTGGTTCTGCATGATGTTTTTCCTAAAGAGCTGATACTGCTAACAAAGAGCGCAAAGAGCGGATGGGGCGGCACCGACGGAGCCACCCCGGACCGAGAATTACTCGATGATCTTGGCGACGACGCCGGCGCCGACGGTGCGGCCACCTTCGCGGATCGCGAAGCGCAGACCTTCTTCCATGGCGATCGGGGCGATCAGCTTGACGGTGATCGACACGTTGTCGCCCGGCATGACCATCTCGGTGCCTTCGGGCAGCGAGATCGAACCGGTCACGTCCGTGGTGCGGAAATAGAACTGCGGACGGTAGTTGTTGAAGAACGGGGTGTGACGACCGCCCTCTTCCTTCGACAGCACGTAGATCTCGCCGGTGAAGTGGGTGTGCGGGGTGATCGAACCCGGCTTGCACAGCACCTGGCCACGCTCGACGTCTTCACGCTTGGTGCCGCGCAGCAGCACGCCGACGTTGTCGCCCGCCTGACCCTGGTCCAGCAGCTTGCGGAACATTTCCACGCCGGTGCAGGTGGTCTTGACGGTCGGCTTGATGCCGACGATCTCGATTTCCTCGCCGACCTTGACGATGCCGCGCTCGACACGACCGGTCACCACGGTGCCGCGACCCGAGATCGAGAACACGTCCTCGATCGGCAGCAGGAAGGGCTTGTCGATCGCACGCTCCGGGGTCGGGATGTAGCTGTCCAGCGCGTCGGCCAGGCGGAAGATCGCCGGCTCGCCGATGTCGGACTGATCGCCCTCGAGCGCCTTCAGCGCCGAACCCTTGATGATGGGAATGTCGTCGCCCGGGAAGTCGTACTTCGACAGCAGCTCGCGCACTTCCATCTCGACGAGCTCCAGCAGCTCCTCGTCGTCGACCATGTCGCACTTGTTCAGGAAGACGATGATGTACGGCACACCGACCTGGCGGGCCAGCAGGATGTGCTCGCGCGTCTGCGGCATCGGGCCGTCGGCGGCCGAGCACACCAGGATCGCGCCGTCCATCTGGGCAGCACCGGTGATCATGTTCTTGACGTAGTCGGCGTGACCCGGGCAGTCCACGTGCGCGTAGTGGCGCGTGGCGGTCTCGTACTCGACGTGTGCGGTGTTGATGGTGATGCCGCGCGCCTTCTCTTCGGGCGCCGCGTCGATCTGGTCGTAGGCCTTCGCTTCGCCGCCGAACTTCTTCGACAGGATCGTGGTGATCGCCGCGGTCAGCGTGGTCTTGCCATGGTCGACGTGGCCGATGGTGCCGACGTTGACGTGCGGCTTGGTGCGCTCGAACTTACCCTTTGCCATGTTCTCGGGTCCTTGTATTGAGGTTGCTGAATAACGTTGGTGCCTGGATTACTTGCGGCTGCTGATGACGGCTTCGGCGACGCTCTTCGGAGCTTCGGAGTAATGCTTGAACTCCATCGAGTACGTGGCACGACCCTGCGTCAGCGAGCGCAGCTGGGTAGCGTAACCGAACATCTCGGCCAGCGGCACCTCGGCCTTGATCTCCTTCATGCCGCCGGGGATGTCGTCCATGCCCTGGACGATGCCGCGACGACCGGAGAGGTCGCCCATCACGTTACCCATGTAGTCTTCCGGGGTCTCGACCACCACCGCCATCATCGGCTCGAGCAGGACCGGGCTGGCACGACGCATGGCTTCCTTGAAAGCCATCGAACCGGCCATCTTGAACGCGTTCTCGTTCGAGTCCACGTCGTGGTACGAACCGAAGTGCAGCGTGACCTTGACATCCACCACCGGGAAGCCGGCGAGCACACCGTTCGGGATGGTTTCCTGGATGCCCTTGTCCACCGCCGGGATGTACTCGCGCGGCACGACACCGCCCTTGACGGCATCGACGAACTCGTAGCCCTTGCCCTGTTCGGCCGGCTCGAGATTGATGACGACGTGGCCGTACTGGCCGCGACCACCGGACTGCTTGACGAACTTGCCTTCGACGTCGTTTGCCGCCTTGCGGATGGTCTCGCGGTAGGCGACCTGCGGGGCGCCGACGTTGGCCTCGACGTTGAACTCGCGCTTCATGCGGTCCACGATGATCTCGAGGTGCAGTTCGCCCATGCCCGAGATGATGGTCTGGCCCGACTCTTCGTCGGTACGCACGCGGAACGACGGATCCTCCGCCGCCAGGCGCGACAGCGCGAGGCCCATCTTTTCCTGGTCGCTCTTGGTCTTCGGCTCCACGGCGACGTGAATCACCGGATCCGGGAACACCATGCGCTCCAGGATCACCGGCGCCGACAGGTCGCAAAGGGTCTCGCCGGTAGTGACGTCCTTCAGACCGACGACCGCCGCGATGTCGCCAGCGAGCACTTCCTTGATCTCTTCACGATCGTTGGCGTGCATCTGCAGGATGCGGCCGATGCGCTCCTTCTTGTTCTTCACCGAGTTCAGCACGGTCGCGCCCGACTCCAGCACGCCCGAGTACACGCGGATGAAGGTCAGCTGGCCGACGAAGGGGTCGGTCATCAGCTTGAACGCGAGCGCCGAGAACTTCTCGTCGTCACGCGCATGACGGACGACTTCTTTCTCGTCGTCATCGACGCCGGCAACCGGCGGGATGTCGATCGGCGACGGCAGGTACTGGATGACGGCGTCGAGCATGCGCTGCACGCCCTTGTTCTTGAACGCGGTGCCGCACAGCATCGGCTGGATCTCGCACGCCAGGGTGCGCGCACGCAGACCGGCGATGACCTCTTCCTCGGAAAGCTCGCCTTCCTCGAGGTACTTGTTCATCAGCTCTTCGTTGGCCTCGGCAGCCGCCTCGACCATGTTCGCGCGCCACTCCTCGGCGGTCGCGACCAGCTCGGCCGGGATCTCGTGGTACTCGAACTTCATGCCCTGGGAAGCCTCGTCCCAGATGATCGCCTTCATCTTGAGCAGGTCGACCACGCCCTTGAAGGTGTCTTCCGCACCGATGGGGATCACCACCGGGACCGGGTTCGCCTTCAGGCGGTTCCGCATCTGGTCGACGACCTTGAAGAAGTTCGCACCCGAACGGTCCATCTTGTTCACGAAGGCCAGACGCGGCACCTTGTACTTGGTCGCCTGACGCCACACGGTCTCGGACTGCGGCTGCACGCCACCCACGGCGCAATACACCATGCACGCACCGTCGAGCACGCGCATCGAACGCTCCACCTCGATGGTGAAGTCGACGTGTCCCGGGGTGTCGATGATGTTGAAACGGTGCTCGGGGAAGGACTGGTCCATACCCTTCCAGAAGCAGGTCACCGCAGCGGAGGTGATGGTGATGCCGCGCTCCTGCTCCTGCACCATCCAGTCGGTCGTCGCTGCGCCGTCGTGCACCTCACCCAGCTTGTGGCTCACGCCAGTGTAGAAAAGGATGCGCTCGGTGGTAGTCGTCTTACCGGCGTCGATGTGAGCGGAGATACCGATGTTGCGGTAGCGCTCGATAGGAGTCTTGCGAGCCACGTTATACCTGCCTTCCGTTATGCGCGCTTTTGGCGCGATGAACTGTTCTGTGCGTTAGAAAACATTCGAGCCCTTTGCAGGGCCCGATTTACCGCTGGCGACGAAAATCAGAAGCGGTAGTGCGAGAACGCCTTGTTGGCTTCGGCCATGCGGTGAACTTCTTCACGCTTCTTCATGGCGGAACCACGGCCTTCGGCAGCCTCGAGCAGCTCACCGGCAAGACGCTGGGCCATCGACTTCTCGGCGCGCTTGCGGGCAGCTTCGCGCAGCCAGCGCATCGACAGCGCCATGCGGCGGGACGGACGAACCTCGACCGGCACCTGGTAGTTGGCACCACCGACGCGGCGGCTCTTCACCTCCACCACCGGCTTGACGTTCGCGACCGCGGTCGAGAACACCTCGAGCGGATCCTTGCCCGACTTGGACGAGATGTGATCGAACGCACCATAGACGATACGCTCGGCAACGGACTTCTTGCCCGACTGCATGATCACGTTGATGAACTTCGAGACATCCTGGTTTCCGAACTTCGGATCGGGCAGGACATCCCGCTTGGGTACTTCACGACGACGCGGCATGACAACCTCTCGCTAAATTTCTTTGGCCAACAATCAGGCTTTCTTCGGGCGCTTGGCGCCGTACTTCGAACGCGACTGCTTACGGTCCTTGACACCCTGGAGGTCAAGCGAACCACGGACGATGTGGTAGCGCACACCCGGCAAGTCCTTCACACGACCGCCGCGGATCAGCACGACCGAGTGCTCCTGCAGGTTGTGGCCTTCACCACCGATGTACGAGATGACCTCGAAACCGTTGGTGAGACGCACCTTGGCGACCTTACGCAGCGCCGAGTTCGGCTTCTTCGGGGTCGTGGTGTACACGCGGGTGCAGACGCCGCGCTTCTGCGGGCAGGCCTCGAGCGCCGGAACCTTGCTCTTGGCAACTTCCATCTGGCGCGGCTTGCGGACAAGCTGATTGATTGTTGGCATAGCTTAAGAATTTCCCATGAGACCGCGGCAGCCCACCATGGGCCGCCGCGGGCGGATTATTCCGGCAGCGACTGACTACGATTGGTCAGTCCACAAAAAAGAGGCCGGAGTTTAGTCCGAGGCTGTTCGGAAAGTCAACTGGCCTCGATGTCCTGCTGCGTTTCGACAACGTCTTCCGCGGGCGCCCAGGCATGCTCCGCCCCCAGATCGCGGCCCTCCTCCTGTGCCTTGCGGCTGCGGTGGTAGGCCAGACCGGTACCGGCCGGGATCAGGCGACCGACGATGACGTTCTCCTTCAGGCCGCGCAGCTCGTCGCGCTTGCCCATGATCGCCGCCTCGGTCAGCACGCGGGTGGTCTCCTGGAAGGAGGCCGCGGAGATGAAGGAGTCGGTCGACAGCGAGGCCTTGGTGATGCCCAGCAGCACGTTCTCGTACTGCGCCGGCAGTTTGCCCTCCGCCTCGATGCGATCGTTCTCGTCCAGCACTTCGGAGCGTTCCACCTGCTCCTCGCGAATGAACTTGGTATCGCAAGGATCGGTGATGACCACGCGACGCAGCATCTGGCGGACGATCACCTCGATGTGCTTGTCGTTGATCTTCACGCCCTGCAGGCGGTACACGTCCTGCACCTCGTCGATGATGTAGCGGGCGAGCTCGCTGATGCCCTGCAGGCGCAGGATGTCGTGCGGATCGGCCGGGCCGTCGACGATCAGTTCGCCCTTGTTCACCACCTGGCCGTCGTGGACCATCAGGTGCTTGTCCTTCGGGATCAGGAACTCGTGCGAGGTGCCGTCGGGCTCGGTGATCACCAGGCGCTGCTTGCCCTTGGTCTCCTTGCCGAAGGACACCGTGCCGGTGTACTCGGCGAGCATGCCGGCATCCTTGGGCGCACGCGCCTCGAACAGCTCCGCGACGCGCGGCAGGCCGCCGGTGATGTCGCGCGTCTTCGCCGATTCCTGCGGGATGCGCGCCAGGATGTCGCCGACGTTGATCTGCTGGCCATCCTTCACCGTGATCAGCGAGCCGACCTGGAAGGTGATCGCCACCGCGTGCTCGGTGCCTGCGATCTTCACCTCCTCACCGTTCTCGTCGAACAGCTTGACCTGCGGGCGCACGCCCTTGGTGCTGCCGCCGGTGGAGCGACGCTTGGCATCGATGACGACCAGGGTCGACAGGCCGGTCACCTCGTCGATCTGCTTGGCGACGGTGACTCCTTCCTCGACGTTCTCGAACTTCACCGTACCGGCGTATTCGGTCACGATCGGGCGGGTGTGCGGATCCCACGAGGCGAGCTGGGTGCCGGCCTTGATCGCCGCACCGTCGTCCACCAGCAGGGTCGCGCCGTACGGCAGCTTGTGGCGCTCGCGCTCGCGGCCCATGTCGTCGGCCACCACCAGTTCGGCGGAACGCGCGATGACGATCTTCTCGCCCTTGGCGTTGGCGACGTAGCGCATGTTACCGGCGAAACGGATCGAACCAGCCGACTTGGCCTCGACACCGCTCGCAGCCGCGGCTCGCGACGCCGCGCCGCCGACGTGGAAGGTACGCATCGTCAGCTGGGTGCCCGGCTCGCCGATCGACTGCGCGGCGATCACGCCCACCGCTTCGCCGACGTTGACCATGGAACCGCGGCCGAGATCGCGACCGTAGCACTTCGCGCACAGGCCGTAACGGGTCTCGCAGGTCAGCGGGGTGCGAACCTTGACCTCGTCCACGCCCAGGCTCTCGATCAGCTCGACCGCGTCCTCGTCCAGCAGGCTGCCCGCCTCGATCACCGTTTCCTGGTTCTCGGGGCTGACGACATCCTCGACGCAGACGCGACCGAGGATGCGCTCGCGCAGCGGCTCGACGACCTCGCCGCCCTCGATCAGGGCCTTCATGTTGAAGCCCTCGCGCGTGCCGCAATCGTCCTCGATGACCACCAGATCCTGGGTCACGTCCACCAGACGACGGGTCAGGTAACCGGAGTTCGCGGTCTTCAGCGCGGTGTCGGCCAGACCCTTACGGGCGCCGTGCGTCGAGATGAAGTACTGCAGAACGTTCAGGCCTTCACGGAAGTTGGTGGTGATCGGCGTCTCGATGATCGAGCCGTCCGGCTTGGCCATCAGGCCACGCATGCCGGCGAGCTGGCGGATCTGGGCTGCCGAACCGCGCGCGCCGGAGTCGGCCATCATGTAGATGGCGTTGAAGGACTCCTGGCGGACGGTCTTGCCGTTGCGGTCGACCACCTCCTCGGAACCGAGCTGCTCCATCATCGCCTTGGCGACCTGGTCGCCACAGCGACCCCAGATGTCGACCACCTTGTTGTAGCGCTCGCCGTCGGTCACCAGACCGGAGGTGTACTGCTGGGCGATCTCCTTGACCTCGGCTTCCGCGGCGCGGATCAGCTCGTGCTTGGCGTTCGGCACCAGCATGTCCTTGACCGCGATCGACAGGCCGGCGCGGGTGGCCAGACCGTAGCCGAACTGCATCAGCTTGTCGGCGAAGATCACCGTAGCGCGCAGGCCGCAGCGGCGGAAGGACGCGTTGATCAGCTTGGAGATCTCCTTCTTCTTCAGCGGCTTGTCGATCACGCTGAAGGGAAGCCCGGCGGGCAGGATCTCGGACAGGATGGCGCGACCGGCGGTGGTGTTGTGGCGCACGATCTTCTCGATGCGCTCGCCGTTGGGGCCGAGGTCGGCTTCCTTCAGGCGCACGGTGACGCGCGCATGGAGCGCGATCTGGCCGGATTCGTAGGCGCGCTTCACCTCCGACACGTCGGCGAAGATCATGCCCTCGCCGGGTACGTTCACGCCCTCGCGGGTGGCGTAGTACAGGCCGAGCACGATGTCCTGCGAGGGGACGATGATCGGCTCGCCGTTGGCGGGCGACAGCACGTTGTTGGAGGCCAGCATCAGCGTGCGGGCTTCCATCTGCGCCTCCAGCGATAGCGGCACGTGGACGGCCATCTGGTCGCCGTCGAAGTCGGCGTTGAACGCCACGCACACCAGCGGGTGGAGCTGGATCGCCTTGCCTTCGATCAGCACCGGCTCGAAGGCCTGGATGCCGAGGCGGTGCAGGGTCGGGGCGCGGTTCAGCAGCACCGGATGCTCGCGGATCACCTCCTCGAGGATGTCCCACACCACCGGCTCCTGCGACTCCACCATCTTCTTCGCCTGCTTGATGGTCGTGGCCAGACCCATCAGCTCGAGCTTGTTGAAGATGAAGGGCTTGAACAGCTCCAGCGCCATCAGCTTGGGCAGGCCGCACTGGTGCAGCTTGAGCTGCGGACCGACGGTGATGACCGAACGGCCCGAATAGTCGACGCGCTTGCCGAGCAGGTTCTGGCGGAAGCGGCCGCCCTTGCCCTTGATCATGTCGGCCAGCGACTTCAGCGGACGCTTGTTGGCGCCGGTCATGGCCTTGCCGCGGCGGCCGTTGTCGAGCAGCGAGTCGACGGCCTCCTGCAGCATGCGCTTCTCGTTGCGCACGATGATGTCGGGCGCCTTGAGCTCGAGCAGGCGCTTGAGGCGGTTGTTGCGGTTGATGACGCGACGATAGAGATCGTTCAGGTCGGAGGTCGCGAAGCGACCGCCGTCCAGCGGCACCAGCGGGCGCAGGTCGGGCGGCAGCACCGGCAGCACCTCGAGCACCATCCACTCGGGCTTGATGCCCGACTGCTGGAAGGCCTCGAGCACCTTGAGGCGCTTGGAGAACTTCTTGATCTTGGCTTCGGAGTTGGTGGTCTCGAGGTCGCCACGCAGCTTCTCGACCTCGAGGTTGATGTCGAGGGTGCGCAGCAGCGAACCGATGCCCTCGGCACCCATCACCGCGTCGAACTCGTCGCCGTATTCCTCGACCTTGGCCAGGTAGTCGTCCTCGGTCAGCAGCTGACCGCGGTTGAGCGGGGTCATGCCCGGCTCGACGACGACGAAGGCTTCGAAGTAAAGCACGCGCTCGATGTCGCGCAGGGTCATGTCGAGCACCATGCCGAGACGGCTGGGCAGGCTCTTCAGGAACCAGATGTGGGCAACCGGCGAGGCCAGTTCGATGTGGCCCATGCGCTCGCGGCGCACCTTGGACAGGGTCACCTCGACGCCGCACTTCTCGCAGATCACGCCGCGATGCTTGAGGCGCTTGTACTTGCCGCACAGGCACTCGTAGTCCTTCACCGGGCCGAAGATCTTGGCGCAGAACAGGCCGTCGCGCTCGGGCTTGAAGGTACGGTAGTTGATGGTCTCGGGCTTCTTGACCTCACCGTAGGACCAGGAGCGGATCTTGTCCGGCGAGGCGAGGCCGATCGTGATCGCGTCGAACTCTTCCTCGTTCGGCAGGGTTTGCTTGAACAGGTCAGCGAGCAGGCTTTTCATCTATCACTCCATCCGGACCGCCGCATCGTGTGCGGCGGTCCCGGGATTCAATCGCAGGCGGTTTACAGGGAGGGAATCACGCAGCTCATTCGCGGTCGAGATCGATGTCGATCGCGAGCGAACGGATTTCCTTCACCAGCACGTTGAAGGACTCCGGCATGCCGGAATCGATCTTGTGCTCGCCCTTGACGATGTTTTCGTACACCTTGGTCCGGCCGGTCACGTCGTCGGACTTGACCGTCAGCATCTCCTGCAGCGTGTAGGCCGCGCCGTAGGCTTCCAGCGCCCAGACTTCCATCTCGCCGAAACGCTGGCCGCCGAACTGCGCCTTGCCGCCCAGCGGTTGCTGGGTGACCAGCGAGTACGGGCCGGTCGAACGCGCGTGCATCTTGTCGTCGACCAGGTGGTGCAGCTTCAGCACGTGCTTGTAGCCCACCGTCACCTTGCGCTCGAAGGCCTCGCCGGTGCGACCGTCGTAGAGCGTGACCTGGCCGCCCGTGGGCAGACCGGCCAGCTCCAGCATCTGCTGGATTTCCTCTTCCTTGGCACCGTCGAACACCGGGGTCGCGAACGGCACGCCCTTCTTCAGGTTCGAAGCCAGCTCCACCACCTCGGTGTCGTCCAGCGCCGCCACGTCTTCCGGACGGCCGTTGGTGTTGTACACCTGCTCGAGGAAACCGCGCAGCTCCTGCGCCGAGGCGTGGGCCTGCAGCATCTTGTCGATCTGCTTGCCGAGGCCCTTGGCGGCCCAGCCGAGGTGGGTCTCGAGGATCTGGCCGATGTTCATCCGTGACGGCACGCCGAGCGGATTGAGCACGATGTCGAGCGGGGTACCGTCTTCCATGTACGGCATGTCCTCGACCGGGACGATCTTCGACACCACACCCTTGTTGCCGTGCCGGCCGGCCATCTTGTCGCCCGGCTGCAGGCGGCGCTTCACCGCCAGGTAGACCTTGACCATCTTCTGCACACCCGGGGGCAGCTCGTCGCCCTGGGTGAGCTTCTTCTTCTTGATCTCGAAGGCCTGCTCGAAGTCCTTGCGGGTGTTCTCCAGACCTTCGCGCACCGCCTCGAGCTGCACCGCCAGGGTCTCGTCCGCGAGGCGGATATCGAACCAGTGGTAGAGCTCCAGACCATCCAGGTAGGCGTCGGTCAGGGCGGTGCCCTTGGCGAGCTTCTTCGGGCCGCCGTTGGCGACCTGACCCACGATCATGCGGCGGATACGCGCGAACGCGTCGCGCTCCACGATGCGCATCTGGTCGGCGAGGTCGGTCTTGAAGCTGCGCAGCTGGTCGTCGATGATCGACTGCGCACGCTTGTCGCGCTCGATGCCTTCACGGGTGAACACCTGCACGTCGATGACGGTGCCGACCATGCCCGAGGGCACGCGCAGCGAGGTGTCCTTAACGTCGGAGGCCTTTTCGCCGAAGATCGCGCGCAACAGCTTCTCTTCCGGGGTGAGCTGGGTTTCGCCCTTGGGCGTGACCTTGCCCACCAGCACGTCGCCGGCCTCGACCTCGGCACCGATGTAGACGATGCCCGACTCGTCCAGGCGCGACAGCTGCGCCTCGCCCAGCGAAGCGATGTCGCGGGTGATTTCCTCGGGACCGAGCTTGGTGTCGCGGGCGACGACGGTCAGTTCCTCGATGTGGATCGAGGTGAAGCGGTCGTCGGCGACCACACGCTCGGAGATGAGGATCGAGTCCTCGAAGTTGTAGCCGTTCCACGGCATGAAGCCGACCAGCATGTTCTGGCCCAGCGCGAGCTCGCCGAGGTCGGTGGAGGCGCCGTCGGCCACCACGTCGCCGCGGGCGATGCGGTCGCCGACCTTCACCACCGGACGCTGGTTGATGTTGGTGTTCTGGTTGGAACGGGTGTACTTGATCAGGTTGTAGATGTCGACACCGACTTCGCCCGGCAGGGTCTCGTTGTCGTTGACCCGGATCACGACCCGGTTCGCATCCACGTAGTCGACGATGCCGCCACGGGTGGCCTGCACCGCGGTACCCGAGTCGACCGCCACGCGGCGCTCGATGCCGGTGCCGACCAGCGGCTTCTCCGGACGCAGGCAGGGCACGGCCTGACGCTGCATGTTCGCGCCCATCAGCGCGCGGTTGGCGTCGTCGTGCTCGAGGAACGGGATCAGCGAGGCCGCGACCGACACGATCTGGCCCGGCGCCACGTCCATGTACTGAACCATGTCCGCGGTCGCGAGCAGGAACTCGCCCTTGTGGCGGCACGACACCAGGTCGCCGGCGAGCATGCCCGCCTCGTCGATCTCGGCGTTGGCCTGCGCGATCACGTACTGGCCTTCCTCGATCGCAGACAGGAAGTCGATCTGGTCGGTGACCTTGCCGTCATTGACCTTGCGGTACGGCGTCTCGAGGAAGCCGTGGCGGTTGGTGCGGGCATACACGGCCAGCGAGTTGATCAGGCCGATGTTCGGACCTTCCGGGGTCTCGATCGGGCACACGCGGCCGTAGTGGGTCGGATGCACGTCGCGCACCTCGAAGCCGGCGCGCTCGCGGGTCAGGCCGCCCGGGCCGAGGGCCGAGACGCGACGCTTGTGCGTGATCTCCGACAGCGGGTTGGTCTGGTCCATGAACTGCGACAGCTGGCTGGAGCCGAAGAACTCCTTGATCGCCGCCGAGATCGGCTTGGCGTTGATCAGGTCGTGCGGCATCAGGTTGTCGGACTCGGCCTGCGACAGGCGCTCCTTGACCGCGCGCTCGACGCGCACCAGGCCGGCACGGAACTGGTTCTCGGCCAGCTCGCCGACCGAGCGCACGCGACGGTTTCCGAGGTGGTCGATGTCGTCGATCTCGCCGCGGCCGTTGCGCAGTTCGACCAGCACGCCGACCACCGCCAGGATGTCGTCGTTGGTCAGCACGCCCGGGCCGTCCTCGCCCTGCGCGCCGGCGCGCTCGTGGAAGCGCTTGAGCCAGCCCGGCGCCTTGTCGTCGATCTTCTCGGGATAGGCGCGGCGGTTGAACTTCATGCGGCCGACGGAGGACAGGTCGTAGCGCTCCTCGGCGTAGAACAGCCCCTGGAACAGGCCTTCGACGGCGTCCTCGGTGGGCGGCTCGCCCGGACGCATCATGCGGTAGATCGCGACCTTGGCCGCCCACTGGTCGGCGGTCTCGTCGATGCGCAGGGTCTGCGAGATGTAGCCGCCGCGATCGAGGTCGTTGATGTACAGCGTGCGCAGCTCGGTGACACCGGCCAGGCGCAGCTTGTCGAGCAGGTCCTCGGTGATCTCGTCGTTGGCGCGCGCGAGCACCTCGCCGGTCTCGGGATCGGCGACGTTGTTGGCGATCACGCGGCCGAGGATGAAGTCGTCCGGCACCGCCATGGTCTTGACGCCGGCCTGGTCGATCTCGCGGATGTGCTTGGAGGTGATGCGCTTGTCTCGCGCGACGATGATCTTGCCGTCGGCGGTGGTGATGTCGAAGCGCGCCACTTCACCGCGCAGGCGCTCGGGCACGAGCTCGAACTGCGCGCCCTCACCCTGCAGGTGGAAGGTGTCGGTGTCGTGGAAGGTCGCCAGGATCTCTTCCGGGGTCATGCCGATCGCGCGCAGCAGGATCGTGACCGGCATCTTGCGGCGGCGGTCGACGCGGAAGTACAGGTAGTCCTTCGGATCGAACTCGAAGTCCAGCCAGGAGCCGCGGTAGGGAATGATGCGCGCCGAGAACAGCAGCTTGCCCGAGGAGTGGGTCTTGCCGCGGTCGTGCTCGAAGAACACGCCCGGCGAGCGGTGCAGCTGGGAGACGATGACGCGCTCGGTGCCGTTGATGACGAAGGAGCCGGTGGTGGTCATGAGCGGGATCTCGCCCATGTACACTTCCTGCTCCTTGACTTCCTTGATGGTCTCCTTCGGCGCCTCGCGATCCATGATCACCAGTCGCACGCGCGCGCGCAGCGGCGACGCGAAGGTCAGTCCGCGCTGCTGGCACTCCACCACGTCGAACGCAGGCTCGCCCAGCATGTACTGGACGTACTCGAGACGGGCGTTGCCGCTGTGGCTCGAGATCGGGAAGATCGAGTTGAACGCAGCCTGCAGACCCTGGTTGCGCCGCGCCTCGGGCGGGGTCTCCGCCTGCAGGAATTCGGCAAAGGACTCGATCTGGGTGGCGAGCAGGAAAGGCGCATCGAGCACGGCCGCGCGCTTGGCGAAGCTCTTGCGGATACGTTTCTTTTCGGTGTAGGAATACGCCATGGATGCTCCGGCTAGAGGGCTAACATCGGAAAGACAGGACACAACGTTCGGGCGGTTCCGGTGGGCTGTCGGACATCACAGTCCCCGCCGGACGGGCGGCAAACGCTCTGGCCTGCCATCGATTATCGCGGACACTCCCGCAATCTCGATTACAAAGCACGAAAGGGCCGGCACTCCTAAGAGTGCCAGCCCCGCTGGGAAGTCGAATATTACTTGATTTCGACCTTCGCGCCAGCGTCTTCCAGCTGCTTCTTCAGCGCTTCGGCGTCGGCCTTCGGCGCAGCTTCCTTCACGGTCTTCGGCGCGCCGTCGACCAGGTCCTTCGCTTCCTTCAGGCCCAGGCCGGTGGCGGCGCGGACGACCTTGATGACCTCGACCTTCTTGGCGCCGGCTTCGAGCAGCACGACGTCGAATTCGGTCTTCTCTTCAACCGGGGCAGCGGCGGCGGCGCCCGGGGCGGCCACGGCCATCGAGGCGGCGGACACGCCGAACTTCTCTTCGAACGCCTTGACCAGGTCGTTCAGGTCCATCACGGTCATGCCAGCAACGGCTTCCAGGATGTCTTCTTTGCTGATTGCCATTTCAAATCACTCCAGAATCGATATTTTTGCGAAAACTTTCGTAGCGGAACGTCGCGATCAGGCCGCAGCGCCTTCTTCCTCGCGCTTCTTGGCGAGGGCGGCGAGCGCACCGGCAAAGCCGGAGACCGGCGCCTGCATGACGCCCAGCAGCTTGGCGAGCAGCTCTTCGCGGCTCGGGATCGAAGCGAGCGCCTGGATGCCGGCCTTGTCGAGCGTCTTGCCCGCATAGGAACCAGCGCGCAGGACGATCTTGTCGTTACCCTTGGCGAAGTCGTTGAGCACCTTGGCAGCAGCGACCGGATCGGTCGAGATGCCATAGATCAGCGGACCGGTCAGATCGCCCGCCAGGCCCTCGAACGGGGTACCGGCGATCGCGCGACGGACCAGGGTGTTCTTCAGCACGCGCAGGTAAACGCCAGACTCGCGGGCCTTGGCACGCAGCGCAGTGAGGTCACCCACCGCAATGCCGCGATACTCGGCCACCGCGATCGTCTGGGCGCTGGCCACTTGTGCCGACACCTCAGCCACTACGGCTTTCTTGTCATCGAGATTGAGACCCACAGGTCTTTCCTCCTTTCAAGTCAACACGCGAACCGCTCGCGCGATTCGCACCCACGGCGACCTGGATCAGGAGCGCGGCCGACGAAGCGGCCAAATCCTGTTCTGAGCACACCGTCTGCGCAGGCCATTCACATGCTTAAGCGCGGCCTTGCGGCGCACGCACCTGCGGTCTTTGACGATCCGTGACCACCCGCAGGTGGCCACGGCTCAAAGTTCGTCGGTTCGTCCGCGCGCGGCGGACGCTCCGGGCAATCAGGCAGCGTTCAGGCTGCCCGGCTCCACACGCACGCCGGAACCCATGGTGCTGGACACGGCGATGCGGCGCAGATAGACACCCTTGGCGGCGGCCGGCTTGGCCTTGACCAGGGCATCGATGAAGGCGGCGAGGTTCCGCTGCAGCGCATCGACCTCGAACGAGGCGCGACCGATGGTGGCGTGCACCAGGCCGGCCTTGTCGGTACGGTACTGGACCTGACCGGCCTTGGCGTTCTTGACCGCGGTGGCGACGTCCATGGTCACGGTGCCGACCTTCGGGTTCGGCATCAGGCCGCGCGGGCCGAGGATCTGGCCGAGCTGGCCGACCACGCGCATGGCGTCAGGGGTCGCGATGCAGACGTCGAAGTTGAGGTTGCCGGCCTTGACCTGCTCGGCGAGGTCGTCGAAACCGACGACTTCGGCGCCAGCGGCGCGGGCGGCTTCAGCCTTGTCGCCCTGGGCGAACACGGCCACGCGCACCGACTTGCCGGTACCGGCGGGCAGCACGACCGAGCCACGAACGACCTGGTCCGACTTGCGCGCATCGACGCCGAGATTGACGGCGATATCGATCGACTCGTCGAACTTGGCGGTCGCGCACTCCTTGACCAGACGCAGCGCATCGGCGACCGGATAGGCCTGGTTGCGATCAACCTTGGCGCGCAGCGCCTGAACTCGCTTGGACAGCTTCGCCATGATTACAGGCCCTCCACGGTGATGCCCATGCTGCGGGCGGAACCGGCGATGGTGCGCACGGCGGCTTCCATGTCGGCAGCGGTCAGATCGGGCTGCTTGGTCTTGGCGATTTCCTCGACCTGGGCACGGGTGATCTTGCCGACCTTGTCGGTATGCGGCTTCGGCGAGCCCTTCTGGACACCGGCAGCCTTCTTGATCAGCACGGTCGCCGGCGGCGTCTTCATGATGAAGGTGAAGGACTTGTCGGCGTAGGCGGTGATCACCACCGGAATCGGCAGACCGGGCTCCATGCCCTGGGTCTTGGCGTTGAACGCCTTGCAGAATTCCATGATGTTCAGGCCGCGCTGACCGAGCGCCGGACCGATGGGGGGGCTGGGGTTGGCCTTGCCGGCCGGCACCTGCAGCTTTACGTAGCCAGTGATTTTCTTTGCCATTGCGGCTTGCTCCTGTGATGAGTGCTAGCGCACCGGAAGGACCGGCGCTCCTCGCTTTGCCCGCGTGAACGGGCTGCGGCAGACCTTGCGGCCTGCCGTGTCGCTCAGGTCTTCTCGACCTGGGCGAAATCCAGTTCCACTGGCGTGGCGCGACCGAAGATGGTCACCGACACGCGCAGCTTGTTCTTCTCGTAGTTGGCATCCTCGACGCTGCCGTGGAAGTCGGTAAACGGACCTTCCTTGACGCGCACGACCTCGCCGATCTCGAACAGCACCTTGGGACGCGGCTTGTCCACGCCCTCCTGCATCTGCTGCATGATCTTCTCGACCTCCTTCTCGGAGATCGGAGCGGGCTTGTTCGCCGTACCGCCGACGAAGCCAGTGACCTTGGGCGTCGACTTCACCAGGTGCCAGGTCTCGTCGTTCATTTCCATTTCGACGAGGACGTAACCCGGGAAGAACTTGCGCTCGGTGACGGTCTTCTGGCCGCCACGCATCTCGATCACTTCCTCGACCGGCACCAGGATCTGGCCGAAGCTGTCCTGCATGCCCGACCGGTTGACGCGATCGACCAGCGCGCGCTGCACGGACTTCTCGAAGCCCGAATAGGCGTGAACCACATACCAACGCTTGCTCATATCACTTCCAACCCAGGATCAGGTCGTACAGGACCCATTCCAGGCTCTTGTCCGTCAACCACAGGAACAGCGCCATGACCACCACGAAGGCAAACACCAGACCGGTGGTCTGCGTGGTTTCCTTGCGGCTCGGCCAGACGACCTTCTTGGTTTCGGTAATCGATTCGCGGGCGAATCCGATGAAGCGCTTGCCAGGCTCGGAGAGCGAGGCAACGGCGATACCCGCACCCAGGCCAGCCAGAACCGAAAGGACACGCAGCACGAGCGGCTGCTCGACCAGCAGGTAGAAGCCGACCACGCCGGCTGCCAACAGCGCCAGCGCCAGCGCGAATTTCAACTTATCGGCCATTGCGGATGAACACCCGGAAAATTATGGCAGGGGCAGAGGGAATCGAACCCCCAACCTTCGGTTTTGGAGACCGACGCTCTGCCAGTTGAGCTATACCCCTGCAGCAGAGACTGCAAGGCGCACCCTGACGGATGCGCCTTTCTGGCAACGATCGAGCGAATTACTCGATGATCTTGGCGACGACGCCGGCGCCGACGGTGCGGCCACCTTCGCGGATCGCGAAGCGCAGACCTTCTTCCATGGCGATCGGGGCGATCAGCTTGACGGTGATCGACACGTTGTCGCCCGGCATGACCATCTCGGTGCCTTCGGGCAGCGAGATCGAACCGGTCACGTCCGTGGTACGGAAGTAGAACTGCGGACGGTAGTTGTTGAAGAACGGGGTGTGACGACCGCCCTCTTCCTTCGACAGCACGTAGATCTCGCCGGTGAAGTGGGTGTGCGGGGTGATCGAACCCGGCTTGCACAGCACCTGGCCACGCTCGACGTCTTCACGCTTGGTGCCGCGCAGCAGCACGCCGACGTTGTCGCCCGCCTGACCCTGGTCCAGCAGCTTGCGGAACATTTCCACGCCGGTGCAGGTGGTCTTGACGGTCGGCTTGATGCCGACGATCTCGATTTCCTCGCCGACCTTGACGATGCCGCGCTCGACACGACCGGTCACCACGGTGCCGCGACCCGAGATCGAGAACACGTCCTCGATCGGCAGCAGGAAGGGCTTGTCGATCGCACGCTCCGGGGTCGGGATGTAGCTGTCCAGCGCGTCGGCCAGGCGGAAGATCGCCGGCTCGCCGATGTCGGACTGGTCACCCTCGAGCGCCTTCAGCGCCGAACCCTTGATGATGGGAATGTCGTCGCCCGGGAAGTCGTACTTCGACAGCAGCTCGCGCACTTCCATCTCGACGAGCTCCAGCAGCTCCTCGTCGTCGACCATGTCGCACTTGTTCAGGAAGACGATGATGTACGGCACGCCGACCTGGCGGGCCAGCAGGATGTGCTCGCGCGTCTGCGGCATCGGGCCGTCAGCGGCCGAGCACACCAGGATCGCGCCGTCCATCTGCGCGGCACCGGTGATCATGTTCTTGACGTAGTCGGCGTGACCCGGGCAGTCCACGTGCGCGTAGTGGCGCGTGGCGGTCTCGTACTCGACGTGTGCGGTGTTGATGGTGATGCCGCGCGCCTTCTCTTCGGGCGCCGCGTCGATCTGGTCGTAGGCCTTCGCTTCGCCGCCGAACTTCTTCGACAGGATCGTGGTGATCGCCGCGGTCAGCGTGGTCTTGCCATGGTCAACGTGGCCGATGGTGCCGACGTTGACGTGCGGCTTGGTGCGCTCGAACTTACCCTTAGCCATATCGCTATCCTTAAAATCAGAACCAGAAAAACCGGCGCGGCGACCACACTCGTTGGCCGCCGCCCAGGCCAGGCAGAAAATGAGTGGTGCCCATGACGTGGATTGAACACGTGGCCTCTCCCTTACCAAGGGAGTGCTCTACCACTGAGCTACATGGGCTCCGAAACCTTGCAAACACAGCACTGCTGGAGCGGGTGAAGGGAATCGAACCCTCGTCATAAGCTTGGAAGGCTTCTGCTCTACCATTGAGCTACACCCGCACATGCCTGCAACTGCGTTCGCTTGCACACCACTTACACAACACTCGCAGCCGATTCACTGCATCCGCTACGCCGACCGCAGCCTGCTGCGGCACGACTGAAACTTGGTGGAGGGAGAAGGATTCGAACCTTCGAAGGCTGAGCCGTCAGATTTACAGTCTGATCCCGTTGACCGCTTGGGTATCCCTCCGTCCGGGAAGCTCCGCACTATAGTGCCCACCAGACGACCTGTCAAATGTTTTCGTGATCTTTTTTTGGAGAAAGCGCGTCGGGCGATTGAACCCCCCCCGACCCGGTGCCCGACGCGAAAGACCGCAGCACCGGTCGGCGGCGATAATGCACGCTTTCGACCCCCCGGAGCAACAGGCATGAAGCCAGCCGAACAGACCGCCCGCCGCCCCTTCCCGGAAGCTCTCGAACAGCGCCTGGAAGACCGGTTCGGGAAACGGGCGAGCCGCGCCCAGGGCATCCGCGCCCATCACGGCCACGACGAGTCCCACTTTCCCGACGCCGCGCCGGACGCGGTGGTGTTCGTGCACACGACCGACGAGGTCGTCGACCTGGTGCGCGCCTGCGCGGAGTTCGACGTGCCGGTGATTCCCTTCGGCGTCGGCAGCTCGCTCGAGGGCCACATCCTGGCCACCCGCGGCGGCGTGTGCGTGGACTTCAGCGAGATGAACAAGGTGCTCGACATCCGCGCCGAGGACATGCTGGTCGTGGTGCAGCCGGGGGTGACGCGCAAGCAGCTCAATGCCGAACTGCACGGCAGCGGCCTGTTCTTCCCGATCGATCCCGGCGCCGACGCCTCGCTCGGCGGCATGACCGCGACGCGCGCCTCGGGGACCAATGCGGTGCGCTACGGCACCATGCGCGAGAACGTGCTCGGCCTCACCGCGGTGATGGCAGACGGGCGGGTCATCCGCACCGGCGGTCGTGCGCGCAAGTCCTCTGCCGGCTACGACCTCACCCGACTGCTGGTCGGCTCGGAAGGCACGCTGGGCCTGATCACCGAACTGACGATCCGTCTGCACCCGCTGCCGGAGGCGAGCTCGGCCGCGGTGTGCGCCTTCCCCGACGTGGTGTCGGCGGTCAACGCCGTGATCCAGACCATCCAGCTCGGCGTGCCGGTGGCGCGCATCGAGCTGGTCGACGAGCTGTGCGTGCGCGCGATCAACCGCTACAGCAAGACCACGCTGCGCGAGGCGCCGATGCTGTTCTTCGAGTTCCACGGCAGCCCGGCCGGGGTCGCCGAACAGGCACGCACCGTGCAGGAGCTGGCGAGCGAGAACGGCGGCCTCGACTTCGACTGGGCAGAACATCCCGAGGACCGCAGCCGGCTGTGGGCCGCGCGCCACGACGCCTACTTCGCCAGCCTGAATCTGCGCCCGGGCAGCCGCGCGATCACCACCGACGTGTGCGTGCCGATCTCCGCGCTCGCCGAGTGCGTGGCCGCGACGCGCGCCGACATCGACGCCACCGGCCTGATCGCGCCCATCGTCGGCCACGTCGGCGACGGCAACTTCCACGCCATCATCCTGGTCGACCCCGAGGACGAGGCGGAGAACGCGCAGGCCGAAGCCCTGAACCGGCGCATCGTCGAGCGCGCGCTGGCGATGGGCGGCACCTGCACCGGCGAGCACGGCATCGGCATCGGCAAGCAGGCCTTCCTGGTGCAGGAGCATGGCGAGGCGGTGGATTTCATGCGCGCGATCAAGCAGGCCCTGGACCCGCACAACCTGCTCAATCCGGGGAAGGTGGTTCCCGGCCTGTGAGCCCGGCTGCCGGCCTCGGGGTATTCATTGATTGAGGCCCGGCCGGACCGCGTCTAGTCTGATGCGAGCCCTTGCCACCCCGCCCACGAGGCGGGACGCGATGCGGCGCGCGGCACCCGAAACCACGATTTTGGGCAGGAGGAGACGACCATGGCCGAAGCGTTCCCGGGCGGCAGCCCCCAGGCACCGAGCCTGGACGACAAATACACGCAGGGCGCCGGGCGCGTCTATCTGAGTGGCTACCAGGCCCTGGTGCGCCTGCTGCTGATCCAGAAGGCACGCGACGAAGCCGCCGGCCTCAACACCGCCGGCTTCGTGTCCGGCTATCGCGGCTCACCGCTCGGCGGGCTCGACCAGACGTTGTGGAAGGCGAAGCGGCATCTGCAGGCGCGCCACATCGTGTTCCAGCCCGGCGTCAACGAGGACCTCGCCGCCACTGCGGTCTGGGGCACGCAGCAGCTCGGACTGACCCCGCAGCCCGAATACCAGGGCGTGTTCGCGCTGTGGTACGGCAAGGGTCCGGGCGTGGACCGCTGCGGCGACGTGTTCCGCCACGCCAATGCCGCCGGCAGCGCGAAGTTCGGCGGCGTGCTGGTGGTGGCCGGCGACGACCATGCCGCGAAGTCCTCCACCCTGCCCCACCAGACCGACCACTTCTTCAAGTCGATGATGATGCCGGTGCTGGCGCCGGCGGGCGTGCAGGAATACATCGACTTCGGCGTGCACGGCTACGCGCTGTCGCGCTATTCCGGCTGCTGGGTGGCGTTCAAGGCACTGGCCGACACGGTGGAGACCTCGGCCTCGGTGGACATCGACCCGCTACGCGTGCAGGTCGTCATCCCCACCGATTTCGCCCTTCCAGCGGACGGCCTCAACATCCGCTGGCCCGATCCGCCGCTGGTGCAGGAAAAACGCCTGCTGCACCACAAGCTCTACGCCGCGCTCGCCTACGCCCGCGCCAACGGCCTCAACCGCGTGATCATCGACTCGCCCGCGCCCCGCCTGGGCATCATCACCAGCGGCAAGAGCTATCTCGACGTGCGCCAGGCCTTCGACGACCTCGGCATCGACGACGCGCTGGCCGCCGAGATCGGCATCCGCCTGTACAAGGTCGGCATGGTGTGGCCGCTGGAGGCGGACGGCGTGCGCCGCTTCGCCGAAGGGCTGGACGAGATCCTGGTGGTCGAGGAAAAGCGCCAGCTGCTCGAGTACCAGCTCAAGGAGGAGCTCTACAACTGGCGCGAGGACGTGCGCCCGCGCGTGATCGGCAAGTTCGACGAGAAGGGCGAATGGGCGCGCATCGGGCGCGCCGACGGCACCATCGACCACGGCGACTGGCTGCTGCCGGCGGCGGGCGAGCTCACCCCGGCGATGATCGCGCGCGTGATCGCCGCCCGCATCGACCGCTTCTTCACCTCCGAACGCATCCACGCCCGCCTCGCCTTCCTCGAGGCCAAGGAGGCCGCGCTCGCGCAGCGCAGCTTCGCCGTCGATCGCATCCCCACCTTCTGCTCGGGCTGCCCGCACAACACCTCCACCCACGTGCCTGCGGGCAGCCGCGCGGTGGCCGGCATCGGCTGCCACTACATGGTGACCTGGATGCCCGAGCGGCGCACCGCGACCTTCACCCACATGGGCGGCGAAGGCGTGCCCTGGGTCGGCCAGGCGCCGTTCACGCGCGAAAAGCACATCTTCGCCAACCTCGGCGACGGCACCTACTTCCACTCCGGACTGCTGGCGATCCGCCAGGCGGTGGCGGCCAGGGTCAACATCACCTACAAGATCCTCTACAACGACGCCGTGGCGATGACCGGGGGCCAGCCCCACGACGGCCCGCTCGACGTACCCACCATCGTCCGCCAGCTGCAGGCCGAGGGTGTGCACAACATCGTCGTCGTCACCGACGGCACCGAGCGCGCCTACGGCCCCGCCGACATCCCGCACGTGCCGATACGCCACCGCGACGAACTCGACGCCATCCAGCGCGAGCTGCGCGAGTCGGGTGGCGTCACCGCGCTGATCTACGACCAGACCTGCGCCGCCGAGAAGCGCCGCCGGCGCAAGCGCGGCACCTTCCCCGACCCGGCGCGGCGGGTGTTCATCAACGAGGCGGTGTGCGAGGGCTGCGGCGACTGCGGCATCCAGTCGAACTGCATGTCGATCGTGCCGGTCGAGACCGAGTTCGGACGCAAGCGCCAGATCGACCAGTCCTCGTGCAACAAGGACTACTCCTGCCTGAAGGGCTTCTGCCCGAGCTTCATCACCATCGAGGGCGGACAGTTGCGCAAGGGCAAGGCGCTGGCCGCCGAGGATTCGCACTTCGGCACCCCGCCCGACCCGGCACTGCCGGCCACCACCCGCCCCTACTCCATCCTGGTCACCGGCGTCGGCGGCACCGGGGTGATCACCATCGGCGCGCTGATCGGCATGGCCGCGCATCTCGACGGCAAGGGCGTCACCGTGCTCGACATGACCGGCATGGCGCAGAAGGGCGGCTCGGTGTACAGCCACATCCGCATCGCCGAGCACCCCGACGACCTGCACGCGGTGCGCATCGCCGCCGGCGAAGCCGATGCGGTGATCGGCGGCGACCTGATCGTCAGCGCCAGCGTCGAGGCGCTGGCGAAGATGGCCGCCGGGCGGACGCGCGCGGTGGTGAACCTGGCCGAGACGCCGACCGCCGACTTCACCCGCAACCCGGACTGGCAGTTTCCCGAGCAGCGCATGCGGGCCACGATCCGCGACGCGCTCGGCATCGATGCCCGGGAAGCCGACGAGCCGCGCGCCGATTTCGTCGACGCCCAGGGGCTGGCCACCACCCTGCTCGGCGACGCCATCGCCACCAACCTGTTCCTGCTCGGCTTCGCCTGGCAGCGCGGCCTCGTTCCGGTGTCCGAGGCGGCGCTGATGCAGGCCGTGGAGCTGAACGGCGTGGCGGTGGAGATGAACCGCAAGGCCTTCCTGTGGGGCCGGCGCGCCGCCCACGACCGCGCCGCGGTCGAGCGCCATGCGCGGCCCGCGCCGGCACGGTCCGAGGTCCCGCCCGATCTAGACGCCCTCGTCGCCCGCCGCATGGAGGCGCTCACCGCCTACCAGGACGCCGCCTACGCCGCGCGCTACCGAGCCCTGGTCGAGCGCGTGCGGGCTGCCGAAGCGGCCCGCGTCGGTCCCGGGAGCACCCGGCTGGCCGAAGCGGTCGCGCACAACTACTTCAAGCTGCTCGCCTACAAGGACGAGTACGAGGTCGCCCGCCTGTACACGGACCCGGCCTTCTGGGAAAAGGTGGAGGCGAGCTTCGATGGCGACTACAGCGTGCGCTTCCATCTCGCTGCGCCGCTGCTCGCCCGCCCCGACCCGAACACCGGCCACATCGCCAAGCGCAGCTTCGGCCCGGGCATGATGCGGGTATTCCGCCTGCTCGCACGGCTGAAGGGCCTGCGCGGCACGCGCTGGGACATCTTCGGCCACACTGCGGAGCGTCGGGCCGAGCGCGCACTGATCGCCGAATACGAAGCCGACGTCGCCGAACTGATCGACAGCCTCGGCCACGACCGACTGCCGCTCGCCCTCGAGATCGCCAGGCTTCCCGAAGGCATCCGCGGCTTCGGTCACGTCAAGGCGCACGCCATGCACGCCGCGGCGCAGCAACGCCGCGCCCTGCTGGCGCGCTGGCGCGAGGCACCCACCCCGGCAGCGACCGCCCCGCTCACCCTCGCCTGAGTGGCGCCGGCGGGCCGCCGGGACCGGCGTTCACAGCCGCGTGCCGCTGCGCGCGATCGCCACCAGGGCCTGGGAGCGGCTGCTGACCCCCAGTGCGCGATAGATCGCGGTCATGTGCACCTTGACCGTGCCTTCGGTCAGGCCGAGCAGGTCGGCGATCTCGCGGTTGCTGCGTCCCCCGGCCAGCAACTCCAGCACCCGGGCCTGGGCGGTGGTCAGGCCGAACCGCTCGGCCGGAGCCCTGGCGACGGGCCGGGTCGGTTCGCGCAGGTTGCGGACGGGGGTCGGCACGCCGCCGTCGAGCACCACCCGCACCGACTGGACCAGCACCTCTCCCGAGCTCGCCTTGGAGACGAAGCCCGAGGCCCCGGCCTTCAGCGCCCGTCGCACCGAGGCATCGTCGTCCATCGCCGAGACGACGATCGCCGGCATGTCCGGAAAGCGCTTGCCGAGGATGGCGAGCAGCGAGAAGCCATCGACGTCGGGCAGCATCAGGTCGATCACAGCGAGGTCGATGTCGGGCTCGCGTTCGAGCGCCGCGAGCGCCTCGTCGCCGTTGGCGGCCTCGATGCACACCACCCCGCACTCCAGGCGCATCATGCTCTGCGCCATCGCCTCACGCACCAGCGCATGGTCTTCGACGATCAGGATCTTTGTCATGCCCTGCAAGCGGCGTCCGAGCGCCGCACCAGAAGAAACGGGAAAAACATAGCATGCCGGATGTCGCCGGCCCTATGCCGTGGAACACAAAGCGGAGAAAATCTCCGCATCCCAGACTACATGGAAGGTGCGCATCCGCGCCTTTCTGCCGCGACCGCTCCCATGCTCCCCTCACTCGCCGCCCTCCGCACGACATCCGGTCGATACCGGCGACCGCCGACGGGAGGCGGGCGATGAGACGTGAAAGGCTGCAGCATCGGTTCGTCCCCGACGCCCAGGAGGGAGCGCGACGATGATCGAACGCTGGGGTATCCGCGCGCGCGTCACCCTGGTCGCCTTCGTCCCGATGCTGGTGGTGGCGGTACTGATGACGGCGACCCACACCAGCCTGCGCCTGTCCGACCTCGACCAGGCCCTGCGCGCGCGCGCCCACGCCCATGCCCGCCAGCTCGCCGCGGCCACCGAGTACGCGATCTTCGCCGGTGACCGCGAAACCCTCGGCCAGCTCGCCGACGCCCTGATGCTCGAGGACGACGTCGCCGCCATCGCCATCTTCGATGCCGACGGCAAGGTGCTGGTGAGCACCGGCGCCTTCGCCACCAGCCTGCCGGCCACGCCGGCCCACCCCGCTCCGGAGCAGGAGCTCCGCACCTCCACCGGGCGCTGGTTGCGCATCGTCGAGCCGATCCGGCCGAGCCAGGTGCTCGCCGAGGACGCATTCAGCGCCGGTGGCGTGGTGCGCAGCGCCGTCGCGCAGGCGCCGCTCGGCCGCCTGGTGCTGGACATGTCGCTCGTCCGTATGCAACGGCGCCGCAGCGAACTGCTGTGGATCGCCGCCGGATGGATGCTGGTCGCCGCCATCGGCAGCCTGCTGCTGGCGCGGCGCATGAGCCGCAGCGTCAGCGGCCCGGTCCGCGACGCGGCCGAGGTGGTGCTGAGCATCGGTCGCGGCCAGCTGCATCGCCGCGTCCGGGTCAGCGGCGGGGGCAGCCTGCGCGCGCTGGCAGAGGGCGTCAACGAGATGGCCGAGCGCCTCGCCGATGCCCATGCCTCGATGGCGCGCCGCATCGACGAAGCGACCGCGGAGCTGCGCGCACGCAAGGACGAGGCCGAGCGTGCCAACCTGGCGAAATCCCGCTTTCTCGCCGCCGCCAGCCACGACCTGCGCCAGCCCCTGCACGCGCTCGGGCTGTTCCTCTCCGAGCTCGACCAGCAGGCGCTGGACGAACGCAGCCGGCAGATCACCGAACGCCTGATGGCCTCGACCCAGGCCATGGAGGGCCTGCTCGACAGCCTGCTCGACATCTCCCGCCTGGATGCGGGCGTGCTCACCCCGGAGCGCAGTGCGTTCGACATGCGCGCGAAGCTCGAACACATCGTCGCCAGCCACTCGGGTGCGGCCGCCGCGCGCGGACTCCGCCTGCGCCTGCGCTGCCCGCCGTGCTGGGCGTTCACCGATCCGCTTCTTTTCGAGCGCATCGTCGCCAATCTGGTCGGCAATGCGATCCGCTACACCGCGCGCGGCAGCGTGCTGGTCGCCTGCCGGCGCCGGGGCGAGCGGCTGCGGGTCGAGGTCCGCGACAGCGGCCTCGGCATCGCGGCCGAGAACCAGCAGATCATCTTCCAGGAGTTCGTCCAGCTCGGTAACCCGGAGCGCGCGCGCGACAAGGGGCTGGGACTCGGCCTGGCCATCGTCCGCCGTCTAGCGGACCTGCTCGGCCACCGCCTGGCCCTGCGCTCGGCCCCCGGGCACGGGTCGGTGTTCGCCGTCGAGCTGCCGGCCGCGACACCGCCCGCGCCCGCGCGGGGCGCGCGCGAAGGCCTCGCGCTCGGCCATTTCGGCGGCCTGCGGGTCGTGCTCGTCGATGACGACGCGCTCGCCCTCGGCGCCATGTCGGGCCTGCTCGCGTCCTGGGGATGCGAGGTGACGAGCGCGCGGACCGTGGACGAGGCGATGGACGCCCTCACCCCGCCGGAGACGGACCCTGCTCCCGCGCCCGACATCCTGATCACCGACCTGCGCCTCGGCGGCACGAGCAACGGCCTGGCGCTGATCGCGGCGGTGCGCGCCCGCCCCGGCCTGGCCGGCCTGCCCGCGGTATTGATCAGCGGCGACACCGCGCCCGAGACCCTCGCCCGCGTGCAGGCGACCGGCGTGCAGATGCTGCACAAGCCGGTTCGCCCCGCCCGTCTGCGCGCGCTGATGCACCGCCTGCTGGCGGCGGACTGAACCGGTCGCGGTCCCCGGCACAGCGCCGGCCCGCGAAGATGCGCAAGCGCGACAGCGCTTCGGTTAATATCCAGTCGTCTTCCTCAACGTCAACCCGATACGGAGCTGCCCATGTCACAGGACCAGAACGCCCAGGATCCGCTCGAATTCGTGCGCGGGATGTGGAATCAGATGGGCTTTTCCCTGCCCGGCATGGTCACGCCGACCCTGGACGTCGACGAGCTCGACAAGCGCATCACCGACATGCGTGCCGTCGAAGGCTGGCTGAAGATGAACCTGAACATGCTGCAGATGAGCATCCAGGGGCTCGAGATGCAGCGTGCGGCGCTGGCCGCGGTGAAGGCGATGAGCCAGCAGGCGAAGCAGGCCGGCGAAGGCGGCGGTGATGCGACGGCCAACCCCTTCGCCGCCGCCGCGTCGATGTGGCCGTGGAACCTGATGAACAACGCCCCGGCAGGCGACGCCCAGCCCGCTGCAGGCGAGGCGGAAGCCAAGAGCGGCAGCCGCAGCCCGCGCCGCCGCGCGCCCGCCGACAAGTAAGCTGCCCGGGGCCCGGCATGGGCCCATGCCCGGCCGTCGGGGGCACCCGCACTCCAATCGAGGTCGCGGGTGCCCGCCAGCCCGTCAGGTTCAGATCACGCCGGTCGCGCGCAGGCGCTCGAGTTCGTCGCCGTCGATGCCGAGGCCTGCCAGGATCTGCGCACTGTCCGCCCCCGCCCTTGACGGTGCGGCGCGCGCCGCGGACTCGGGCAACCCCGTCATCCTCACGGCAGGACCGAACTGGCGCACGCCCTCCACCTCGACCACCATGCCGCGCGCGCGCAACTGCGCATCCTCCAGGCTCTCCTCCAGGCGCAGCACCGGGGTGACGCAGCAATCCACCGTGTCGAAGACCGCGACCCACTCGCGCTGGCTGCGGCTGCGGAAGATCGCCGCCAGCTCGCCGCGCACGCGGGCGCCCGCCTCGCCTTCGGCCAGATGCCCGGGCTTCAGGTCGGGGCGTGCCAGGGTGTCGCACAGCAGCTGCCAGAACTTCTCCTCCAGCGCGCCCACCGCCATGTGGCGGCCGTCGGCGGTCTCATACACCCCGTAGCAGGGCACGCCGCCGCTCAGCAGGTCCTCGCCGCGCGGCCGCACCCGGCCCTCGGCCAGCACTTCGGTGAGCGGGAAGATGGCATGGGCGAAGCTGGCGTCGGTCATCGACACGTCCACATGACGCCCCTGCCCGCTGCGCTGCGCATCGAAGAGCGCGACCAGGATGCCCATCACCGCGCCCATGGTGCCGCCGAGCAGGTCGCCGATCTGCACGTTGGACAGCGCCGGCGCGCCGCCGGCGGTGCCGATCTGGTCGAGCACGCCGGCATAGCCGAGATAGTTGATGTCGTGGCCGGCGCGCGCCGCGTAGGGGCCGGTCTGGCCGTAGCCGGTGATGCTGCACAGGACCACACGCGGGTTGCGCTCGGCGAGGACTTCGTAGCCCAGGCCCAGGCGTTCCATGACCCCGGGGCGGAAACCCTCGACGACGACGTCGGCGCGCTCCACCAGGCGCAGGAACAGCGCACGCCCCTCGGCCTGCTTGAGATCCAGGCGCAGGCTTTGCTTGTTGCGGTTGACGACCTGGTAGAACCAGCTGGTGTCGCCGCCCATCGCGCCCATCGTGCGCGCGTAATCGCCGGCGCCGGTGTCCTCGACCTTGACGACTTCCGCGCCGTAGTCGGCGAGGTGCTGGGTGGCCAGGGGGCCGGGAAGGAGACGGGTGAGATCGAGGACGCGCACGCCCTCGAGCGGCGCGCGGCGCGCGACGGTCTGGTCTTGCATGGATTCTCCGGTGGCGCGGCACGGAGCGCAGGCGCGCCCGCGAATGGCCGGCGCCCCCGGCTGCGCGCACGCGCCCGCTGTGGCTATCGATAAACCCGCACGTCGTCGATGACCTTGCCGTCGTTGGCGAGTGCGCCCGTCGGCAGGAAGGCGACCTCGCCGCGCAGCTTGGTCAGCTCGCGGATGCTGGCGGCGATCGCACCGGCGAGCGCCTCGCTGCCGCCGCCCGCCACCTCGCACATGAACGTCATGCGGTCGTTGAGCTCGGGATTATCCACCACAAGGCGTGCCCGGGTGACCTCCGGATGACGCCGCAGCACCTGCGCGATCTGGCCCGGATGCACGAACATGCCCTTGACCTTGGTGGTCTGGTCGGCGCGCCCCATCCAGCCCTTGATGCGAACGTTGGTCCGCCCGCAGGGCGAGGCGCCAGGCAGCAGCGCCGACAGGTCGCCGGTGCCGAAGCGGATCAGCGGGTAATCGGGGTTGAAGGTGGTCACCACCACCTCGCCCACCTCGCCCAACGCCACCGGGTCGCCGGTGCCGGGGCGGACGACCTCGACGAGGACGTCCTCGTCCACCACCATGCCCTCGCGCGCCGAGGTCTCGTAGGCGATCAGGCCGATGTCGGCGGTGGCGTAGGCCTGGAAGGCGTGGATGCCGCGCGCGGCGAAGGCTTCGCGCATGCTGGGCGGGAAGGCCTCGCCGGAGACGAAGGCCTTGGTGAAGGACACGGTGACGCCGAGCTCGTCCGCCTTGTCGAGCAGGATGCGCAGGAAGGACGGCGTGCCGACATAGGCGTTGGGCTGCAGGTCGGCGATCGCCGCGAGCTGCTGCTCGGTCTGGCCGACGCCGGCGGGAAAGACGGTGCAGCCGAGCGCGTGCGCGGCGGTCTCCATCATCGAGCCGGCGGGGGTGAAGTGATAGGAGAAGGTGTTGTGCACCAGGTCGCCGGCGCGAAAACCCGCGGCGAAGAGCGCGCGCGCCAGGCGGTAGTAGTCGGGCCGCGCACCTTCCGGTTCGTAGAGCGGGCCGGGCGAGGCGAACACACGCCGGCACGCCGCGCCCCAACCGACCGCGGCGAAGCCGCCGAAGGGCCGCGCCGCCTTCTGCAACTCGAGCAGTTCGGACTTGCGCGTGACCGGCAGCGTGGCGAGCGCCTCGCGACTGGTCACCGAGTCCGGATCGACGTCGGCCAGCAGGCGACCGAAGGCCGGCGCGGCCGCGCGCGCGTGGGCGATCTGCGCCGGCAATCGGGCCAGCAGCTCGCGTTCGCGCACCTCGGGATCACGGGTCTCGCGCGTGTCGTGGAAATTCATCTCGGCTCCCCTGCTCGATTCGTTGTCGGTGATGTGCCTGTGCCGGCGGTGCTCAGCTCAGCCAGCGCTTGCGCCGACGGTAGTGCTTGACCTCGCGGAAGCTCTTGCGCCCCTCGCCCGCCAGGCCAAGGTAGAACTCCTTGACGTCCTCGTTGTTCGACAACTCGCTCGCCGCGCCCTCCATCACGATGCGGCCGTTCTCGACGATGTAGCCGAAGTCGGCGTAACGCAGCGCCACCATGGTGTTCTGCTCGGCGAGCAGGAAGCTCACCTTTTCCTTGGCGTTCAGGTCCTTGACGATCTCGAACACCTCCTCGACGATCTGCGGCGCCAGGCCCATCGAGGGTTCGTCGAGCAGGACCATGTTGGGGTTCGACATCAGCGCGCGACCGATCGCGCACATCTGCTGCTCGCCACCCGAGGTATAGGCCGCCTGGCTGGTGCGGCGCGTCTTCAGGCGCGGGAAATACGTATAGACCTTGTCGAGGTTGGCGGCGATCTCGCCCTTGTCGCTGCGCGTGTAGGCGCCTGCGAGCAGGTTTTCCTCGATGGTCAGGTGCGCGAAGCAATGCCGCCCCTCCATCACCTGCACGACTCCCCGGCGCACGAGGTCCGACGGCGACAGGGCTTCGACGCGCTCGCCGCGATATTCGATCATGCCCTTGGTGACCTCGCCGCGCTCGCCCTTGAGCAGGTTGGAGATCGCGCGCAGCGTGGTGGTCTTGCCCGCGCCGTTACCGCCGAGAATGGCGACGATGCCGCCCTCCGGCACCTGCAGGGACACGCCCTTGAGTACCAGCGCGACGTGGTTGTAAATGACCTCGATGCCATTCACGTTGAGTAGAAGGTTCGGTGCGCTCATCGTTTCGTCCGCTTGAGTCGGTCCCGCCATGGACGCCATGGCGGGGCCCGGATCGATGCCTGCCACCCGGCCGGCCGCAGGGTGCGGCACGGTCGGGCAGCGGAAAACGGCATCAGGCGTTGCAGTCGGCCGCGTCGCGACGCTTGATCTGCTTCTCCGCGGCGTAGCGGTCGGCGGCTTCCTTGACCATCGGGTCGAGCACGCTCTTGTCCGCCTCGTACCAGTCGGCGCCCATCACCCACTTGCTGCCATCCCAGGTGTGGACACGCGCCCAGGACGAACCCATATGGTCCTCGCAGGTGGTCTTGAGCGGGCGGATGACGCCCTTCACGCCCAGCTCTTCAAGCCGCTTCTCGTCGAGGTTGAGGTTCTCGAAGCCCCAGCGCACCTGCTCGCCGGTCATGACCTGGCCCTTGCCGAACTTCTCCTGCGCCGCACGTACGGCCTCGACGCTGAGCATCGAGATGATCATGCCGCGGGTGTACAGCACCGAGCCGACCTCGTCGCGCGGGCCCGAGCCCTGGCCGGCGTCATGCACCTTCTTGAGGACGTCCTGCATCAGCGGGTACTCGGTGCCGTTGGGGTTGAGCGCCAGCGCGCTGTAGCCCTTGGCGTTGGCGCCGACGTCCTTGACGTCCGGTTCCGCGCCCGCCCACCACACGCCGAACAGCTTCTCGCGCGGGAAGCCGGTCGCGATCGCCTCCTTGAGCGCGGTCGAGTTCATCACGCCCCAGCCCCACAGCAGCGCGTAGTCGGGACGATCGCGGCGCACCTGCAGCCAGGTCGCCTTCTGCTCCACGCCAGGCGCGGTCACCGGCAGCAGTTGCAGCTCGAAGCCGTGCATCTCGGCGCGCTTCTTGAGCGCCGGGATCGGCTCCTTGCCGAAGGGCGAGTCGTGGTAGATCAGCGCGATCTTCTTGCCCTTGAGCTTGTCCAGGCCGCCTTCCTTCTTGCCCAGGTGCTGAATCAGGATGTCGGCCGCGGTCCAGTAGCTGCCCATCAGCGGGAAGTTCCACTTGAACACGCCACCGTCCTGCGAGGCCGCCAGGCCGTAGCCCAGGGTGATCAGCGGGATCTTGTCGACCGGCGCCTTGTCGGTGAGCGCGAAGGTGATGCCGGTGGCCTGCGGGTCGAACACGGCGGCGCCCTTGCCCTTCAGGCGTTCGTAGCACTCCACGCCCTTGTCGGTGGCGTAGCCGGTCTCGCACTCTTCGAAGGCGATCTTGACGCCGTTGATGCCGCCGTTGGCGTTGATGTACTTGAGGTAGTCCTGCTTGCCGTTTGCCCAGGGCACGCCGTTGGGTGCATAGGCACCGGTGCGATAGGACAGCAGCGGGATGAACTGCTCCTGAGCCACTGCCGGCGTTGCGAAGCTGGTGGCGCCGATGGCGGCGATCGTGGCGGCGAGCGCGAAAGGCTTGAATTTCATTGGTATGTCTCCTCTTTTATGTTTCGGTGGCACGGTGTCCATGCCGGTTGGTGCATGCCTCTGACGACGACTTCTGCCCGGCCCCCATCAACCGGGCACCTCTGCATCAATGGGGGAAGGGCCACAGCCTCAGTTTCTGCTTGCCCACGCTCCACAGCTTCGCCAGGCCATGCGGCTCGACGATCAGGAAGAACACGATGAGCGCACCGAAGATCATGTGCACCAGGTGCGTGATCGTCGCCGTGGAGAGGGGAATGCCGAGCAGATGCGGAACCTGGTCGAGCGCGAGCGGCAGCAGCACGATGAAGGCCGCCCCCAGGAAGGCACCCGCGATCGAACCCAGGCCACCGATGATGACCATGAACAGCAGCTGGAAGGAACGGTCGATCGAGAACGCCGCCGGCTCCCAGGCGCCGAGATGGATGAAGGCCCACAGCACGCCGGCCACACCGACGATGAAGGAGCTCACCGCGAACGCGCTCAACTTGGCGTACATCGGGCGAATGCCGATCACCGCGGCGGCGACGTCCATGTCGCGGATCGCCATCCATTGCCGCCCGATCGCGCTGCGCACCAGGTTCTTCGCCATCAGCGCGAAGATGCAGACCACCGCCAGAACGAAGAGGTACTTGCTCACCGGCGACTCGAGCGGGATGCCGAAGACATCGAGCTTGGCCACGCTCACCGAACCCGACGAGGAGTTGTTGGTGAACCAGCCGATGCGCAGGAAGGCCCAGTCGGTGAAGAACTGCGCCGCCAGCGTCGCCACCGCCAGGTACAGCCCCTTGATGCGCAGCGAAGGGATGCCGAACAGCACGCCGATCACCGTTGCCGACAGGCCACCGAGCAGCATCGCGGCGATCAGGGGCATGCCGTCGATACGGACCATGAAGTTGTAGGCCGCATACGCACCCACCGCCATGAAGGCGCCGGTGCCGAGCGAGATCTGGCCGCAGTAGCCGACCAGGATGTTCAGACCCAGCGCGGCGAGCGACAGGATCAGGAAGGGAATCACGATGGCGCGGAAGAAATATTCCGAGCCCACCAGCGGCAGCACCACGAAGGCGAGCGCCAGCAGCAGGGCCATCGCCCAGCGCTCCTGGAAGATGGGGAAGATCTGTTGGTCGGCCGCGTAGCTGGTCTTGAACTGGCCATTTTCTCTGTACAGCATTCGGATGTTCTCCCGGAGTCGGTAGCCGCGTCAGACGCGATCGATGATCTTCTCGCCGAACAGCCCCTGCGGACGGACCAGCAGGAAGCCGAGCGCAAGCACGTAGGCGAACCAGATTTCGATGCCGCCGCCGAATATCGGCCCGATGTAGATCTCCGACAGCTTCTCACCCACGCCGATGATGAGGCCGCCGATGATGGCACCGGGCACCGAGGTCAGCCCGCCCAGGATGACGACCGGCAGCGCCTTGAGCGCCACCAGCGACAGCGTGAATTGCACGCCGAGCTTGGAGCCCCAGATGATGCCGGCAACCAGTGCGGCGAAGCCCGCCACCGACCACACGATGACCCAGATCTTGTTGAGCGGGATGCCGATGGATTGCGCCGCCTGGTGGTCGTCCGCCACCGCGCGCAGCGCACGGCCGGTCTTGGTCTTCTGGAAGAACAGCGCCAGCACCACCACCAGCAGCGCGGCGATGACCGCGGCGACGAGGTCTTCCTTGCTGATCATCACCCCGCCCTCGAACATGCCCTCGAGGATGAAGGCCGGATCCTTGGGCATGCCGACGTTGATGTTGTAGATGTCGCTGCCGAACAGGGTCTGGCCGAAGCCGTCGAGGAAGTAGGCGATGCCGAGCGTGGCCATCAGCAGGGTGATGCCTTCCTGGTTGACCAGCTTCGACAGGCACAGGCGCTCGATCGCCCACGCCAGCACCACCATCACCGCCATCGCGGCGATGAAGGCCAGCAGGTTGGCGAGCAGCAGGCTCTCGAAGCCCAGCCACTGCGGAATCCACTCCGCGAAGCGCGACATCGCCAGCGCGGCGAACAGCACCATCGCGCCCTGGGCGAAGTTGAACACGCCCGAGGCCTTGTAGATCAGCACGAAACCGAGTGCGATCAACGAGTACAACATGCCGGCCATCAACCCGCCGAACAAGGTTTCAAGAAAGAATCCCATGGTGCTCCCCGCTCAGTGCAACGTGCCGAGATAGGCACTGATGACGTCTTCGTTGTTGCGCACCTCGTCGGGCGCGCCGTCACCGATCTTCTTGCCGTAGTCCAGCACCACGACGCGATCGGAGATGTCCATGACCACGCCCATGTCGTGCTCGATGAGCACGATGGTGGTGCCGAACTGGTCATTGACGTCGAGGATGAAGCGGCACATGTCCTGCTTTTCCTCGACGTTCATGCCGGCCATGGGCTCGTCGAGCAGCAGCATCGACGGCTCGGCCGCCAGCGCCCGACCGAGCTCGACGCGCTTCTGCAGACCGTAGGGCAGCTGCCCCACCGGGGTCTTGCGCACGTTCTGGATCTCGAGAAAATCGATCACCTCCTCCACCTTCTCGCGGTGAGCGATCTCTTCGCGCTGCGCCGCGCCCCAGTAGAGCGCCTGCTGGAAGATGTTGGATTTCATCTTCAGATTGCGCCCGGTCATGATGTTGTCGAGCACGCTCATGCCCTTGAACAGCGCGATGTTCTGGAAGGTGCGCGCGATGCCCTGGCGCGCCGCCATGTAGGGCTCGAGCCGCTTTCGCTCCTCGCCGCGATACAGGATGCGCCCCTCCTGCGGGTGGTACACGCCGTTGATCACGTTGAGCATCGAGCTCTTGCCCGCGCCGTTGGGGCCGATGATCGAGCGGATCTCATGCTCGCGGATGTCGAAGCTGATGTCGGTGAGCGCCTTCACGCCGCCGAAGCGCAGCGAGATGTTCTGCAGGTCGAGGATCACCTCGCCGAAACGGCGGCCCGCCTGCGCTGCAGCGGGGGAAATGTTCATGTCGGTCATCTTCATGCCTCGTCTCCTCAGGCCGCGCGCTTGCCGGCCTGCGGCGCGAAGGTCTTCACTTCCTCGATGCGCAGGTCGGCCGAGACCTTGCCGGTACGGCCGTCCTCGTACTTGACCTGGGTCTCGATGAACTGGGTCTTCCTGCCTTCGAACATCGCCTCGATCAGCACCCCGTACTTCTCGGCGATGAAGTTGCGCCGCACCTTGCGTGTACGGGTGAGTTCGCCGTCGTCGGCGTCGAGCTCCTTGTGCAGGATCAGGAAGCGCCTGATCTGCGAGCCGCTCATGTTGGGGTCGGCGGCGAGGTCGGCGTTGACCTTCTCCACGCAGTCGCGGATCAGCTCATACACCGCCGGCTGCGAGGCCAGGTCGGTGTAGCCGGAGTAGGCCATGCCCTTCTTCTCCGCCCAGTTGCCCACCGCCTCGAGATCGATGTTGATGAAGGCGGTCGCGAAGTCCTTGCCGGCGCCGAAGGTCACCGCTTCCTTGACGTGCTGGAAGAACTTGAGCTTGTTCTCGATGTAGTTGGGCGCAAACATCGTGCCGTCGGCCATCTTGCCGACGTCCTTGGCGCGGTCGATGATCTTCAGGTGGCCGTCCTCGTCGAAGAAGCCCGCATCGCCGGTCATGAAGTAGCCGTCGGCGTTGATCGACTCGGCGGTGGCGTCGGGGCGCTTGTAGTAGGCCTTCAGCAGCATCGGCCCCTTGACCAGGATCTCGCCGTTGTCGGCGAGCTTGACCTCGACGAAGGGCGCCGGCTTGCCCACCGAATCGAGCTTGATCTGGCCGTCGGGCTGCAGGCACACGTAGGCGCAGGTCTCGGTCTGGCCGTAGAGCTGCTTGAGGTTGATGCCGATCGAGCGGTAGAAGCGGAACAGGTCCGGCCCGATCGCCGCACCGGCGGTGTAGGCGACGCGGATGCGGCTCATGCCGAGCACGTTCTTGAGCGGCCCATACACCAGCAGGTTGCCCAGCCAGTACTGGAAGCGATCGCCACCCGACACCGGCTTGCCGTCGAGGATGTCGGCGCCGCAGCGGCGGGCGACGTCCATGAAATGATGAAAGATCCTGCGCTTGAGCGCCCCGGCGTCTTCCATGCGGATCATCACCTGGGTGAGCAGGTTCTCGAACACGCGCGGCGGGGCGAAGTAATAGGTCGGGCCGATCTCGCGCAGGTCGGTCATCACCGTCTCGCCCGACTCGGGGCAGTTGATCGTGAAGCCCGCCACCATGGCCTGCGCGAACGAGAACAGGTGGTCGCCGACCCAGGCCATCGGCAGGTAGGACAGGATGTCCTCCTTGTCGGTGAGCTTGTCGAACTGCATGCCGCCGCGCGCCGCGGCGATGAAGGCACCATGGGTCTGGCACACGCCCTTGGGCTTGCCGGTGGTCCCCGAGGTGTACAGCATGATCGAGATGTCGTCGGAGGCGCCCTTGGCGATCTCGCCATCGAGCGAATCGGGCTGGTTGCGGTCGTGGATCCGCCCCATCTCCTGCAGCTCGTCCAGGCCCATCAGCAGAGGCTGGGTGTAGTGGCGCATGCCGCGCGCATCGTCGTAGATCACGTGCTCGAGCAGCGGCGCCTCGGGCTGGATCTCGAGCAGCTTGTCGACCTGCTCCTGGTCCTCGACGATGGCGAACTTGATCTCGGCGTCCTGCAGCACATAGACCATCTCCTGCGCCACCGCGTCCTGGTACATCATCACCGGGATGCCGCCGAGGCACTGGCAGGCGGCCACCGACCAGTACAGACGCGGCCGGTTGTCGCCGACCACCGCAAGGCGGTCGCCGCGCTTGAAGCCGAGCTGCGCGAGGCCGCAGGCGATGGCGCGCACGTTCTCGGCCACCTGCGCCCAGGTGTAGGTCTGCCAGATGCCGTATTCCTTTTCGCGCATCGCCGGCTGCTGCGGGCGAACCTTCGCGTGATGCATCAGGTAACGCGGAAAGGTATCCAGCCCCGCCTCGACCTGCCCGTGGTCGGACGCGCTCGTGCGTGTGTCCATGCCACACTCCTCCTTTGGTCTTGTCCTGTCTGTCTCCGCACCCGGGCCATGGGTTTGTTTTTCGAAGGCCCGGGCGGGACGCGAAAGCGCGTCCGATTCAGTTCAGGCTGGAGTGTGGCAAGCCACTTTTGCGCAACTGTTTGTGGAATGTACTGAATTGTTGCAGTTGCCGATGTCCGTGCGCCGGGGACGATCCGCCCCCGGCCGCGCAGGCGCTCAGAACACGAAGTCCAGCGTCGCCGAGAACAGCGTGAACGAGCGCGGCGAGTCGATGCGCATGCCGGCATCGTCGAGCAGGGTGGACGAGCGCTTGGCCTCGATGCGGTCGGCCTGGAGCTTGAGCGCGGCATTGCGCGCGAACTCGTAGCGCACGCCGGCGCCGATGGTGTATTGATCGTGGCGGGTGTATCCGGTGGCCATTTCCCAGCCTGCGATCAAGGCATCCACACCGGGGTCGACGCCGGCCGGCAGGTCCAGTCGACGCTCGACGGGATCGATGATGCTGCGCGAGTAGGTCACGAACGGCTTCCAGTCGCCGATGCGATAGGCCGCGGTCGCGCCCACGCCCCAGCCCTCGAAGTCCGGGTAGATGTCCATCGCGATGTCGGTACCGACGACCTGGAGCGAGAACGGGCCGCGTTCCCAGCCCACGCCGATGCCCAGGTAGGAGATGCGGCTCGAATTCGTGATCTCCGCCAGGCGCGCCGCGGCATCCGGAAATGCGGAGGCCATGCGCAGCCCGTCCACCAGGGCAGGATTGATCTGGTCGCGGCTCGTCCTCATGCTGCCCCAGGACAGCTTCAGGTTCAGCTCCTCGCCGATCCAGTCCACCGTGGCACCGAGGGTACGGCCCTGCTCGAGCGAATAGACCTCGCCGTTCAGGTAGACATCGCCACGCGTGCGCCCGCCGAAGAGCTTCAGGCGCAGCAGGCCTTCCGCCAGCGGGTGCTGGAAGGTGGCATCGGCACCGTCGAAGGTGTCGAAGGTGAGACGGCCATAGAGATCCGCATACGGCCGTGCCGTCGTATACACGTAGCCGACGTGGCGCGAGTCGCCATCCAGATAGATGTCCACCGCCATGCGCCCGACGCGGAATTCGGCCCAGTCACTGGGAACGTACTTGGCAAAGGCCCAGGTCAGTTGCGGCGTCCATTTGCGATCGACGTCCTGCCGGCTCACCGCCTGCGCCATCACCGACCAGCGCGAATCGAACACGCCATTGAGCTGCATGCCGAGCACGCTGTCGTTGCGCACCTCGACGTGCCCCTCGCGAACACCGCCACGCTGGTCGACGCTGCGCCGGAAGCGGGTGTTGTCCTCGTCGTGATGTGCGGCACCGAGCGTGCCGAAGCCATTGACCGCCCAGCGCACCCCCGGTGCCGGGTCGAATTCGGCGGCCTGCACTTCCGTGCCCGTCAGGTGCGCCATGCAAACCATCGCGGCGAACACCGCAAACCCTCTGTTCATGACGAAAGCGATCACTGGTCTTGTTGTTTATCTTGATTCCGGCGGGTGACGCCGGGAAGGGAACGGCTCCCGGCAATTATCCGCGTTTCATGGTTCGGAGTCGTGACTCGCGTCACTAGCTGCGCGATTTCTTCGGAATCGCGCAGGATTCGCGCTAGACTCCGGCCGATGCCACCACCCTGGATGGGTGCTAGAACGACACCACGCTCTCGGGAAGATCCATCGATGGAACGCAAGGAATTCACCAAACCCGTCCACGTCACCACCTGGATGGCGGTCTTTCTCGCGCTGGTGGCGGTCCTCGCCGCCGCCCTCGTGCCGCAGCTCAAGCACGCCTTCATCGCCAACGCCGCCTTCAACGGGGTGATCCTGTTCGTGCTCGCGGTGGGCATCGCCGTCAATCTGCGCCAGGTCTGGCGCCTGCAACGCGAAGTGCTGTGGATCGAGGACTTCCACAGCGCCGAGCCCGAGGCGCTGCAGGGCGGACTGCGTCCGGTGCTGCTGGCGCCGATGGCACGGCTGCTGTCCAGCCGCAAGCGCGGCCAGTTCCACCTCTCGCCCGCCTCGATGCGTTCCATCCTCGACAGCGTGCAGATCCGCCTCGAGGAGCAGCGCGACCTGTCGCGCTACCTGATCGGCCTGCTGATCTTCCTCGGCCTGCTCGGCACCTTCTGGGGCCTGCTCGCCACCATCCGCTCGATCGGCGAGATCATCGGCGGCATGAGCGTGGGCAGCGACCCGGTGGCCATGTTCGAGGCCCTCAAGACCAAGCTCGACGCACCGCTCGGCGGCATGGCCACCAGCTTCTCGACCTCGCTGTTCGGTCTCGCCGGCTCGTTGATCGTCGGCTTCCTCGACCTGCAGTCGGGCCATGCGCAGAACCGCTTCTACAACGAACTCGAGGAGTGGCTGTCGCACATGACCAGGCTGCCCTCGGGCGTGGGCATGGAAAGCGAGGGCAACGTGCCGGCCTACGTGCAGGCCCTGCTCGAGCAGACCGCCGAGAGCATCGAGCGCATGCAGCGCTCCGCGGTGGACTCGGAACGCGAACGCCGCGCCACCGCCGAGCACCTGGGCGAGCTCAACAACCAGCTCACCCGCCTCGCCGATCTGATCACCCGCGAGTCGCGCGACCTGTCCGCCTTGTCTGCGACCCAGGACGACCTGCGCGGCCTGATCCGCCAGCTCGCCCAGCAGCCCGCCCAGGGCGCGCAATTCTCCGAGGACCTGCGCGCCGAGCTGCGCCTGCTGTCGCGCACGATCGCCGCCGCGCTCGGCGGCCACAAAGCGGAATAAGCCATGGCCCGCCTCGCCCGCCGCCGGCCACTCGATTTCTGGCCCGGCTTCGTCGACGCCCTCGCCTCGCTGCTGATGGTGATGGTGTTCGTGATCCTGATCTTCGTGATCGGCCAGTTCGTGCTCGCCGACGCGGTGAGCGGCCGCGACCGCGCGCTGGCGCAGCTCAACGCCGAACTCGCCGCGCTCGCCCAGACCCTGAGCCTGGAGAAGTCCGCCCGCGAACGCGCAGACCTCCAGGTCGGCGAGCTCAGTGCCTCGCTCACCAGCTCGGAACGCGAGCGCGAGGCGCTGTCCACCGAGCTGCTGACCGCCCGCGACGAGCTCCATGCCGCCCAGGACGAGGCCAAGACCCGGCGCGAGGAAGCCGCCCGCCTCGGCGCCGACATCGCGGCCCTGCAGCAGCTGAAGGCGGAGCTCGAGGCGGAAGTCGCGCGCCTGGCGAGCGCGCTCGACACCTCGGAGCGTGGTCTCAAGGAGCAGAAGGAGATGTCCGCGGCGGCGATCGCCCAGGTGGAGCTGCTGAACCGCCAGCTCGCCGCGGTGCGCGAGCAGCTCGAGCAGCTCAACGCCGCGCTCGACGCCGCCAAGCTCGCGGCCAAGGACAAGGACCTGAAGATCGAGGAGCTCGGCCGCGAGCTCAATCTCGCCCTGGCCGCGCGCGTTAAGGAGCTCGCCCGCTACCGCTCGGAATTCTTCGGCCGCCTGCAGGCGGTGCTCGGCGAGCGCAAGGACGTGCAGATCGTCGGCGACCGCTTCGTGTTCTCGAGCGAGGTGCTGTTCCCCACCGCCTCCGACGAGGTCAGCGCCGACGGCATGATCCAGCTCACCCGGCTGGCCGAAACGCTGAAGACGCTATCGGCCGAGATCCCCGACGACCTGCCGTGGGTGCTGCAGGTCGACGGCCACACCGACCGCCGGCCGATCGCGAACGCCCGCTTCCCGTCGAACTGGGAACTGTCCACCGCGCGCGCGCTGGCCATCGTCAAGTTCCTGCGCAGCCAGGGCATCCCGCCCCAGCGCCTGGCCGCCACCGGCTACGGCGAGTTCCACCCGCTGGATGCGCGCAACAACGAAGACGCCTACGCGCGCAACCGCCGCATCGAGCTCAAGCTCACGAGCCGCTGACCTCCGCCGGCCGCGCCGCCTGCTCGAGGTCCTTGACCACGACCGACAGCGCCTCGGTCGAGATCAGCACCTCGACCAGCGACAACACCAGCGACAGGGCAAGCGTCAGGATGCTCGCGCCGAACATCAGCTGCCCGGTCACCTGCGCCTCCAGGAACAGCGCGAACATCGACAACGCGCACAACAGGAAGCTCAGCACCCCGAAGCCCTGCATGTACTGGGTCAGCGTGATCCGCCGCTTGAGGCCGGGCAACTGACACTGCACCAGCGGCGCGCTGCGGTCGGCCGAGGCGTTGAGCTGGCGGATGACCTGCGCCAGGGTCAGGAAGCGGTTGGTGTACGCGAGCAGCAGCAGCGAGATCGCCGGGAACAGCAGCGCGGGAGTCGTGAGGTTCATCGCAGGTCGGCGCCGGAGGCTGAAGAGCAGCCATTCTAGCGCCGAAAAAAAACGGCGCCGAAGCGCCGTGTCCCAGTTGGGAGAGGGGGAGGAACCTGATTCCGCTTACATGCTGCGGCGATACTGGCCGCCGACCTTGTACAGCGCGTCGGTGATCTGGCCCAGCGAGCAGTAGCGCACCGCGTCGACCAGCACCTCGAAGACGTTGGTGTTGTCGATGACCGCCTGCTGCAGCCTGGCCTGCCACTTGGGCGCCTCGGCCTTGTTGCGGGCGTGGAAGTCGGCGAGGCGCTTGAGCTGGCCCTGCTTTTCTTCCTCGGTCGAACGCGCGAGCTCGATCTCCTGCTGCGCCTGGCCCTTCGGGTTGAGGAAGGTGTTCACGCCGATGATCGGGTAGGAGCCGTCGTGCTTCTTGTGCTCGTAGTAGAGCGACTCCTCCTGGATCTTGCCGCGCTGGTAGCCCGTTTCCATCGCGCCGAGCACGCCGCCGCGGGAAGCGATGGCCTCGAACTCCTTGAGCACCGCCTCTTCGACGAGGTCGGTGAGTTCCTCGATGATGAAGGCGCCCTGGTTCGGGTTCTCGTTCTTGGCCAGGCCCCACTCGCGGTTGATGATCAGCTGGATCGCCATCGCACGACGCACGGACTCTTCGGTCGGCGTGGTGATCGCCTCGTCGTAGGCGTTGGTGTGCAGCGAGTTGCAGTTGTCGTAGATCGCGATCAGCGCCTGCAGCGTGGTGCGGATGTCGTTGAAGTCCATCTCCTGCGCGTGCAGCGAGCGGCCCGAGGTCTGCACGTGGTACTTCAGCTTCTGGCTGCGCTCGTTGGCACCGTACTTGTTCTTCATCGCCACCGCCCAGATGCGGCGGGCGACGCGGCCGATCACCGAGTACTCCGGGTCCATGCCGTTGCTGAAGAAGAACGACAGGTTGGGCGCGAAGTCGTCGATGTGCATGCCGCGCGCGAGGTAGGACTCGACGTAGGTGAAGCCGTTCGACAGCGTGAACGCGAGCTGCGAGATCGGGTTCGCGCCGGCCTCGGCGATGTGGTAGCCCGAGATCGACACCGAGTAGAAGTTCTGCACCTTGTTATGGACGAAGAACTCCTGAATGTCGCCCATCATCTTGAGCGCGAACTCGGTGCTGAAGATGCAGGTGTTCTGGCCCTGGTCTTCCTTCAGGATGTCGGCCTGCACGGTGCCGCGCACGGTCGACAGCGTCCACGCCTTGATCTTGGCGTACTCGTCCTCGGTCGGATCGCGGCCGTTGTCGGCCTTGAACTTGGCGATCTGCTGGTCGAGCGCGGTGTTGAAGAAGAAGGCGAGGATGATCGGCGCCGGGCCGTTGATCGTCATCGACACCGAGGTGGTCGGCGCGCACAGGTCGAAGCCGTCGTACAGCACCTTCATGTCGTCGAGGGTGGCGATCGACACGCCGGAGTTGCCGATCTTGCCGTAGATGTCCGGACGCAGGTCGGGGTCGCAGCCGTACAGGGTCACCGAGTCGAAGGCGGTCGACAGGCGATGCGCCGGCATGCCTTCGGACACCTTCTTGAAGCGGCGGTTGGTGCGGAAGGCGTCGCCCTCGCCCGCGAACATGCGGGTCGGGTCCTCGCCCTCGCGCTTGAACGCGAACACGCCGGCGGTGTAGGGGAAGGAGCCGGGGACGTTCTCCTTCATCAGGAACTTGAGCGTCTCGCCTTCGTCCTCGAAGTTGGGCAGCGCGACCTTGCGGATCTTGCTACCCGACAGCGAGGTGTGGGTGAGCTGGGTGCGGATCTCCTTGTCGCGGATCTTCACCACGTACTCGTCGGCGGCGTACAGGGCCTTCTCGGTCGGCCACTGCTCGAGCAGCTTCTTCGCCGCCGGGGTCAGCTCGCCGTCCTTCCAGTCGATCAGCTCGGCAAACGAGCCGGCATCCTTGCCGCACTGCTCGAACAGGCCCTTGGCGATCTTCAGCGACTGACGCTCGCGCGCGACGCGGGCCTGCTGCTCGATGTGCTTGTGATAGCCGCGCACGGTGTCGGCGATCTCGGCCAGGTAGCGGATGCGCTCGGCGGGGACGATGGCGCGACCTTCGGACGAGGCCCGCACCTTGACCACCGGCAGCTTGCTCTTGGCGGCCTTGAGGCCCTTGCCCACCAGCGCGGGCAGCACCGCCTGGTAGAGCGCGGTGACGCCGTCGTCGTTGAAGCGCGCGGCCATGGTACCGAACACCGGCATCTCTTCGGGACGCTGGTTGAACAGCTCGCGGTTGCGCTGGTACTGCTTGGCCACGTCGCGCAGCGCGTCCTGCGCGCCCTTGCGGTCGAACTTGTTGATGGCGACGAAGTCCGCGAAGTCGAGCATGTCGATCTTCTCGAGCTGGCTGGCGGCGCCGAACTCGGGGGTCATCACGTACAGCGACAGGTCGACGAAGGGCACGATCGCGGCGTTGCCCTGGCCGATGCCCGAGGTCTCGACGATGACCAGGTCGAAGCCCGCGAGCTTGCACGCGGCGATGACCTCGGGCAGCGCGGCGGAGACTTCCGAGCCGGTGTCGCGGGTGGCGAGCGAGCGCATGTAGATGTTGGCGTGCTCGATCGCGTTCATGCGGATGCGGTCGCCGAGCAGCGCGCCGCCGGTGCGCTTGCGCGAGGGGTCGATGGAGACGATGGCGAGCTTGAGCCTGTCGTCCTGGTCGAGGCGGAAGCGGCGCACCAGCTCGTCGGTCAGCGAGGACTTGCCCGCGCCGCCGGTGCCGGTGATGCCCAGGGTCGGGACCTTGGTCTTGGCCGCGGCGTCGATCAGCGCCTTCTTGACGTCGTCGCCATAGCCGCCGTTCTCGAGCGCGGTGATGATCTGCGCCAGCGCGCGACGGTCACCCGCGGCGAGCGCCTTGAGCACCGCGTCGGCCTTCTGCGGCGCGGCCTTGGTGACGTCGACGTCGCAGCGCTCGACGACACTGTTGATCATGCCCTGCAGGCCCATCTTGGCACCGTCTTCCGGCGAGAAGATGTGGGTGACGCCGTATTCGTGCAGCTCCTTGATCTCGGCCGGCACGATCACGCCGCCACCGCCGCCGAAGACCTTGATGTTCTCGCCACCGTTGGCCTTGAGCAGGTCGATCATGTACTTGAAGAACTCGACGTGGCCGCCCTGGTAGCTGGTGATCGCGATGCCCTGCACGTCTTCCTGCAGCGCGGCATTGACGATCTCGCCGACCGAGCGGTTGTGGCCGAGGTGGATGACCTCGGAGCCGGTCGACTGCAGGATGCGACGCATGATGTTGATCGAGGCGTCGTGGCCATCGAACAGCGCCGCTGCGGTGACGAAACGCACCTTGTTCTTCGGCTTGTAGGGCGAGAGCTTGTGCGCAACGCTCAGGTCGGTCATGTCGGTCGTCTCCGGTTGGATAGGGGGCCAATGGGCTAACTCTGCAATCTTAGAAGCCTGCGAACCCGATTGCCATTGCGCTTGCGGACGCCGATCATGCAAAATCCGCCAATCGATACCTTGTCCAGGGTCGTCGCCCCCATAATGCGATCCGGCATTCCGAATCCTCATCGCCGTGTGCCGCAGGGAAACGCGACGGCACCGCTCCTGCCGATGCCCAGCCCCTCGATGCCGACCAAGCCCGCACCCGGCGCAAGCCGCCCGCGCCGCGGCCGCGCCACGGTCGCCCCCGGTTTCGTCACCGGCATGCTCGCCGGCCTCGTCCGGCGCGGCCAGGACCCCGCCCCGCTGCTGGCGCGCGCAGGCATCGACATTGCAGATGCGGCCAGCCGGATCCCGGTCGAGCGCTACGCCCTGCTCTACAACCTGTGCGTCGAAGCGCTCGATGACGAAGCCTTCGGCCTGCTGCCGCAAGCCATGCCGGCGGGCAGTTTCGAGTTCCTGTGCCGCGCGATGCTGGGTGCGCCCACGCTCGGCGAAGCGCTTGCGCGCGCGATCCGCTTCCTGCGCATCGTGCTCCCGGCCTTCCGCATCGAACTGCAGCGCAACGGCCCGCGCGCCGAACTCGTGATCGACGACGCGGGCAGCCTCGGCGAGGCGCGCGATGCGCCGGCGCGGGTGTTCGCCTACGAATGGCTGCTGCGCCTGCTGCACGGGGTGGCGAGCTGGTTCGTCGGCCGTGGCCTGGCGCTGGACGCGGTCGCCTTCCCCTACGCCCGCCCGCCCCACGCCGACGACTACGCGCTGGTGTACACCGAGCATTCGAGCTTCGAGGCTGCGCGCCTGGCCGCCCGCCTGCAGGCCAACCTGCTCGACCTGCCGCTGCGCCGCGACGACGCCGCGCTCGCCGGATTCCTCGACGGCGCCCCGGGCAAGATCACCATGCTGTACCGGCGCGACCGCGAGATGGTGTTCCGCGTCCGCGACCTGCTGCGCGCCGCCCTGCCGACCAACCTCGCGCTCGAGGAGGTGGCGGACCGGCTGCACCTGTCGCCACGCACCCTGCACCGCCGGCTGGAGGAAGAAGGTGCGAGCTTCCGCACCATCAAGGAGGCCACCCGGCGGGACATCGCCTACGCCCGCCTGACCAAGACCACGCAGTCGATCGCGCGCATCGCCGCCGACCTCGGCTACGCGGACACCTCGACCTTCTACCGCGCCTTCGTGTCCTGGTCCGGGGTGTCGCCGGAGCGCTTCCGCCAGCAACTGGCGCAGCACCAACCCTCCTCTGCGCGCACGGACGAGCAGCAGACGCCGGACGCCTGATCGCACGACCTGCCCAGCACGGCCCTGGAAGGCGCTCGGAGACACACTCCGTTGACGTCAACGTCATGTATTCGCCACCATCCGCCGCGCGAGGGAAAACCGCGCTGCCCCGCAGCCGGTCTTTGTGCAAAGATCGCACCGACAAATACGAAGCTGGAGACCGCCACCGATGGCGAAAGCCGAACAGGAAGGCATGCCCTATACCGCCCTGTCGCCCGAGCAGCGTCGGCGCTACGACCTGCTGCTCGCCGGACTGGATCTGCTCGACCAGGCGATCGCGGTATTCGACGCCACGCCCAAGCTGGTGACCTGGAACAAGGCCATGCTGCGCCTGCTCGATTTTCCGGAGTCGATGGTGCGCGTCGGCACTCCCTTCGAGGATTTCGCGCGCTTCAACGCCGAGCGCGGCGAATACGGCCCGGGCGACGTCGACACCCTGGTGCGCCAGCGTGTCGCCGCCGCGCGCAGCTTCCAGCCGCACTACGTCGAGCGCGCCCGCCCCAATGGCCGCATTCTGGCGGTGCGCGGCGTACCGATCCCCAACCTCGGCTTCGTGTCGCTGTGGACCGACATCACCGAGCAGCGCCGCTACGCCGAGGTCATCGAGCAGCAGAACGCCCAGCTCGAAGCCCGCGTGCGCGAACGCACCGCCGAGCTCGAAGCCGCCAATGCGCGCCTCGCCCAGGCCAACATCGAGATCGATGACATCGCCGCGGCGCTGCGCCGCAGCGAGAACCGGCTGCAGCTGATCATCGACTCGATCCCGGCGCTGATCGCCTACATCGACCACGACGAGATCTACCGCTTCGCCAACAAGGGCTATGCCGACTGGTTCGGGCTGACCAAGGATGCGATCCCGGGGCGCAGCATCCGCGAGGTCCTCGGTGACGAGACCTACGAGCAGATCCACCCACACCTCGATCGCGCCCGCCAGGGCGAGCAGGTGAGCTACGAATACGCGCGCCAGCTCGCCAACGGTCAGACCGTACACGCGCGCAGCGTGCTGGTGCCCGAACGCACGCCCGAGGGACTCACGGTCGGTTTCTTCGTGATGTCGATCGACATCACCGAACAGAAGGCCAGCCAGGCCGCGCTGGTGCAGGCACAGAAGATGGAGGCGGTGGGCCAGCTCACCGGCGGCCTCGCCCACGACTTCAACAACCTGCTCACCATCATCATCGGCAACCTCTCCGCACTCCAGCAACGCATCGGCAGCGGCACCGGCGCGGAGTTCGTCGACCCCTCGCTGCAGGCCGCCCGCCGCGGCGCCGAGCTGATCCGCCGCCTCCTCACCTTTTCCCGCCGCCAGACGCTGGAACCGACGGCGGTGGAGGTCGGCGCGCTGGTGCGCAACATGACCCACCTGCTCGCGCGCACGCTGGGCGAGACGATCCGCATCCACCTGCGCCTGCCCGACGCCCCCCTGCATGCGCTGGCCGATCCGCACCAGCTCGAGAACGCGATCCTCAACCTCGCGATCAACGCCCGCGACGCCATGCCCGAAGGCGGCGAGCTGACGATCGCGGTGGTGCTGCGCCACCTCGATCCGGCGCTCGCCAGGGTCGGCGAGGTGCCGCCAGGCGACTACGTGCAGATCGACGTCGGCGACACCGGTAAGGGCATCGAGCCCGCCGTTCTGCAGCGCGTGTTCGAGCCCTTCTTCACCACCAAGCCCTTCGGTGGCGGCAGCGGGCTGGGGCTGTCGATGGTGTATGGCTTCGTGCGCCAGTCGGGCGGCAACGTGCGCATCCGCAGCACGCCGGGGCTCGGCACCCATGTGCGCTTCGTGCTGCCGGTCGCGGATCCCCACGAACGCAGCGCCGCTCCCCTGCACATCGGGCCCGCCCTGCAGCCGGCGCTCGACGGTCCGGTGCTGCTGGTCGAGGACGAGCCGGAGGTGCGCAAGGTCCTGCGCATGCAGCTGACCGGGCTCGGCTATCCAGTCATCGAGGCGGCCGACGGCGTCGAGGCCCTCGCCCTGCTCGAGAACATCGACGACATCGCCCTGCTGGTCAGCGACACGGTGATGCCGGGCGGCATCGGCGGACGCGAACTCGCACGGCGCGCACGCGCGCTCCGCCCGCAGCTGCCGATCCTGCTCGTCACCGGCTACGCCAGCGACAGCAGCCCGATCGAAGGCCTGCCCGACGACGTGCCCACACTGCGCAAGCCCTTCGACCAGCAGGCGCTCGCTGCCGTACTTTCCACCCTGCTCAATGCCACACCCGCCAAGGAGGCCCCGCCACAATGCCCCTGAGCCCGTCCGAGATGTCCCAGCCCATCCTGTACGTCCTCGAGGACGACGCGGAGATCGCGCGCCTGATCTGCATGAGCCTGGGCGAGTACGGCTTCCGCTGCGAACACGTGGGCACCGGCCGCCAGTTGCTCGCACGCGCGCGCCAGTCACCGCCCGACCTGTGCATCGTCGACCTCGGTCTGCCCGATATGGATGGCATGCAGGTGGTGCGCGAACTGCAGGACGGCAGTCCCTGCGCGGTGCTGATCCTGACCGGACGCAACGACGTCACCGACCGCGTGCTCGGCCTCGAGCTCGGCGCGGACGATTACATCGTCAAGCCCTTCGAGCCGCGCGAGCTGGTCGCGCGGGTGCGCTCGATCCTGCGCCGCTACCAGCGTGCGCCCGCAGCCGAGGCGGCAAGCGAACGCAACAGCGCGCGCTTCGCCGGCTGGACGTTCGACGTCAGCCGCCACGCCCTGACCGCGCCCGACGGGCGCGAGATCTCGCTGTCGGCGGCCGAGGCCGGGCTGCTCTCCACCCTGCTGCGCCGGCCGAACAAGATCCTGTCGCGCGAGCAGCTGCTCGGCGAGCGCGACGTCGATCCCTTCGACCGCAGCATCGACGTGCGCATCTCGCGCCTGCGCCGCAAGCTCGACGACGATCCGCACAATCCGCGCCTGATCAAGACGGTGTACGGCGCGGGCTACCTGTTCTCGGCCCAGGTCGAATGGAAGTGACGGGCTGCGGGACGACATACGGTGCGCGCGTGCCGCGCACTTCTGCCGCCTCGCTGGCTATAATTATGCATTCTTAACTTCAGCCAACCAGGAAGCTGCCATGTCCCAACGCCCGTTCAAGATCCTCGGCATCCAGCAGATCGCCATCGGCGGCCCGAGCAAGGAAAAGCTCAAGACCCTGTGGGTCGACATGCTCGGCCTCGAAGTCACCGGCAATTTCGTCTCCGAACGCGAGAACGTGGACGAGGACATCTGCGCCATGGGCAGCGGCCCGTTCAAGGTCGAGGTGGACCTGATGCAGCCCCTCGACCCCGAGAAGAAGCCGGCGGTGCACACCACCCCGCTCAACCACGTCGGCCTGTGGGTGGACGACCTGCCCAAGGCGGTGGAATGGCTCAGCGCCAACGGCGTGCGCTTCGCCCCGGGCGGCATCCGCCGCGGCGCGGCCGGCTTCGACATCACCTTCCTGCACCCCAAGGGCAACGACGAGTTCCCGATCGGTGGCGAAGGCGTGCTGGTCGAGCTGGTGCAGGCCCCGAAGGAAGTGGTCGACGCCTTCACCCGCCTCGCCGGCAACTGAGACACGCGCCCGACGTGAGGAGGGCAGGTCCTTGCGGGCCTGCCCTCCTTCGTTTCCGTCTCCGGATCCGCGCTCAGAGCGCGGCGACCGAGAACGTGTCGCAGCTGCGCAGTTCCCCGCTCTGCAGGCCGTTGCGGAACCAGCGCACGCGCTGCGCCGCGCTGCCGTGGGTGAAGCTGTCCGGCACCGCGTAGCCCTGGGCCTGCTTCTGCATGCGGTCGTCGCCGACCGCGCTCGCGGCCGCCAGGCCTTCCTCCACGTCTCCGGCCTCCAGCACCTGACGCGAACGATGGGCGTGATGCGCCCACACCCCGGCCAGACAGTCGGCCTGCAGTTCGAGCCGCACCGACAGCAGGTTGGCCTCACGCTCGGACACGCGCTGGCGCGCCTGCTGCACCTTGTCGGAGATGCCGAGCAGGTTCTGCACGTGGTGCCCGACCTCGTGTGCGATCACGTAGGCCTGGGCGAAATCCCCCGGCGCGCCGAAGCGGCTGCCGAGCTCGTCGAAGAAGGACAGGTCGAGATAGACCTTGCCGTCGGCCGGGCAGTAGAACGGGCCCATCGCCGCCTGGCCGACCCCGCAGGCGCTGCGGGTGGCGCCGGTGTAGAGCACCATCGCCGGCTCCCGGTATTGCGCGCCGCCGGCCTTGAAGATCGGCCCCCAGGTGTCCTCGGTGTCGGCCAGCACCATCGCCACGAAGCGCGCCATATCGTCCTCGGCCGCCGGACGCGGCTGGCCGGGCCGGGTGGACTCGACCGCCGGCGGCGCCATGACCTCGGAGGTGTTGAGCACCACGCTCGGATCGATGCCGAAATACATCGCGATCAGCGCCAGCACGATGGTGCCGATGCCGATCTTGCCACCGCCCCCCAGCCTTCGCCCGCCTTGCCCGCGTCGATCCTCGACATTGCGACTTTCCCTGCCGTTGCGGAAATCCATGACCGCTGCTCCAAGCGCAAATCGATGATTCGATCATAGCAGGCCGAAAAGCAGAGGGGCCCGCATCGGCGGGCCCCTGCTCGGTGCGCGTGCCCCCGCTTCAGGCGGCGGCCAGGCGATCCTCGCGGATGGCGTCGTATTCGTCCTGCCAGAACCACTTCTCCTCGCCGAAGGCGGGAACGAGCTGGTCGAGCCAGGTCGCCTGGTCGTCGTACCTGGCGAAGAACGGGCGCTGCACCCAGTCGGGGTTGCGGCCCTGGATGAAGCGCAGCACGAACACCTTCTCGCCGGCGATCTCGGTGATGCCCTGGATCTCCACCTTGCCCGGGCTGGCGCTCATGCTCGGGCCGCGCGCGGTGCGGGCGAGGCCCGAGACCTGCTGGATCGCCTGCTGGTAGATCTCCCAGGCGCGCACCAGCGGCACCTCGAAGTAGTTGCGCGCGCCGGTGTCGCGTTCGACGAACATGTAGTACGGCACCAGGCCGAGCTTGACCTCCAGCTTCCACAACTTGGCCCACACTGCCGGGTCGTCGTTGATGTGCGCGATCAGCGGACCCTGGGCGCGGATCACCACGCCGGTGCTGCGGATGCGGCGGATCGCCGCCTGCGCGGCCTCGGTGTCGAGTTCCTTCCAGTGGTTGTAGTGCGCCATCAGCGCGACGTGCTTGCCGGCCTCGACCAGCTGGGTGAGGAGGCGGATCAGGTCGTCGGCATCCTCCGCACCGAGGAAGCGGTGCGGCCAGAAGGTCAGCGCCTTGGAGCCGATGCGGATGGTCTGGATGTGGTCGAACTCGGGCTGCAGCAGCGGCTCGAGGTAGTCGCGCAGGTGGCGCGTCTTCATCACCATCGGATCGCCGCCGGTGACCAGCAGGTCGGTGACCTCGGTGTGCTTGCGCAGGTAGTCGTGCAGCTCGCGCGCCTCGGACGAGGCGATGCGCAGTTCCTTGTCGCCCACGAACTGCGCCCAGCGGAAGCAGAAGGTGCAGTAGCTGTGGCAGGTCTGGCCCTGGCTGGGGAAGAACAGCACCGTCTCGCGGTACTTGTGCTGCATGCCGTCGAGGCGTCGGCCGTGCTCGTCGCGCGGCATGTTCATCTCCATCTGGTCGGCCGGATGCGGGTTGAGGGCATGGCGGACCTCGTCGATCGCGCGCTCGAGCTCGTCCTTGGGCACGTCGGCGCGGATCAGCCCGGCGATGCGCTCGTAGTGCTCGGGCGCGAGCATGCCGCGCTGCGGGAAGGTGAGCTGGAAGATCGGGTCGGCCGGGACCTTCGCCCAGTCGATCAGCTCCTCGATCACGTACTGGTTGACACGGAAGGGCAGCACCGACGAGACGACCTTCATCTCGAAGCGCTGCTCCGGGGAGAGCCGGGCAAGCTGCGGGATGCGATCGAGGTCGCGCTGGGTATGGACCTTGAATGGCACGGGGGCGAACAGGCCGGCGCCGTCCTCCGGGGCCTCCACATGGGTGTTAAGGGCCTTGAGAGCATGCACTTGAGCGCTCATGAAACGTCCTCCTCGTCTGTCTTCATATCTGCCGGGGCGGCGTGCACGCGTCGCCCACGGTGCCGCGGCCGGGCGCTGGGGTTTCAGCACAGGCGATCATCGGCAGTCTTGTGGACGGGCCCCGGAGGGTGAGTACGGCTGCGCTGCAGCCCCGGGCCCGGATTGCGGCGCCCAGGAAGCGGGCGCCGGGTGGCAAACCGATGATAGGCCACCAATTTGTTTTGTGCAAATACGAAAGGCGGCAGAGGGCAAAGTTCGCGCTCACCTCCGGCGGATACGCATCGGCGCCGCGCCCCGCCCGGCGCCGGAAAAAAAGAGGCCTGCTTGCGCAGGCCTCGTGCCGACAGGCACCCGGGCCGAGGCCCGGGTCTCCCTCCCCATCGATCAAAACGGTTTCCGGATGGCGATCACTCGAACTCGATGATGACTTCGTCCACCGACAGGCTGGCGCCCGGCTTGGCGACGATCTTCTTGACCTTGCCGTCCTGCTCGGCCTTGAGCACGTTCTCCATCTTCATCGCTTCGATGATGGCGAGCTTCTCGCCGGCCTTGACGTCCTGACCTTCGCTCACCGCGATCTCGCGCAGCAGGCCGGGCATCGGCGACAGCAGGAACTTGGACAGGTCGGGCGGCAGCTTCTCCGGCATCAGCGACAGCAGATGGGCGGCGCGCACGGTCATCACGATCGGCTCGACCTGCAGGCCGAAGTGCGAGATGCGGTAGCGCAGGCCGCGGCGCTCGATCTGCAGTCCGATCGGCGCGCCGTTGACGGTGCCGCTGAACAGCAGCTCGCCGAACTTCCAGTCCGAGACGATGTTGTAGGTCTTGCCCTCGTGGGTGACGGCGAGCCCGCCTTCGATCGGGCGGGTGCTCATCGCGTACTGCCTGCCGCCCATGACGACGACCCACTCCGAGGCCACCTTGCGGCCGTGGCCGGCGAGTTGACCTTCGATCTGCACCGCGCGCTCGATGTAGCGCATGCGGGCGAACGTGGCGACGGCGGCGAGCAGCGCCGGATCGTCGTGCGGAACCATCGAGGCGTCGAAGCCCTTCGGATACTCCTCGGCGATGAAGCCGGTGTTGAAGTGGCCCGAGCAGAAGCGCGGGTGCTGCAGCAGTGCAGCCTGGAAGGGAATGTTGGAGCTGATGCCGCGGATGACGAAGCCGTTGAGGGCGTCGCGCATGCGCTCGATGGCATCCTGGCGGTCCTTGCCGTGCACGATGAGCTTGGCGATCATCGAATCGTAGAACATCGAGATCTCGCCGCCCTCATACACGCCGGTGTCGACGCGCACGCCGTTGCCTTCGGCCGGGGGCAGGAACTTGATCAGGCGGCCGGTGGAGGGCAGGAAGCCGCGGAACGGGTCTTCGGCATTGATGCGGCACTCCATCGACCAGCCGTCGATCCTGACGTCGGCCTGGGTGAGCGGCAGCTTTTCGCCGTAGGCCACGCGGATCATCTGCTCGACGAGGTCCAGCCCGGTGATGAGCTCGGTGACCGGGTGCTCGACCTGCAGGCGGGTGTTCATCTCGAGGAAGTAGAACTCCTTGGTCGCGCCGCTGACCACGAACTCGACCGTACCGGCCGACTCGTAGTTCACCGCACGCGCCAGGGCCACGGCCTGCTCGCCCATCGCACGGCGCATCTCGGGATCGACGAAGGGGCTCGGCGCCTCCTCGATGACCTTCTGGTGGCGGCGCTGGATCGAGCAATCGCGCTCGTTCAGATACACGTAGTTGCCGTGCGCGTCGCCCAGCACCTGGATCTCGATGTGGCGCGGCTCGAGCACGTACTTCTCGATGAACACGCGGTCGTCGCCGAAGGCGTTGCGGGCCTCGTTGACGCAGGAGCTGAAGCCCTCGTGCGCTTCCTTGTCGTTGAAGGCCACGCGCAGACCCTTGCCGCCACCGCCGGCCGAGGCCTTGATCATCACCGGGTAGCCGATCTTCTTCGCGATCTCGACCGCCTCGTCCGGCCCCGAAATCGCGTCGTTGTAGCCGGGGATGGTGTTCACACCGGCAGCGATCGCGAGCTTCTTCGACTCGATCTTGTCGCCCATCTTGGCGACCGAGTAATGCTTCGGGCCGATGAACTTGATGCCCTCCTCCTCGAGGCGGCGCGAGAACTCGGCGTTCTCCGACAGGAAGCCGTAGCCCGGGTGCACCGCCTCGGCGCCGGTCTGCTTGCAGGCGGCGATGATCTTATCGATGACCAGGTAGGATTCCTTCGAGGGCGCCGGGCCGATGCACACGGCCTCGTCGGCCATCTCCACGAACAGCGCGTTCTTGTCCGCCTCGGAATGCACCGCGACGGTCTTGATGCCCATCTTGCGGGCGGTCTTGATGACGCGGCAAGCGATCTCGCCACGGTTGGCAATCAGGATCTTCTTGAACATGTATGTAGTCCTCGTGCGCGGATCAGAGCGGGATGTTGCCGTGCTTGCGCCACGGGTTGTCGAGCTGCTTGTCGCGCAACATGGCCAGCGAGCGGCAGATGCGCTTGCGGGTGTTGTGCGGCATGACCACGTCGTCGATGAAGCCGCGGCTGGCGGCGACGAAGGGGTTGGCGAAACGGGCCTTGTATTCGGCTTCGCGCTGGGCGAGCTTCTCGGGGTCGCCCTTCTCTTCGCGGAAGATGATCTCGACCGCGCCCTTGGCGCCCATCACCGCGATCTCGGCGCTCGGCCACGCGAGGTTGACGTCGCCACGCAGGTGCTTGGACGACATCACGTCGTAGGCACCGCCGTAGGCCTTGCGGGTGATCAGGGTGACCTTGGGCACCGTGCATTCGGCGTAGGCGTAGAGCAGCTTGGCGCCGTGCTTGATGATGCCGCCGTATTCCTGCGCGGTGCCGGGCATGAAGCCGGGAACGTCGACCAGGGTGACGACCGGGATGTTGAAGGCGTCGCAGAAGCGCACGAAGCGGGCGGCCTTGATCGAGCTCTTGATGTCGAGGCAGCCGGCCAGCACCAGCGGCTGGTTGGCGACGATGCCCACCGGCGAGCCTTCCATGCGCGCCAGGCCGATGATGATGTTCTTGGCGTAGTCGGGCTGCAGCTCGAAGAAGCCGCCGTCATCGACCATCTTGAAGATGAGTTCCTTCATGTCGTACGGCTGGTTCGGGTTCTCCGGCACCAGGGTGTCGAGCGACATGTCGATGCGGTCGGCAGAATCGGCGCACGGGATCGCGGGCGGCTTCTCGCGGTTGCTGGAGGGCAGGAAGCCGACCAGGCGGCGGGTCATCATCAGCGCCTCGACGTCGTTCTCGAAGGCGAGGTCGGCGACGCCGGACTTGGTGTTGTGGGTGATCGCGCCGCCGAGCTCCTCGGCGGTGACTTCCTCGTGGGTCACGGTCTTCACGACTTCGGGACCGGTCACGAACATGTAGGACGAATCCTTGACCATGAAGATGAAGTCGGTCATCGCCGGGCTGTACACCGCGCCGCCGGCGCAGGGGCCCATGATCAGCGAGATCTGCGGGATGACGCCGGAGGCCAGCACGTTGCGCTGGAACACGTCGGCGTAGCCGCCGAGCGAGTCGACGCCTTCCTGGATGCGGGCGCCGCCCGAGTCGTTGAGGCCGATCACCGGGGCGCCGACCTTCATCGCGTGGTCCATGACCTTGCAGATCTTCTCGGCGTGGGTCTCGGACAGCGAGCCGCCGAACACGGTGAAGTCCTGCGAGAACACGAACACCAGGCGGCCGTTCACGGTGCCGTAGCCGGTCACCACGCCGTCACCGGGGATGTGCTCGGCGTCCATGCCGAACTCGGTGCAGCGGTGCTCCTTGTACATGTCCCACTCTTCGAAGCTGTCGTCGTCGAGCAGCAGTTCGATGCGCTCGCGCGCGGTGAGCTTGCCCTTGCGGTGCTGCGCGTCGATGCGCTTCTGGCCGCCCCCGAGGCGGGCCAGTTCGCGCTTCTGCTCGAGCTGGCGAATGATGTCTTGCATGAGTTTGATCTCCTGTCAGATCTCGGTTTCGGCCGGCTGTCGCGGCAGTCGGCCCTGTTCGTTGGACTGGAGGTGGCCGAGCAGCCGGAAGGCCGCGGCCGCGGGCGTGCTGGCGCCCTCCTCGACCGCGCGCGCGAGGGCGGGAAGCTCCTCGCGCACGCGGGGGTGGCTGCGGAAACGGCTGCGCAGCCCGGAATCGATCATTTCCCACATCCAGGCGAGCGCCTGGTGGCGACGCTTGGCGGCGAACTCGCCGGTGGCGCCGAGCGCCTCGCGGTAGTCGCTCACCGCCTTCCAGAAGTCGGCGATGCCCTGCTTGTGCAGCGCCGACAGGGTGAGCACCGGGACCGTCCAGTTGGGGCTGGCCGGGCGCAGCATGTGCAGCGCGGTCTTGATCTGCGCCTTGGCGCGCATCGCCGCGCCGGCGTCGATGTCGGCCTTGTTGATGACGATCAGGTCGGCGATCTCCATGATCCCCTTCTTGATCGCCTGCAGGTCGTCGCCGGCGTTGGGCAGCTGCAGCAGGCAGAAGATGTCGGTCATGCCGGCGACCGCGGTCTCGGACTGCCCGACGCCGACGGTCTCGACGATGATGACGTCGAAGCCCGCAGCCTCGCACACCAGCATGGTCTCGCGCGTCTTTTCCGCCACGCCGCCCAGGCTGCACGCCGAGGGGCTGGGGCGGATGAAGGCGGCGGGATTCTGTGACAGCAGTTCCATGCGCGTCTTGTCGCCGAGGATGGAGCCGCCCGTCACCGACGACGACGGATCCACCGCCAGCACCGCGACGCGCAGGCCCTGCTCGATCAGGTACAGCCCGAGCGCCTCGATGAAGGTCGACTTGCCCACCCCCGGCACGCCCGAGATGCCCACCCGCATCGCCCCGCCGGTGTGCGGCAGCAGCGCCTCGAGCACCTGCTGCGCACGCGCCTTGTGGTCCTCGCGCTGCGACTCGATCAGCGTGATGGTCTTGGCGAGCGGGCGCAGCTGGCGCGCGAGCACGCCGTCGACCAGCGCCTGATCGGCGGTATCGAGCACGCTCATCAGGCCTTGGCGCGCGCGGCGCGGATCTGCTTCAGCACCTCGCGCGCGGCGACCGGGATCGGCGTGCCGGGACCGAAGATTCCCTTCGCGCCGGCGGCGTAAAGGGTGTCGTAGTCCTGGGCCGGGATCACGCCGCCGACGAAGGTGATGATGTCGTCGGCGCCGAGGCGCTTGAGCTCGTTGACGATCTGCGGCACCAGGGTCTTGTGGCCGGCGGCGAGGCTGGAGCAGCCCACCGCATGGACGTCGTTCTCGACCGCGTGGCGGGCCGCTTCCTCCGGCGTTTGGAAGAGCGGGCCGATGTCGATGTCGAAGCCGAGGTCGGCGAAGGCCGAGGCCACCACCTTGGCGCCGCGGTCGTGGCCGTCCTGGCCGAGCTTGGCGATCATCACGCGCGGGCGGCGCCCCTCTTCGGCGATGAAGGCCTCGATGTCGGCCTTCAGGGCCTTCCAGTCTTCCTGTTCTTCCACGACGGCTCCATACACGCCGGACACGGCTTGCGGGTTCGCACGGTAGCGGCCGAAGACGACTTCGAGCGCATCGGACACCTCGCCCACGGTGGCGCGCAGGCGGATGGCCTTGACGGTCAGGTCGAGCAGGTTGCCCTGGCCGGTCTTCGCGCATTCGGTCAGCGCGGCCAGCGCGGCATCGACTGCGGCCTGGTCGCGCATCTTGCGCACGCGCGCCAGGCGCTCGATCTGCGCCTCGCGCACCGCATGGTTGTCGATGTCGAGGATCTCGATCGGGTCTTGCTTGGCGAGCTTGTACTTGTTGACGCCGACGATGACGTCCTTGCCCGAGTCGATGCGCGCCTGCTTGTCGGCGGCGCACTCCTCGACCTTCATCTTGGCCCAGCCGGACTCGACCGCCTTGGTCATGCCGCCCATGGCCTCGATCTCCTCGATCAGCGCCCAGGCCTTGTCGGCCATGTCCTGGGTGAGCTTCTCCATCATGTAGGAGCCGGCCCAGGGATCGACCACGTTACAGATGTGGGTCTCTTCCTGGATGATGATCTGCGTGTTGCGCGCGATGCGGGCGGAGAACTCGGTGGGGAGCGCGATGGCTTCGTCGAGCGCGTTGGTGTGCAGCGACTGGGTGCCGCCGAACACCGCGGCCATCGCCTCGATCGTGGTGCGCACCACGTTGTTGTACGGGTCCTGCTCGGTGAGCGACCAGCCCGACGTCTGCGAGTGCGTGCGCAGCATCATCGACTTCTGGCTCTTGGGGTTGAACTGCTTCATGAGCCGCCACCACAGCAGACGCGCGGCGCGCATCTTGGCGATCTCGAGGTAGAAGTTCATGCCCACCGCCCAGAAGAAGGACAGTCGGCCGGCGAAGGTGTCGACGTCCATGCCGGAGTTGATGCCGGTACGCACGTATTCCACGCCATCCGCCAGCGTGAAGGCCAGTTCGATCGCCTGGTTCGCGCCCGCTTCCTGGATGTGATAGCCGGAGATCGAGATGCTGTTGAACTTCGGCATGTGCTGCGCGGTGTAGCCGAAGATGTCGGCGATGATCTTCATCGACGGGGTGGGCGGATAGATGTAGGTGTTCCGCACCATGAATTCTTTGAGGATGTCGTTCTGGATCGTGCCCGAGAGCTTGTCCTGGGCGACGCCCTGCTCCTCGGCGGCGACGATGTAGCCGGCGAGGATGGGCAGCACGGCACCGTTCATGGTCATCGACACCGAGACCTTGTCGAGCGGAATGCCGTCGAACAGGATCTTCATGTCCTCGACCGAGTCGATCGCCACGCCGGCCTTGCCGACGTCGCCGGTGACGCGCGGATGGTCGGAGTCGTAGCCGCGGTGGGTGGCGAGGTCGAAGGCGACCGACACGCCCTGGCCGCCGGCGGCGAGCGCCTTGCGGTAGAAGGCGTTGGATTCTTCCGCGGTGGAAAAACCGGCGTACTGGCGGATGGTCCACGGCTTGACCGCGTACATGGTAGGCTGCGGCCCGCGCACGAAGGGCTCGAAGCCGGGCAGCGTGTCGGCATGCTGCAGGCCTTCGGTGTCGGCTTTGGTGTACAGCGGCTTGACAGTCAGGCCCTCGGGCGTGATCCAGTTGAGCTTGTCGAGGTCACCGCCGGGCGCCTGCTTGGCGGCGGCTTTTTTCCAGGCCTCGAGGTCGGGCTGGGGATAGACGGGCTCGTTGGCGTTCGACATGTGGAACCTCTTGAAATCTGCGGTGGCCTGGGCTGCAGGCGCGAATCGGATTGGAACGTAAGAACAAGCCGTGCTGCGGGTCGCGAACAAGCCCGCGGGCGGCGACTACGCCGCCCGCGGCAATCACCACGGACGGCGGTCGACGCTCCGAACTGCGACGCGCCCCCTCTCTTCCGCCGGGTGTTCCCGGCGCCTCCCATGACGCATCGCGCTGCGGAAGTTGACTTGCTCTGCAGGAAAAATAATACTTTATCCATAATTATGAATGCAATAGGCGCGACAGGCCTTGTCGCTTGCCATCGGCGGGCGCCCGCTCGTGTCCGTCGCCTGCCTCATCCACACCGATTCCGCCCATGAACGCCTCCCGCATCGCTCCGATCGCGCTCTACCAGGAAGTTGCCGAACGCCTGCGCGAGCGGATCTTCTCGCACGAATTGCCGCCCGGAACCTGGGTGGACGAACAGGCGCTGGCCGAGCAGTACGGCATCTCGCGCACCCCGCTGCGCGAGGCACTGAAGGTGCTCGCCTCCGAGGGGCTGGTGACGCTCAAGCCGCGCCGCGGCTGCTACGTCACCGAGATTTCCGAGCGCGACCTCGACGAGGTGTTCAGCGTGATGGCGATGCTCGAGGGCGAATGCGCCCGCCTGTCGGCGACACGCGCGAGCGCGGACGACCTCGCCCGCCTGCGCGCGATCCACGCCGACCTGGAAAAGGCCGCCACCGCATCGGACATCGAGCGCTTCTTCGAGGCCAACCAGGCCTTCCACCTCGCGCTGCAGGAAATCGCCGACAACCGCTGGCTGCTGCACGTCATCGAGGACCTGCGCAAGGTCATCAAGCTCTCGCGCCACCACTCGCTGTTCTCCGAGGGCCGGCTGGAACAGTCGCTCGCCGAGCACCGCGACATCCTGCAGGCCCTGCTCGATCGCGACGGCGCGGGCGCCGAAACCCTGATGCGGAACCACATCCGCAGCGGACGCGCGGCCCTGGCCCGGATCGCCGAGGCGAAGACCCAGGCGGCTTGAGCCCTTTGGCGGCATAAGGCCGCAAGCGCCCTACTCCGCGCCGACCTGCGCCTCGCGGGTGACCAGCACCTGGTCGATGCGGTAGCTGTCGATATCCACCACCTCGAACTTGTAGCCGGCGTAGAGCACGAAATCCGTGCGCTTGGGCACCTTGCGCAGGCGGTACATCAGGAAGCCGGCGACCGTCTCGTAGTTCTGGAAACCCTCGAAGACGTCGATCTCGAGCGCCTGCATGACGTCCTCGATCGGCGTCATGCCGTCGATCAGCCACGAGTTGTCGTCGCGGCGCACGATCAGCTCTTCCTGGAAGGGGCTCACCAGGTCGCCCATCACCGTGCTCATCACGTCCTGCAGCGACAGCAGGCCGACCACCAGCGCGTACTCGTTGAGGATCAGCGCGAAATCCTCCTTGGCGTCGCGGAAGCGCTCCAGCGCCTCGAACAGGCTCAGCGTATCGGGCAGCATCAGCAGCTTGCGCACGATCGGCTGGGTGCGCAGCGACAGGTCCTGGCCCTGCACGATGCGCGGCAGGATGTCCTTGGCGTCGACGTAACCGATCACGCTGTCGATGCCGTCCTCGCACACCGGGAACTTGCCGTGCGGATGGGCGGCGATCTTGCGCCGGATGCTCTCCTCCGACTCGGACAGGGTCAGGAACACGATGCTCTCGCGCGAGGTCATCGCCGAGGGCACGATGCGCGAGTCGAGCTCGAACACGTTGCTGATCAGGTGCTGCTCCTGGCGCAGCAGCGCGCCGGCCTGCGCGCCGGCGTCGGCCATGGCCATGATGTCGTCGGCGGTGATGTCCTCGATGCGGGCGCTGGGCAGCTTGAACCAGCGGAAGAACAGGTCGGCCGCGCCGTTGAAGACCCATACCAGCGGCGCGAACAGCCAGATGCAGGCCTGCATCGGCCGCACCACCGCGACCGCGATGCGCTCGGGCTGCACCATCGCCAGGCGCTTGGGCATCAGGTCGGCAAACAGCACGAACAGCGAGGTCACGAGCACGAAGGACGCGATGAAGGCGACGGTGTCCAGCATCGGTCCGTCGTAAAGCGGACGCAGCAGGCCCTCGACGTAGGGCGACAGCGCCTGCTCGCCGACCACACCGCCGAGGATGGCGACCGCGTTGAGGCCGATCTGCACCACGGTGAAGAAGTTGCCCGGGCTGTCCTGCAGTGCGAGCACGCGCTGCGCATTGACGTGCCCGCCTTCGGCCATCAGCCGCAGCTTGATCTTGCGCGAGGCGGCGAGAGAGATTTCGGAGAGCGAGAAGAAGGCGCTGGCTGCGATCAGCAGCAGGATGACGAACAGCTCGTTGACAGGCACGACGACTCCTTTGGGAGGAAGGTCCCGCCGGAAGGCAAAACCACGGGGCATGACGGTCGAGTCTACCATCCGCCACCTGCGGGCGTTGCAGCCGGGGACCCGCCGCCCTGCGTGTCCGGTGAACGAAAAACCCGCCCGGCGCGGCGCGCGGGGCGGGTTTCGGGGTTCGGCGCGCCAGGCGCCGGACGGGGCGATCAGTGCGACGAGGCGGTCGCGGCACCGACGCCGGTCTGGGCGCGCACGTACTGGTCCTCGAAGGCTTCCTTCTCGGCCTCGGCCACCTTGCTCTTGTCGAGCGTGGAGAACAGCCAGGTCATGAAGAAGGCGATCGGCATCGAGAACAGCGCCGGCTGGGTGTAGGGGAAGATCGCCGAAGCGTTGCCCAGCACATCCACCCACACCGACTTGGACAGCAGCACGAACAGCACCGCGCTGGCCAGGCCGGAGTAGCCGCCCACCAGAGCGCCCTTGGTGGTGAGGCCCTTCCAGTACATCGACAGGATCAGCACCGGGAAGTTGGCCGAAGCCGCCACGCCGAAGGCGAGCGCGACCATGAACGCGATGTTCATCTTCTCGAAGGCCATGCCGAGCAGGACCGCGACCACGCCCAGGCCGATGGTGGCGAACTTCGACACCTTCAGTTCGGTGGCTTCGTTGGCCTTGCCCTTCATGATGACGCGCGAGTAGATGTCGTGCGAGATCGCCGAGGCACCGGCCAGCGCCAGGCCCGCCACCACCGCGAGGATGGTCGCGAAGGCCACCGCCGACAGGAAGCCGAGGAGCAGGTTGCCGCCGACCGCATTGGCCAGGTGCATGGCGATCATGTTGCCGCCGCCGATGACCTTGCCGCCGATCTGTCCGCCTTCGAAGAACTGCGGGTTCTGGCCGACGATGATGATCGCGCACAGACCCATGATGGCGATGACGTTGAAGAAGTAGGCGACGATGCCCGAGGCGTAGAGCACGGACTTGCGCGCTTCCTTGGCGTCGGTCACGGTGAAGAAGCGCATCAGGATGTGCGGCAGGCCGGCGGTGCCGAACATCAGGCCGAGGCCGAGCGAGATCGCGGTGACCGGGTCGGCGAGCAGGCTGCCGGGGTTGAGCAGCTTCTCACCCAGCTTGTGCACTTCCATCGCACGCGTGGTCAGCTCGTCGAACGAGAAGCCGAACTGGCTGAACGCGAGCAGGCCGACCGCGGTGCCGCCGACCAGGAGCATGCAGGCCTTGATGATCTGCACCCAGGTGGTGGCGACCATGCCGCCGAAGGTCACATACACCATCATCAGCGCGCCGACGACGACGAGCGCGATGTTGTAGTCGAGACCGAACAGCAGCTTGATGAGCTGGCCGGCACCCACCATCTGCGCGACGAGGTAGAAGCACACCACGGTCAGCGAGCTCACCGCCGCCATCGTGCGCACCTTGCCCTGGTCGAGGCGGTAGGCGGTGATGTCGGCGAAGGTGAACTTGCCCAGGTTGCGCAGGCGTTCGGCCATCAGGAACAGGATGATCGGCCAGCCCACGAAGAAGGACAGCATGTAGATGTAGGCATCGACACCCTGCGCGTACATCATCGCGGTGAGACCGAGCAGCGTGGCGGCGGACATGTAGTCGCCGGCGATCGCCAGGCCGTTCTGGAAGCCGGTGATGCCACCGCCGGCGGTGTAGAAGTCGGCGGTCGACTTGGTGCGGCTGGCCGCCCAGTAGGTGATGCCCAGGGTCATCAGCACGAACACGAAGAACATGCCGATTGCGTGAAGGTTGAGCGGCTGCTTCTCGGCCGCGTCCATCGCGGGACCGGCGGCGAGCGCGAGCGGGCTGGCGGCCAGGGCCAGCAGGCCGGCGCCGAGACGGGAGTGCATGCGGGCGTTCATCATTTCTCCTCCTTCCACGCGGCCTTGACCAGTTCCTTGTTGATGTCGTCGAACTCGCCATTGGCGCGGCGGACGTACACCAGGGTCAGGACCCAGAAGAAGATGAACTGCAGCAGGCCGGCCAGGATGCCGAAGGTCAGGTTGCTGCCCTCGAACAGACGCTTGCCGATGAGCTCGGGCGCGAACGCCACGAGCAGCACGAAGCCGTAGAAGACGATCAACACGATCGCCGCGAGGATGCCCGCGAAGCGGGTCCGCTTGGCCACCAGTTCCGCGAACCGCGGATTGCGCCTGATGTGCGCATACATCGAGCTAGACACTTTCTCCCTCCCATGGATAAGCAACGCAGAAACGCTAGCCTCCACCCTCCTCCTGTCGACCGGTCCGTCTGACGCGGCGTGTCGATCGGGCGGATGATATATCATTCACAAGACTCCATACATGTCCGTATGGAAAAATTTTATTTATTGAAAAGCCGCCTGCGCATGACCACACGTATCGACCTCGAAATCAGTGCCGGACTCGCCACCGTCACGCTGCACAATCCGGCCAAGCTCAATGCGGTGAACGCCGCGATGTGGCGCGGCCTGTCGTCGGCCATGCGGCAGATCGCGGACACCGACGGCGTGCGCTGCGTGATCCTGCGCGGCGCCGGCGAGGAAGCCTTTGCCGCCGGCGGCGACATCGAGGAATTCCTGCGCGTGCGCGCCACGGTCGACGACGCGCTGCACTACCACGAGGATCTGGTCGCCAGCGCGCTGGACGCGATCCGCGAATGCGCCGTCCCTACCGTGGCCGCCATCCGCGGCGCCTGCGTCGGCGGCGGACTGGAGATCGCCGGCTGCTGCGACATCCGCATCGCCGGCGAGTCCGCGCGTTTCGGCGCGCCGATCAACCGCCTCGGCTTCTCGATGTATCCCGGCGAGATGGCCGGCCTGCTCGCGCTGGTGGGGCCGGCGGTGGTGCTGGAAATCCTGCTCGAGGGCCGCATCCTGTCCGCGCGCGAGGCGCTGCAGAAAGGCCTGCTCTCCCGCGTGGTGGATGACGAGAAGGTATTCGAGGAAGCCGCCGCCTGTGCCGCGCGCATCTGCGCCGGTGCGCCGCTGGTGGCGCGCTGGCACAAGCAGTGGGTGAGACGGCTGATGACCGGCGCGCCGCTGAGCGCGGCGGAGAAACGCGCCGCCTTCGACTTCCTCGCAACCGAGGACTATCGCGAGGGTCTGGATGCCTTCCTCGCCAAGCGCCCCCCGCGGTTCAAGGGCTGCTGAACGGTCGCCGGCGCGGTAAACGACGACGCCCGCTCGGAGCGGGCGTCGGGAGATGCGGGCGAACCGGCGTCAGCGGCCAGCGCCCCCCTGGCGCATGGCCTCCGCGAACACGGCCTCCTTGTCGACCTGCAGCGGCACCGGCGCATCCGGCGGGCACACCGACTCAGGGTCGATGCCGGCGCGATCCTGGCCGAGCGCAGGCCCGCTCGGCAGATCCTCGCGCGCGACCTCGAGCGCGGGCATCAGACGGCCGATGCCGGCAAGCGTGCGCGCCTCGGCGATGCGCTGGTCGTACACCGCATTGACGTAGGCACGACGGGCCTGGAAGTACTCGTTCTCGGTATCGAGCAGGTCGAGCAGGGTGCGCTGGCCGATGTCGAACTGCCGACGGTAGGCCTCGCGCGCCTTCGCGATCGACAACTGGTGCTGGTCGAGATAGCCGAGCTGTTCCTTGAGCCGCTGCGAGTCGTTGTAGGCGATCGACAGGGTCTGGCGCAGGTCGCGGCAGGCCTTCTCGCGCAGGTCCTTGGCCTGGTTCAGGCCCTCGGCCGCCTGGCGCATGCGGGCATCGTCGGAACCGCCGCGGAAGATGTTGTAGCTCATCACCAGCTCGACCACGCCCTCGCGGGTATTGCCGGACACGCCGTCGAGGTTGCGATCGAGCGCCTGGCGGGCACGCAGGTCGACACGCGGATGGTAGGCGGCGCGGCGGGCCTCGATCTCGGCCTGTCCGGCGCGGACGTTCTCCACCGCGGCGTTGAGCATCGGGCTCAGGTTGAGCGCCTCGCGCAGCGCGGCGTTGATGTCGGCCGGCATTTCGCCCGCCCCCAGCCGCTCGCCCAGGGGCGGCAGCACCGCGGCGGGATCCTCGCCGATCACGCGCAGGTAACGCGCACTGACGTCGTACAGGTTCGAGGTCTCGGTGAGCAGGTTCGACTCGGCCAGCGCGAGACGACCGCTCGCCTGCTCGAGGTCAACCCGGCGCCCCACGCCCGCATCCGCGCGCTCGCCGATCTGGTCGTGCACCTGGCGGTGCTGCACGTAGTTGTCCTGGGCCAGCCGCGCCAGCTCGCGATAGCGGAGCACGTCGACATAGGCACGGACGGCTTCCAGCGCCGCACCCTCGGCGGCATCGACCAGCTCGTAGTAGCGCACCAGGCGGGCATAGCCCAGGCGCGACACCTCGCTGCGGGTGAAGAAGCCGTCATACACCATCTGGTTGAGCGACAGCGTGGCGTTGCGATGGGTGTAGGTATCGGCATCCTCCTGCGGCCGCTTCAGGCGCTCGCGGCCCACGCTGCCGATCACGTCGATCTCCGGCAGATAGCCGCCGCGGGCGACGTCGCGCTCGGCCTCGGCAGCCCGGAAGGCGTGCCAGCGCGCCTGCACTTCGGGATTGCTCACCACCGCCTTGCGCGCCGCATCGCGGAGGGCGTCGGGGGCGGCCTGCACCGGCGCCACCTGGATGGCGGACAGCACGGCGAGACAGACAAGGGTGCGAACGGTTTTCATGGGTGCTCCGATGCAAATTGTGGTGGGCTCCGGCACGGGCCGAACGTGACACCCGAGCAGGGTGGCCGGTTGAATTTATGAAAATGGTAACAGCCGCATCGGCCGCGCGACCGCGAACTAGCTAACGGTACGGTGCACAAAGGCCGTGACGGTGCGCCACTTGCGTGGCAGCGAGGACTAGCGCACGACAGGGTCGAGCGCGATCCCGGATAATGCGGTCCACGCCCACACAGGCCCGCGATGTCCATCAGCCTCTCCCTCCCCGCGCAACGCCGCTTCTCCGGCCTGTACCGGCTCGCCGGCGGGCTGTGCGCCGTGCTGTTCGCCATCGGCGCACGCTTCGTGCTGGCGATGCCGGAGCTCGACCATCTGCACGGCCTGGCGGAATCACGCTACGGCGCCCAAGGCGCGCGCAGGGTCGGCGACTGGCAGCGGGTGCTCGCCGAAGTCCAGTCACTGCCCCCGCCGGAGCAGCTCGAGCGGATCAACACCCTCCTCAACCGCCAGCTTCACTTCGACGACGACAGCGTGGTCTGGAAGCAGTCCGACTACTGGGCCACGCCGCTGGAGACCCTCGGCGAGGGCGCGGGCGACTGCGAGGACTTCGCCATCGCCAAGTACATCAGCCTGCGCCTGCTCGGCGTCCCCGACAGCCAGCTGCGCCTGATCTACGTGCGCGCACGCATCGGTGGCCCGCGCAGCAGCCAGTCCCAGGCCCACATGGTGCTCGGCTACTTTCCCACGCCCGATGCCGAACCGCTGGTGCTCGACAACCTGATCGGCGAGATCCGCCCCGCCGGCCGGCGGCCGGACCTGTTCCCGGTCTTCAGCTTCAACGCCGAGGGCCTGTGGGTGGGCAACCGGACCACGGCGGACTCCAGCGCCCGTCTGTCGCGCTGGCGCGACGTCCTCGACCGCATGCGGCGCGAGGGCCTGCACTTGACCCCCTGACGCACTACCCGAAGGCATATCCATCATGACCCTGACCAAACAGCTCTGGATCGCCATCCTCCTCGTCACCGCGATCGCCCTCGGCGGCGCGCTGACGGTGAGTCTGGAGAATGCGCGCCAATACCTCGAGCAGGAACTCCGGGTGAAGAACATCGACAACGCCGGCGCACTCGCGCTGTCGCTGTCGCAGCTCGACAAGGATCCGGTGACGGTGGAACTGCAGATCGCGGCGCAGTTCGACACCGGCCACTATCGCCTGATCCGCCTGGTCGGCCCCGATGGCAGCACCCTGGCCGAGCGCAGCCAGCCCGCGCTTCCGCCGGAGGTGCCGGCCTGGTTCGTGCGTCTGGCCCCCATTTCCACCCAGCCCGGCGTCGCCCAGGTGCAGGACGGCTGGCGGCAGTACGGCACGCTGACCGTCGACAGCCACGACCGTTACGCCTACGCGTCGCTGTGGGCGGGCACCGGTCGGCTGCTCGCCTGGCTGCTCGGCGTCGCGCTGGTGTGCGGCGCGATCGGCACCCTGGCCCTGCACCTGATCACCCGGCCGCTCAAGGCGATGGTCGCCCAGGCCCGCGACATCGGCGAGCGTCGCTTCACCACCGTCCCGGAACCGGCGACCGCCGAGTTCCGCAGCGTGGTGCGGGCGATGAACGCGCTCTCCGGACACATCCGCAAGCTGCTCGAGGACGAGACACAACGGCTGGAGGCGCTGCGCCGCCAGGTCGAGCACGACGAGCTCACCGGCCTGTTCAACCGCGCCCAGTTCCTGCGCCAGCTCGACAGCGCGCTGGCCCGCGACGACGATGCCGCCGGTGGCAGCCTGGTGCTGGCACGGGTGACGGACCTCGACGCCCTCAACCAACGGCTCGGCCGCAAGGCGGTGGACGAGGCGCTGGTGAAGCTGGCGAGCAGCCTCGCCGGCGCCGCCCGCGCCCAGGCCAGCACCGAGTGCGGTCGCCTCAACGCCAGCGACTTCGCCCTGCTCGCACGCGGTCCTGGCGAAGCGGCGAGCCTGGCCGACGAACTGCGGGGTGCACTGCAGGATGCGCTCGGCGCCGGGCTCGCATCGAGCCTGCGCATCGCCGGCTGCACCTACCAGCCGGGCGAGGCAGCGGGTCGGGTGCTGGCACGCGCCGACGCCGCGCTCGCCGCCGCCGAACTCGGCCTCGAAGGAGCCATCGAGAGCGCTCCGGCCGAGGCCATGCTGCCCTACGACAGCGCCGACGCCTGGCGCGCCGGCCTGAGCGCGGCGCTCGACGCCGGGCACCTCGAACTGGCCGCCTTCCCGGTGGTGCGCGCGGACGGCAGCCTGGTGCACGAGGAGGCCCCGGTCCGCCTCCTGCTGGAAGGCCACCTGCGCACTGCGGCACAGTTCCTGCCGTGGGCGGCACGCCTGGATCTGCTGCCGACGATCGACATCCACGTGCTGCGCGCCGCGCTGCGCCAGCTGGAGCAGAACCCTGGCCGCGAGCTCGCGATCAACCTGTCGGCGGCCGCGCTGCGCGACGCCGGCTTCCACGCCACCCTGTACGAGACCCTGGGCCGGCACCCCGGCCTCGCCGGCAGGCTGTGGATCGAGGTCCAGGAGTCTGCAGCGCTGCGTCACCAGGTGGAGTTCCGCAGCCTGTGCCTCGCGCTGCGCGCGCTGGGCTGCCGCATCGGCCTGGATCACGGCGGCCGGGAATTCTCCGGCTTCACCGGCTTGCACGAGCTCGGCCTCGACTACCTGAAGATCGACATCGCCTTCGTGCGCGACATCGACGCCTCGCCGGGCAACCAGGCCTTCGTGCGCAGCCTGTGCTCGCTCACCCATGCCCTCGGCCTGCTCGCGATCGCCGAAGGCGTGTGCACCGAAGCCGAGAACCGCTGCCTGACCGGCCTGGGGGTCGATGCCGTCACCGGCCCGGTGCTGCGCATGGCGTCAGCGCCGAGTTCGGAATCACCGAAGGCCTCTGCGGCGACACCCAAAGCTCCTGTCTAAGCGGGCCGACGATCGTCAATACCATCGCCAGCCCGGCCATGCGGATCGCATTGGGCGGCCGACTTTCTCCGAACGGAGAAAAGCCGGCCGCCTGATCAGATCAGGCCATCCCTGTCGTCGAGCAGACTGAGGCGGGCGGTGAGCCCGGCGCGGGTGTTGCGCCGCTCCATCAGCTTGTCCTGTGCGGCGGGCGGCAGGTCGGTGAACAGGATTACCCCACGCGCGATCAGCAGGTCGATGACGTCCTCGAGCACGCGGACGAAGCCGAGGTCGGAGGCGCTGAGCGGATTCGCCTGGGCCATGAGGTCGCTGCCGAAGGCGGCGAGCGCCGGGTCGGCGGCATCGACCGTCTCCCAGCCGAACTCGCCGTCTTCCGGCGCCTGGCGACTGGCGGCGATGATCTCTCCCGCCGGATTGCGTCGGACGTGGATCATGGCTGGTCCACCGCCTCGGCGCCAACGCGGCCGGCCAGGCGCAGCACCAGTTGCAGGCGATCGCGCACGCCGAGCTTCTCGAACACTGCGCCGAGGTGGGCCTTGACCGTGCGCTCGGTGATGCCGAGGCGCGCGGCCACCTCCTTGTTGGTCAGCCCCTCGCTGACCGCACGCGCCACTTCGAGCTCCCGCACCGACAGCACCGCCGGCAGCTCGATCGCGGCGTCGACCTGGAACGGCAGGTGGCTGCGGACGGCGCCGAGGAAGCGCGACAGCAGCGCCGGCCCGACCCACAGCCCCTGATGCGCGACCACCAGCGCGACCTCGCGCAGCAGCGCCATCGCCGCCATCTCGTGGCAGTAGCCGCGCGCCCCGGCATCGAGCGCGCGCAGCCCTTCCTCGTCGTCCGGCCGCAGCGAGAGCAGCACCACCGGACAGTCCGGCAGGCTGTCCGCCACACGGGCAAGGACGACGGCCCAGTCCTCGAGCCGGGAGGACATCCAGACCAGATCGCCCCCGCCCGCCTTGTCCAGGATTTCCGTCAGCGTAGCCGGCTCGCCCTCCGGAAAAGCCTCGCACCAGCGCGCGGAGGGCGCAACGCCGGCCTGGGTCAGGAAGAAATGTCGCATCATCGTTCGGAAAGCGCGTTCGCCTTCGCCCGCAGCACGGGCTTCAGCAGGTAGGAAAGGATGCTCTTCTTGCCGGTGAGTACGTCCACCTGGGCCACCATGCCCGGAATGATGGGCAGGTTCTCGCCGAGGCTGGTCTCCAGCGTGCGCACCCGCACCACGTAGAAGGCATTGTCCTTGTCATCGACCACGGTGTCGGCGCCGATGTTGTCCACGACCGCCTCGAGCCCGCCGTAGACCGCGAAGTCGTAGGCGGTGAACTTCACCAGCGCCTCCTGCCCGGGGCGCAGGAAGGCGATGTCGGCCGGCTTGATGCGCGCCTCGAGGATCAGCGCCTCGTCGAGCGGCACCACCTCGACCACTTCCTTGCCCGGCATCACCACCCCGCCCACGGTATTGACCAGCAGGCGCTTGACCGTGCCACGCATCGGCGCGCGGATCTCGGCGTGCTTGACCTTGTCCTTCAGCGCGCCGCTGCCGGCGCTCAGGCTGGACAGCCGCGCCATGGTGTCGGAGAGTTCGCCGCGCAACTGGTTGCGCACGTTCAGCTCCACCTCCTGGATCTTGCGCTCGGCCTCGGCGATCGCCGCCTGGATGCGCGAGATCTGCGCCGAGGACTGGTCGCGGTCGCCGCGCAGGCGGGCGACGTCGCGCTGCAGGCGCAGCAGGTCGACCTCGGACACGGCCCCGGAAGCGAGCAGCGGGCGCGTCACCTGCAGTTCCTGCTGGGCCAGCTCGTAAGCCCGCCCGGCCTGTTCCCTGCGTGCCAGCACCTCGTTGAGTTCCTGCCTGCGCTGCGCGAGCTGCTCGTGCGCGATCGAGAGCTGGGCGCTCATCCCGGCACGGCTCGATTCGTACAGCCGGCGCTCGTGGGCGACGATGTCCGGAGCCTGCGCCTGCAGTTCGGCGGGCACGACGAAGGGGCTGCCTTCGGTGAGCGCTGCGAGCCGCGCGCGCTTGGCTTCCAGGGCGAGGAACTCGGCGCGGTTCTCCGCGAGCGAGGCGGCGAAGCGGGTGGGGTCGATGCGCAGCAGCAGCTGCCCGGCCTCGACGATCTGGCCCTCGCGCACCGCGATCTCCTCGACCACGCCGCCATCGACAGACTGGATGATCTGCACCTGGCTGGACGGGATCACCTTCGCCTCGCCGCGGCTGACCTCGTCGACCTCGGCGAACGCCGCCCACATCAGCAGCACCAGCAGCACGACGAAACCCACGCGCAGCAGCATCCGCGCGCGCAGCGGCTCCTGTTCCAGGCGTGCCCAGTCGGCATCGCCCGCCCAGTCGAGGCTCTCCTGCTCCGCGCCGCGTGCCAGCCGCTTCAGCGGCGCGCCGAACACGGCTTCGCCGGCGCCCTCGCTGCGGCCGATCATGCCGCCGATGCCATCGAACAGCTTGCGGTCGGCACTGTCCTTCATGCCGCCCTCCCGATCCGGCCCTGGCGCAGGGCCTCGACCACCTTGGCCTTCGGGCCGTCGGCGACGATGCGCCCGCCGTCGACGACGACGATGCGATCGACCAGATCCAGCAGCGAGGTGCGATGGGTGACCACGATCATGGTCTTGCCGCGCGCGAACTCGGCCAGGCGGCGCTTTAGCTCTTCCTCGCTCGAGTGGTCCATCGCCGCGGTGGGCTCGTCGAGGAGCAGGATCGGCGGATCGTTGATCATCGCCCGCGCCAGCGCGACGCCTTGACGCTGCCCGCCGGACAGCGAGTCCCCACGCTCGCCCACCAGCATGTCGAAGCCTTGCGGATGGGTATTGACGAACTCGGCGAGCCCGGCGAGCGTCGCCGCATGCAGCACGTCGGCGTCGTCGGCGAGCGGCGCGGCGATCGTGATGTTGTCGCGCAGGCTGCCGTAGAACAGGGTCACGTCCTGGGCGACGTAGCCGATGTGGCGGCGCAGCTCGGCCGGATCGAGCTGGCGCTGATCGATGCCGTCGATCAGCACCGCCCCCGAGCTCGGCCGGTAGAGACCGAGGATGAGCTTCTCGAGCGTGCTCTTGCCCGAGCCGACGCGACCGAGGATGCCGACGCGCTCTCCGGCGCGGATGCGCAGCGACACGTTCTTCAGCGCCTCGACCTGCTGGCCGGGATAGGTGAAGCTGACGTCGCGGAACTCGATGTCGCCGGCTAGGCTGCCGCGGCTGATGAAGGCCTTGCCGTCCGGGCGCTCGACCTCGCGCGACATCACCTGCTCGAGCGAAGCGAGCGCGGTCGAGGCGTTGTGATACTGGGTGAGCAGGCCGGTCACCTGGCCGACCGGCGCCATCGCGCGCGAGGACAGCATGTAGCAGGCGATCAGGCCACCCATCGACAGCTCGCCCTGGCCGATCAGATACACCCCGAGCACGATGATCGCGACGCCCACCACCTGCTGCGCGAAGGCCGAGGCATGGCTCGCGCTCGCCGCCAGCAGGCGCAGCTGGGCGGTGACGCGCGACAGCAGCGCGGCGCTCTTCTCCCACTTGCGCTGCATCGGCGCCTCGGCGCCGATCGCCTTCAGCGTCTCCAGCCCCACCAGGCCCTCGACCAGGGTGGCGTTGCGCTGCGCGCCGGCACGATAGGTTGTCTCGGCCAGCGCGTGCATCCGCCCCTGCACGCCGATCGCATAGAGCAGGAGGACGGCCACGCCGAGCACGAAGGGGATCACCAGCGGCCAGGCGATCCAGCCGATCACGACCAGGAACAGCAGCGCGAACGGCAGATCTACGAAGGCGACCACCGTCGCCGAGCCGATGAAGTCGCGCACCGACTCGAAGGCGCGCAGGTTGGCAGCGAAGGATCCGGCCGAGGGCGGACGCTCCTCCATGCGCATGCCGAGCACCCGCTCCATGATGTGCGCGGAGATGCGCACGTCGGCGCGACTGCCGGCGAGATCGACGAAGTAGCCGCGCAGGGTGCGCAGCACGAGCTCGCCCACCAGCACGATCCCGACGCCGAGCGCCAGCACCCACAGCGTCTCGACCGCATTGTTCGGCACCACGCGGTCGTACACGTTCATGACGAAGAGCGGCATCGCGATCGCGAACAGGTTCACCAGCAGGGCGGCGAGCAGCACGTCGCGATAGAGCGCACGGTTCTCGGCGATCCGCCCCCAGAACCAGTGGCGTTCGCGCAAGGCGTGGACCTCGGGCGCGCGCGCATCGAAGCGCACCTGCGGGCGAACGTAGATCGTCCGTCCGCTGTAGCGCGCGGCGAGCTCGGCACGTGGCAGCTCGAGTTCGGCCTCGCCGAGCTCGGGGAAGATCACCCGCGCGCGGGTGCCATCCGCGCTCCAGCCGGCGAGCACGCAGGCGTGATCCTGATCGAGCAGCACGATGGCCGGAAACAGCGCGGTGTTGAGCGCCTCGAGCGGGCGGCGGACGATGTTGCTCGCCATCCCGGCGCGACGCGCGGCGCGCTCGAAGAGCGAGGGCGACAGGCCCTCGGCGCCCACCGGCAGACCGGCAAGCAGGGCGTCGCGGGTGGTGGCGATGCCGTGTGCGCGCGCCACCAGCTGCAGGCAATCGACCAGATCCTGGCGAGCCTGCGCCGGGGCGGCACGCGCGCCCTCCCGCCGCGGCGCTCCCGCACGGCTGACATGCAACTCCGCTACGTCCGCTTCACTCACGACCCTTCACCCCGGTTGCCGATTTTTTCCATTATCCGGGGAGGTCGCCCTGACGGTCACGTCAATATGTCACCGTCGCCGCAAGATTGGCGTAGGGCGTACTACCGCAACGCACGCCCTCTAATGCTACAATGTTGCATCAATGCACTCTAACGAGACCTGCCGATGAGCAGCGCCCACTCCCATCCGGTCGCGGCGAGCGCGCGCGAGCTGATCGTCGCCCACGGCGGCCGGGTCACCCGTACGCGGATCGCGGTGATCGAGACCCTGCAGCGCTCGGCGCACCCGCTGTCGCACGACGAGATCGGCGCCGCGCTCGACGCCGCCGGCATCGTCCACGACCGCGTCACCCTGTACCGCGCGCTGGAATGGCTGGTCGAGCAGGGCATCGCCCAGCGCATCGCCGGTGGCGAGCGCGCCTGGCGCTTCGAGATCCGGCGCGAGGACACGCACCGCCACGCGCACTTCCATTGCGACCGCTGCGGCCAGATCGTGTGCCTGGAAGACGTTCCCGCCGCGCCCAGCCCGGCGCTGCCCGCCGGCTTCGAGTTCGATCGCGCGGAACTGGTGCTGCACGGCGCCTGCGCCGACTGCGGCCTCCAGCGCATCAAGGACGGCGCGCGATGAACACTCACGAACGCCCGCCGCGGCGCGCGACGTCCGCGGTCGGCCAGTCCCTGCCGCTGCCCGCGTACCGCGCGGCCGGTCCGCGTCGCGGGCGCGACGAGGCGCATCGCAACCACGGCCTGCGCCCCTTCCCGGCACGCAGCCTGCTCAGCGCCGGCCTCGCCGCCCGCCTGGCCTTGGTCGCGGGTGCGCTCGCGCTGCTGTGGACCACCGTGCTGTGGGCGCTGCGCTGACATGCACGACGCCGTCCTGCCCATGATCCACCTCGACAACCTCACCCTGGGCTACGACCGCCACCCGGCGGTGCACCATCTTTCCGCCGAAATCCCGGCCGGCGCGCTGGTGGCGGTGGTCGGTCCCAACGGCGCGGGCAAGTCCACGCTGCTGAAGGGCCTCGCCGGCGAGCTGCGCCCGATCGGCGGGCGCATCGTGCTGCCCGCGCTACCGCCCGGCGGCCTGGCCTACATGCCGCAGCGCGGCGAGATCGACCACAGCTTTCCGGTGTCGGTGTTCGACGTGGTGGCGATGGGGCTGTGGCACGAGATCGGCGCCTTCGGCGGCTTGTCGCACGACCAGCGCCGACGGGTGCGTGCGGTGCTCGAGGCGGTTGGCCTGGCCGGCTTCGAATCGCGGCCGATCGGCTCGCTGTCGGGCGGCCAGCTGCAGCGCGCGCGCTTCGCCCGCCTGATGCTGCAGGATGCGCCGCTGATCCTGCTCGACGAACCCTTCGCCGCCATCGACAGCCGCACGGTCGAGGACCTGGTGCGCCTGATCCTGGCCTGGCACGCGGAGGGGCGCACCATCCTCACCGTGGTGCACGACCTCGAGCAGGTACGCCGCCATTTCCCGACCGCGCTGCTGCTGTCACGCGAACCGGTGGCCTTCGGCCCCACCGCCGAGGTGCTGACGCCGGAGCTTCTGGCGCGCGCGCGCCGCCTGTCCGAGGCCTTCGACGAGCACGCCCACGAATGCCACATCGAGGCCCTGCCGGCGGTGGAACTCGCAGACCATGCGCAGGAAGGCGTCGCCGCCCCCCATGCACACCCCGGCGGTGGCGCATCCGATCACGTTCATCCGGCCGTCGATTCGCGGCCTGCCGCGACTCGGCACCCCTACACCCCTGCGCCCGGCAGGAACCATCACCCTCACTGACCCGCCGCATGCCGGAGCCCTTGCTCCCGATGCGAACGCCCCCTGCCCCACGTGACCGACTTCCTGATCTCCCCCTTCACCGAGTTCGCCTTCATGCGCCGCGCGCTCGCCGGCTGCCTGGCGCTGGCGCTCGGCGCCACCCCGGTGGGCGTGTTCCTGCTGCTGCGCCGCATGAGCCTGATGGGCGACGCGATGAGCCACGCCATCCTGCCCGGCGCCGCGCTCGGCTACCTCGCCTTCGGCCTGTCGCTGGGCGCGATGACGGTCGGCGGCATCGTCGCCGGCCTGGTGGTGGTGCTGGCGGCCGGCGTGGTCACCCGCGCCTCGGTGCTCAAGGAGGACGCCAGCCTGGCAGCCTTCTACCTGCTGTCGCTCGCCGCCGGGGTGATGATCGTGTCGCTGCGCGGCAAGAATCTCGATCTGCTGCACGTGCTGTTCGGCTCGGTGCTGGCGCTCGACGACGCCTCGCTGCTGCTGATCGCCAGCATCGCCAGCGTCACCCTGGTGTGCCTGGCGCTGCTGCTCCGCCCGCTGGTGATGGAATGCTTCGACCCCGCCTTCCTGCGCGGGGTGAGCCGCTGGTCGCCGGTTGCGCACTACGGCTTCCTGATGCTGGTGGTGATCAACCTGGTGAGCGGCTTCCACGCCCTGGGCACGCTGATGGCGGTGGGCATCATGATCCTGCCCTCGGCCGCTGCCCGCCTGTGGGCGAAGGGCCTGCCGATGCTGCTGCTGCTCGCGGTGCTGTTCGCCTTCGGCAGCGGCGCCAGCGGCCTGCTGCTGTCCTTCCACGCCGACGTGCCCGCCGGACCCGCGATCGTGCTGGTCTGCGGCGTGGTGTATTTCGTGTCCCTGCTGGCCGCGCCCGGCGGCCTGCTTGCCGGCCGGCTGCCGGTACGTCGGCATCTCGAGTCCTGAGCAGCCTGGACACATCAACCGCGGCAGCCGCCCGCCTGTTCCCACTCCAGTCCCTTCAAAGCCGATGACGACGACACGCCACGCCCCCATCCTGCGCCGCAGCCTGCGCGCGCTCGCCACCGCCTGCACCGCCCTGCTGCTGACGACCGCCGCCCATGCCCAGGCGCTCGAGGTCAGCACCAGCTTCAGCATCCTCGGCGACCTGGTGCAACAGGTCGGCGGCGAGCGGGTCAAGGTCCGTACGCTGGTGGGCGCGGACGAGGACGCCCACGCCTTCCAGCCGCGGCCGTCCGACGCACGCGAGATCGGCGCCGCCGCGCTGGTGGTGGTCAACGGGCTCGGCTTCGACGACTGGATGGTGCGCCTGGCGCGCGCCGGCGGTTACAAGGGCACGGTGGTGGTGGCCAGCGCAGGCGTCGCCACGCTGGCGATGGCGGAGGACGACGGCCACGGCCACGATCATGGCCACGCCGGCAAGGCGGTCGACCCCCACGCCTGGCAGGACGTCGCCAACACCCGCCGCTATGTCGCCAACATCGCCGATGCACTGGCGAAGGCCGACCCGGAGGGCGCGAGCACCTACCGCGCCAACGCCGAACGCTACGACGGCGAGCTGAAGGCGCTCGACGCCGAGATCCGCGCCGCGTTCGCCGCCCTGCCCGCCGAGCGCCGCAAGGTGGTGAGCTCGCACGACGCCTTCGGTTATTTCGGCCGTGCCTACGGCATCCGCTTCCTGTCCCCGGTGGGCGTGGCGAACAACGCCGAACCCACCGCCCAGGGCGTCGCCCGCCTGATCCGTCAGTTGAAGGCCGAGAAGGTGCCGGCGGTGTTCATCGAGAACGTGGCCGACCCGCGCCTGATCGAGCGCATCCGCAGCGAAAGCGGCGCGCAGGTCGGCGGCACGCTGTACTCGGACGCGCTGTCGACGACCGCCGGCCCGGCGCCGAGCTATGTGCGGATGATGCGAGCCAACCTCGACGCCCTGCGCAACGCGCTGCTCGGGGCGGGGGCGGCGCGCTAGGAACAACGCCTCTTCCCGCTCACGGAGCGCCTGATCCAGGCGCTCCGCCGCGGCCCCGGGATCAGCGGCTCGACACCGCCAGCATCGCCCCCGCGCCGACGAAGAGCCCGCCGAACACGCGGTTCTGCACGCGCAGCAGGCGCGGATTGCGCAGCAGGGGACGGAAGCGCGTGGCGAGCAGCGCGTAGCAGGACATCACCATCGTATCGACGGCGACCATGGTCGCGCCGATGATCGCGAACTGCGGCAATTGCGGCCGGTCCGGGACGATGAACTGCGGCACAAGGGCGGCGATGAACACGATCGCCTTGGGGTTGGTCAGGTTCACCAGGATGCCCTGGGCGTAAAGCTGGCGGCGGGAATGGGGACGAATCGCGTCGTCGCCCTCGCCGATCGGCTCCGGCGGCGCGCGCCACTTGTTCACGCCCAGCCACACCAGGTAAGCAGCGCCGGCGAACTTCACCGCCGCGAACGCCGTCTCCGAGGTCGCCAGCAGCGCCCCCAGGCCCAGCGCCACCACCCCGAGCTGCAGCAGCAGCGCGATCTCCAGCCCGGCGATGCTGCGCAGCGCGGCGCCATAGCCGTAGCGCAGGCCGGTGGACATCGACAGCACCGCGCCCGGACCAGGGGAAACCGCGATCACCATCGCCGCGGCCAGAAAGGCCAGCCACATCGTCCAGCTCATCGCCTCCTCCTCAACCGAACAGGCTGTGCAGCATCTTCGCGCACAGCAGCATCAGCACGCCGGCGAACACCTTCTTCAGCGTCGCCACCGGCAGGCGGTGGGCGAGTTTCGCGCCGAGCGGCGCGAAGAACATGCTCACCACCGACACCAGCACCAGCGCCGGCAGGTAGATGTAGCCCAGGGTCAGCGCCGGCGTGCCGGGCGCGCCCCAGCCATTGACCAGATAACCCACGGTGCCGGCAAGCGCGATCGGCAGGCCGATCGCCGCCGAGGTGCCGATCGCGTTCTGCATCTTGACGTTGCACCAGGTCATGAAAGGCACCGACAGCGAGCCGCCGCCGATCGCCACCAACGCAGAGATGCCGCCGATGCCCAGCCCGGCCGCGCTCATGCCGACCGCCCCGGGCAGCTCGCGCGAGGGCTTGGGCTTGATGTTGAGCAGCATCTGCATCGACACGTAGGCCATGAACACCGCGAAGAAGATCGCCAGCGGCTCGGTGTCGACCCGCGCGGCGACGAAGGTGGCGCCGAAGGTGCCGAGCAGGATGCCGGGCGTGATCAGGCGCACCACGTCCCAGCGCACCGCGCCATGGGCGTGGTGGGCGCGCAGGCTGGACACCGAGGTCAGCACGATCGCCGCCATCGAGGTGCCGAGCGCCATGTGCACCACCTGGTCGCGCGGAAAATCCTGCGCCAGGAAGAAGGTCGTCAGCATCGGCACCATGATGCCGCCGCCGCCCACGCCGAGCAGGCCGGCAAAAAAGCCCACCACCACCCCGAGCACGGGGTAGGCGAGCCACCAGATATCGACATCCATGGGGTTCTCTCTTGTTTTGCTCTGGTTTTCGATCGCCGGACGATCCGCTGCGATCGAGAAAACCGTGAACTATCAACCAGCCCACCCTCCGCCGGCAAGCCGGGACTGCGGCACACGAGTGCAACCGGACCACGCGGAAGCAACTGGAAGCAATATTCCCGGCCCTGTCGGCGTACCGTGCGGATGCGGATCGCCTATAGTTGTCGACCGCCGTCCGCGCAGGCAACCGCGCGTGCGTCCCGCAACCGATCGAGGAGAAAACAATGAAACGAATCCAGCGCCTGCTTGCCGTAGTGCTCAGCGTCAGCGTCCTCAACGTGACCACCGTCCAGTCCGCGCAGGCCGCGCTCGTCTCCACCGAGGAGGCGGCCCGCCTGGCCACCGCGGCGCAGGCTGAATCGGGCCACGCCCGCCTCGCCGCGGCGCTCGCCCGCGACGACGTGCGTGCCGAGATGCTGCGCCAGGGCGTCGACCCCGCGCTTGCCCAGGACCGCATTGCCGCGCTCACCGACGCCGAGGCCACGCGCCTGGCCGAGCAGATCGACAGCGCACCGGCCGGCGGCATCATCGGGGCCATCCTGCTGGTGTTCTTCGTGCTGCTGCTCACCGACATCCTGGGTCTGACCAAGGTCTTCCCCTTCACCCGCTCGGTGCGCTGACGGGGCATGGCTGTCGGTATCCAGGCAGCCGCGGCAGCGGACGGCGCTCTCGCCATCCGCGCACCGCGATCGCGCCTTTCCGCCCTGCTCGTGCTTGCCCTGTTGCTGGCGACACTGCTGGCGGGCGGCTGCGCCACCCAGGCTCCGGCCCTGCTGGCGCAGCCGCCCGCCGGCCTGCCCGCCCGCGTGGAACTCGCCGACACGCCCTTCTTCCCCGACGACAGCCACTTCTGCGGGCCGGCCGCGCTCGCCACCACCCTGTCCGCCGCCGGCCTGCCGACACGGCCCGAGGATCTGGTCGGCCGCGTCTTCCTGCCCGGCCGCGAGGGCTCGCTGCAGATCGAGATGCTCGCCGGCGCGCGCCGCAGCGGCGCGGTGGCGACCCTGATCCCGGGCACGCTCGAAGCCCTGTTCCGCGAACTCGCCGCCGGCCATCCGGTGGTCGTGCTGCAGAACCTGGGCCTGTCGTGGGCGCCGTCCTGGCACTACGCGGTGGCGGTCGGCTACGACCTCGAGGGCGGCGAAATCCTGCTGCGCTCCGGGCCGATGAAGCGCCAGGCACTCGCCCTGCGCACCTTCGAGCACACCTGGAAGCGCGGCGGACACTGGGCCTTCGTCGCCCTGCCGCCGGGAAAGCTGGCGGCCACCGCGACCGAGGCCGCCGGCACCGAAGCCCTGGTCGCCTTCGAGCGCACGGCCCCGCCCCGGGCTGCGGCCACCGCCTACCGCGCCGGCCTGCAGCGCTGGCCGGACAGCTACACGCTGCTGATGGGGCTGGGCAACGTCCTGTACCAGTCCGGCGACCTGGCCGGCGCCGAGGCCAGCTTCGGGCGCGCCGCCGACACCCGCGACCAGGCCGCGGCACACAACAACCGCGCCCGTGTGCTGCTGGAACTCGGCCGCCCCGCCGCGGCGCGCCAGGCGGCCGAACGCGGGCTGGCCGTCGCCGGCCCGCTGCGCGACACGCTGCTGGGCACCCTGCGGGCGATCGACGCGGCCGCGGCCGCGCGCTGAGATCCGCCCGCCGCCCCGTGTCGACACGCCGCTCGCCCTGGCCGGACTATGCGAAGGCCGCGCTCGCGGTGATCGCGGTCGCCCTGCTCGGGGCGCCGCTGCTCGGCCAGTTCGATCTCGCCAACATCGCGATGCTGTTCCCGCTCGCGGTGCTGTTCGCGGCAATCCGCCTCGGGCGCGGACCGGCGGTGTTCGCCGCCTTCCTTTCGGTGGCGCTGTTCGACTTCTTCTTCGTGCATCCGCACTTTACGCTCGCGGTGTCGGACCTGCAGTACCTGCTGACCTTCGCGGTGCTGCTCGCGGTGGCGCTGACCACCGCCGAGCTCGTCGCCCGCCTGCGCCGCGAGCGCGACACCGCCGAGGCGCGTGCGCAGGAGACAGCGCAGGCGCGCCTTGCGGTGGAGTCCGAGCGCCTGCGCAACACCCTGCTCGCCTCGCTGTCTCACGATCTGCGCACGCCGCTCACCGCGCTCGCCGGCCTGGCCGAATCGCTGCCGCTGGCCGGACCGCCACTGCCCCCGGCGCAGGCCGAACTGGCCGAGGCGATCCGCAGCGAGGCGCTGCGCACCCACGCGCTTGCCCGCGACCTGCTCGACCTCGCCCGCCTGCAGTCGGAGAACCCGCGCCTGAGGCTCGACTGGCTGGCGGTGGACGAACTCGTCGGCAGTGCGCTGCGAGCGCGCGCCCATGCGCTGCGTCGGCATGTGCTGACGCTCGATCTGCCCGACGACCTGCCCCTGCTGCAGGCCGACGCAGTGCTGATCGAACGGGTGATCTGCAACCTGCTCGACAACGCGATCGCGCACACGCCGGCAGGTGGCCACATCGCGCTCTCGGCATGCACGAGCGCCGGATCGGTGTCGATCAGCGTCTGCGACGACGGCTGCGGTCTGCCGCCCGGGCGCGAGCAGGCGATCTTCGAGCGCTTCATGCGCACACCCCACCCCTCGTCCGCGCCCCCGGCACCGACGGGAGATGCCGGCACCGGCCTCGGCCTGGCGATCGTGCGCGCGATAATCGAGGCGCACGGCGGCACTGTGCGGGCGCAAAACCGCGATGGTGCCGGGGCCTGCTTCACGCTGCGCCTGCCGCTACCGCCGCAGCCCGAACTGCCGCCGTCGGAAGGCGACGAACCGGATACCGGACGATGAAGAACACGCAACGTCCCGCCCCGGTCGTGCTGCTGGTCGAAGACGATGCCGGCATCCGTCGCTTCGTGCGCGCGGCGCTCGAATCCGAAGACTGCACGGTGCACGAGGCCGCCTCGTGCGAGCGCGGTCGCATCGAGCTCGCCAGCCGCCGCCCCGACCTGCTGGTGCTCGACCTCGGCCTGCCCGACGGCGACGGCATGGCGGTGCTCGCCGAACTGCGCGCCTGGAGCGGCATGCCGGTGCTGGTGCTGTCGGCACGCAGCGACGAGGCCGACAAGGTAGCAGCACTGGACGCCGGTGCCGACGACTACCTGGCCAAGCCCTTCGGCGTGGGCGAACTCCTCGCCCGCGTGCGCGCGCTGCTGCGGCGGGCGATGCGACCGCCACAGGCGGCGGCGCGGGTGGCGTTCGGCGAGGTCGAGCTCGATCTCGAGCAACGCCGGGTGACGCGCGCCGGCGAACCGGTGCACCTGACTCCGATCGAGTTCCGCCTGCTCGGCCTGCTCGCCGCCGCCGCGGGTCGGGTGGTGACCCAGCGCCAGCTGCTCGCCGGCGCCTGGGGGCCCAATCACGTCGAGCACGCGCATTACCTGCGCGTGTACATGGCCGGATTGCGGCGCAAGCTCGAGCCCGATCCGCGCCTGCCGGTCCACATCCTCACCGAACCGGGCGTGGGCTACCGGCTGGCGCTCGAGCCATTCACCGCCGCCAGAACGCCGGCATCAGCACCACCAGCAGGGTGAAGATCTCCAGCCGGCCGAGGATCATCGCGAAGCTCAGCACCCAGGTCTGGAAGTCGCTCAGCCCCTGGTAGTTGCCCGCCGGCCCCACCGCGGCCAGCCCCGGCCCGGCGTTGTTGATGCAGGCAACCACCCCCGAGAACGCGGTGACCAGGTCCATGCCCGAGGCCGCCAGCACCAGGGTCAGACTGACGATGCTGACCATGTACATGAAGCTGAAGGCGAGCACCGCGTGCAGCACGTTGTCGGAGACGCGCTGCCTGCCTAGGCGCAGCGGCACCACCGCGCTCGGGTGCAGCGAGCGCACGATCTCGCGATGCACCTGCTTGTACAGGATGATCGCGCGCATCATCTTGATGCCACCGCCGGTCGAGCCCGAACACGCGGCGAAGCTGCTCAGGAACAGGATCCACAGCTGCGCGAACATCGGCCACACCGTGTAGTCGTAGGTCGCGAGGCCGAGCGAGGTGGCGAGCGAGACGGCGTGGAAGGAGACATGGCGGAACGCCAGCGCGCCGTCACGGTAGGCGCCGCCTTCGAGCAGGTAGACGGTGAGGAAGATGACCGTGACCGCGAGCACGCCGAAGAACCAGCGCAGCTCGGGGTCCTGGCCGTAGGGGCGTGGCGTTCGATGCACCAGCGCAAGGTAATGGGTCGCGTAGTTGATGCCCGACAGCAGCGCGAAGACGATGGTGACGGTCTCGATCGGCACGCTGTCGAAGGCGCCGAGGCTGGCGTCGCGAGTGGAGAAGCCGCCCAGGCCCATGATCGAGAAGGCGTGGATCACCGCGTCCCAGGGCGCCATGCCGGCCTGCCAAAGCGCCAGGCCGCAGGCGATCGTCAGCACGACATAAACGCCCCACAGGCCCTTGGCGGTCTCGGCGATGCGCGGGGTGAGACCGGACTCCTTCATCGGCCCCGGCGTCTCGGCGCGGAAGATCTGCCGGCCGCCGATCCCCAGCAAGGGTAGCACCGCCACCATCAGCACGATGACGCCCATGCCGCCCACCCAGTGCATGAAGCAGCGCCACAGGTTGATAGACACCGGTAGCTGATCCAGCCCGGTCAGCACCGTGGCCCCGGTCGTGGTGAGCCCGGAGGCGGCCTCGAAGTACGCGTCGGTGAAGGACAGCCCGGGCAGGTAGAAGATCAGCGGCAGCGCGCCGAACACCGGCGTGATCAACCAGGTCGCGGCGACCAGCAGGAAGCCGTCGGAGACCTGAAGGTCGCGCCGCTGGCCGCGGGAGCCAGCCCATACGAGCAGGCCGGTGGCAAAGGTGACGAGAATGGCGAGGTCGTAGGCCTCGGTGGCACCGTCGTCGAGGAAGAAGGATGCCGCCAGCGGAAAGCCCATCACCAGTCCGAACAGCATCAGCATCATGCCGAGCACACCGAGGACGGGAAAATAGGCTCGCATTGCAGCAAAGACGGCGAGGGCCGCGGAAGGACGTCAATGCTGCAGATGCTAGGCCGGCGCGCGTAAAGATGGCGTTAAGAGTTTGCGGTGCAACATGAAGCGCGGGGAATGGTGGCGCGGCGTGGACGCGAAGAGGGCGCGATGATCGCTCACCGCGCCCTCTTTTATGGCCCCCCGCCTGTGCCGTCTCCGCCGGGCATCCTGAACCTTGGGTTCAGGGAGGTCGCGTCCCTTCCGCTTCAGGATCACCCGGCTAGGGGCGTTCACACCAGCGGCATCTATGGTCAGCGACCGAGTCTCTCGACTATTGGTTCAAGGAGTCTACGACTTCGACGAACACTGCAGGGGATTGATCTTTGCGCATCGGCTGGCTTGTCCGGCTTGCGTGACGAAGGCTCAGAAGAGCTTGTCCTGCTGGCCGAGCACCCCGTCGAGGCGCGCTTTCATGAGTCCGATTCTACGCTTCATGCCCGGCATGTCAAACCCGGTTCCACGCTGGTACTGGAGGAACTCGTGGGCGATGTTCAGCGCGGTCATGACCGCGAGCTTTTCGCCGGAAGAGTTCGTTTTCGCCCCCAGTTCGCGGAACTTGTCGTCTAGATAGGCGACGGTTGCGAGAAGCTCATCGCGACTCTCCGGGGTGCAGGAAATGCGGTACTCCTTCCCCAGCAGCATCATGTCGAGGTGATCGGCGGACATCGCTTCAGGCCTCCGGCAGTTTGTCGAGCAGGCTCTCGAGGCGGTCCGCAGCGAGGCGGACCTTGTCGGCGAGCCGGCGATTCTCGCCCTCGAGCTGGACGACGCGGCCGCGCAGGGCGGCGTTGTCGGCCTTCAGGCGTTCATAGCGGCTGATCAGTTGCTCGAGCTGGGCTTCGAGCTGGGCGAATTCGGTATCCATGGCGGCGATGGTAGTGAGCGGCCGACGAGGGGTCAATCCGCTCGGGGCAATCAGCGCTGGACCTGGGTGACGTCGCGCACCGCGCCGGTGTCGGCCGAGGTGGTGAGCGCCGCATAGGCCTGCAGCGCGGCCGAGACCACGCGCTCGCGCTTGGCCGGCTTCCACGCCGCCGCGCCCCTGGCCTCCATCGCTGCGCGACGACGCGCGAGTTCGGCGTCGGCAATCGCCAGATGGATGCGACGGTTCGGGATGTCGATCTCGATCGTGTCACCGTCCTCGACCAGCGCGATCGCGCCGCCGCAGGCCGCCTCGGGAGAAGCATGGCCGATCGACAGGCCGGAGGTGCCGCCGGAGAAGCGCCCGTCGGTGAGCAGCGCGCACTGCGCGCCGAGGCCGCGGCTCTTGAGGTAGGAGGTCGGGTACAGCATCTCCTGCATGCCGGGGCCGCCCTTGGGGCCTTCGTAGCGGATCACCACCACGTCGCCGGCCTGCACCTGCTCGCCGAGGATCCCCTCGACCGCGTCTTCCTGGCTCTCGTACACGCGGGCCTTGCCGGTGAATTTCCAGATGGATTCATCCACGCCGGCGGTCTTCACGATGCAGCCCTTCTCGGCGATGTTGCCGTAGAGCACGGCGAGGCCGCCATCGGCGGTGAAGGCGTGTTCCTTGTTGCGGATGATGCCGTGCTCGCGGTCGGCGTCGAGCGCCTTCCAGCGCCGATCCTGGCTGAAGGCGACCTGGGTCGGCACGCCGCCGGGCGCAGCGCGGTAGAAGGTGTGCACCGCCTCGTCGGAAGTGCGCTTGATGTCCCACTTGTCGAGCGCCTCGGCCATCGAGGCGCTGTGCACGGTGGGCACGTCGGTGTGCAGCAGGCCGGCGCGGTCGAGCTCGCCGAGGATGCTCATGATGCCGCCGGCACGATGCACGTCCTCGATGTGCACGTCGGCAATCGCCGGCGCGACCTTGCACAGGCAGGGCACGCGGCGGCTGACGTGGTCGATGTCCTTCATGGTGAAGTCCACGCCGGCCTCGCGCGCGGCGGCGAGCAGGTGGAGCACGGTGTTGGTCGAGCCGCCCATGGCCACGTCCAGGCTCATCGCGTTCTCGAAGGCCTTGAAGCTGGCGATCGAGCGCGGCAGCACCGAGGCGTCGTCCTTTTCGTAGTAGCGGCGGGCGAGGTCGACGATGCGACGGCCGGCTTCCCTGAACAGGCGCTCGCGGTCGGCGTGGGTGGCCAGCGTGGTGCCATTGCCCGGCAGCGACAGGCCGAGCGCCTCGGTGAGGCAGTTCATCGAGTTCGCGGTGAACATGCCCGAACACGAACCGCAGGTCGGGCAGGCGGAGCGCTCGATGGCGTCGACCTCCTCGTCCGAGCACGACTTGTCGGCGGCCTTGACCATCGCATCGACCAGGTCGAGCGAGATGACCTTGGCTTCCCACTTGACCTTGCCGGCCTCCATCGGCCCGCCGGAGACGAAGATCGCCGGGATGTTGAGGCGCAGCGCGGCCATCAGCATGCCCGGGGTGATCTTGTCGCAGTTCGAGATGCACACCAGGGCGTCGGCGGTGTGGGCGTTGCACATGTACTCGACGCTGTCGGCAATCAGTTCGCGCGAGGGCAGCGAATACAGCATGCCGCCGTGACCCATGGCGATGCCGTCATCGACCGCGATGGTGTTGAATTCCTTGGCGACGCCGCCGGCGGCCTCGATCTCGCGCGCGACGAGCTGGCCGAGATCCTTCAGGTGCACGTGGCCGGGCACGAACTGGGTGAAGCTGTTGGCGATCGCGATGATCGGCTTGCTGAAGTCCTCGTCCTTCATGCCGGTGGCGCGCCACAGGGCGCGGGCGCCCGCCATGTTGCGGCCGGCGGTGGAGGTGCGGGAACGGTACTGGGGCATGGAGGCGCTCCGGAAGATCAGCGGGAAAGGTGCTGATTCTAACGCGCACCGCGAAGCATGCGTATCATCCGCAGTCTCGTCACCCGCCAGGAGAGCCCATGCACGACCCGACCCCCGCTGCCGCCACGGACAAGGAAGCCGGCTTCGACCTGGACGCCAACGAGATCCGGGTGCTGGGCGTGCTGATCGAGAAATCCTTCATCACCCCCGACGCCTACCCGCTGTCGATCAACGCCATCACCACCGGTTGCAACCAGCTCACCGCGCGCGAACCGGTCCTGAACCTGAGCGAGGCCGAAGTGCAGGCCGCGGTCGACAGCCTGATCGCCCGCCGCCTGGTCTCCAAGCGCGACCAGGCCAGCGCGCGCGTCGCCAAGTACGAGCACCTGGTGCGCCTGCGCCATTCGCTGCCGCCGGCCGAACAGTCGGTGCTGGCCATCCTGATGCTGCGCGGCGCGCAGACCGCCGGCGAGCTGCGCCAGCGCTGCGAGCGCCTGCACCGCTTCGAGGACGTCGCCGCGGTCGAGGCGGTGCTGGAGCATCTGGCGGAAAAGTACCCGCCGCTGGCGGCGGCCCTGCCGCGCGCGCCCGGCACCAAGGAGACCCGACACGTGCATCTGCTCGGCGGAGAGGCTGCGGTGCAGGAGATGGCGGAGGCGCAGTCCGCCGGGGGCGGCGCAGGCGGCGGACGCGGACGGATTGCGGAACTCGAGGACGAGTTGCAGCGTCTGCGTGAGGACCTCGACACGCTGCGCAACGAGTTCGCGGCCTTCCGCAAGCAGTTCGACTGACGCCTGGCCGGCAAGGATGCCGCCCGGCAGGGCGGCGCGCCCTCCTCACGCCCTCCACCACACATCTCCATGCTGATCCACCCCCAGTTCGACCCCGTCGCCCTTTCCATCGGCCCGCTCTCGGTGCGCTGGTACGGCCTGATGTACCTGCTCGCCTTCGTGCTCTTCGTCGTCCTCGGGCGCGCGCATGCCCGCCGCCGCCCGGAACTGGGATGGAACGCGCAGGCGATCGACGACCTGCTGCTGTACGGCGTGATCGGGGTGATCGTGGGCGGACGACTGGGCGAGGTGCTGTTCTTCCAGCCCGGCTACTACCTTGCGAACCCGGGCGAGATCCTCGCGGTGTGGAAGGGCGGCATGAGCTTCCACGGCGGCTTCCTCGGCGTGCTGGCGGCGATGTGGCTGTACGGCCACCGCCACGGCAAGGGCTTCTGGCAGGTCACCGACTTCATCGCGCCGCTGGTGCCGACCGGGCTGGCCGCGGGGCGGATCGGCAACTTCATCAACGGCGAGCTGTGGGGCCGGCCGGTGGACGGCGAGCTGCCGTGGGCCATGGTGTTCCCGTGGGTGGACGCGGTGCCGCGCCACCCCTCACAGCTCTACCAGGCCGCGGGCGAAGGCCTGCTGCTGTTCCTGATCCTGTGGTTCTACTCCGCCAGCCCGCGGCCGCTGCGCGCGGTATCGGCGGTGTTCCTGATCGGCTACGGCGGACTGCGCTTCGTCGCCGAATTCTTCCGCACCCCCGATCCGGGCATCTTCGGCACCCTGTCGCTCGGACTGTCGACCGCGCAATGGCTGTGCGTACCGATGATGGCGGTCGGCGGCCTGATGCTGGCAGCCGCCGCGCGGCGCGCACCGCGCTGAGACGGCGGGTTCAGACCGCATCGGCGGCGGACAGGCGCCCCAGCAGGACGGGAAGCTCGGCGAGCAGCCCGATCGCATCCGCACCGAGCGCACGCGCGGCCGAGGCGGCCACCGAGTCTTCCGCCTGCACCAGCGCGACGATGCAGCTGCCGGGCGCCACCCGCTTGAGAAGGCCGACGAGCCGCGCCGGCTCCGCCGGCGCGACCCGGCAGTCGAGGACGACCACGTCCGGGGTGCACTGAAAATAGCTCTGCAATGCCTGGCTTTCGGAGCACGCTCGGCCGACCACCCGCAGCGCGGGCGACTGCGTGCCGGCGAGCTCGCGCTCGACCGCACCCTCCCCCTCCGGAATCACCACCAGCAATCGTAGCGACATCTCGCCATCGGCCCTCATCGCCCGCGCCCGCGCCCGTGTCGAGTGACGGGCATGCACAATCGCATTCCGGATTCACGATGGCATATCGAGGCACGGCGCACAAGCACGATCAGGGGGTGCGGAATATTGCACACCATGCGTGAAATTCGCACATGGGCAGGAAACAGATCGCGCTAGCTTGTGCCCAAAGAGAGCTATGATCGCAACAAAATATCTAAGCTGAATCGGGCAGGAGGACACGATGGCGGGGGCAGGACTGGTATCTCGCGGGCTGAACAAGGTGCGCGAGCTGGTAGCCAGTGCCACGCACTTCGGCAAGCCACCGGAAGCGGACGATCTGGAGCGCATCCGCGTCCAGTTGCAGGAATGCGCCGAAGGACGCGGCGGAGAGGTATCCACCCGTCAGCGCGCGGCCCGTCTGGCGGAGACCTACCTGCGCCTCGACGACGCGGGCCGACACGCCTTCCTGAAGCTGATCGCCCATGGCTTCGGCCCGGACCCGCAGCAGGTGGCGAGCGCCCACGAGGCCTACCAGGCCGCGGTCGGCACGCCCGCCCAGTGGGACGCCGAGGCCCGCCTGCGCACCGCGATGCGCTCGCGTCGCCTGCGCATCCTGACCCAGTTCAACGCGATCCCGCAGGGGGTCAAGTTCCTGGTCGACCTGCGCGCCGACCTGCTGCGCTTCATCACCGAGGATCCGCTGCTCAAGCCGCTCGACCGCGAACTCGAGACCCGCCTGTCGGCATGGTTCGACGTCGGCTTCCTCGAGCTGCAGCGCATCACCTGGAGCTCGCCCGCCGCGCTGCTCGAGAAACTGGTCGAATACGAGGCGGTGCATGAGATCCGCTCATGGAAGGATCTCAAGAACCGGCTCGACTCCGACCGCCGCTGCTATGCGTTCTTCCACCCGCGCATGCCGCTCGAGCCGCTGATCTTCGTGCAGGTGGCGCTGCTCGAGGAGATCGCCGACGACGTGCAGCGCCTGCTCGACATCGAGGCGCCGCTCGCCGACGCGAGCCGGGCGAACACCGCGATCTTCTATTCGATCAGTGCGACGCAGAAGGGCCTGCGCGGCGTGAGCTTCGGCAACTTCCTGCTCAAGCGCGTGATCGACGACCTCAAGCGCGACTTCCCGCGCCTGAAGACCTTCGCCACGCTGTCGCCCATCCCCGGCCTCGTGCGCTGGGTGCAGCGCAACCCCGAAGAGTTCGCCGGCGCGATCACGCCGGCCGACTGGAAGCGCCTCGCCGCGCTCGGCATCACCGGGACGGACGCACCGATCCTCGCCGCCATGCTCGAAGGCGACAACGCCTGGGCGCTGGACGAGGACATCTGTGCGGCGCTGCGCGAACCGCTGCTGCGCCTGGCTGCGCGTTACCTGCTCGAGGCGCGCCGCGGCGACAATCCGGTCGACCCGGTCGCCCGCTTCCATCTCGGCAATGGCGCCCGCGTCGAGCGTCTCGACTGGCTGGCGGACAAGTCCGAGAAAGGACTGAAGCAGTCCTGGGGGATGATGGTGAACTACCTGTACGATCCCGACGACATCGAAGCCAACCTGGAGAACTTCGCGAGCGAGGGCCGGATCGCGGCCTCCACCGCGGTGCGCCGACTCGCGCGCCGCTGATCCCGAACCCGCCCCGTCGCCGAATCCATCCGATGCTGTTTCCCTTTCGCCACTCATCGATCCGCGTCCGCCTGCTGCTCGCCAGCACGGCGGTACAGGTCGTGCTGCTGAGCCTGCTGCTGGCCAACAGCATGCGCCTGATGAACAACGCGGTGTCGGCCAGCCTTGATACCACCATCACCCAGAACGCAAGCATGCTCCACGCGATGGCGACCGCCTATGGCGAGCAGCAGCGTTTCGACGTGCTCCAGGACGTTCTCGGCGAACTGCTCGCCGACGCGGAGGAAGGGCTCGTTTACGTCCGCATCGCCGGTCCGGGCGACCGCCTCCTCGTATCGGCCGGATTGCCCTACATGGCGCATCTGCCCGAACCGAGCGAGCACCGCAAGAGCTTCCTCGCAGGCGTGGTCAGTGCGGGAGAGGTCGTGCATGTGCGCCGTCCCCTGCTCTTGGCCAGGAACGAGGTCGGCATCCTGCAGTTCGGGGTATCCGTCTCGGTGCTGGCCGCTGCGCGGCGCGCGATCATGGAGCAGGGCCTGGTGATCGCGATCGTCGAGATCGCGCTCACCTTCATCCTGCTGTCGACCATCGGCTATTTCCTGACCCGCAATCTGCAGCGTCTGCTCGAGGGCAGCAAGGCGATCGCGGACGGACGCCTCGACTACCGGGTCCGGGCGCACGGCCATGACGAACTGGCGGTGATCGCGCGCCACTTCAACATCATGGCCGCCACCCTGCAGCAGCGCGTGGCCGAGCTTCAGCACACCGCCGAGCGCCTGCAATCCAGCGAGGAGCGCCATGCGATGGCCCTGCGCGGTGCCAACGACGGTCTGTGGGACTGGGACCTGCGCGCGGGCACGGTGTATTACTCCGACCGCTTCTGCCAGATCCTCGGCGTGCCGCCCGGTTCGATGTCGAGCGTACCCGAGGCCTTCCTCGACTTCATCCATCCGCACGAGGTCGAGACCTACCGCCAGCGCATGATCAGCCACCTGAAAGGCGACAGCTCGCAGTTCATGGTGGAGTTTCGTGTCCGTCTGCCCAGCGGCGAGTACCACTGGGTGCTGATGCGCGGCGTGGCCAGTCGCGACGAGGATCTGCGCGCCTTCCGCATGGCGGGGTCGCTCGGCGACATCAACCTGCGCAAGCGCGCCGAGGAGCAGCTGGTGCACGACGCGCTGCACGACGGCCTCACCGGCCTGCCCAACCGCGCCATGTTCATCGAGCACGTCAACCGCGCCCTGGCCCAGCACCGCCGTGGGGACATCCGTCAGCTCGCGGTGCTCGCGATCAACCTCGAGCGTTTCAGCCTGGTCAACGACAGCTACGGCCACGCGGTAGGCGACGAACTCCTGCGCCGGGTGGCGGCCCACATCGCCTCCCTGATGCGCCAGGGGGACGTCTGTGCGCGGGTGGGCGGAGACCAGTTCGCGGTGCTACTGAACGGCGTCGACGGTTCGATCGAGGCCCTGCGCATCTGCGAGGGCCTGGTCGCCCTGCCCGCCTTCGCCCCCAGCAGCACCGACCAGGTCCTGCATCCGCGCTGCCGGGTCGGCGTCGCCCTCAGCGACAACGACCGCGAGGATGCGGAATCCCTGCTGCGCGACGCCGACAATGCGCTGCACAAGGCCCGCCGCAGCGAAACCGCGTCGATCGAGTTCTTCCATGCCGAGATGCACGCCCAGGCCGTGCGCGTGCTGCAGATCGAGGCCGAGCTGCGCGCCGCGCTGAAGACGGGTGGGCTGACGGTGTTCTACCAGCCCATCGTCGATCTCGGGACGCGGCAGCCGACCGGCTTCGAGGCCCTGGTGCGCTGGCAGCACCCCACGCTCTCCCTGCTGCCGCCGGCGGAATTCATCCCGCTCGCCGAAACGCTGGATCTGATCCACGACATCGGCATGGTCGTGCTCGCCCAGGTGTGCGCCGATCTGCGCGAGTGGACGCCACAACTGCCGAAGGGCGCACCACTGCGGGTGAGCGTGAACCTGTCCGCCCGCCAGCTCGCCCGGCCGCAGCTCGCCGAGGAGCTGCTGGCCACGATCGATGCCAGCGGGCTGCCGCACAACGCCATACGCTTCGAGGTCACCGAAAGCGTGCTCGCCCGCCAGGACGGTCCTGCCATCAACACCCTGCACGCGCTGCGCGCCGCAGGCATCGACGTGCTGATCGACGACTTCGGCACCGGCTATTCGACCCTGAGCTACCTGCACACGATGCCGTGCAACCAGGTCAAGCTCGACGGTTCCTTCGTCCATTCCATCAGGCACGACGAACGCCTTCGCGCCATCGTTCGCCACAGCATCGAGCTTGCCCACGACCTCGGCATGACCGTGGTCGCCGAATGCATCGAGGACGAAGACCAGTTGCAGATCCTGAGCGAGATGGGCTGCGACTATGGCCAGGGCTACCTGTTCTCGCGGCCGGTCGATCGCGCCACGACCATCGCCCGGCTGACCCAGGTCTTCAGGGGATCCCGCTCATGAAGCTGCACCTACTGGCCAGGCTCGTGCTCGCGGCCCTGCCCGCGCTGCCGCTGACGGCTGCGGCCGAGACGGGCGCCGCGTGGCAGTTTTCCGGCTTCGCAACCGCGGGCGTGGTCTACACGGATTCGGACCGGCTCGAGTTCGCCCGCATCGGTATCGACGCACCGGGCGGCGACAAGGCCGACTTCGGCCCCGACTCGGTGCTCGGCCTGCAGGCCGGCCTGCGCCTCGGCGACCGCAACGCCGCCGTGCTCCAGCTCGTCACCCGTGAAACCCAGCGCGGCGACTACGATCCGCGTGCCGCGCTGGCGTTCTTCAGCCATGCCCTGACCGATGAGCTGACGCTGCGCGCCGGACGCCTGCGCAGCCCGTTCTTCATGCTGTCGGACACCGCCGACATCAACTACAGCCAGATCTGGGTGCGTCCGCCGGTCGAGGTCTATGGCCTCAATCCCTTCGCCGACCTCGACGGCATCGACCTCCTGTACCGGACCCGGATCGGCGCCAGTTTCGTCGAACTCCACCCCTATGCCGGTCGCAGCCGGGTGCCGGTCATCGGCGGCGGACGCGCACGGCTGGACGACCTGATGGGCATCCGGTTCACCGTCGAGACCGGCCGCCTGAGCCTGAGCGCAGGCTACGCACGCGCCAATCTCGCGGTGAACCGGACCTCGTCCGAGTACCGCGCCCTGGTCGCCCCGCTGCCCCCGGCACTGCAGGCGCAGCTGAGCGGCACCGGCGCCGACGCGACTTTCAGCTCCCTCGGCCTGCAATGGGACGACGGCCGCTGGCTCGTCAGTGCAGAACTGGCACACAGCACCGCCGACGCCTTCGCAAACAGCTCCACCGCCGCCTACCTCGCGGTGGGGCGACGCTTCGGCAGCCTAACCCCCTACCTCGGCCTCGCACGCCAGTGGCAGGACGAACCGCTGGTCGATCCCGCCGCGGGCAACACCCCGACCGAACTCGCCCTCATCGACGGCTTCAACCGTTCGCGCAATCAGGCGCAGCGCAGTATCACCGCCGGCCTGCGCTGGGACGTCCGTCAGAACACCGCGATCAAGGCGGAGCTCGCCCATGTGCGCACCGATGCCGGTGCATACGGCACCTTCATCGCGCGCGGAAACCCCTTCGTGCCGGGGCTGGACCGCCAGTCAATCAATCTCATGAGCATCTCGATCGATGTCGTTTTCTGAACGCGCCTTCCCTCACGGCTTGCGGGCTGCGCTCCTCGCGCTGGTCTTGCTCGCGCTGTCGTGCGCCGCCCAGGCGCAGACGATGGCGATCGTGTCGGCGCGCCAGGGCGGCATCACCGAGCTCGACCGCGAAAGCGCCGAGCAGCTCTACCTCGGACGTCGCGCCACCTTGCCCAACGGACGCGCGGTCACCCTGGTCGACCTGCCGGCCGGCCCGGTCCGCGACCGCTTCTACCTCCAGCTCACCCGCAAGAATCCCAGCCAGATCCGCGCCTACTGGTCGCGGCTGGTCTTCACCGGGCGGGCCCAGCCCCCACGGGAAGCCGCCGACGAGGACGATGCCCGGCGCATCGTGTTGTCGACACCCGGCGCGATCGGCTACCTTCCGATCGAAGCCGCACGGAATCCCGAGCTGCTGATCCTGTCCACGCTCGACTGAACGCGCGTTCCGGCGTCAGCGCGCGCCCGCAGGCGCCCCCGGATTCGCGGCAAACGACGCAGCCTCGGCGCGGACGCGAACGCTGCACCCTTACCCTCGGAATCTCCTTCATCGTGCGCAAGCAAGGCTGGCCTCGAAGCCGTAGGCCCCGCATTGCCGAGCGTAGGCAATTGTGTTTTAATACGAATCATTCTTGTTTTTAACCGTCTTTTTAAATGACCGAGCTTGAACCCCGCAACGACATCGAATCCGCGTGCGCCGGGGCGATCAGCGCCAGCGACGAAGGCAGGCAGAACACACCGGCATCCGCCCTGGACAGCGACCAGCTGCTCGGCGGGCAGCCTGCGGTCACCATCATCCACGAGGGCGCCCGCTATGTCCTGCGCGCGACGCGCAACGGCAAGCTGATCCTGACCAAGTAGATTCCCGCCCGGACCAAGGGGCCAAATTCCGGCAAGAGGGCTAGACTATGTATGTGTGCGTGTGCAACGCCGTCACCGAAAAGCAGATCCACAAGGCGATCGACGACGGGATCCGCACCCTTCGCGAGTTGCGGCAACTGCTCGGCGTCACTGCCGAGTGTGGTCGTTGCGCGCGTTGTGCAAGGGATTGTCTGCGCGTATGCGCAGACCAGGCGCCGCACGCAGGCAACGGGCTGCGATCCACGGGCCTGACGCCCTCTTACCCAATCATCCTGGAGGCGACATGAAAGGCGACAAGAAGGTCATCCAGTTCCTCAACAAGCAGCTGACCATCGAGCTGACCGCGATCAACCAGTACTTCCTGCATGCACGCATGTACAAGAACTGGGGTTTCGATCGCCTCGGCAAGCATGAGTACGACGAATCGATCGAAGAGATGAAGCATGCCGACATGCTGATCGAGCGCGTGCTCTTCCTCGAAGGCCTCCCCAACCTGCAGAACCTGAACAAGCTGCTGATCGGCGAGAACGTGCCCGAAGCCATGCAGGGCGACCTCAAGCTCGAGCTCGGCGGCCGCGAGAACCTGATCGAGGCGATCGCGTATTGCGAATCCTGCAAGGACTACGTGTCGCGCGAGCTGTTCGAGCACATCCTCGAGGATACCGAAGAGCACATCGACTATCTGGAGACACAACTCGGCCTGATCGAGAGTGTCGGCCTGCAGAACTACCTGCAGTCGCAGATGGAGCCGAGCGCCTCCTGATTCCGCGCGCTCCTTGCCCGAGCCGTTCCCATTTCGACCCACACGCTGCCTCCGCGGAGGCAGCCTCCCTGCCTCCGCACCGATGCATCCAGCAGTTCAGGCCTTGCCACCCGTCCCCTCCCCGCTCGCGCCACCGCTCACAGCCTCCGACCTCTCCGGTTCCCGGCACGCCGGTACGGAGACCGCCTTCGGCGCGCCGGTGACGAATCCGCGCTCACCGATGAACCTGCGGGGCTCGCCCACACGACGTGCATTGCTCGCCATGATCGTGGCCGGTGCCCATCTGGCGGGTCTCGCTGCCCTCGTCCACCTCGGCAGCCAGCAAGCCACTCCGCCCGAGATCGTGCCGATCCAGGTCGCACTGATCGAAGCCGAGCCGGTCGCCCGCCCGGCCCCCGAACCCGCTCCCGCACCGGTGCCGGAACCCGTTCCCGCGCCACCGATCCCGACGCCGCTACCGCCCGAGGTCCGCCGCCCGGAGCCGCCACCGCCCAAGCCAGCGCCCAGGAAGCCGACGCCCAAACCCGCCGTCAGGAAGGAAGCGGAGCGGGTCACCGAATCGCCGAGCGCGCTCAGCGCCCCGGCCGAAGCCGCGCCGGAACCGGCACCGCCCGCCCCGCAGCCCCCCGCTCCCGCAGCTGCCCCACCTGCGCCGGCCGCCGCCGCGGTCACGGCCGCGCGCTTCGACGCCGCCTACCTCAACAACCCGCGCCCGCCCTACCCGATGCTGTCACGCCGGCTGCGCGAGGAAGGCCAGGTGATGCTGCGCGTGCTGGTGTCGCCGGAAGGGCAACCTGCCCGCATCGAGCTGCGCACCAGCTCCGGCTCGGAGCGCCTAGACCGCGCCGCGCAGGAGGCGGTCGCGCGCTGGCGCTTCGTTCCGGCACGCCGGGGCGACACCCCCATCGAGGCCTGGGTCCTCGTTCCCATCGTCTTCAAACTGCAAGGAAACTGAACATGGACAGTTCGCAGGCTTTCGGCCTGGCCCACCTGTGGGCCCAATCCGACACCATCATCCGCAGCGTGGCGGTGATCCTGCTGGTGATGTCGATCACCAGCTGGTACCTGATCCTGACCCGCGCGCTGCGCCAGTTGCGCGCGCGCCGCCACGGCGACGCGGTGGAGAACTTCTGGCGCGCGCCCGATCTCGAGGCCGGCCTCAAGCTGCTCGCCGAAGCCGCGCCCGACTCGCCCTTCGAGGCGCTCGCCCAGCAGGGCGCCGCGGCCGCCCAGCACATCCGTCGCCACACCCGGAACGACACCCTCGGCGGCAAGCTCGACGCCGACGAGGTCATCACCCGGGCGCTGCGCAAGTCGATCGCGCTGTCGACCGCCGCGCTCGAATCCGGCCTCACCGTGCTCGCCTCGATCGGCTCGACCGCGCCCTTCGTCGGCCTCTTCGGCACGGTGTGGGGCATCTACCACGCGCTGGTGAACATCAGCGTCTCGGGCATGGCCACGCTGGACAAGGTCGCCGGCCCGGTCGGCGAGGCGCTGATCATGACCGCCTTCGGCCTCTTCGTCGCCATTCCGGCGGTGCTCGCCTACAACGCGATCACCCGCGCGAACCGCCTCGAGCTCTCGGAGCTCGACGCCTTCGCCCACGACCTGCACGCCTGGTTCTCGACCGGTGCCCGCATCGCCGCGGTGACCCCGCGCACCGCCGGTCAGCACGAGGCCGCGCTCCGCGTCGCGCGCAGCAGCCCTGCCGGCAGCCACGGAGCGGCGTGATGGCCTTCGGCGGATTCAACCAGGGCGACGCGCGCCCCCTGCAGAGCGAGATCAACATGGTCCCGCTGATCGACGTCATGCTGGTGCTGCTGATCGTGTTCATGATCACCGCGCCGCTGCTGACGCATTCGGTCAAGATCGACCTGCCGCAGGCCTCGAGCAATCCCACCCAGGAAAAACCCGAGACGGTGTCGGTGTCGATCGACAGCGAGGGCCGCATCTACTGGAACGACGAGGGCGTGGATGCGGTGGCGCTGCCGGCCCGCCTGGCCGCAGCCGCGGCAAAGCTGCCGCAACCCGAGCTGCACCTGCGCGCGGATCGCAACACCCGCTACGAGACCATCGCCGACGTGATGTCCAAGGCGCGCACCGCCGGCATCGAGAAGATGGGCTTCGTGACCGTGCCCGAAACCACGCAGTGAGGCGCCGAGGCGCCTGACGAAAACGAAGAGGGCGCTGCAACGGTGCAGCGCCCTCTTCGTTCGTGACCCCGGCGCCGCTTGCCGGCGCCGCGGGCGGGTCAGTCCTGCCGGTTGCGCACGCGCACGATCACGTCGATCTCCTGCAGCATGGTGCCCTCCGGCAGGCGGGGCGTGCCGAGGATGCGCAACTCGTCGTCGGCCAGGTCGCGGACCTCGCCGGTGTCCATGTTGTAGAGATGGAAGTGGGGCGAGGTGGTGGAGTCGTACACGATGCGTTGCGGATCCACGAAGAGTTCGCGTACCAGATGCTTCTCGCTGAACAGGCGCAGCGTGTTGTAGACCGTCGCCCGCGACACGTCCGGCGAATGCTCGCGCACGTTGGCCCAGATCTGGTCGGCGGACAGGTGCACCGGTGCCGAAAACAGCACACGGGCGATCTCGATGCGCTGGTGGGTGACGGGCACGCCCGCACTGCGCAGACAGGCGATCGCATCGGCGGAGGAATAGGCTTTCATGGCAGTCGGCACGGCAGCAGGGGCATCGAACGTGGGATTCATCTGGTCCATGTCCGAATGCTGGACCCGGTCCAGCCCCGACGTCAATAGACTTTCGTCGCAGTGCATGCCACGGCACGCGCCACCGGACGGCGGCGCATGCGCGTGGTATCCCCCGAAAGCGCTTACTTGAAGGGTTCAGGACGCGGGGTGTCGTTGCTGGACGGCGGCAGGTGCGGCATTGCGATCTGCGGCAGTTCGCCGGTCAGCGTCTTCAGGAAGGCGACGATGCTGCCTATCTCGTCCTTGCTGTAGGTGCGGCCGAGTTGCAGGCGCCCCATGATGTCCACCGCTTCCTCGAGCGTCTTCGCCTCGCCGTCGTGGAAGTACGGATAGCTCAGCTCGACGTTGCGCAGCGTCGGCACCTTGAAGTTGAAGCGGTCGGCATCGACGCCGGTCACCGCAGAGCGGCCTTCGGCGGGCGAGCTGCTCTTGTACGGCTCGACCACGCCCATGCGCTGGAAGGAGGTACCGCCGGCCGCCGGGCCATTGTGGCAGGCCACGCAGCCGCTCTCCTTGAACAGGGTGTAGCCGGCGAGCTCCTTCTCGGTCAGCACCTTGTCGTCGCCCTTCAACCACTTGTCGAAGCGCGCGTTGGGCGTGACCAGGGTCTTCTCGAACTCGGCGATCGAGTCGGTGATCATGTCGATGTCGATCTTGTCCTTGCCATAGACCGCCTTGAACTCGGCGACGTAGCCCGGGATCGACTGCAGGATGCCGACCGCCAGGGTGTGCGGCATGTTCATCTCGACGCCGGCCTGGATCGGGCCGCCGGCCTGCTCCTTGAGGTCGGCCGCCCGGCCGTCCCAGAACTGGGCGATCGCGAGGCTGGAGTTGAACACCGTCGGCGAATTCACCGGGCCGGCCTTCCAGCCGTGGCCGATGGAGGTCTTCAGGTTGTCGGTGCCGCCCATCGACAGGTTGTGGCAGCTGTTGCAGGAAATGATCCCCGACATCGACAGGCGCGGCTCGAACCACAGCTTCTTGCCCAGTTCGACCTTGCCCGGATCGGACACCTGCGCCGCCTCGATCGGCTGAATCGGCTCATCACGCACCGTGGCCGCCCACGCACTTCCGGCAACGGCCAGTGCAACCGCGACACCCAGCACCTTCATCTTCGTCATGACGCTTCTCCTTGCTTGCTCAGCGAAATATGTTCAGCGGCCTGGCGGTCCTGTGTGCCGCGGCAGGCCTTGTATTTCTCCTCGCCTCCGGCATGAATTAGACGTCGTCTAAAGGCGGTAAATATTGACCAAGGTCAACGTTTACCACTATCCAGGCTGAACCAAGCCGAGGCATCGCAGTCTCCTGTCGGGCGCCCGAGTCGATTGCATGCTGCATTCCGATACAACGCCGCCGCGGCCGAAGCCGCTATTCTTGAGTCCGCAGATCAATCGGCGCTGCCGCCCGGGCAGCAGCCACCAGGAAGCTCATGAACACCACCCCTCCCCCGCGCAGACCGGCGCGCCCGAACTGGGGCCGGCGCAGTCTGCTGATCCTCGTTCCCGCCCTGCTCGCCGGCGGCTGGTATGCCTGGCCAAAGCTTTTCGGCAGCCGCGACCCGAACGGCGGCTATCAGTTCTCCGCCGTGCAGCGCGGCGACGTCGAGGACGTGGTCACCGCGACCGGCACACTGCAGCCGCGCGACTACGTCGATGTCGGCGCCCAGGTCTCCGGGCAGCTGCGCAAGATCCACGTCGAGGTCGGCGACACGGTGAAGGCCGGCGACCTGCTCGCCGACATCGACCCCACCGTTTACCTGGCCCGCGTCGATGCCTCGCGCGCGCAACTGAAGAACCTGCGCGCCCAGCTCAAGGATCGCGAGGCCCAGCTCACGCTGGCGCAGATCCAGTTGCGCCGCCAGCGCGCGCTGATGGCCGAGGACGCCACCACCAAGGAGAGCCTGCAGACGGCCGAGGCCTCGGCGCAGTCCGCCGACGCCCAGCTCGACGCCCTGCGCGCGCAGATCGAGCAGATCGAATCCACCCTGCGTGCCGACGAGGCCAACCTGCAGTACGCGCGCATCCTGTCGCCGATGACCGGCACCGTGGTGTCGATCACCGCGCGCCAGGGCCAGACCCTGAACACCAACCAGCAGGCGCCGGTGGTGATGCGCATCGCCGACCTGACGACGATGACGGTGCAGACCCAGGTCTCGGAGGCCGACGTCAGCCGCCTGAAGCTCGGCATGGACGCCTACTTCACCACCCTGGGCGGCAACGGCAAGCGCTGGGAGGGCCGGCTGGAGAAGATCGAACCCACGCCGACGGTGACCAACAACGTGGTGCTCTACAACGCGCTCTTCGACGTGCCCAATCCGGACGGCCGGCTGATGACGCAGATGACCGCGCAGGTGTTCTTCATCGTTGCCCAGGCGCAGGACGTGCTGCTGGTGCCGATGGCCGCGCTCGCCCAGGGTGCGCAACGCACGCCGCAGTCGGCTGCCCCGGCGACGGCGGGGAGCGCTGGCGGCAGCGGCACAGGCGCGAGCCGCGGCACGGGCCAGGGTGGCCAGGGCCGCGGCTCGGGCGCGGCAGCAGGCGGGGCAACGCGCCAGGGCACGGTGAAGGTGGACGACGGCCGCGGAGGCGTGGAGGAGCGCAAGGTCGAGCTCGGCGTCTCCAATCGCGTCCAGGCCCAGGTGCTGTCGGGCCTGGCAGAAGGCGAGCGTGTGGTCTCCGGCCTGGTCGTGGGCAGCGGCAACGGCCGGCCGCAGATGACGCCGCGGCTATGAAGCTGGACACCCTCCCGCCCCCCTTCGACGGCAACGCCAACGCGCACGGACCCGACGCGGCACCAAGCGCGCGCGCCGTGAGCGCGAGTTCGGCGCAGGACCGCGCCGACATGCCGGGCGCGAGCACACCGCTGATCGAGCTCGCGGGCATCACCCGCAGCTTCCTCAATGGCGAGGTCGAGACCCGGGTTCTGCACGGCATCGACCTGCAGATCTTTCCCGGCGAATTCGTCGCCATCGTCGGCGCCTCGGGTTCCGGCAAGTCGACGCTGATGAACATCCTCGGCTGCCTCGACCGTCCCAGCAGCGGCACCTACCGCTTCATGGGCGCGGACGTGGCCGGCTTCGACCGCGACGAACTCGCGCGCCTGCGCCGCGAGGCCTTCGGCTTCGTGTTCCAGAGCTACAACCTGATCGGCGGCGCCACCGCACGCGACAACGTCGAGGTGCCAGCGGTGTATTCCGGCATGCCGCGCGAGGAGCGCCACCAGCGCGCCGAGCAGCTGCTCGCCACGCTCGGCCTGGCCGAACGCGTGCACCACCGCCCCAGCCAGCTCTCCGGCGGCCAGCAGCAGCGGGTGTCGATCGCACGCGCGCTGATGAACGGCGGCCGCATCATCTTCGCCGACGAGCCCACCGGTGCGCTCGACAGCCGGAGCGGCGCCGAGGTCATGAAGCTGCTGCACGAGTTGTCGGCCGCCGGCCACACCATCGTGCTGATCACCCACGAGCGCGAGGTCGCCGAACAGGCGCAGCGCATCATCGAGATCCGCGACGGGCGCATCGTGTCCGACCCCGGGCCGCGCCTGCCGCAAGGACCGGAGCCCGACTTCGCCCCCCACGTCGACCGCAGCTCCCCGCTGTCGGACGTGCTCGAGGCCACCCGCACCGCGCTGCGTGCGCTGCGCGCCAACCTGTTCCGCGCCATCCTCACCCTGCTCGGCATCGTCATCGGCGTGGCCTCGGTGATCGCCATGCTGGCGATCGGTGACGGCGCCAAGCAGAAGGTGATCGACCAGGTCAGCGCGATGGGCACCAACCTGCTCACCGTGCGCCCCGGCGCCCCCAACACCCGCGGCCGAGACGCCCCCGCCACGCTGGTGGTCGAGGACGTGCAGGCGATCGCCGCCCTGCCCAACGTGCTCGCCTCGGTACCCGAGCAGGGCGGCACGATCACCGTGCGCGCGGGCAACACCGACCATCGCACCAGCGTCAACGGCACCTCGGCCGACTACATCGTCGCGCGCAACTGGGCCCCGGCGAGCGGCACCTTCTTCAGCGCCGAGGACGAGGCACGCTACGCCACGGTCGCGGTGCTCGGCCAGACCGTGGCCAATGCGCTGTTCCCGGGGCGTGACCCGGTGGGCGAGTTCATCCTGGTAAACAACATTCCCTTCCAGGTCACCGGGGTGATGACGCCCAAGGGCGCCACGCCCTGGGGCCAGGACCAGGACGACATCGTCTTCGTGCCCTTCACCACCGGCAGCCTGCGCATCACCGGCCAGCGCTTCCTGCGCAACGTCACGATCGCGGTCGAGGACGTGGCGCTGATCGACGACACCCAGGCCGCGGTGAGTGCGCTGCTGCTCGCCCGCCACGGCGTCGAGGACTTCCAGATCCGCAACATGGCCTCGGTGATCGACACCGTGTCGGAGACGCAGAACACGCTGACCGTGCTGCTCGGCACGGTGGCGGCGATCTCGCTGCTGGTGGGCGGCATCGGCGTGATGAACATCATGCTGGTGTCGGTCACCGAGCGCACCCGCGAGATCGGCATCCGCATGGCCACCGGCGCGCGCACGCGCAACATCCTGCAGCAGTTCCTGATCGAGGCGCTGGTGGTGTCGGCGGTCGGCGGACTGATCGGCGTCGCCGTCGGCCTGGGCAGCGCCGCGACCATCGCCGCCTTCGGCACCGCGGTGCAGTACTCGCTGCCCCCGGTGGTGCTCGCCTTCAGCTGCGCCTTCCTCACCGGCCTGGTGTTCGGCTACCTGCCCGCGCGCAAGGCCGCCCGCCTCGACCCGGTGGTTGCCCTCGCCTCCGAATAGATCCTGCCCATGTCCGCCCGCCCCGTCCTGCGCACCCGCCTGCTGCCCGCCACGCTGCTCCTCGTCTTCTCCGCCGGCTGCGCGCTCACCGAGCCCGTCGTCCGCCCCGGGCAGCCGCTGCCGGCGCAGTGGGCGGAGACGGCGCCGGCAGCCATCGCCCCCATTCACGACAGCTGGTGGCAGGACTTCGGTTCCGCGCAGCTCGACGCCCTCGTCGCCGAGGCGATGAGCGCTGCGCCCGACCTGCGCATCCAGGCCGAACGCGTGGTGCAGGCCGAGCTCGCGCTGCGTCAGGCCGGCGCCTCGCTTTTCCCCGCGCTGAACCTCGGCGGCGGCAGCGGCACCCGCAATGTCGATGGCGACGAATCCGGCTCCACCAGCATCGACCTCGGCGCAAGCTACGAGATCGACCTCTGGGGCCGCATCGCGGCCGGCGTCGACGCCAGCCGTGCCAGCCTCGCCGCCACCCGCTTCGACCACGACGCGGCCCGCCTGTCGATCAGCGCCAGCGTGGCCACCACCTGGTTCCAGATCCTGGCGCTGCAGGAGCGCGTGGACATCGCCCGTCAGAACCTCGCCATCGCCGAACGCGTGCTGCGCGTGGTGCAGGCGCGCTACGACAACGGCGCCGCCTCGGCGCTCGAGCTGAGCCAGCAGCGCAGCACCGTGCTCACCCAGCGCAAGGCGATCGAGCCGCTCGAAGTGCAGCTGCGCCAGACGCGCAGCGCGCTCGCCATCCTGCTCGGGCGCAATCCGCAGACCGCCTTCCCCGACGATGAACGCCTCGCCGCGCTGCAGGTACCGGGCGTCGATGCCGGCCTGCCGTCGGAGCTGCTGCTGCGCCGCCCCGATCTCGCCGCCGGCGAAGCCCGCCTCGCCGCCGCCGCCGCCGACATCGCCGCCGCCCGCGCCGCGCTGCTGCCCGCCGTCAGCCTGTCGGCCGGGGCCGGCATCGGCAGCAACGCCCTGCTGTCGCTGGCCGACACCACGCGCACGCTGTCGATCTCGGCCAGCCTGGTGCAGAAGATCTTCGACGGCGGCCGCCTGCGCGCCGAGGTGGACATCCAGCGCTCGCGCCAGCGCGAACTGGTCGAGACCCATCGCAGCGCCATCCTGGTCGCGCTCAAGGAAGTCGAGGACGCGCTCGCCGATGGCGCCCGCGACGCCAACCAGGAAGCCGCCCAGCGCGAGATCCTCGCCGAAGCCCAGCGCAGCCTGCGCCTGGCCGAACTGCGCTACCGCGAAGGCGCCGACAGCCTGCTCAGCGTGCTCGATGTCCAGCGCACCCTGTTCTCGGCGCAGGACCTGCTCGCGCAACTGCGCCTGGCGCGGCTCACCGCCGCGGTGAATCTGTACAAGGCGCTGGGGGGCGGGTGGACGCATCGCATCGGCGTCGACGCCAACGCCAACGCCAACGCCGCCGCACGATCGGCTCACGCCGGCACTGTCGCAAGCTCCGGACAACCTGGCAACTGAACGAGGGCGGTGCCTGAGCAGCCCTCCCGGAGCAAGCGCCCGCCACCAGCAGGACCGGCACATCGCGGGCAGGCCGAATCCCGGAGTCAATCTAAAACTTATTGCGAATTGTTTGCATTACTGCAATACTTGCGCGCTCGATCAGCCAGCCACCTGAAGCGCGCGCCCGGGCGCACTCCGCATGCAGGAAGCCAGCCACTCATGACTTCCCGAACCCCGGAGACTCGCCTCGATGAAAGCCCCTCCCGTGCAGCGCTGCAGCGCTGAACGCCCGTCCGAAGCACGTCCGTGCGCACACCCCCTGCTGCCGCTTGGCGCCCTGATGCTCGCCGGCATGTCGCTCGGCGCTCACGCCCAGACCACCCCGACCACCACCCTGCCCGCCGTCACCGTGCAGGCGACCGAAGACGCCCCGCAGGACGGCCACCGTGCCACCGCCACCCGCGTCGGCAAGGTCCTGCAGGACCCGCACGATATCCCGCAGGCCGTGACCACGGTCACCAACGCGCTGATGGAAGAGCAGCAGGTCGGCAGCCTGAAGGAAGCGCTGCGCAACGTCTCCGGCCTGTCGTTCAACGCCGCCGAAGGCGGTCGCTCGGGCGACAACATGAACCTGCGCGGCTTCTACACCTTCGGCGACATGTACCTCGACGGCATCCGCGACACCGCGCAGTACAACCGCGAGACCTTCAACCTCGAGCAGATCGACGTGCTGCGCGGCTCGGCCGCCATGCTCTTCGGCCGCGGCCAGGCCGGCGGCGTGATCAACCAGGTCACCAAGACCCCGCTGCTCGGCAACCGCGGCAAGATCACCGGCAGCGTCGGCACGGACGACTACCGTGAAGTGACCGGGGACTTCAACCGCGAACTCGGCGACACCACCGCCGTGCGCCTGAACGTGATGAAGCGCGACGAAGGCAGCTGGCGCAGAAACCCGGCCGACGGTGCCGAGCCCGAGATCCACCGCGAAGGTGCGGGCCTGAGCCTGGTCACCGGCCTGTTCACCGACAACGAATTCACCTTCAACCACTACTACCTGAAGACGCGCGACAACCCGGACTACGGCATCTCCTTCGATCCGGCGACCAAACGCCCGACGCAGAACTTCTCGGCAGACACCTTCTGGGGCACGAACAACACTTTCGACGACAGCGACACCTCGATGACCTCGCTGGTGCACCAGCACAAGCTGTCCTCGCAGGCCGAGATCCGCACCCAGCTTCGCCATGCGAACTACGAGCGGGTTTACTGGGCGCAGGCGCCCAATCGAACCGATGCGCCGAGCTTCGACGGCAGCACCGGCAGCGCGAAGGTGCGCCAGACCGAGACCGAGAACCTGACCCTGCAGTCCGACCTCACCGCGCGCGCCGACCTGTTCGGCATGAAGCACGAGCTGCTCGCCGGCGTCGAATACCTGAAGGAGGACTCCAGCCGCCGGAGCCTGCAGGATCTGGACCCGGGCACGGGACGATTCTACCGACCCGGCGCCTTCACCTCGGCACCGGCGATCACCTACGAGGGCGACACCCTGGCCTTCTACGCGCAAGACACCATCGAGTTCGTCCCGAACTGGAAGCTGACCCTGGGCGCACGGCACGACTCGCTCGATGCCGAGTACTCCAGCGTCAATTCACCGCAACTCGACTTCAGCGAGACCAGCATCCGTACCGGCCTGTCCTGGCATCCGACCGAATACACCCACTACTACATCAGCTACAGCGACTCCTTCAGCCCGACCGCCGACCTCTACCAGCTCTCCGGCGGCGCCTTCCCCGCCGAGCGCAGCAAGGTCACCGAGCTCGGCGCCAAGTGGATGCTGATGGAGGGCGACCTCGCCCTGCGCGCGGCGCTGTATCGCGCCGACAAGGACTGGGAGCGCAACACCGACCTCGAATCCACTGCCGCGATCCTGACGAAGAAGCGCCGCACCGACGGCTTCGAGCTCGAGGTCGCCGGTCGGGTCACGCCAGACTGGGAGGTGTTCAGCGGCTTCTCGCTGCTGGATGCGGAGATCCTCGAAATCGCGCCGGACGCCGATCCGCGCCTCGAGGGACAGCGCCCGCGCAACACGCCGAAGCTGACCTTCAACCTGTGGTCGACCTACGCGCTGGGCGGCGGCTGGAAGATCGGCGGTGGCGTGGAAGCCAAGAGCGACCGCTATGCCTACGTGCCGACCGCCGCCAATGCAGGCAGCAACTTCATCGATGGCAGGTTCTCGCCCAACACCGCGCCCGGCTACGCGCGCTGGGATGCGATGCTGGCCTACGAGCAGAAGACCTGGGCCGCGCGCCTGAACGTGAAGAACGTGTTCGACAAGGTCTATTACGACGCGGTGTATGACCAGGGTGGCTTCGCCATCCCGGGCACCGGCCGTGCCGTGATCCTGACCGGCGAATACAAGTTCTGATCCTTCCACCCGATGGGCCCGGCCCGGGCCCATGCGCCCCAGCCGGGCCGCATGCCCTTCCGGCGCCCACTACGCTTTCCGCTTTCTCGCCATGAACAAACGCCAATTCCTGCGCACCACGGCCGGCCTGCTGCCGCTCGCACTGCTGCCGAGAACCCTGCTCGCCGCCGGCACGCCGGCCATGCCGGATTCCGTACATCTGATCGCAGCCTGGCGCAGCCTGCACGAGCTTGCCCCCGACGGCAGTTCGCGCGGCGCCGCCGCCCAGGGCGCGACCGACTACGTCGGCCTCCTCGTTCCCGACTGGCAGGCGGGCATCGCCCGCATCCGCAGCGCGGTCGCGGTACCCGACCGCGTGCACGGCCTGCTGCCCGACCGCGACGGCGGCTTTCTCGTCTGCGCCAACCGTCCCGGCCCCTGGCTGATGCGCTGCGCCGCCGACGGCACGGTGCTTGCCCGCCAGGAGCTCGAGGACGAGCGGAGCGGCCGCACGCTCAACGGCCACGCGGTGCTCGACCCCAGCGGCGAGTGGCTATACACCACCGAGTCCGAAACCGGCTCGACCCACGGCTGGATCGCCGTGCGCCGGCGCGACACCCTGCGCAAGGAGGCGGAATTCCCGACCCGCGGCATCGAGCCGCACGAACTGCTGTTCGATGCCGAGGGCAAGCTGGTGGTGGCCAACGGCGGCATCCTCCGTGCCGCCGGCGACCGCAAGCGCGACCTCGAGCGCATGGATTCCTCTCTGGTTCGGCTCGACCCGAAGAGCGGCGAGCGCCTCGGCCAGTGGTGGCTCAAGGACAAGCGCCTGAGCCTGCGCCACCTCGCGCTCGGCGCTGCGCCCGCGACGGATGGCCGCGCGCTCGTGGGTGTCGCGCTGCAGGCCGAACACGAGGATCCGGCCGAGCGCGCCGCCGCGCCCATCCTCGCAATCTGGAACGGCGACACGCTGGAGATCCCCAGCCGCGAGACCGTCGGTGCGGGTTATTGCGGCGACATCGCCACCGGCATGGACGGCGGCTTCTACCTGTCCGCCGAGCGCAGCCACCGGGTGACACGCTGGCATCCTGTCGCCCCCGAACGCCTGGAGGTGATCGCCGAGCTCAACAAGGCCGGTGCGCTCGCCGAACTCCCGCTCGACGGCACTCACGCCAGCCTGATCGGCTCGCCGCGCGGGCTCGGCTTCTGGCACCCGCAGCGGGACCCCGTGCTGCTGCGCTGGCCGGTGGAGATCGCACCCGACAACCACTGGGTCGCGGTGTCCGCCTGAGGAACGCGGGCGGTGAGCCGCCCCCACCGCCCGCACGCGCGCTTGAGCTTTATCAGAAAAAGCTTTAACGCGACCTATTATCATTCTTCCCATCGCCCGCCCTCTCCGCCTCTTCGGACACCCTCGCCTCATGGACTGCGCCTCTTCGCCTCCTGCGTCGTCGCTGCCTTCAGCCGCCCTGCGCACCCTGGCCCTCGTCGGCCACCCCAACGTCGGCAAGTCGGTGCTGTTCCACCGCCTGACCGGCACCTATGTCACGGTGTCGAACTACCCCGGCACCACGGTGGAGGTCTCGCGCGCCACCCCGCGCTTCGATCGCGACGCCTCGCTGCTCGACACCCCGGGCGTGCTCGCCCTGCCCTCGCGCAGCGACGACGAGCGCGCCACCATGCGCGCGCTGCTCAATGAGGACATGCGCACGCTGATCCAGGTCGGCGACGCCAAGAACCTGCGCCGCACGCTCAACCTCACCACGCTGCTGGCCGAACTCGGGGTACCGATGGCGATGGCGCTGAACATGACCGACGAAGCCAGGGCGCGCGGGGTCACGGTCGATGCCGCAGCACTGGCCGCGGCGCTCGGCGTGCCGGTGGTGGCGACGATCGCAACGGGTGGAGAAGGTGTCGCCGCACTCACCGACGCGCTGCCGCGCGCCGCCCTGCCGGCGCCGCTGCTGCGCTACGACCCGGAGCTGGAACGCGACATCGCCCGCGTCGAAGCGCTGATCCTCGCCCACTGCCCGCACCCGCGCCTGGCCGCGCGCGGGCTGGCCATCCTCGCCATCGGCCGCGATCCGGAGGTCGACGCCTGGCTCGCCGCGCAGCCGGGCAGCGAGCCGGTGCGTGCGGCGCTCGCCGCGCTGACCGCCGCCATCGGCCGCGACTCGCTGCCCGCACGCCTCGCCCGCGAACGCGGGGGCGCGGCCGAGGCGCTCGCACGCACCGTCACCCAGCAGGCCGGCGGCAAGGACCGCACGCTGTCGATGCTGCTCGGCCGCATCGCGGTACACCGCGTATGGGGCTGGCCGATGCTGCTCGGCGTGCTCTACCTGGTCTATCTCTTCGTCGGCGACTTCGGCGCCAGCACCCTGGTCGGGCTGCTCGAGGAAGACTTCTTCGGCGAGGTGCTGAACCCGGCGGTCACCGAGTTCGTGCGCGGCCACATCGCCACACCCTGGCTGGCGGATCTGATCGTCGGCGAATACGGCCTGTGGACGATGGGCATGACCTATGCACTGGCACTGATCCTGCCCATCGTCACGACCTTCTTCCTCGCCTTCGGCGTGCTCGAGGACTCGGGCTACTTCTCGCGCCTGTCGGTGATCGCCAACCGCATGTTCGCCGCCATCGGGCTGAACGGCCGCGCGGTGCTGCCGATGGTGCTCGGCCTGGGCTGCGTGACCATGGCCACCCTCACCACCCGCATCCTGCACACCCCGCGCGAGCGCCTGATCACGATCTACCTGATGGCGCTGGCGATCCCGTGCTCGGCGCAGCTCGGCGTGGTGCTCGGCCTGCTCGGCGGCATCTCCTTCGCCGCGACCGTGATCTGGGTCGCCGCCATCGTCGGCGTGCTGCTATTCACCGGCTGGCTGGCGAGCAAGGTGGTGCCCGGGCGGCGCGTGCCGCTGGTCACCGAGCTGCCGCCGATGCGCATGCCGGTACTGGGCAACGTGCTGAAGAAGACCGGCGGTCGCTTGAAGTGGTACCTGATCGAGGTGATCCCGCTGTTCCTGATCGGCACGCTGATCATGTTCGGGCTCGACCGCAGCGGCGCCTTGCCGTGGATCATCGAGGCCGGCGAGCCGCTGGTCGTGGGCTGGCTGGGGCTGCCGCCCGAGGCCAGCGCGGCCTTCGTGATGGGTTTCCTGCGCCGCGACTTCGGCGCCAGCGGCCTGTTTGCGCTGCAGAGCGAGCTGTCGATGATCCAGGCCGTGGTCGGCATGGTCACGATCACGCTCTTCGTGCCCTGCATCGCCAGCCTGATGATGATCGTCAAGGAACAGGGCGTGAAGGTCGCCGCGCTGATGCTGGCGATGATCATCCCCACCGCCTTCCTCGTCGGCGGCCTGCTGAACCACGGCCTGCGGCTGATCTTCTGAGGAGCACGCGATGATGAACGCGCCCCACGCGCATGCGCAGGAACGCATCCGCCTCACCGGCACGCCGGTGGGTCGCATGGTGCGCATCGCCGAGTTCGGCGACGAGATCGACCCGCTGCAACGCGAGCAGCTCCACGCCTACGGGCTATCGGCCGCCCACGCGGTGAAGGTCCTGCAGCAGCAGCCGATGACGGTGCTGCTGTGCGAGCACGTGGAACTCGCGATCGAGCATGCCGTCGCCCGCCACATCTGGGCCGAACCGGCCTGATCGCGCCGGCGCGACGAAAACGCTCATCAAGCGCTTCCGCCCGCGCCGTTCGCTCAACCGCGCTGCCGGCGCGCCTCGAACAGACAGATGCCGCTGGCCACCGACACGTTCAGGCTCTCCACGCTGCCGTGCATCGGGATGCGTGCGAGCTCGTCGCAGGTTTCGCGGGTGAGCCGGCGCAGGCCGTCGCCCTCGGCGCCGAGCACCCAGGCGACCGGCACCTTCTGGTCGATGTCGTGGATGGACTTCTCGGCCTCGCCGGCGGCACCGACCACCCACACGCCGGCGTCCTGCATCTCGCGCAGTGCGCGCGCGAGGTTGGTGACGGTGATGTAGGGCACGGTGTCGGCGGCGCCGCTGGCGACCTTGACCGCGGTGGCATTGAGCCCCACCGCGCGGTCCTTGGGCGCGACCACGGCGTGCGCGCCCGCGGCGTCGGCCACGCGCAGGCAGGCGCCGAGGTTGTGCGGGTCCTGCACGCCGTCGAGCACCAGGATCAGCGCATTCTCGTCCAGGCTGTCGAGCACGTCGGCGAGCTTGATGTCGCGCCGGGTGGCATCGACCTTGGCAACCACACCCTGGTGGCGGCGGGTGCCGACCAGTCCGTCGAGCTTGTCGCCCTCGCTCGGGGTGATGCGCACGCCGGCGGCCTCGGCCTGGGCGAGGAACTTCTTCACCCTCGCATCCTTGCGGTCGGCGGACAGGAAGATCTCCAGCACCGAGTCGGGCGCGTGGCGCAGCTTGGCCGAGACGGCGTGAAAGCCGTAGATCAGGCGGGTGGGAGTGTTCTCGGGTGCTTTAGCCACGGTCGGAGCCCTTTGCGGAAGTCTTGCGGCCGGCGCGTCGGGCCGGAGTCGGGGGCGCGGATTCTAGCGCTTCGGCTGCAGGTGCGGCGACCGCTTCAGCGACGACCTTCTTCGCGCGCGTCCTGCGGGGCTTGGGCTCGGCGACCGCCGGAGCGGCAGCCGGGGCCTCGACCACGGGCACGGACACCGCGACCGGCTCGGCTGCAGCCTTCCTTGCACGACTCTTGCGGGGCTTCGGCTCGGCAAGCGCCGGCACGGCGGCGGGTGCCTCGACGGCCGCCGTGACTGCAGCCTTCTTGGCGCGCTTGCTGCGGGGCTCAGGCGCAGCGGTCTCCGCAGCGGCGGGCGCAACCTCCACGACCGGCGCAGGGACGAGCTCGGCGACGACCTTCTTCGCACGCTTGCTGCGCGACTTGGGCGCGGCGGCTTCCGGTGCAGCGGGTGCGGCGTCGACGACCGGCACCGGCGCTGCCCCGGCGGACTTCTCCGGCACCTTCCGCTCCACCGCGAGCGGGCCTTCGACGAGGCGGAAGTCGATCTTGTTGGTCGCCATGTCGACACGGACCAGCTGCACCTTCACCCGGTCGGAGAGGCGGAACTGCTTGCCGGTGCGCTCGCCCATCAGGGCGTGGCGGGTCTCGTCGTAGTGGAAGTAGTCGCTGCCGAGGTCCGAGATGTGCAGCAGGCCCTCGATGAAGATGTCGTCGAGCGCGACGAAGAGGCCGAAGGACACCACTGCCGACACGCTGCCGGTGAACTCCTCGCCGACGCGGTCCTGCATGAAGTAGCACTTCAGGAACGCGACCACGTCGCGGGTGGCGTCGTCGGCGCGGCGCTCGGTCATCGAGCAGTGCAGGCCGATCTGCTCCCAGTCGCCGGGGCGGTACTGCTCGCCGGCGAGCGCGGCCTTGATGCCGCGGTGGATCAGCAGGTCCGGATAGCGCCGGATCGGCGAGGTGAAGTGGGTATAGGACTCGTAGGCCAGCCCGAAGTGGCCGACGTTGTCCGGGCTGTACATCGCCTGCTTCAACGAGCGCAGCATCACCGTCTGCAGCAGCTGGGCGTCGGGGCGGTCCTTGACCTGCTCGAGCAGCTTGGCGAAATCGCCGGCGCGCGGCTCGTCGCCGCCACCGAGGCCGAGGCCGAATTCCTTGAGGAACTCGCGCAGCTTGGCGAGCTTGTCCTCGGAGGGACTGTCGTGGATGCGGTACAGGGCCGGATGCTCGCGGCTGGCGAGGAAGTCGGACGCGCACACGTTGGCGGCGAGCATGCACTCCTCGATCAGGCGGTGGGCGTCGTTGCGCACCTCGGGGACGATCTGCGCGATCTTGCCGTTGTCGTCGAAGATCATCCGCGTCTCGGTGGTCTCGAAGTCGATCGCGCCGCGCGTCGCGCGCGCCTTGAGCAGCACGCGGAAGAGCTTGTCGAGGTTCTCGAGGTGGGGCAGCAGCTCGGCAAGCTCGGCGCGCACCCCGACATCGTTCTCGTACAGCGCCGCGGCCACCTTGGTGTAGGTCAGGCGTGCGTGCGACCAGATCACCGCGGGATAGAAGCGGTAGGACTTGATCGCGCCGGTCGCCGAGATGTTCATGTCGGCGACCATCGCCAGGCGCTCGACCTGCGGGTTCAGCGAGCACAGGCCGTTGGAGAGTTTCTCCGGCAGCATCGGAATGACCCGACGCGGGAAATACACCGAGTTGCCGCGGTCGAAGGCGTCCTGGTCGAGCGCGCTGCCGGCGTCGACGTAGTGCGAGACGTCGGCGATGGCGACGATCAGGCGGAAGCCCTTGCCCTGGCGCTCGCAGTACACCGCATCGTCGAAGTCCTTGGCGGTCTCGCCGTCGATGGTGACCAGCGGCAGGCGGGTGAGGTCCTCACGCCCGGCCCAGTCCTTCTTGCGCACCTTGTCCGGCAGCTTGCGCGTCAGCGCCTTGGCCTCGGAGGAGAACTCGAACGGCAGGTCGTGCTTGCGCAGCGCGATCTCGATCTCCATGCCGGGGTCGGCGTAGTTGCCGAGCACCTCGACGATGCGCCCGATCGGCTGCGCGAACTTGGTGGGCTGCTCGACCAGCTCGACGGTGACGATCTGACCCGGCTCGGGCTTCTTGCGCCCGCCCGGGGCGACCAGGATGTCCTGTGCCAGGCGACGGTTCTCGGGCACGACGATCATCACCCCGTGCTCGTTGATGACGCGACCGACCACGCGGGAGTTGGCGCGCTCGAGCACCTCGACCAGCTTGCCCTCGGGGCGGCCGCGGCGATCCTGGCCGGCGATGCGCACCATCACACGGTCGCCGTGCAGCACCTCGCGCATCTCCTTGGGGCCGAGGAAGATGTCCGGCCCGCCGTCGTCGCGGCGCAGGAAGCCGAAGCCGTCCGGATGGCCCTCGACGCGGCCCTTGATCAGGTCGGCCTTGGCCGGCAGCAGGTAGGCGTCGCGGCGGTTGCGCACGACCTGGCCATCGCGCTCCATCGCGCGCAGGCGGCGGTCGAAGAAATCGAGCTCGTGTGGCGCGATGTCGAGCGCGGCGGCGAGTTCCGGGAAGGGCATCGGCACGCCGCGCTCGGCGAGGATCTGCAGCACGTATTCGCGGCTGGGGAGCGGGTTCTCGTACTGCTGCGTCTCGCGCGCGCGGAAGGGGTCGGCGAGACGGATCGGGCTCGTGTGCACGCCGACCGCGGCATGGGCTGCGGCAGCCTTGCGCGCGGCCCGGCTGCGGCCCGCGCCCCTGGCGGGCATCGGCGCCAGCTCGGCTGCGCCCGGCGCCCGTTGGCCCGACCTGTCGCCGCCCTCTGCTTGCGCGGGCGCTCGGGACGCGGTCTTCGGTGCAGCGCCGGCCCTGGCGCCGTGATGGGACGAGGCGGCGCGCTTCGATGCGCTGCGCGTGGCGGGCGTGTTCGCGTCCGTGCGCTTGCGGGAGGCCTTCGCCGGGTTCTTTTCGGTTTTTTTCGTTTTACGAGTCATTGACATTCTTCTTTTGGTGCTTATAATGCGCGTCTTCTTGCCCAGATGGCGGAATTGGTAGACGCACTAGTTTCAGGTACTAGCGCCGCGAGGCGTGGAGGTTCGAGTCCTCTTCTGGGCACCAGTTTCACAGGAAAGCCGCTCTTCGGAGCGGCTTTTTTGTTGTCCATCGTCAACCGCGCCGGATGAGATCGCGGCTACCGCCCGTCCATGAGCCATCGCCTCCAGCGGTCGTCGCGCAAAAAGATTCACGAAACCCTTCACGTACGCGAAAGCCTTTGCTATTATGCGCGTCCCTGCCCAGATGGCGGAATTGGTAGACGCACTAGTTTCAGGTACTAGCGCTGCGAGGCGTGGAGGTTCGAGTCCTCTTCTGGGCACCAAACGCAGGGAAAAGCCGGCTTTAAGCCGGCTTTTTTCGTTCACCGGCAAACGTGCGTCAGTTCGGGCGAAAACGCCGCGGGAGCGGACCGGTCTGCGAACGCCCCATGCGGGGATGCCGTTCGCGGACAGAACCACTCCCGCGTTTCCTGCAGCGCCGGTCGCGGCTGCGACCGGGCTCGGCGACGAGACGAAATCAGGCGCCAAACGGATGACGACGGAGGATGGTTTCGTCGCGCTCGGGGCCGGTGGAGATCACGTCGATCGGGATCTCGCAGATCTCCTCGATGCGGTGCAGGTAGGCGCGCGCCTCCTGCGGCAGCGCGTCCCAGCTCTGCGCGCCGAAGGTGGTACCGCTCCAGCCCTTCATGGTTTCGTAGATCGGCTCGCAGCGCGTAACCTCTTCCGAACCCATCGGCAGCAGGTCGATGCGCTTGCCGTCGAGCATGTAGCCGGTGCACAGCTTGAGCTCTTCCAGGCCGTCGAGCACGTCGAGCTTGGTGATGCACAGGCCGGTGACGCCGTTGATGATGATCGAGCGCTTGAGCGCGGCGAGGTCCAGCCAGCCGCAGCGGCGCTTGCGGCCGGTCACGGTGCCGAACTCGCGCCCCTTGGTGGACATCTGCTCGCCGGGCACGCCCTTGGTCTCGATGTCCAGCTCGGTCGGGAACGGGCCGCCGCCGACGCGGGTGCAGTAGGCCTTGGTGATGCCCAGCACGTAGTGCAGGCGGCTGGGGCCGACGCCCGAACCCGCCGCAGCCTGGCCGGCGACGCAGTTGCTGGAGGTGACGAAGGGATAGGTGCCGTGGTCGATGTCGAGCAGCGTGCCCTGCGCGCCTTCGAACAGCAGCGAGCCGCCCGACTTGTTGATCGCATAGAGCTCGGCGGAGACGTCGGCCACCATCGGCAGCAGCTCCTCGGCATCCGCCATGGCCTGGTCGAACACGGCCTGGAACTCGACCGGCTCGGCACCCAGGTGCTGGGTCAGCACGAAGTTGTGGTAGTCGAGGTTGGCCTTGAGCTTGGCGGCGAAGCGCTCGCGGTCGAACAGGTCGTAGACGCGCAGCGCGCGGCGGGCGACCTTGTCCTCGTAGGTGGGGCCGATGCCCTTGCCGGTGGTGCCGATCTTGTCGCCGGCCGACTTGGCGGCCTCGCGCGCGCGGTCGAGCGCGGCATGATAACCGAGGATCAGCGGGCAGCCCGGGCTGATGCGCAGGCGGTCGCGGACCTTGATGCCGCCGGCTTCGAGCGTGCGGATCTCCGACAGCAGGTGGTGCGCATCGAGCACCACGCCGTTGCCGATGAAGCAGGCCACGCCCTCGCGCACGATGCCCGAAGGCACCAGGTTCAGCTTGTACTCGGTCTGGCCGATCACCAGCGTGTGGCCGGCGTTGTGACCGCCCTGGAAGCGCACGACGCCCTTCGCATGGTCGGTCAGCCAGTCGACGATCTTGCCCTTGCCCTCGTCACCCCACTGGGTGCCGACAACGACGACGTTCTTTGCCATTCTCTCACTCTCCCTGTAACGGCACGATCGTCCAGCGACCGTCCCGCTTCACCAGTTGCCGGTCGCAGCCGGCCTCGTTCCAAGTTCCATCATGTCCGGGCAGCGCGGCGACGACGATCTCGCCATGTGCGCGCAGGCGCGCGACCTCTTCGGCCAGCCCGGCGTCCTCGACCAGCGGCGCGAGCACCGCGCCCGCCATCGCCGCGGGGGCCGGCAGGCGCCACACCAGTTCACGCAGGTCGAGGCTGAAACCGGTCGCCGGGCGGGCGCGGCCGAAGGCTTCGCCGACACGGTCGTAGCGCCCGCCGAGGGCGAGCGCGGCCGGCGAATCGGCGCCGTAGGCGGCAAAGACGATGCCGCTGTGATAGTGGTAGCCGCGCAGGTCGGCGAGATCGAAACTCACCGGCAGGTCGGCCAGCGCCGCAGCGAGCGCGCGCAATTCGCCGAGCGCCGCGGCGATCTCCGCGTCCTGCGGCAGGCGTGCTGCCGCCTCGTCGAGCACCTCGGGGCCGCCGTAGAGTTCGGGCAGCGCGAGCAGCGCGCTGCGCACCGGCTCGGCGACGTCGGCGAGCACGCGGCGCAGCTCGGGCACGTCCTTGGCCTGCAGCAGGTCGAACAACTCCTCCTCGCGCCCCGGCACCAGGCCGGCACGCGCAGCGAGCGCATGGAAGAGGCCGACGTGACCGATGTCGATGCGCGAGGCCGGCACCTCGGCCAGGCGCAGCACCTCGGCGAGCAGGCGCAGGATCTCGAGATCGGCCTCGATGCCGGCGTGGCCGTAGAGCTCGGCGCCGAGCTGCAGCGGCTCGCGGGTGGCGGTGAGCGTCGACGGCAGGGTGTGCAGCACGCTGCCGCAGTAGCACAGACGCGACACGCCGCGGCGGTTGAGCAGATGGGCGTCGATGCGGGTGACCTGCGGCGTCATGTCCGCGCGCACGCCCATGGTGCGTCCGGAGAGCTGGTCCACGAGCTGGAATGTGCGCAGCTTGAGGTCCTGGCCGGCGCCGGTGGTCAGCGAATCGAGATACTCGAGCAGCGGCGGCACGACGAGCTGGTAGCCGCGCACCCGGAAGGCGTCGAGCAGCCGGCGGCGCAAGCTCTCGAGCCGGTGGGCGTCGGACGGCAGCGCGTCCTGGATGTGATCGGGCAGTACCCAGCGCATGGTGGTGTCAGAGAACGATGAAGAGCAGGATCACCCCGGCCACCATGGAGCTCAGACCGATGAAGCGGATCTGGCCGTCGGCCATGCTGGCGAGGCGCAAAAAGGTTTCGCGCCAGGCGGCTGGCGCGACGAAGGGGAGCAGGCCTTCGATGATCAGCATCAGAGCGAAGGCCGTGAGGAGCGAGCTTCCCATGAAGGCATCAGTTGCGCGGCGCGCCTCCGGCATCCTTCATGAAGCGGAAGAAGTCGGAGCTCGGATCGACCACGAGCACGTCGTCCTTGCCGGCGAAACTCGAGCGGTAGGCTTCGAGGCTGCGATAGAAGGCGTAGAACTCGCGGTCCTTGCCGAAGGCCTCGGCATAGATCGAGGTCGCCTTGGCGTCGCCCTCACCCATGGCCTCCTGCGCCGAGCGGTAGGCCTCGGCGATGATGACCTCGCGCTGGCGGTCGGCGTCGGCGCGGATGCGTTCGGCCTCGGCGGCGCCCAGCGAGCGCAGCTCGTTGGCCACGCGCTTGCGCTCGGCTTCCATGCGGCGATAGACCGACTCGGAGACCTCGTTGGGCAGATCGACGCGCTTCAGGCGCACGTCGACGATCTGCACGCCGATGGTGCGCGCGTCGCGGTCGGCACGCTCGCGCATCTGCTCCATGATGTTGTCGCGCTCTCCGGAAACGACGTCGTGCACCGTGCGGCGGCCGAACTCCTCGCGCAGGCCGGCGTTGACCGTCTGCGTCAGGCGGGTGCGCGCACGCGCCTCGTCGCCGGCGACCGACTCGTAGTAGAGCCGCGGGTCGATGATCCGCCACTTGACGAAGTGATCGACCAGCACGTTCTTCTTCTCGGAGGTGATGAAACGCTCGGGCTCGGGCGTATCCATCGTCAGGATGCGCTTGTCGAAGTAGCGCACGTTCTGGATGAAGGGCAGCTTGGCATTGAGGCCGGGCTCGGAGATGACCTCCTTGACCTCGCCGAGCTGGAACACGATCGCATACTGGCGCTGGTCGACGGTGAACAGCGACATCGAGGCGATCACGGCGATCAGCAGCAGCGTACCGCCGATCAGGGACATCTTGTCACGCATCAACGTACTCCCCGCTCACGACTGAACATTCCTTCCCGGTTGCGCGGATCCAGCGACGGCATCGGCGCATTCGCGCTCAGGCCGGCAGCGGATTGCGGATCGGGCGCGGCCACCGAAGCAGCGGCGGCCGCCTTGCCCCCGGCCTGCTCCATCAGCCTGTCGAGCGGCAGCATCAGCAGGTTGCCGTTGCCCTTGGCGTCGATCATCACCTTGGAGGTATTGGACATCACCTGCTGCATGGTCTCGATGTAGAGGCGCTCGCGGGTGACTTCCGGCGCCCGGCTGTACTCGGCGAACACCTGCCTGAAGCGGCTGGCCTCGCCCTCGGCGTTGGCGACCACGCGCTCGCGGTAGGCGTTGGCTTCCTCGACCAGGCGCGAAGCGGTACCGCGCGCCCGCGGCACGACGTCGTTGGCATAGGCCTCGCCTTCGTTCTTCTGCCGCTCGCGGTCCTGGCCGGCCTTGACCGCGTCGTCGAACGCGGCCTGCACCTGCTCGGGCGGCTGGGCGTTCTGCATGGTCACGCGGCTGACCTGGATGCCGGTCTCGTAGCGGTCGAGGATGCGCTGCATCAGCTCGTGCGCGGTGGTGGCGATCTCCTCGCGACCCTCGTAGAGCACGAAGTCCATGCGGCTCTTGCCGACGATCTCGCGCATCGCGGTTTCCGCGGCCTGGCCGACCGCCTCGTCCGGGAAGCGGTTGTTGAACACGTAGTTCTCCGGGCTGTTGAGGATGTACTGCACCGCGAACTGGATGTTGATGATGTTCTCGTCGTCGGTGAGCATCAGCGATTCGCGCAGCACCTTGTTGCGCTCCGAGCCGCGATAGCCGACTTCGACCGTGCGCACGCCGGTCAGGTCGACGATCTCGTGGGTCTCGATCGGCGCCGGCAGGCGCCAGCGCAGGCCGGGCTCGGTGGTACCGACGTATTTGCCGAGGCGCAGCACCACGCCGCGCTGGTTGGCGTCCACCGTGTAGAAACCGCTCGCCAGCCAGATGACGAGGACCAGCACCAGCAGCACGCCGATGCCGCCACCGAACTGCTTGAACGAGAAGTTCGGCAGCTGCGGCGCACCACCGCCTCCGCCGCCGCCACCGCTGCCGCGGCCGCCGCGCTTGCCGCCGAACATGCCGGACAGGCGCTGGTTGAAGTCGCGCCAGACCTCCTCGAGGTCGGGCGGTCCCTGGTTTGCGCCACGATTGCGGTCGCCGCGCAGATCGTCGTTGCGATTGTCGTCGCCACGATTACCGTCGTTGCGGTCGCCTTCGTTGCCGCCCTGGCTACCCCAGCGTGGGTCGTTGAGTGACATGAGAATGCCTGTTATCACGTTTGTTCTGGTCGTTCGTCCGCCTCGCCGTGATGGCGGCCGGCGTTGTCACCAAAGGTCTGCTGCGCCACTTCGGCAAGCGCGTCGCGAAGCAGGTCGAGACCTTCCCCCGTTCGGGCGCTCAAAAAAATGCGCCTGATCTTATCACAGTCACCCCGCTCGACCGCCGGAGCGGCCCGAGTCAGGTCGATCTTGTTCCACACCAGGATCTGCGGCACGTCGGCCGCGCCGATCTCGGCGAGAACGAGGTTCACCGCCTCGATCTGGGCGTCGCGGTCCTCGCTGGCCGAATCCACCACATGCAGCAGCAGATCGGCCTGCGCGGTCTCCTCGAGTGTCGCCTGGAAAGCCGCGACCAGCGCATGCGGCAGGTCGCGGATGAAGCCGACGGTGTCCGACAGCACCACGCTGACGCCGCCCTGCTCGCCGCCCACGTAGAGCCGGCGCGAGGTGGTGTCGAGCGTGGCGAAGAGCTGGTCGGCCGCATAGGCCCCCGCCTTCGTCAGCGCATTGAACAGCGTCGACTTGCCCGCATTGGTGTAACCGACGAGAGAGACCGACAGAACGTCGCGACGTTCCCTCGCCCGCCGACGAACCTTGCGCTGCTTCTCGATCTGGGCCAGGCGCGACTTGAGCATCTTGACCCGGTTGCCGAGCAGGCGGCGGTCGGTCTCGAGCTGCTTTTCACCCGGGCCGCGCAGGCCGATACCGCCCTTCTGGCGCTCGAGGTGGGTCCAGCCGCGCACCAGGCGCGTGGCCAGGTGCTCGAGCTGGGCGAGCTCGACCTGCAGCTTGCCTTCGTGGCTGCGCGCGCGCTGGGCGAAGATGTCGAGGATCAGCGCGGTGCGGTCGATGACCATGCACTGCAGCTCGCGCTCGAGGTTGCGCTGCTGGGCCGGCGACAAGGCGTGGTTGAAGATCACGATGTCGGCGCCGTTGGCGCGCAGCGCCTCGCCGATCTCCTGGACCTTGCCGCTGCCGGCGAAGAGCTTGGGGTCGGGCGCGGCACGCTTGCCCTGCACCACGGCCTCGACGCTGGCGCCCGCACTGAGCACCAGCAGCTTGAGTTCGGACAGGCGCTCGTCGATCGCGCCCTGGCCGAGGTCGAGCTGGACGAGGATCGCGCGCTCTCCCGAGGCGGGGCGCTCAAACATGGGCGCCCCCTGCGGCCGGGATCAGCCGGCCGCCAACGATGCGCTGCGGCCTCAGTTGCTGCCCTCTTCCTGCTGGATGACGACGGGGCGCGCGGGGACGACGGTGGAGATGGCGTGCTTGTAGACCATCTGCGTCACGGTGTTCTTGAGCAGCACGACGTACTGGTCGAAGGATTCGACCTGGCCCTGCAGCTTGATGCCATTGACCAGATAGATCGACACCGGAATGTGCTCGCGACGCAGGGTGTTGAGGAAGGGGTCTTGTAGAAGTTGCCCTTTGTTGCTCATTGCTGAACCTCTTTATATTGTGTTTATAAGAATGCAGTGAATTTCATTGCTGCACTGCGCAATAACAGTATGCAACGAAATCCGGGTGTGGAGACGGGTTCTGGACGCCGAAAGTCTTCAAGTCCGCGTCGCGTACGGATTGTGCGTGGTACGGAACTGGATGCGCAAGGGCGTGCCCTGCAGCTTGAACGCCTCCATGAAGCAACGTTCCAGATAGCGCACGTAGGACTGTGGAATGTCGTCCAGGGCGTTGCCGTGGATCACGATCACCGGCGGGTTCATGCCACCCTGGTGGGCGTAACGCATCTTCGGCCGCGCCAGGCCATGGCGCGGCGGCGCCTGGCGGGCGACCGCCTGCTGCAGCGCGCGCGTCAGCCGCGGCGTGGACAGATCGGCGGTGGCGGCGGCATAGGCCGCATCGACCGACTTCAGCAGCCCACCGATGCCCTGCGACTTGAGCGCCGAGATCTGGTGGAAGCGCGCGAAGGACAGGAAGGCCAGCTTGCGCGCGATGTCGGACTTCAGGCGCTCGCGGCGGTAGTCGTCCACCGCGTCCCACTTGTTGATCGCCACCACCAGCGCGCGTCCGGCCTCGAGCGCGAAGCCGGCGATGTGAGCGTCCTGGTCGGAGATGTCCTGCGCCGCGTCGAGCACCAGCACGACCACGTTGGACTCCTGCACCGCCTGCAGGGTCTTGATGACGGAGAACTTCTCCACCGCCTCGAAGACCTTGCCGCGCCGACGCAGGCCGGCGGTGTCGATCAGCGTGTAGCGCCGCCCCTCGCGCTCGAAGGGAATCGCGATCGCGTCGCGGGTGGTGCCCGGCATGTCGAAGGCGATTACCCGCTCCTCGCCGAGCAGGGTATTGACCAGGGTGGACTTGCCGACGTTCGGCCGGCCGACGATCGCCACGCGCGGACCTTCGTCCTCGCGCGCCTCCTTCTCGTCGTCGAGCGGGAACGGCGCCAGCACCAGCTCGACGAGCTGCTTGACGCCGTCGCCATGGGCGGCGGACACCGGCAGCGGATCGCCGAGACCGAGGGCATGGAAGTCGGCGGCGACCATCGCGCGGTCGAGACCTTCGGCCTTGTTCACCACCAGATGCACCGGCCGGCCGGCACGGCGCAGGCGCGCGGCGATGTTCTCGTCGTGGGGGGTGCGCCCGGCACGACCATCGACCAGGAACAGCAGCACGTCGGCCTCGGCGATCGCCTGTTCGGCCTGGCGCGCCATCTCGTGCATGATGCCGTCCTTGGCCACGGGGTCGAAGCCGGCAGTATCGACGACCAGATAATCGCGGTCGCCGACGCGGCCGACGCCGTAGTGACGGTCACGGGTGAGGCCCGGCTGGTCGGCGACCAGCGCATCGCGCGTGCGCGTCAGGCGGTTGAACAGGGTCGATTTGCCGACATTGGGCCGGCCGACCAGAACGATGGTGGGTTTCACTTGCTGTACTGCCTCAGCGTACTTCGTACGCGGTAATGTCGCCGTCGGCGTCCTGAACGACGAAGCCGCGGCCGAGCGGCACCGGATCGGCACCGATCGCCTCGCTGCCGGCGCGGTCGCGGGCGGCGAAGGCGCCGGTCTCGCGGTTCAGCAGATGGACGTAGCCCTCGACGTCGCCGACGACCACGTGGTCGCCCACGATCAGCGGCCGCGACACCTGGCGGCGCGCGAGCGCATCCTGCTTCCACACGCTGGCGCCGCTGTAGGCGTCGAGCGCCTGTACCGCGTCGCGCTCGTCGGTGATCATCGCGAAGCGCGCATCGCGGTCCATGCCGACGCTGCTGGAAAGATCGCGCGCCCAGATGGTGTTGCCGTTGGAGGTGTCGAAACACGCGGCGCGACCCTGGTAGCTGACCGCGCACACCTCGCGCCGGCCGACCACCGGGGTGCCGGCGATGTCGGCCACGCGCTCGAGTTCGGTCGCACCGCGCGGCACGGCAACGTTGAGTTCGGTGATCGCGCCGCCATTGGCGAGGTTGATCACCGCCAGCTTGCCGCCGGGGAAGCCGGCGAGCACCACCGGCCCCTCGATGACCACGCTGGCGAAGCTGCGCAGCGCCAGCGGCGGGTTGTTGCGCTGGTACACCCAGCGCCGGCTGCCGTCGCGCGCATCGAGCGCGATCAGGCGGTTGTCGGAGGCGCGGACGATGACGAACTCCAGGCTGACGGCGGGCGGCGCGAGCACCTCGGCACCCACGTTCGCGCGCCAGCGTTCGCTGCCGGTCGCGGCGTCGAGCGCGATCACCGCACCGTCGGTTGCGGCCACGACCGCCAGGCGGCCGTCGGTGCCGACACCCGCCGACAGCTCCGTGTCGGTGTCGATGCGCCACACCGGGCGTCCGCCCTCGAAGCGCGCCACCTCACCGTCATTGCCTGCCGCATATACGGCATCGCTCCACACCGCGGGCTGGAAGCGATACGGGCCGGCTTCGCCGATGTTGGCCTGCCAGGCGGCGGCGAGCTGGGCCGAGGGCGTGAAATCCGCCAGCGGCGCGGGCTTGGCGGCGGAACTGGAGAACGGATTCAGCGACGAGCAGCCGGCGGAAACCAGGACGGCAGCCAGCAGCGGAACCAGGCGCAGCGGGAACGGCTTCATCGGTCAGACTCCGAGCGATTCAAGTTTCACGCGCACGACCTCGCGCAGGGTGGCGGCTTCCTCGCCTTCGGCGGCAAGGCCGTCGATCGCGGCCTGCCAGGCGGCGCGCGCCTCGGCCTTCTTGCCCTGGGCGGCGAGGACGTCGCCGCGCAGGTCGTCGAACCGGGTCTTGTACGCCGCGCTCGGCGCGGCCTCCAGGCGGGCGAGCGCCGCATCGTGCTCGCCCTGCTGCAGCAGCACGGCGGCCAGACGCAGGCGGGCGAGATCGCGCAGCGCCGCGTCCTTGCCCTTGTCGGCCGCCCACTCGAGCTGGGCGCGGGCATTGGCGAGATCACCGCTCTCGAACTGCAGCGCCGCCGACAGCAGCGCGCCGAGCTGGGCGCTGACGCTGCCGCCGTGCTCGCCGATCAGCCGCCCGGCGGCCTCGCGCGCCTTCTGCGCATCCTGCTGCTCGGCGGCCTGCTGCACCGCGTAGTACAGCACGCCGGCGTCGGCGGCATTGCGGTTCTGGTACCAGTTCCAGCCCTGCCAGCCCACCGAGGCGAGCGCCGCCACCACCGCGAGGGTGACGACGAAGTTGCCGTACTGCGCCCACCAGGCCTTGAGTTCGGATATCTGTTCCTGCTCTTCGAGATCGTAGACCGCCATCATCAAGCCTCTAGTTCGGGTTCTTCGGAATACAGCAGCACGGCCATCGCCTCGGGCAGCGCCTCGAGCGTGACGCGCTGCTGGGCACCGCCGCCGCGCAGCGGCTTGATGCCGACCTCGCCGGCCGCGGCCTCATCCTCGCCGATCACGATCGCCACCGGCGCCTCGCTCGCATCGGCCTTCTTCATCTGCGCCTTGAAGCTGCCGCCGCCGCAGTGCATCAGCACCGCGAAGCCGTGCTCGCGCAGGGTTTCCGCGGCGCGCATACCCAGGCGCTGGGCGGCCTCGCCGACGCTGACCACGTAGGCGTCGGCCACCGAGCGCTCGGCCTCGCCACCGCATTCCTTCCACAGCAGCAGCAGGCGCTCGATGCCGATCGCAAAACCGGCCGCCGGCTGCGGCTTGCCGCCGAGCTGCTCGAACAGGCCGTCGTAGCGCCCACCGGCGCAGATCGTGCCCTGCGCGCCGAGGCGCGTGGTGACCCACTCGAACACGGTGCGGTTGTAGTAGTCGAGGCCGCGCACCAGGCGATGGTTGATGCGATACGGGATGCCGGCATCCTTGAGGAAGACCTGCACCGCGTCGAAGTGCGCCTTCGACTCCTCGCCGAGGTAGTCGGCGAGCTTCGGTGCCGCCTCGACGATCGCGTGCAGCTCGGGATTCTTGGTGTCGAGGATGCGCAGCGGGTTGGTGTACAGGCGGCGCTTGCCGTCCTCGTCGAGCTTGTCCTGGTGCTGCTCGAGGTAGGCGATGAGCGCGGCGCGGTGCTGCGCGCGCTCTTCGGGCGCGCCCAGGGAGTTGATCTCGAGGGCGACGTCCTCCAGGCCGAGGTCTTCCCACAGCCGCGCGCACATCAGGATCAGCTCGGCGTCGGTGTCGGCACCGGCGAAGCCCAGCGCCTCGACGCCGATCTGGTGGAACTGGCGGTAGCGCCCCTTCTGCGGGCGCTCGTGGCGGAACATCGGGCCGTAGTAGTACAGGCGCTGCGGACCGCCGGCTGGGATCAGGTTGTGCTGGATGGCGGCGCGCACGCAGGACGCGGTGCCTTCCGGACGCAGCGTCAGGTGTTCGCCGTTGAGCGCGTCCTCGAAGGAGTACATCTCCTTCTCGACGATGTCGGTGACCTCGCCGATCGCGCGCTTGAACAGCGGCGTCGGCTCGACCAGCGGCATGCGGATCGGTCGATAGCCGTAGCTCTGCAGCCAGTCACGGACGATGTCCTCGAAGTATTCCCAGGTTTCGGCGTCGGCCGGCAGGATGTCGTTCATCCCGCGCACGGCCTGCAAGGTCTGGCTCATGTGTTTCTGTTCTTCTGTGTCGCGCTCACGCGCGGTGGTCGTTGTTCGTTGCGGCGCTCAGGCGCCCTTCTTCACGTACTTGGTGGCGACGTAGTTGTCGACGATGGCCTTGAATTCGGCTGCGATGTTGTCGCCGCGCAGGGTGACGACCTTCTCGCCATCGACATACACCGGCGCGGCCGGGGTCTCGCCGGTGCCGGGCAGCGAGATGCCGATGCTGGCGTGCTTGCTCTCGCCCGGGCCGTTGACCACGCAGCCCATCACCGCGAGCGTCATGTTCTCGACGCCGTCGTATTGCTCGCGCCACACCGGCATCTGCGCCCGTACATAGTCCTGGATGCCGGAGGCGAGTTCCTGGAAGAAGGTGCTGGTGGTGCGTCCGCAGCCCGGGCAGGCGGTGACCATCGGGGTGAAGGCGCGCAGGCCCATGGTCTGCAGGATCTCCTGCGCCACCACCACTTCCTGCGTGCGGCTGCCGCCGGGCTCGGGGGTCAGCGAGATGCGGATGGTGTCGCCGATGCCTTCCTGCAGCAGCACCGACAGCGCCGCGGTGGAGGCGACGATGCCCTTGCTGCCCATGCCGGCCTCGGTGAGGCCCAGGTGCAGCGCATAGTCGCTGCGGCGCGCGAGATCGCGGTACACCGCGATCAGGTCCTGCACGCTGGAGACCTTCGCCGAGAGGATGATGCGGTCGCGGTCGAGGCCGTATTCCTCGGCCTTGGCCGCGGATTCGAGCGCGGACACCACCAGCGCCTCGCGCATCACCGCGCCGGCGTCGCGGGGTTCGGCGCGCTTCGCGTTCTCGTCCATGATGCGCGCGAGCACCGACTGGTCGAGACTGCCCCAATTGACGCCGATGCGCACCGGCTTGTCGTGGCGGCAGGCGAGCTCGACGATCGCCGCGAACTGCGGGTCGCGCTTGGCGCCGGCGCCGACGTTGCCCGGATTGATGCGGAACTTGGCGAGCGCCTCCGCGCAGGCCGGGAAATCGGTCAGCAGCTTGTGGCCGTTGTAGTGGAAGTCGCCGACCAGCGGCACGTCCATGTTCAGCGCCAGCAGACGGTCGCGGATCTTCGGCACCGCGGCCGCCGCAGCCTCGTTGTTCACCGTGATGCGCACGATCTCGGAGCCGGCGCGCGCCAGTTCGGCGACCTGCATCGCGGTGCCGAGCACGTCGGCGGTGTCGGTGTTGGTCATCGACTGCACGACGACCGGGGCGTCGCCGCCGATCCGTACCTTGCCGACGCGGACCTCGCGGGTGCGGTGGCGGGCGAGCGGGCAGGCGTCGATCGGGGAGGAATCCTGTCGGAGGGTCATGGGTTCGGTCATCAGCGAAGCGTCAGGCGGGCAACGGAGCCGCGGATGTGGGCAGCGAGGTCGACCGGCTTGCCGTCGTGTTCGAGGGTGACGCTGGCGGCGTTGCCGACCACCAGCGTGAACGGTGCCGTGCCCTGCACGCTGCGGGTGCTGCCGGCGCGGTTGGTGCCGGAGTGCAGGATGGTGCCGGAGGCGTCGCGAACCTCGATCCACGAGTCGGCACCGAAGCGGAAGCTCAGCTGTCCGCCGCTGGCGACGGCGGCGGGGGCAGTCTCGGGCGCTGCGGTCGCGGGCGCCTCGGCAACGGCGCCCGGCACAAGGGCCTGGGCGCCGGCCTGCACCGGCTCGGCGCCCGGGACCGCGGCGGCGAACTGCGGCGCTTCGGCGGCAGGAGCGGAGGCCGGCGCCTCGACCTGGGCCGGCGTGCTCACCGTGGCCGGCTCGGCGACGAGCGCCGGCTGCACGGAAGATTGTGGGGGCACGATCGGCTGGCTCGGCGCCGGCGCGAAGCTGGGCGCCGGCTCGACCACGGTCTCGGCCGACGGGGCGCTCTCGGTGCGGAACCAGTCGAAATACCAGCCCGTCGCCAGCATCGCCAGCAGGATCAGCACGACGACACCCGCCGGGAAACTCCCGCTGCGCCGCCTGCCGCCGACCGGCAGGTCGCCGTCCGCATTGCGGATCGGCGACAGGTCGGGCGAGCCCGGACCGGCCATGCGCTGCACCGCGTCGAGCAGCGGTGCCGCATCGAGCCCGAGGTAGCGGGCGTAGTTGCGCATGAAGCCGCGCACGAAGGCCATCCCCGGCAGCGCGCCGAAGTCGTCACGCTCGAGCGCCTCGACCTGGCGCGGGCTCAGCTTGAGGGCGAAGGCGACTTCATGCACCGACTCGCCGCGCGCCTCGCGGGCGCGGCGCAGTCGCACGCCCGGCGAGGACGTCGCCTCGGTCACGGCAGCAAGATTCTCGGACGACGTGCTGCTCACTCGTACTTCCCTTCATTGAACAATTTGAGTTCCTCCGATTCGGCGAACCGCGAGCGCAGCTGCGACGCGTAGCTCGCTTCGGCATCGTGGTTGCCCAGACGGCGTTCGGTCCGCAGTCCGAGCCAGACCGACGCGGCGCTCGGTTCGAGCTGCTGGTGCAGACGGACCAGATGGCTGCGGGCCTGGTCGTAGCGCCCGCTGCGGTAGGCGATGTCCGCGAGCCGATACAGCGCCTGGCCATTGGCCGGATCGGCCTGCACCGCGCGCAGGAACTGGACCTCGGCCGCGGCATCGTCCTTGAGGCGCTGGTGACACAGGCCGGCATTGGTCAGCGGACGCCCCGGATGACGGTAATAGGGGTTGCGGGCGGCGAGCGCGAGCTTCTCCAGCCCCTGCTGCTCCTCGCCCTGGGTGCACAGGAACCAGCCATAGCTGTTGTTGAAGTCGGGATCGCCCGGCGCCCCGCGCAGCGCGCGCTCGAAGTTCTCGCGCGCGGCGCCATTCTCCTCGATCAGCATGTAGGCCAGGCCGAGCAGGTGGTAGGCCGGCGGATAGTCGGGGCTGTCGTTGAGGGCGATCTTCGCTTCGTCGAGCGCCACGTCGTAGCGGCCGATCTCGAAGTAGGCCATGCCGAGGTCGACGTGAACACGGGCGCGGGAATCGGCCGGCGTCGCCGGCGTGATGTCCGACATCGGGCGGCTGACGGTGGCCCCCTCCCCCGCGGTGCTCGCCGGGTTGGTCGCGCAGCCGGCCAGCACGGCCGCCAGCGCGCATGCGAGCAGCGTCGGTTTCAAACTCATGAGCGTTCCTCCGTGATCCTGCGCAGATGCACCGTGCGCCGGGTCTTGTCCTGGACCTGGCCCGCGAGCTGGCCGCAGGCCGCGTCGACGTCGTCGCCGCGCGTCTTGCGCGTGGTGGTGACGATGCCGGCGTCGATCAGGATACCGGCAAAACGCCGGATGCGTTCCGCGGGCGAGCGCAGGAAACCCGAATTCGGGAAGGGATTGAACGGGATCAGGTTGAACTTGCACGGCGTGTCGCGCACCAGCGCGACCAGCTCGCGTGCATGGGCCTCGCTGTCATTGACGCCGTCGAGCATCACGTACTCGAAGGTGACGAAATCGCGCGGCGCACGCTCGAGATAGCGCTGGCAGGCGGCCATCAGCTCGCGCAGCGGATATTTCTGGTTGATCGGCACCAGGCGGTCGCGCAGGGTGTCGTTGGAGGCATGCAGCGACACGGCGAGCGCCACCGGACACTCCTCGCGCAGGCGGTCCATCGCCGGCACGATGCCCGAGGTCGACACCGTGACGCGGCGGCGCGACAGGCCGTAGGCGTGGTCGTCGAGCATCAGGCGCAGCGCGGTGACGACGTTGTCGAAGTTGGCCAGCGGCTCGCCCATGCCCATCATCACCACGTTGCTGATGATGCGGCCGTTGTCCTTCTCGCCGGCCTCGAGATCGGCGGCCTGCTCATTCGGGTCGACTCGCGCGGCGCCGAGCAGCTTGTTCGCCAGCCACAGCTGGCCGATGATCTCGGCCGCCGTCAGGTTGCGGTTGAAGCCCTGCTTGCCGGTGGAGCAGAACGCGCAGTCGAGCGCGCAGCCGGCCTGCGAGGACACGCACAGCGTGCCACGGTGGGTTTCAGGGATGAACACGGTTTCGACCGCGTTGGCGTTGCCCACGTCGAGCAGCCACTTGCGCGTGCCGTCGGCCGAGATCGAATCGCGCACCGGCACCGGCGGGCGGATCACCGCGATGTCCTTGAGCTTGGCGCGCAGGGACTTGGCGACGTCGGTCATGGCGTCGAAGTCGGCGCAGCCCTCGTGATGCATCCAGCGCATCACCTGGCGGGCGCGGAAGGGCTTCTCGCCCAGCCCGGCGAACCAGGTGACGAGGCCGTCGACATCGAAGTCGAGCAGATTGACCTGATCGGATGTGCTCATGCCTGAAACTTCACTCATCTGAAGCGGGATCCGCTGGATGGAAACGGATCGACCGTAATGCAAACGGCCCGACCACGCCGCGCGCGGTGCGGGAGGCACCGCGAAGCGTGCGCGACGGGCCGCTGGAACGGACCGCTCAGCGCGAGTAAACGTTCATGCCCGGGAAGAAGAAAGCCACTTCCACGGCAGCGGTCTCGGGGGCGTCGGAGCCGTGCACCGCGTTGGCGTCGATCGACTCGGCGAAGTCGGCGCGGATGGTGCCCTTGTCGGCCTTCTTCGGGTCGGTGGCGCCCATCAGCTCGCGGTTCTTGGCGATGGCGTTCTCGCCTTCCAGGCACTGGATCATCACCGGGCCGGAGGTCATGAAGGACACCAGATCCTTGAAGAAGGGACGCTCCTTGTGCACGGCGTAGAACTCGCCGGCTTCGCGCTCGGACAGGTGAGCCATCTTGGCGGCGATGATCTTCAGGCCGGCGGCTTCGAAGCGGGCGTAGATCTGGCCGATCACGTTCTTGGCGACGGCGTCGGGCTTGATGATGGACAGGGTGCGTTCGATTGCCATGGAAAAACTCCGGGACTGTGTTTGGAAAAAAAGCGCGAAATTCTAGCAGGTTTCGTGTGACAGGCACGCGTGCGGCCGTCGGCCGGGGTCCGGCGGCCGGACCACCGGTGCACGAAAAAGCCCCGGCACACGGCCGGGGCTTCTTGCGCCGGCGGGCCGGCGCGGGCCTTACATGATGCCCATCGCCTTGGGCAGGAAGGTCGAGATGCTCGGGATGTAGGTGATGATCATCAGGAAGGCGAGCATGGTCCACAGCCAGGGCATGACCGCCTTGCTCATCTCGGTCAGGCCCGCCTTGGTGATGCCGCTGGCGACGAACAGGTTCAGACCCACCGGCGGCGTGATCATGCCGATCTCCATGTTCACCACGATCATCACGCCGAAGTGGATCGGGTCGATGCCCAGCGCCACCGCCACCGGGAACAGGATCGGGGCGAGGATCAGGATGATCGAGGACGGCTCCATCAGCGCGCCGGCCACCAGCAGCAGCAGGTTCACCACGATCAGGAAGCCGATCGGCCCCATGCCGCTGGCCACGATCGCGTCGGCCATGCGTTGCGGGATCTGCTCGCTGGTCAGGATGAAGGAGAACAGCACCGCGCTGGCGATGATGAACAGCAGCATCGCGCTCATGTTCGCCGAGTCCAGCAGCACGCGCGGGATCTGCTTGAGGGTCAGGTCCTTGTACACGAAGACCGCGATGAAGAAGGCGTACACCGCGCTCATCGCCGCTGCCTCGGTCGGGGTGAACATGCCCGAGTAGATGCCGCCCATCACCACCACGATCAGCATCAGCCCCCAGAAGGCCTTGCGGAAGTGCCTGATGCGTTCGCCCCAGGTCGAGCGCGGCAGCGTCGGGTAGTTGTTCTTGTGCGCCACGTACCAGGTGCACAGGCCGAGCATGAAGGCCAGCAGCAGGCCGGGGATCACGCCCGCCATGAACAGCGCGCCCACCGAGGTGTTGGTCGTCACCGAGTACATCACCATGACGATCGAAGGCGGGATCAGGATGCCGAGGCCGCCGGCCGAGGCCACCGTGCCGGCACCGAAGCGCAGCGGGTAGCCCTGCTTGATCATCGCCGGGATCAGGATCGAGCCGATCGCCACCACGGTCGCCGGGCTGGAGCCCGACACCGCCGCGAACAGCGCGCACGCCAGCACCGCCGACATGCCGAGGCCGCCGCGCATGTGGCCGACCATCGAGGTGGCGAAGTTGATCATCCGCCGCGCCACCCCGCCGTGGGTCAGGAAGTTGCCGGCGAGGATGAAGAACGGGATCGCCATGATCTCGAACTTCTCGATGCCGGTGAACATCTTGAGCGCCACCGATTCCAGCGGCACGTCGGTGAAGATGAACATGAAGCTCAGCACGGTGAGGCCGAGCGCCACGCCCACCGGCATGCCGATCGCCATGAGGACGACGAGCAGGCCGAAGATTGCAATCGTATTGGTCATGATGTCGTCTTCCTCACTTTCCGGAGCCCGGGCGCTTGGCCGCGGCCTCGCGACGGGCGTGCTCGACGTCTTCGGCGATCGAGAACGCCTCGCCCTCGAGCAGCACGTTCTCGTCCTGATCATCGTCCAGGCCTTCGACGTGGCCGTGGTCGTGGGTGGGCAGCTCGCCGGTGCGCGAGAAGCTGACCATGACCTGCAGGAAGCGGTAGCACATCAGGAAGGAGCCCAGCGGCACCGCGGAATAGACGATCCAGGTCGGCCACTCCAGGTCGGGCGTGGTCGGGCCCTCGAAGAAATCGCCGGTATCGCGGCCGAACAGGCTCAGCGTCTCGTAGGCCATGCCGTTCTCCCACACGAAGAGCGCGCCGAAGATGCCGATCAGGCCGGTGAAGATCACGCCGCACACCAGGCCGAGCTGGATCATCGCCGAGCGCGTGCTGCCGGAGAGCTTGTTGATCAGGATGTCGACACCGACGTGGATGCCGGTGCGCACGCCATAGGCGGCGCCGAACTTGGCCATCCACACGAAGAGGATGATGCAGAATTCCTGGGCCCAGCCGAAGTTCATGTCGAGCAGCCAGTCCTGCAGGCCGGGAATCTCGTAGCCGGACAGGTAGCGATGCACCACCGAGACGAAGATCACCACGGTCGCCACGGCCATCAGCGCGGCGATGATGAACTCCTCGAGGCGGTCGAGAAGCTTGTTCATGATTGTTTTCCCCCGAAAAAACGCCCGTCGGGTCTGCGTGGCCTGACGGGCGCTGTTGGGTGTGAAGCGGGTTGGATTACAGCCTGGCCGGATCGAAGCCGGTTTCCTTGTAGATCGACTGGATCAGGTCCTTGCCGATGCGCGACTCCATCTTCTTGTGCACCGGCATGAAGGCCTTCTTGAACGCAGCCTTCTCCTCGGCGGTCGGGGTGTAGATCTCCGTCTTGCCCGAGGCACGCACCGCTTCCAGCGACTTGTCGTTCTCTTCCTTGGCGATCTGGTTGGCGTAGACGGTCGACTCGGCGATCGCCTTGTCGAGCTGCGTGCGGACCTCGGCCGGCAGGCCTTCCCAGAACTTCTTGTTGGTGATCACCGCATAGCCCAGGTAACCGTGGTCGGTCAGCGTCATGTGCTTCTGCACTTCGTGCATCTTCTGGGTGTAGAGGTTGGAGTGCGGGTTCTCGGTGCCATCCACGACGCCGGTCTGCAGCGCCTGATAGACCTCGGAGAAGGCCATCACCTGCGGCAGCGACTTGACCTCGCGCATCTGCTCCTCGAGCACCTTGGACGACTGGATGCGCATCTTCTTGCCCTTCAGGTCCTCGGGCGCGCGGATCGGGGTGTTGGCGGAGAAGGACTTGAAGCCGTTGTCCCAGAAGGCCAGGCCCTTGATGCCCTTGGGCTCGAGCTTGGCGAGCAGCTGCTGGCCCACCGCGCCCTGGGTGACCTTGTTCAGCGCCTCGTAGCCATCGAAGATGTAGGGCAGATCGAAGACCTCGAACTCGCGCACGCCGAGCGGACCGAACTTGGCCAGCGAGGGGGCGAGGAGCTGGACGGCGCCGAGCTGCAGCGCTTCCATCTCTTCCTTATCCTTGTAGAGGGTGCTGTTGGCGTAAACCTCGACCTTGACGGCGCCGCTGGTGTATTTCTCGGCGAGCTCCTTGAACTTCTCCGCAGCCTTGCCCTTGGGCGTGTCCTGGGCCACGACGTGGCTGAACTTGATCACGATGGGATCCGCTGCAGCAGCAGCGGCAGACAGACCGACGGCAACCAGACCGACCAGAAGCGCACGAATCTTCATGAAAACATCTCCTCCTAGAGAACCGCATCAAGGTAGTTTTGGCCCACCCGGAACCGGCCGGGCAACGCACTCGCACTGCGATAAGTTTCGCTGTGTCGACCATCAGTATCGTTTCGCCCAAAAGGGACTGCTATTGTGGATGTCCGCATCCGTGACAACCGCAAGCGCATGAGCCTCCGTCGCGCCCCCGAGCGGCAAGCCGAACCATGAGCCCGACCGAAGCACCGCCCTCCATGCCGCCGCCGGGCCGCAAGCGCTGGATCCAGCACCTGCCCTACCTGAGCCTGGCGCTGTTCCTCGCCGCCATCGCCGCCCTGGTGTGGCTGACCCGCGAGTACGACGCCGACGAGCAGCGCACCACGCTGCTCAACGACGTGCTGTGGATGGAGCAGAACCTGCGGTTCCACCTCGACCGCAACGAGATCCACCTGCAGGAGATCGGCCGCGAGCTCTTCATCGACCGGCCGCTGCCGCCCGAAACCGAGGCCCGCCTGTCCAGCCTGCTGAACCAGGAGCGCGGACTCGTCCAGATCCTGTGGCTGTCGGCGGAAGGCCGGCTGCTCGGCGCCATGCCGCCGCGCCAGGAAGCCACCACGCCTGCCGCGGAGAGCCCCGCCCGCATGCACGAGGAAACGACTTTCCAGCTCGCGCGCAACATCGGCCGCCCGGTGTATGGCCCCGCCTACCCCGGCATGGACAACACCCACCACTTCCAGGTGCATGTGCCGATCTGGTCCGAGGACGCGCCGCCGGGCGTGATCGTCGGCGTGTATTCGCTGACCGACCTCGTCGTGCGCGAGCTGCCGTGGTGGTTCTCCGAGCGCTACCGCGTGGCGGTGCTCGACGCCGACGGGCGCGAGATCGCCGCCAAGTCCAAGGTCGCGCCGGTGTCGTCCAGGCTCGCCTACACCATGCCCTTCGATCCGCCCGGCCACGGGCTGACGCTGCAGATCACCGCCTACAAGTCCGACACGCGCTGGATCCCGGTGCTGCTCGCCGCGTCGATCGTGCTGCTGGCCGGCATCATCCTGTGGAGCGTGATGCAGCTGCGCCGCCAGCTCGCCCGCCGCCAGCAGGCCGAGATCGCCCTGCGCGCCGAGTCGGCGTTCCGCAAGGCGATGGAGGATTCGATGCTGACCGGCATGCGCGCGCGCGACCGCGAGGGGCGGCTCACCTACGTCAACTCCGCGTTCTGCCGCATGACCGGCTTCAGCGCGGACGAGCTCGTCGGCCGCAAGCCGCCGATGCCATACTGGGATCCCGAGCATCTCGAGCAGACCTTCGAGGTCCATCACCGGATCATGGCCGGCGGCAGCGCCGTCGAAGGCACCGAGGTGCGCCTGCGGCGCAAGAACGGCGAGGTGCTCGACGCCCTCGTGTTCGAGGCGCCGCTGATCGACGCCCGTGGCCAGCATGCCGGCTGGATGGGCTCGGTGCTCGACATCACCGAGCAGAAACGCGCCCGCGAGCAGGCCCGGCAGCAGGAGGAACGCCTGCAGCAAAGCTCGCGCCTGATCACCATGGGCGAGATGGCATCCACGCTGGCCCACGAACTGAACCAGCCGCTGGCCGCGATCGCCAGCTACACCTCCGGCTGCATCAACCGCCTGCAGGGCGACCAGCCGCTCGACCGCGGCGAACTGCTCGACATCCACGAACGGATCGCCCGCCAGGCCAGGCGCGCTGGCGAGATCATCCGTCGCGTGCATGACTTCGTCCGCCGCTCCGAGCCCAAGCGCGAGCCGCTCGAGCTCAACGCGGTGATCCGCGACGCCATCGGGCTGATCGAGGCCGATGCGCGCAAGCGCCAGGTCCAGCTGCGCGTCGAGCTGTTCGGCCCGATGCCGGCGGTCGAGGCCGATGCGGTGATGATCGAGCAGATCGTGGTGAACCTGGTGCGCAACGCGATGGATGCGATGCGCGACCTGCCGCCGGCGACGCGCGTCGTCGAGGTGCACTCCGCGCTCAACGGGCGCTTCGCCACCGTGTCGGTGGCCGACCGCGGCCACGGCATCCCGGCCGAGATCGCCGCCCGCCTGTTCGAGCCCTTCTTCACCACCAAGGCCGAGGGCATGGGCATGGGCCTCAACATCTGCCGCTCGATCGCCGAACTCCACCATGGCCGGCTCGCTTTCGAACTCAGGCCCGGCGGCGGTACCATCTTCACCCTGTCGCTGCCCCTGGACGCCGAATCCGCATGAATGCCGCCTGCACCCACATCATCGACGATGACGAAGCCATCCGCGACGCGCTCGAGTGGCTGTTCAAGACCCGCGGCGTGAGCTGCCGCACCTGGTCGTCGGGCGAGAGTTTCCTCGACGCGTGGCAGCCGCACTGGCGCGGCTGCATCGTGCTCGACATCCGCATGCAGGGCATGAGCGGGCTGGAATGCTTCGACACCCTGCTCGCCCGCGGCTGCCAGCTGCCGGTGATCTTCATCACCGGCCACGGCGACGTGCCGATGGCGGTGTCGGCACTGAAGAAGGGCGCCTTCCACTTCATCGAGAAGCCCTTCAACGACCACGACCTGGTCGATCTGGTGGAGAAGGCGCTCGCCACCGACCGCGACCGCCAGCAGGTCGCCGCCAGCCGCGAGACCATCGAATCGCGCCTGGCCACCCTGACCCAGCGCGAGCGCGAGGTCATGGAACTGATCCTCGAGGGCAAGTACAACAAGGTGATCGCCGACGAACTGTCGATCTCGATGCGCACCGTGGAAGCGCACCGCTCGCGCATCTTCGACAAGATGGAGGTGCGCTCGGCGGTCGAACTGGCGCAGCTGCTGACCGTGCTGCGCACCTGATTCCCGCCCGCGCGCCGCTCAGGCGGCAGGCCAGGCGGCGGGCTCCTCGCCGCCCGCACCGGGCTCGCCGACCGACCACCGCGGCAGCACCCCCGGCTCACCAGGCGCTGCGGCAAAGGCCGCCTCGATGCCGATACCGCCGACCCAGGCCGGCTCGCCATCCACCCACAGTACCGGCAGGCGTGCACGCAGCCATGCCGGGATGCCGGCCTCCTGGCACAGCTTGCGCAATTCGCGGCGCGGACGCTGCGGCGACAGGCGCAGGCTCATGCCGGACGTGCGCGGCGCCAGCGCGCGGAGCTTCGCCGCCGCCAGGCGCGCCGCACTCAGGCCCTCGCCGCACGCGGCCTCGAAGCGCACATAGCCGCCCGCCCATGGCAGCGCAGGCTCGTCGTCCCAGACCAGCGCCTCGACCACCGGCTCCGCGCTCGGCTCCAGCCAAACCCGGTCCCGATACGCGCGCAGCGCCCACGCCCCGAGGGAGACGTCGAGTGCGCGCGCGGCCGGCAGCGCACCGAGCTGGCGCAGCGCCTCGGCCAGCCGTCGCGAGGACGGCGCCTGCGCGCCGGCGCGCTGCAGCAGCCAGCGCAGCAGGTTGGCCTGGCGCCCACCGCCGAGGGCGAGAAAGGCCTGGCGTGACAGCGGCAGCCCGCCGCAGGCACGGGCGTCGAGCGCAGCCAGCTCTCCGAGCAGATCGTCGGCCTCGGCGAAATGCGCTGCGGCGCGGGCCAGCGTCGGCACGGCGGCGGGAAAGAGCGTCTCGGCCACCGGCAGCAGCCGATGACGGAGTGCATTGCGGGTGTGATGGAGCGCGGCGTTGCTCTCGTCCTCGACCCAGTCCAGGCCCTGCCGTCGGGCCCAGTCCTCGATCTCCGCGCGGCGCAGTGCGAGCAGGGGTCGCAGGCGTCCGGGCCGGCCGCGCACGGGCGGACTCAGCACGCGCATCGCCGCCGCACCGCGCACGCCGCCGCCGCGCAGCAGACGGAACAGCAGGGTTTCGGCCTGGTCGTCCTGATGATGGCCGAAGGCCAGCCAGTCGCAGGCCACCGTGTCGAGCGCCGCATGGCGCGCCGCGCGGGCGGCCGCCTCGATGCCGTCGGGATGGTTTCGCTCGATCTCGACCCGGAACACCTGTACCGGCACGCCGGCCCGCGCGCCGCGCCCGGTGCAGGCCGCGGCCCAGGCGTCCGCATTGGGACTGAGGCCATGGTGGACGTGCGCGGCCGACAGGCCATAGCCGACGCGCGGCTGCAGACGGCGCAAGACCTCGAACAGCACGACCGAGTCCACGCCGCCCGACAGCGCGCAGCATATGCGCGTACCGGCACTGACACCGGCCGATGCCAGTACCGCGGCGATGCGCTCGAGGAACTCGTCAGGGGCGCTCATCCACCGTGCGCTCCGGCGCATGCGGACGGCAGGAGGCGGCTCCGGCAGCCCGGGATCAGGCCGCCTTTTCCTTGAAGCGTCCGTAGCTCATCAGCTTCTCGTAGCGCTGGGCGACGAGCTCGGACGGGGTCAGCACCTCGAGCTCGCGCAGCGCGTCGGCGAGCGCACGCTTCAACGATGCCGCCATCGCGCGATGGTCGCGGTGCGCGCCGCCGATCGGCTCATCGACCACGCGATCGACAAGGTTCAGCGATTTCAGGCGTGCCGCGGTGATGCCCATGGTCTCGGCGGCGTCGGCGGCCTTCTCCGCGCTCTTCCACAGGATGGAGGCGCAGCCCTCGGGCGAGATCACCGAGTAGGTGGAGTACTGCAGCATCAGCACCTGGTCGGCGACCGCGATCGCCAGCGCACCGCCGGAGCCGCCCTCGCCGATGATGGTGCTGATGATCGGCGTCCTGAGTTCGGCCATCAGGTAGATGCTGTGGCCGATCGCCTCCGACTGGCCGCGCTCCTCGGCACCGATGCCCGGATAGGCGCCCGGGGTGTCGACGAAGGTGAATACCGGCAGCGCGAACTTCTCGGCCAGCTTCATCAGCCGCATCGCCTTGCGATAGCCCTCGGGGCGCGGCATGCCGAAGTTGCGCGCGATCTTCTCCTTGGTGTCGCGCCCCTTCTGGTGGCCGATGACCACGCAGGCCTGGCCGTTGAAGCGCGCCAGGCCGCCGACGATCGCCTTGTCGTCGGCGTAGCTGCGGTCGCCGTGCAGTTCCTGGAAGTCGGTGAAGATCAGGCTCGCGTAGTCGAGCGTGTACGGGCGCTGCGGATGGCGCGCGACCTGGGCGATCTGCCACGGGCTGAGCTTGGCGTAGAGGTCCTTGGTCAGCGACTGGCTCTTGGCCTCGAGCCGCTTGATCTCGTCGGAGATGTCGACCGCCGGGTCGTCCTGCACGAAGCGGAGCTGGTCGATCTTCTCCTCGAGTTCGGAGATCGCCGTTTCGAAATCAAGAAAGGTGGTTTTCATCCCGGCCTGTCCAAGTCAAAAATGTGCGCCATTGTAACGCCAGCCGCCGCGCGGCGCGTGCCCCGGGTGCTGCGCCGCAAAAGCGGCCTCGCGAACGACGCCGGGGTGGCGCCTTGCGGCGACCACCCCGGCATCACGTGCAGCCCCGCCGGCGCGGGGCGCCCGCTCACTCGTTGCTGGCGAAGCCCAGCAGGTGCAGCAGGCTGGTGAAGAGGTTGAAGATCGACACGAACAGCGACACCGTGGCCATGATGTAGTTGGTCTCGCCACCGTGGATGATGTTGCTGGTCTCGAACAAGATCAGGCCCGACATCAGCAGCACGAAGGCGGCGGACACGGTCAGCGACAGCGCCGGGATCTCGAAGAAGATCGCGCCCAGGCCGGCCAGGAAGGCGACCAGGATGCCCACCATCAGGAAGCCGCCCATGAACGAGAAGTCCTTCTTGCTCGTCACCGCGTATGCCGACAGCCCGAGGAAGATCGCCGCGGTGCCGGCCATCGCCTGCATCACGATCGAGCTACCGTTGGGGAGCGACAGGTAGGCGGAGATGATCGGACCGAGCGTGAAGCCCATGAAACCGGTCAGCGCGAACACGAACACGATGCCGAGGCTGCTGTTGCGGAACTTGGTGGTGGCGAACAGCAGGCCGAAGTAGCCGAGCAGCGTGACGATGATGCCCAGGCGCGGCGCGCCCATCGCCATCGACAGCCCGGCGGTCAGCGCCGAGAAGGCCAGCGTCAGCGACAGCAGCATGTAGGTGTTGCGGATGACCTTGTTGGTCTGCAGCACCGAGGCTTCGGCGCGCTGCATCGTTGCGATACGGTTTTCCATGGTCGGATGACCTCCTGTGGGGAATCGATGAGTTGTTTTGGGTCGGGACGATCGGTACGGCAGCTTCAGGCCGGCAACGCGGCGATGGGTGCAGCCACGCGCGCCGGACGCTGGTTGCGGCGGACGCGCTGGGCGAGCACGCGGGCGACGCGGTCGGCCGCTTCATCGACCGCGGCGCGCACTTCGAACTGGTTGATCGCGAACACCACGTCGGGCAGGTTGCGCAGCCGCAGCTGCACCACGCAGCGCTTGTCCGCACCGCCCTTGGGCCCGTTGACGTCCGCCACCTTCACACGTGCCCACTGGATGTGGTCGCGGAAGCGACCGATCGCAAACCGCATCCGGCGCGCCACATAGTCACGCAGCCCCGGGGGCGCTTCCACACCATCGCAATGCAGGTCGATACGCATGTCCAGTCTCCTTCTGTTATTGCACAGTCACCGTCGGGCCCTGTGCCTCGACGGATACTAACCCTCAGACTGTTCGATAAAATCTCAGTTCAACAGAATTTCGATCCGATTTTTACGAAGTATCACCACCGCCTCCGGAGGGACCGCCCGCCATGCTCAACTACAAGCAGCTTCACCACTTCTGGACGGTGGCACGTGCCGGTGGGATCGTGCGTGCGGCCGAACGTTCCGGGCTGGCGCCGCAGACCCTGTCCGGCCAGATCGCCACGCTGGAGACCGATCTCGGCGTCAGCCTGTTCAAGCGCCAGGGCCGCGGTCTGATGCTGACCGAGACCGGACGCATGGTGCTGGACTACGCGGAGGAGATCTTCCGCCTCGGCAGCGAACTGGAGGAGGCGCTGCAGAGCCGCGCCACCGGACGCGCGGTGCCGTTCCGGGTCGGCATCGCCGACGTCGTGCCGAAGGCGATCGCCTGGCTGCTGCTGGCGCCGTCGATGGACCTGCCCGAGCCGATGCGCATCGTGTGCCGCGAGGGCAAGTTCGACGCCCTACTCGGCGAACTGGCGATCCACAAGCTCGACGTGGTGCTCGCCGACAGCCCGCTGCCGCCCAACATGGACGTGCGCGGCTACAGCCATGCGCTGGGGGAGTCGACGATCGGCTTCTACGCCGCACCCGCGCTCGCCGCGCGCCTGAACGGCCCCTTCCCGGCCCGCCTCGACGGCGCGCCCCTGCTGCTGCCCGGAACGGAAGCCAGCGTGCGCGGCCCGCTGCTGCGCTGGTTCGAGGCCGCCGGCCTGCGCCCGCGCATCGTCGGCGAATTCGACGACGGCGCGCTTATGCGCGCCTTCGCCGAAGCCGGCGCCGGAATCCTTCCGAGCGCGTCCATGGTCGGCGAGCAGCTGTGCCGGCAGGCGGGGATGATCCACCTCGGCGACGCCGACGGCGTCACCGAAACCTATTACGCGATCTCGGTCGAGCGCAGGCTGACGCATCCGGCCGTGCGCGCGATCAGCGAGGCAGCGACGGCGAAGCAGAAGTTCGGGTGATTTGATTTTCGGCCACGGTCGATCCAGAATCGCGGGCCTGAGCGGCGGCGGATCGACAGGAGGCGTGCGCAGCACACGGCCGATCCACAACAAGAAACTGCTGGTGCCGAGAGTGGGACTCGAACCCACACACCTTGCGGCGGCGGATTTTGAATCCGCTGCGTCTACCGATTCCGCCATCCCGGCACGGGAGCGGCATTATCCACGAACACGCCACGGCCCGGCAAGCCGGCCGGGCCCCCGGGTGCGTAACCGCTCGCCCGCCACCGGCAAGGCTACAGATCCGCCGATCGCCCCCCCGAGAAACCCGATGTCCCTCAAACTCAACGATTTCGACTACGCCCTTCCCGCGGAACTGATCGCGCAGGCGCCGCTCGCCGAGCGCAGCGCGAGCCGGCTGCTCGTGCTCACCCCGAACCCCGGCGCGCAACCGACCCTGGCCGACGCCAGCTTCGCCGCCCTGGCGGACCTCGTCCGTCCGGGCGACCTGTTCGTGTTCAACGATACGCGCGTGATCCATGCCCGCCTGCATGGGGTCAAGGACAGCGGCGGCCAGGTCGAGGTGCTGATCGAACGCGCGGTCGGCCCGCACGAGGCGCTCGCCCAGGTGCGCGCGAGCAAGTCGCCGAAGACCGGCAGCCGCCTGCGCCTGGCCGACGCCTTCGAGGTCGAGGTGCTCGGCCGCGTCGGCGAGTTCTACCACCTGCGCTTTCCCGCTGGCGAAGAGCTGATTGCGCTGCTCGAGCGCCACGGCAAGCTGCCGCTGCCGCCCTACATCCAGCGCGCTGCCGGCGAAGCCGACGAAGCGCGCTACCAGACGGTCTATGCACGCGAACCCGGCTCCGTCGCGGCCCCCACCGCCGGCCTGCATTTCGACGAGGCGCTGCTCGAGCACATCGCGGCGCGCGGCGCGAAATGCGCCTGGCTGACCCTGCACGTCGGCGCCGGCACCTTCCAGCCGGTGCGCGTCGACGACCTCGGCGAACACCGCATGCACCGCGAGCGCTACGTGATCCCGCAGGAGACCGTGGACGCGATCGCCGCCACCCGCGCCGCCGGCGGCCGGGTGATCGCGGTGGGCACCACCAGCATGCGCGCGCTCGAGGCCGCCGCGCAGGACGGCCCGCTCGAGGCCGGCAGCGGCGAGACCGAGATCTTCATCCTCCCCGGCTTCCGCTTCAAGGTCGTCGATGCGCTGGTCACCAACTTCCACCTGCCCAAATCCACGCTGCTGATGCTGGTCTCCGCCTTCGCCGGCATGGACGGCATCCGCCGCGCCTACAGCCATGCGGTCGAGCAGCGCTACCGCTTCTTCAGCTACGGCGACGCGATGTTCATCACCCGCCGCAACGACGCCGACAACGACAACAACGACGATGCAGTTTGAACTCCTCACCACCGACGGCGGCGCCCGCCGCGGCCGCCTGACCCTCGCCCACGGCGTGGTCGAAACCCCGGTCTTCATGCCGGTCGGCACCTACGGCACGGTCAAGGCGATGACGCCGGCCATGCTCGCCGACATCGGGGCGCAGATCTGTCTCGGCAACACCTTCCACCTGTGGCTGCGCCCGGGGCTGGACATCATCGCCGCGCACCAGGGCCTGCACCGCTTCATGGCCTGGGACAAGCCGATCCTCACCGACTCGGGCGGCTTCCAGGTGTTCAGCCTGGGTGCGCTGCGCAAGATCAGCGAGGAGGGCGTCAAGTTCGCCAGCCCGATCGACGGCGCGAAGCTGTTCCTGACCCCCGAGATCTCGATGCAGATCCAGAGCGTGCTGAACTCGGACATCGTGATGATCTTCGACGAATGTACGCCCTACCCCGCCACCCGCGACGAGGCGGCGAAGTCGATGCGCCTGTCGCAGCGCTGGGCCAGGCGCTCGCGCGACGAGTTCGATCGCCTGGAGAACACCAACGCGCTGTTCGGCATCGTGCAGGGCGGCATGTACGAGGATCTGCGCGACGAATCGCAGGCGGCGCTGGAAGAGATCGGCTTCCACGGCTTCGCCATCGGCGGCCTGTCGGTCGGCGAACCGAAGGAGGACATGGCACGCATCCTCGCCCACACCGCGCCGCGCCTGCCGCAAGGCAAGCCGCGCTACCTGATGGGCGTCGGCACACCGGAAGACATCGTGGACGGCGTGGCCGCCGGCATCGACATGTTCGACTGCGTGATGCCCACCCGCAATGCGCGCAACGGCTGGCTGTTCACCCGCTACGGCGACATCAAGATCAAGAACGCGGTGCACAAGGCCGACACCCGACCGCTGGACCCGTCCTGCGACTGCTACACCTGCCGCAACTTCAGCCGCGCCTACCTGCACCACCTGCACCGCACCGGCGAAATCCTCGGCAGCATGCTCAACACCGTGCACAACCTGCGCTACTACCAGACGCTGACCGCCGAGCTGCGCGATGCCATCGCTGCCGGCACCTTCGCCGCCTACGTGCAGCGCTTCCGCCGCGAGCGCGCCACCGGCACGGGCTGAACCCTTCGCCGCGCGCGCCGTCTCACCCGTCCCGGGAGCCTTGCCGGCTACTGCTATACTTCATCGCTTTTTTGTCCAACTGGAGTTTCAACGTGCTGATTTCCAATGCCTACGCCCAAGCCGCAGGCGCTGCCGATCCGACCGGCGGCCTGATGGGCCTGCTGCCCCTGATCCTGATGTTCGTGGTGCTGTGGTTCCTGATGATCCGCCCGCAAATGAAGCGCGCGAAGGAACACAAGGCCATGGTCGAGGCGCTCGCCAAGGGTGACGAGGTCGTCACCGGCGGTGGCATGGCCGGCCGCGTGATCGAAGTCGGCGACAGCTTCGTCCAGCTCGAAATCGCCGCCAACACCGTGGTCGCCGTGCAGAAGCAGGCCGTGGCCACCGTGCTGCCCAAGGGCACGCTGAAGGCGCTGTAATACCCCGGCACGGCGACTGGCGGCCCGCCCGCCAGCCTGCCGCCGGCCCGCTGCCGGCCGCCATCGCCGCTGTCCGGTCCTGTGCGTCGATTCGCGCACGACCTGTCGGATCCCTGCCGCAGCAGGGCCCGCTCCATCCACTTTCCCGCCGACGATGAATCGCTATCCACTCTGGAAGAACCTCCTGATCGGCCTCGTGCTGCTCTGGGGTCTGATCTACACCCTGCCCAATTTCTACGGCGAGGTGCCGGCGGTGCAGGTGTCCAGCGCCAAGGCCACGCTCAAGCTCGACGCCGCGGCCACGACCGACCGCATCGCGGGTGCGCTGAAGACGGCCGGCATCGAACACACCGGCATCTTCTCCGACCCCACCAGCGTGCGCGCCCGCTTCGCCGACACCGAGACCCAGCTGCGCGCCAAGGATGTCATCGAGCAGGCTTTCAACCCCGATCCGACCGACCCCTCCTATGTGGTCGCGCTCAACCTGCTGTCGGCCTCGCCGAGCTGGCTGACCTCCATCCAGGCGCTGCCGATGTATCTCGGCCTCGACCTGCGCGGCGGCGTGCATTTCCTGCTCGAGGTCGACATGCCGGGCGCGCTGGTCAAGCGTCTCGACGCCACTACCGGCGACCTGCGCACCCTGATGCGCGACAAGAACGTTCGCCACGCCGGTATCACCCGCGAAGGCAACACCGTGGTGATCCGCTTCCGCGACACCGCACAGCGCGAAGCCGGCCGCCGCGCCATCCAGGACAGCACCGCCGACCTGCAGCTCGCCGAGCGCAACGATGCCGACGACGACCTCAAGCTGATCGCCACGCTGACCGCGCAGGCGCAGCAGACGATGCGCGACTTCGCCATCAAGCAGAACATCACCACCCTGCACAACCGCATCAACGAGCTCGGCGTGGCCGAGCCGGTGATCCAGCAGCAGGGCGCCGAGCGCATCGTCGTGCAGCTGCCCGGCGTGCAGGACGTGGCCAAGGCCAAGGACATCCTCGGCCGCACCGCCACCCTGGAAGTGCGCATGGTGGACGACACCCCGGGCGCGATCGAGCAGGCGCTCGCCGGCAGCGTGCCCTTCGGCACCGAGCTCTACAACGAGCGCGGCGGCTCGCCGCTGCTGGTGAAGAAGCAGGTCGTGCTCACCGGCGACCGTCTCACCGACGCCCAGCCCGGCTTCGACGGCCAGACCAACGAGCCCGCGGTGCATCTGACGCTGGACGCCGCCGGCGCGCGCATCTTCCGCGACGTCACGCGCGAGAGCGTCGGCAAACGCATGGCCATCCTGTTGTTCGAGAAGGGCAAGGGCGAGGTCGTTACCGCGCCGGTGATCCGCAGCGAGATCGGCGGCGGGCGCGTGCAGATTTCGGGCCGCATGAGCACGGTGGAGGCCAACGACGTCGCGCTGCTGCTGCGCGCCGGTTCGCTCGCGGCGCCGATGGAGATCATCGAGGAACGCACCGTCGGCCCCAGCCTGGGTGCGGAGAACATCCAGAAGGGCTTCAACTCGACGCTGTGGGGCTTCCTCGCCATCGTCGCGTTCATGTGCGCCTACTACCTGCTGTTCGGCCTGGTGTCGTCGATCGCGCTCGCCGCCAACCTGCTGCTGCTGGTGGCGCTGCTGTCGCTGCTGCAGGCCACGCTGACCCTGCCCGGCATCGCCGCGATGGCGCTGACGCTCGGCATGGCGATCGACGCCAACGTGCTGATCAACGAGCGCATCCGCGAGGAACTGCGCAACGGCGCCAGCCCGCAGGCGGCGATCGCCGCCGGTTACGACCGCGCCTGGGACACCATCCTCGACTCCAACATCACCACGCTGATCGCGGGCATCGCCCTGCTGGTGTTCGGCTCCGGCCCGGTGCGCGGCTTCGCGGTGGTGCACTGCCTGGGCATCCTGACCTCGATGTTCAGCGCGATCCTGGTGTCGCGGATGCTGGTGAACTTCATCTACGGCCGCCGTCGCAAGGTCGACAGCCTGTCGATCGGCCAGGTGTGGAAGCCGGAAAGCAAGTAAGCGGACGAACGCACAGGAAACACGATCATGGAATTCTTCCGCATCAAGAAAGACATCCCGTTCATGCGCCACGCGCTGGTGTTCAACGTCATTTCGTTGCTCACCTTCGTGCTCGCGGTGTTCTTCCTCACCACCCGCGGCCTGCACCTGTCGGTGGAATTCACCGGCGGCACGCTGGTCGAGGTGAGCTATGCCGAGGCGCCGCAGCTCGAACCGATCCGCACGGCGCTGGCCAGCAGCGGCTACCCTGACGCGCAGGTGCAGAACTTCGGCAGCGCGCGCGACCTGCTGATCCGCCTGCCCAACCGCGAGGGCATGGAGACCGCACGCGTGTCCGAGACGGTGATGAACACGCTCGCGCAGATCGGCGGTCCGGCACCGGAACTGCGCCGAGTGGAGTTCGTCGGCCCGCAGGTGGGCAAGGAACTCGCCGCCGACGGCTCGATGGCGCTGCTGCTGGTGATCGGCGGCATCATGATCTACTTGGCGCTGCGCTTCGAGTGGCGATTCGCGGTGTCGGCGATCATCGCCAACCTCCACGACATCATCATCATCCTGGGCTTCTTCGCGTTCTTCCAGTGGGAGTTCTCGCTCCCGGTGCTGGCCGCGGTGCTGGCGGTGCTGGGCTATTCGGTGAACGAGTCGGTGGTGGTGTTCGACCGCGTGCGCGAGACTTTCAAGAAGAAGCGCAACATGAGCACGCCGCAGGTGCTGGACCACGCGATCACGAGCACGATCTCGCGCACCGTGATCACCCACGGCAGCACGCAGGTGATGGTGCTGTCGATGCTGATCTTCGGCGGCGAAACGCTGTACTACTTCTCGCTGGCGCTGACGATCGGCATCTGCTTCGGCATCTATTCCTCGGTGCTGGTGGCGAGCCCGCTGGTGATGTGGCTGGGGGTGTCGCGCGAGCAGTTCATCAAGCCGAAGAAGGAGAAGGAAGAGGCGGTGGTCTGAGGCCGCGCTCTCCCGGAAACGACAAAGGCGCCTGCGGGCGCCTTTGTCTTTCCTGCCAGCACAGCGCACGTTGCGGCCTTTCGCGCTCATGACCCGTGCAGACGATAGGACACGGGGTCGGGGCGGCGTCCTCCACCGAGGGCAGCCCGAAGCGGAGCGAAGGGCCGCGAGTGCAGGCGGCGAGCGCCGCCCCGGCCCCGTGGCCGGACCGGCGCCGCGCAAATGCCCACCGTCGGACAATGCTGCGGCCGCCGCACAAGCCATCACGACATGCCACACCTCAGACCGCAAACACCTGCTTCACCCTGAGCGTCTCCCCGCGCTCGATCAGCCCGATCAGGCGGTCGATGTTGGGGTGCTTGCCCGGGTTGGCGCGGGCGTCCTCGGTGTGCTCGGCGTAGAGCTCCAGGCCCTTCCTGGCCGCCTCGGGGCTGATCGCGCCGTAGAGCTGGGCGAGATGGTTGTACACCGCCAGCGAGCCGGCCTGGCCGGGCTTGTTCTCGATCGTGGCGACGACCGCATCGGCGGCGTCGGTCAGGTTCAGCGCGGCGAGGTGGGACACGCCGGGCAGGGTCTTTAGGTTGTCGGCGAAGGCCATTCGGGAACTCCTTGTCGTGAAAACGCCACCGCGAAGGTGGCGTCGGGATAGGCGCCGGCATGCGGCCGGCGGGTTCGGGCGTGGCTCAGATACGGCGGGCGAGTTCGGCGGCCTTGCCGACATAGCTCGCCGGCGTCATCGCCAGCAGGTGGTCGCGGGCCTCGGCGGGGATGGCCAGGGTGCGGATGAAATCCTGCAGCGCCTCGCGGGTGATGCCCTTGCCGCGGGTCATGGCCTTCAGCTGCTCGTAGGGGTTGGCGATGCCGTAGCGGCGCATCACCGTCTGCACCGGCTCGGCGAGCACTTCCCAGCACTCGTCGAGATCGGCCGCCAGGCGCGCCGGATCGGCCTCGAGCTTGCCCAGCCCGCGCAGGCAGCTGTCGAGCGCGAGCACGGTGTGGCCGAAGCCCACGCCCATGTTGCGCAGCACGGTGGAGTCGGTGAGGTCGCGCTGCATGCGCGAGATCGGCAGCTTCTCGGAGAAGTGCTTGAGCACCGCGTTGGCGAGGCCGAAGTTGCCCTCGGCGTTCTCGAAGTCGATCGGATTGACCTTGTGCGGCATGGTCGAGGAGCCGACCTCGCCTTCCTTCAACTTCTGCTTGAAGTAGCCCAGCGAGATGTACATCCAGATATCGCGGCAGGCGTCGATCAGCATGGTGTTGCCGCGGGCGATGGCGTCGAAGAGCTCGGCCATGGCGTCGTGCGGCTCGATCTGGATCGTGTATTCGTTGAAGGTCAGGCCGAGCGACTCGATGAAGCGGCGGTTGAAGCCTTCCCAGTCGAATGCCGGCCAGGCCGACAGGTGGGCGTTGTAGTTGCCCACCGCACCGTTGAACTTGGCGCACATGGCGACACCGGCGATGACGGCGCGGACGCGCATCAGGCGCGCGGCGATGTTGGCCATCTCCTTGCCGAGCGTGGTCGGGCTGGCGGGCTGGCCGTGGGTGCGCGACAGCATCGGCAGGTCGGCAAGCGCATGGGCGAGTTCGCGGAAGCGCGCGATCACCGCGTCGAGCGCGGGCAGCAGCACCTGGTCGCGACCTTCCTGCAGCATCAGCGCGTGCGAGGTGTTGTTGATGTCTTCCGAGGTGCACGCGAAGTGGATGAACTCGGACACCTTCATCACCTCGGCGTTGTGGCCGAGGCGCTTCTTGAGCCAGTACTCCATGGCCTTGACGTCGTGGTTGGTGGTGGCCTCGATCGCCTTCACCGCCTCGCCGTCATCGGTCGAGAAGTTCGCCACCACCGCATCGAGCTCCGCCACGGTGGCCGCCGAGAAGGGTGCGATCTCCGCCAGCGCGGGCTCGGCGGCGAGCGCCTTCAGCCATTCGACCTCGACGCGCACGCGGTTGCGGATCAGCCCGTGCTCCGAGAAGTGCGCGCGCAGGCCGGCGACCTTGCCGTGATAGCGGCCATCGAGCGGAGACAGGGCGGTGAGCGGAGACGGTGCGGCGTTCGACATGGCGTGGGCTTCCGGAAAAAGCTGCTATTTTAACGCCTCCCCCTTCGCTGACAGAGAACAAAAAACCGTGAACACCGACGAGCGCTATCAGATCGAAGTCACGACGATCGCCGAATACGTCGCCGAGCAGTCGAGACCGGAGGACGAGCACTACGTGTTCGCCTATCACATCACCATCCGCAACACCGGCACGGTGGCGGCACGCCTGGTGGCGCGCCACTGGGTGATCACGGACGGCAACAACAAGGCTCAGGAAGTGCACGGCCAGGGCGTGATCGGCGAGCAACCCCTGCTCGCCCCCGGCGAGCACTTCCGCTACACCAGCGGCTGTGTGCTGGCCACGCCGGTGGGAACGATGCATGGCAGCTACCACATGGTCGCCGCCGACGATCATGCCTTCGACGCCCCGATCGCGCCTTTCATGCTGGCGATGCCGCGGATGCTGCACTGAACGAGCCGGCTGAAAAGCAGACCGGCGCCGCCCGTCAGGGGTGCGCCGGTCTGCTTTTGCCGAGCCCGAGCCCTTCAGCGCGAGGCGAAGGGCATGAAGATCAGGAGCGGTAGTCGGCGTTGATCTTCACGTAGTCGTAGGAAAAGTCGCAGGTCCACACGGTGGCGGCCGCCGCGCCGCGCGCGAGATCGATGCGCACCGTCAGTTCGGCGTGCTTCATGATCCGGGAACCCGCTTCCTCGACGTAGCTCGCCGCGCGCCCGCCGTGCTCGGCGACCAGCACCGATTCGTCCGGGTTGCCGAGCCACACGCGCAGCTTCGAGACGTCGAGATCGTCGACACCCGCGTAGCCGATCGCCGCCAGGATGCGGCCGAGGTTGGGGTCGGAGGCGAAGAAGGCGGTCTTGACCAGCGGCGAATGCGCCACCGCGTAGGCCACCTTGCGGCATTCGTCGCGGTCCTTGCCGCCTTCCACCGCGATCGTCATGAACTTGGTCGCGCCCTCGCCGTCGCGCACGATGGCCTGGGCGAGCGCGATCGATACCTCGATCACCGCGTCGCGCAGCACCTTGTAGTCGGCGCTGGCGGCGTCGGTGATCTCGGCGTTGCCGGCGGCGCCAGTGGCAATGACGATGAAGGAGTCGTTGGTCGAGGTGTCGCCATCGACGGTGATGCTGTTGAAGGACAGATCGGCCGCCTCCCTGGCCAGGCCGTCGAGCAGCGCCTGCGACACCGCGGCATCGCAGGCCAGGAAACCGAGCATGGTCGCCATGTTGGGCTTGATCATGCCGGCGCCCTTGCTGATGCCGGTCAGCGTCACCGTCCTGCCGCCGATCTGCACCTGCCTCGACACCGCCTTGGCCAGGGTATCGGTGGTCATGATCGCGTGCGCGGCGTCGAACCAGCCGTCGGCGCGCAGGTCGGCGACCGCCTTCGGCAGGCCGGCGACCAGGCGGTCCACCGGCAGCGGCTCGAGGATCACCCCGGTCGAGAACGGCAGCACCTGCCCGGCCTCGATCCCCATCTGCTGCGCCAGCGCCGCGCAGGTGGCCTGCGCATTGGCCAGGCCCGGCTCGCCGGTGCCGGCGTTGGCCACGCCGGTGTTGATCACCAGCGCGCGGATCGTCCCGCCCACCAGATGCGCCTTGCACACCTGCACCGGCGCGGCGCAGAAGCGGTTCTTCGTGAACACGCCGGCGACGCGGCTGCCCGCGGCGAGCTCGATCACGGTGAGGTCGCGGCGGTTGGCCTTGCGGATGCCGGCCTCGGCGACGCCGAGGCGCACGCCCGCGACGGGCTTCAGATCGGCGGGGTTCGGGGTGACGAGATTGACGGCCATGCGGTTCTCCGGAGCGAAGGGATCAGTTCAGTTTGCCGTGGCAGTGCTTGTACTTCTTGCCCGAGCCGCAGGGGCAGGGGTCGTTGCGGCCGACCTTGGGCCCGGCATTGAGCTGCGGCTGCGCGCCGGCCTCGGCGCCTTCGGCCTTGCCCAGCGCCTCGTCGTAGTCGGCGTGCTGGTACTGCACGTTCTCGACCTGCGGCGGCACCTCGGCCTGCTCGAGCTGCGACTCGGCGCGGATCTGCACGGTCATCAGCACCTTGGTGACGTCGGCGCGCACGGTGTCGAGCAGGGTCTCGAAGAGTTCGAAGGCCTCGCGCTTGTATTCCTGCTTCGGGTTCTTCTGCGCATAGCCGCGCAGGTGGATGCCCTGGCGCAGGTGGTCGAGCGCAGCCAGATGCTCGCGCCAATGGGTGTCGAGGCTCTGCAGCATCACGTTGCGCTCGAACTGGTGCCAGGCGGCCGGATCGACGATCGCGGTCTTGGCGGCGTAGGTCTCCTCGCCGGCCTGGATGACACGCTCGAGAATGGCCTCGTCGTCGAGGCTGGGCTCGGCCTTGAGCCATTCGCCCACCGGCACCCGCAGCTGGCACTCGGACAGCAGCGCCTGCTCGAGCGCGGGGATCTCCCACTGCTCCTCGACGCTGTCGACCGGCACGTAGCGGCGGAAGATGTCGTGCAGCACGCCCTGGCGCATCGCGCGGATGGTCTCGGAGATGTCCTCGCTCTCGAGCAGCTCGTTGCGCTGCTGGTAGATGACCTTGCGCTGGTCGTTGGCGACGTCGTCGTACTCCAGCAGCTGCTTGCGGATGTCGAAGTTGCGCTGCTCCACCTTGCGCTGTGCGGACTCGAGCGAGCGCGTCACCATGCCGTGCTCGATCGCCTCGCCCTCGGGCATCTTCAGCCGCACCATGATCGCGTTCAGGCGCTCGCCGGCGAAGATCTTCATCAGCGGATCTTCCAGCGACAGGTAGAAGCGGCTGGAGCCCGGGTCGCCCTGGCGGCCGGAACGGCCACGCAGCTGGTTGTCGATGCGGCGGGATTCGTGACGCTCGGTGCCGATGATGTGCAGGCCGCCGTTGGCGATCACCTGGTCGTGGACCTTCTGCCACTCGGCGCGCATCGCGGCGATCTTCGCTTCCTTGTCGGCATCGGACAGGCTCTCGTCCTCGCGCACCGCGGCGACCGGCTTCTCGACGTTGCCGCCGAGCACGATGTCGGTGCCGCGGCCGGCCATGTTGGTGGCGATGGTGACCATGCCCGGACGACCGGCCTGGGCGACGATCTGCGCCTCGCTCTCGTGCTGCTTGGCGTTGAGCACCTGGTGCTCGACCTTCGCCTTCTTCAGCACGCCGGAGAGGAATTCGTTGGTCTCGATGGAGGTCGTGCCCACCAGCACCGGCTGGCCGCGCTCGACGCAGCCGCGGATGTCCTCGATCACCGCATCCCACTTTTCCTTCGCGGTGCGGTAGACCTTGTCGTTCTCGTCCCTGCGCCGCATCGGCCGGTTGGTCGGGATGACCACGGTCTCGAGGCCGTAGGTCTGCTGGAACTCGAAGGCCTCGGTGTCGGCCGTGCCGGTCATGCCGGCGAGCTTGCCGTACATGCGGAAGTAGTTCTGGAAGGTGATCGAGGCCAGGGTCTGGTTCTCGGCCTGGATGCGCACGCCTTCCTTGGCCTCGACCGCCTGGTGCAGGCCGTCGGACCAGCGCCGGCCGGGCATCAGGCGGCCGGTGAATTCGTCGACGATCACGACCTCGCCGTTCTGCACCACGTACTGCTGGTCGCGGTGGTACAGCGCATGCGCGCGCAGCGCGGCGTAGAGGTGGTGCACCAGCAGGATGTTGGCCGGATCGTAGAGGCCGGCGCCCTCGGCGAGCAGGCCCATGCGCACCAGGATCTGCTCGGCGGTCTCGTGGCCCTGCTCGGTCAGCAGCACCTGGTGCGATTTCAGGTCGACGGTGTAGTCGCCGGGCTCGAGCACCTCGTCCTTGTCGTCGAGGCCGCCCTGCTGCTGCTTGAGCATCGGCGCGACCTGGTTCATCTTCAGGTAGAGCTCGGTGTGATCCTCGGCCTGGCCGGAAATGATCAGCGGGGTGCGCGCCTCGTCGATCAGGATGGAGTCCACCTCGTCGACGATGGCGAAGTTCAGGCCGTGCTGCACGCGCTCGTGCACCGCATACACCATGTTGTCGCGCAGGTAGTCGAAGCCGAACTCGTTGTTGGTGCCGTAGGTGATGTCCGCCGCGTAGGCCGCCTGCTTCTGCTCGTGCGTCATGCGCGACAGGTTGCAGCCGGTGGTCAGGCCGAGGAAGCCGTAGATGCGGCCCATCCAGTCGGCGTCGCGGCTGGCGAGGTAGTCGTTCACCGTGATCACGTGCACGCCCTTGCCGGACAGCGCGTTGAGGTAGGCGGGCAGCGTGGCGACCAGGGTCTTGCCCTCGCCGGTGCGCATCTCGGCGATCTTGCCGTTGTGCAGCACCATGCCGCCGACGAGTTGCACGTCGAAGTGGCGCATGCCATGGACGCGCTTGCCGGCCTCGCGCACGACCGCGAAGGCCTCGGGCAGCAGGGCGTCGAGGGTCTCTCCGCTCGCCAGGCGCTGCTTGAATTCGGCGGTCTTGCCGCGCAGCGCCTCGTCGGACAGTGCGGAGATGTCGCCCTCGAGGGCGTTGATCTTGCGCACGGTGTTCATGTACTGGCGGACGAGGCGGTCGTTGCGACTACCGAAGATTTTCTTGAGCAGGCCGGAGATCATGTTTTGGGTTCGACGTCGATTCGGCAAAGGCAAGAGTTTATCATGGCGCACCCGCCCGCCTGATGACGCTTCACGCCCCCACCCCATGACCCGGCTGCTCCACCGCTTCCTCGGCAGCGGCGATGCCCTCGCCCGCCTGCAGGACCATGCCGCCCGCCTGCGCCGCGTGCAGGGGGCGCTCGACGCCTGCCTGCCGCCGCAGCTTCAGGGTCAGTGCCTGGTCGCCAACCTCAAGGACGGCACCCTGGTGGTGAGTGCCCGCGGCGGGGCCGCCGCGGTGCGCCTGCGCCAGCTCCTGCCCAGCATCCTGGAGCGCCTGCAGCATGGCGGGCACGCCGTGCAGGCGATCAAGGTCAAGGTCGGTACGCCGGAAGAGGTCGAGTGGCGCCGCCCGCCCACCGAGCGCCACATTTCGCCCACTGCCAAGGCGAGCCTGGAGACCTTCGCGCACAGCCTGCCGGCGGATTCGCCGCTGCGGGCTTCGCTGGAGCGCCTGGTCAGGCGCGGAAAGGATTGAGGACGAGCGGCCCGCTCAGGCCACCGGCGCGAGGATGCGCTCGATGGCGAACAGGGCGAAGAAGATGAAGACGACGACCACCGCGGCGCGGAAGGACTTCCAGGCCCAGGTCTTGTAGCGGGGATTGCCGGTCAGCTGCCACAGGATGATCGAGCCGCCGATGGCCAGCACGCCGAGCAGCAACAGCAGACGCATGATCAGCATGAGGGGGCGTTCCGGGCTGCGGCGGACTCAGGCGAAGGCCTGGCCGAGGGGCGCGAACTGGTGCGACACCGCCGCCGGCGTCGAAGTATCCTGGTCGAAGGTGACGATCTCCCAGGCCTCCTTGTCCTCCAGCAGCACGCGCAGGATCTGGTTGTTGAGCGCATGCCCCGCCTTGTGCGCCGAATACGCCGCCAGCAGCGGGTGGCCGCACAGGCAGAGGTCGCCGATCGCGTCCAGCACCTTGTGCTTGACGAACTCGTCGGCGTAGCGCAAGCCCTCGGCGTTGAGCACGCGGTACTCGTCCATCACGATCGCGTTCTCCAGGCTGCCGCCGAGCGCGAGGCCATTGGCGCGCATGAACTCGACGTCCTGCATGAAGCCGAAGGTGCGCGCGCGCGCCACGTCGCGCACGTAGGACTGCTCGGCGAAATCGATCGTGACCTGGGTGGAGGTGGAGTCGATCGCGGGATGATTGAACACGATCGAGAACGACAGCTTGAAGCCGTCGTAGGGCTCGAGCCTGACCCACTTGTCGCCTTCGACGTACTCGACCGCCTTCTTCACGCGCAGGAATTTCTTCGCGGCCTTCTGCTCCTCGATGCCGGCGGACTGGAGCAGGAACACGAAGGGCGCCGAACTCCCATCGAGGATGGGGATCTCCTGCGCATCGACGTCGACATGCAGGTTGTCGATGCCCAGGCCGGCGAGCGCCGACATCAGGTGCTCGACGGTACCGACCTTCTCGCCGCCCTTCTCCAGCCCGGAACACATGCGCGTGTCGCACACGGCATAGGGGTCGGCGGGCAGGGTCAGCGGCGGATCGAGATCGACACGATGGAAGACGATGCCGGTGTCGGGCGCCGCCGGACGCAGGGTCAGGGTCACCTTGCGGCCGCCGTGCAGACCGACACCGGTGGCCTTGACGATGGATTTGAGGGTGCGCTGCCTGATCATGTTCGTTTTCCTTTTTAGATCAGTCATTTTAGCACGCGACCCGAATGCGGCCGGGCTATCGCCCCCATCGAAACACGCTGTTGCGCAAGCGGATGTTGCAAAGCAGCACCGCCAAGAAAAAACCCGCGCGCGGACCGGAGGCGACGGTCCACACGCGGGTTCGCACTGCATCACGACCGGCGCAGCCCGGTGTCACCCGGACATCGAAACGCGCGACGCTTCGTGGGAGCGGACCTGCCTGCAAAGGAGGCGGTCTTCGCGGGCGTGCCGCTCCCACCGACGACAGGGACGGGCGGTGCAGGCGCGCCGCCGGTCCCCTCGTCGATCAGTCGGCCTGGCGACGCAGGAAGGCCGGAATGTCGTAGGTGCCGACGCCGCTGGTGCTCATCGCCTCGACCGTCGAGCGACGACCGCTGCGCATCACCGCCGGCACGTCGAGGCTGTTCATGTCGATGCTGCCACCGATCGCCGGACCGTAGGTGCCGGTACCCTGCACCACCTGCATGACCGGCTGGCGTGCAGCGCGCGGCGCGCCGAGGCCGGTGGCGACCACGGTGATGCGGATGCGGTCTTCCATGGTGTCCTCGAACACGGTGCCGTACTTGACGAAGGCTTCCGGAGCGGCGAAGGCCTGCACCGTCTTCACCGCGTCGCGCACTTCCGACATCTTCAGCGACTTGCTGGCGGTGATGTTGATCAGCACGCAGCGCGCGCCCGACAGCTCGGTACCCTCGAGCAGCGGCGACACCGCGGCCTGCTCGGCGGCGATGCGCGCGCGGTCGAGGCCGGCGGCTTCGGCCGAACCCATCATCGCGCGGCCCATCTCGGCCATCGCGGTGCGCACGTCCTGGAAGTCGACGTTGACCAGGCCGGGGACGTTGATGATCTCGGCGATGCCGCCAACGGCCGAGCGCAGCACGTTGTCGGCGGAGCGGAAGCACTCCTCGAAGCCGGCATCGTCGCCGAAGACCTCGAGCAGCTTGTCGTTGAGCACGACGATCAGCGAGTCGACGTGACGGGTGAGTTCCTCGATCCCGCTCTCGGCGACGCGGATGCGGTTCTCGAAGTCGAAGGGCTTGGTGACCACGGCGACGGTCAGCAGGCCCATCTCCTTGGCGATCTCGGCCACCACCGGCGCAGCGCCGGTACCGGTGCCACCACCCATGCCGCCGGTGATGAACACCATGTGCGCGCCCTCGAGCGCAGCGGCGATGTCCTCGCGCGACTCCTGCGCGGCGGCGCGACCGGCTTCGGGCTTGGAGCCGGCTCCCAGACCGGTGTTGCCCAGCTGCACCTTGGTCGGCGCCAGGCTGCGCTTGAGCGCCTGGGCGTCGGTGTTGGCGGTGATGAAATGCACGCCCTTCACGCCCTCGCGGATCATGTGATCGACCGCGTTGCCACCCGCACCGCCGACACCGACCACCTTGATGACCGTTCCGGTCGGTTCCTTCTCAACGATTTCAAACATTTGCCTCGCCTCCTGAGTAAACGGCCCTGCTCAACATCGAACGCCGATCGCCCTGCATCTAGTGTCAGACCAGCAGTCTACTACTAAATAAGCTGCGGTTAACCGGCAATCATCCAAATCGATCACGCATGCACGGCGCGGTCAGAAATTACGTTCGAACCACGCCTTCATGCGCCCGAAAACCTGCTTCACGGTGCGCGTCTCGCGCGCCTGAAGCCCCCTGCGCCGCTGCGCGGCACCTTCCATCACCAGACCCATCGCGGTCGCGTAACGCGGCTGGCAGACCACGTCGGCCAGCGCGCCGTCATACTGCGGGGCACCGACCCGTGCCGGCATGTGGAACACATCCTCGGCCAGCTCGGCCATGCCGCGCATCACCGACGAACCACCGGTGAGCACGATGCCGGAGGACAGCAGTTCCTCGTAGCCGCTGCGGCGCAGTTCGGCCTGCACCAGCTCGAACAGCTCGGACACACGCGGCTCGATGACGTCGGCCAGCGCCTGGCGCGACAGCTTGCGCGGCGGGCGGTCGCCGACGCCGGGGACCTCGATCATCTCTTCCGGATCGGCCATCTGGTGCATGGCGACGCCGTGGCGGATCTTGATCTCCTCGGCCTCGGCGGTCGGCGTGCGCAGCGCCATCGCGATGTCGTTGGTGATCTGGTCGCCGGCGACCGGGATCACCGCGGTGTGGCGGATCGCGCCCTGGGTGAACACCGCGATGTCGGTCGTGCCGCCACCGATGTCCACCATGCACACGCCCAGCTCCTTCTCGTCCTCGGTCAGCACCGCGTGGCTGGAGGCGAGCGGCTGCAGGCTCAGGTCCATGACCTCGAGCCCGCAGCGGCGCACGCACTTGATCACGTTCTGCGCCGCCGACACCGCGCCGGTGACGATGTGCACCTTCACCTCCAGGCGCACGCCGCTCATGCCGATCGGCTCGCGCACCCCGCCCTGGCCATCGATGATGAATTCCTGGGTGAGGATGTGCAGGATCTGCTGCTCGGCCGGGATCGGCATCGCCCGTGCGACCTCGATCACGCGCTCGACGTCGAGCGGCGAGACCTCTTTCTCCTTGATCGCGACCGTGCCGCTGGAGTTGAAGCTCTTGATGTGGCTGCCGGCGATGCCGGTGTAGACCTCGTGGATCTTGCAGTCGGCCATGACCTCGACCTCCTGCACCACGCGCGAGATCGCGTCCACCGTGGCCTCGATGTTGACCACGACGCCGCGCTTGAGGCCGCTGGTCGGCTGGGTGCCGAGGCCGACGACGTTCAGACGCCCGTCCGGTTTGACCTCGGCCACCATGCAGGTGACCTTGGCGGTGCCGATGTCGAGGCCGACGACCAGTTCGTTGTATTGCTTGCTCATTGCTTGCCTTTCCTGCCTGCGGGGGTCACGGGCTGCTGCAGCACCGAGGCATCGGTCGGGGTCAGCGCGAACCCGCCCGGATAGCGCAGATCCGCAACCCTGATTTCGATATCGATTTCGTCCTGCACGCGCGGCCACACCGCGATGAAGCGCTGCAGCCGGTCCACGAGCGTGGATTTGTCCTGCTCACGACCGAGCACGATCGTCATGCCATTGTCGAGCTGAAGCTGCCAGGCCTCGCGCGCCGACAGCGCCACGCCGACCAGGCGCACGCCCAGCGGCTGCAGCATCGACGAGAACTCGCCGTAGCGCGCCAGCAGCCAGCTCGAGGAGCCCTGCGGGCCGTCGAACTGCGGCAGGTCGGCGTTCGAGGCGGCGACGAAGACCTCGCCCTGGCGATTGACCAGGCGCGCCTCGCCGCTCTCCGAAACCGTCCAGTAGGCCACCGCGTCGTGCTCCTCGATGCGCAGCTCGAGCGCATCCGGCCAGCGCCGGCGCACCTCGGCCTTGCGCACCCAGGGCAGCTTCTCGAACGTCTCCTTCACCGCTTCCAGATCGACGGTGAAGAAGTTGCCCTGCACCGCGAGGCGCGCGGCATATTCGAGCTGCTCCTCGGTCACCTGCGCCGGGTCGGTGACGACCACCAGCTCGCGCAGCGGAAACAGCGGGCGCGACACGAACCACACCACCAGCGCCCAGCCCAGCGCCACCGCGGCAGCCAGGGTGAGCAGATCGGAGAGCAGGTTGAGCAGCGCCGGGCGGTGCCACAGGCCCTTCTCCTCGCCGGCACGCGCCCGCCCGCCCGCGGCCGCCGGGCGGGCGGAACGGATCGAGGCGGGACGCGCGGTCACTTCAGCCAAGGCGGGCTCCGTCGAGGATGCGCAGGCACAGTGCGGTGAAGTCCAGCCCGGCCATGCGCGCCGACATCGGCACCAGCGAGTGGCCGGTCATGCCCGGCGAGGTGTTCATCTCGAGCAGGTAGGGACGGCCGTCGGCGGTCAGGATCAGGTCGGCGCGGCCCCAGCCACGGCAGCCCAGCACCCGCGCCGACTTCATCACCAGGGCCTGCAGCACGGCCTCCTGCTCGGCGGGCAGGCCGCAGGGGCAGTCGTAGCGGGTGTCATCGGTGAAGTACTTGTGCTGGTAGTCGTAGTTGCCTTCCGGCGCGACGATGCGCACCAGCGGCAGCGCACGGTCCTCCAGGAAGGGCGCAGTCAGTTCGTCGCCGGAGATGAACTCCTCGGCGATCACCAGGCTGTCGTAGCGTGCCGCCAGTTCCCAGGCCGCCTGCAGCTGGTCGGCCGCGGCGACCTTGGTCGCACCCATGCTGGAGCCTTCATGCACCGGCTTGACGAAGATCGGCAGGCCGAGCTCGGCGGCCACCGCGTCCCAGTCGGTGTCGTGCTGCAGGATCGCGTAGCGCGGGGTGGGCAGGCCGGCGGCCAGCCACACCATCTTGGTGCGCCACTTGTCCATCGACAGCGCGGAGGCCATCACCCCGCTGCCGGTGTAGGGGATCCCCATCAACTCGAGCGCGCCCTGCACGGTGCCGTCCTCGCCGCCGCGGCCGTGGAGCGCGATGAAGGCGCGGTCGAAGCCTTCCTCCTTGAGGACGTGGAGGTCGCGTTCGGCCGGGTCGAAGGCGTGCGCATCAACCCCCGCGGCCTGCAGCGCGGCGAGCACCGCACTGCCCGACATCAGGGACACCTCGCGCTCGGCGGACCCGCCGCCGAACAGCACCGCTACCTTTCCGTACTTCGCCTTCACACTGCTTCCTCGATCCTGGCGAGCTTGCCCGGCACCGCGCCGATGCTACCCGCACCCATGGTGATCACCACGTCGCCATCGCGCGCGGCAGAAAGAATCATCCTCGGCATGTCCGCGATGTCCTCGACGAACACCGGCTCCACCGTGCCTGCGACGCGGATCGCACGCGCCAGCGAACGCCCGTCCGCGGCCACGATCGGCGACTCGCCCGCGGCATAGACCTCGGCGAGCAGCAGACCATCGACCGTCGACAGCACCTTGACGAAGTCCTCGAAGCAGTCGCGGGTGCGGGTGTAGCGATGCGGCTGGAAGGCCAGCACCAAGCGACGGCCGGGAAAGGCGCCGCGCGCCGCGGCGATGGTCGCCGCCATCTCCACCGGGTGGTGGCCGTAGTCGTCGATCAGCGTGAAGCTGCCGGCCTCGTCGCCGTCCTGGTCGAGCAGCGCGACCTCGCCGTAGCGCTGGAAGCGGCGGCCGACGCCGTTGAACTCGGCGAGCGCCTTGACGATCGCCGCATCCGGCACCTGCACCTCGGTCGCCACTGCGATCGCGGCGAGCGCGTTGAGCACGTTGTGCACGCCGGGCAGGTTGAGTTCGATCGACAGCCGGCTGGTCGTGCCGTTCACCCGCACGCAGTCGAACAGCATGCGCCCGCCATCGGCGCGCACGTTCTCGGCGCGGATGTTGGCGGTCGCGGACAGGCCGTAGCGCACGATCTGCTTCGACACCTGCGGCATGATCTCGCGCACGTTGGGGTCGTCCTCGCACAGCACCGCGACGCCGTAGAACGGCAGGCGCTGGAGGAAATCGACGAAGGCCAGCTTGACGCGACCGAAGTCGTGGCCGTAGGTGTCCATGTGGTCGGCGTCGATGTTGGTCACCACCGAGATCACCGGATTGAGCAGCAGGAAGGAGGCATCGGACTCGTCCGCCTCGGCCACCAGGTAGTCGCCCGTGCCCAGGCGTGCATTGGCGCCCGCGGCATTGAGCCGGCCGCCGATGACGAAGGTGGGGTCGATGCCGCCCTCGGCGAGGATGCTCGCCACCAGCGAGGTGGTGGTGGTCTTGCCGTGGGTGCCGGCGATCGCGATGCCGTGCTTGAAGCGCATCAGCTCGGCGAGCATCTGCGCCCGCGGCACCACCGGCACGTGGCGCTCGCGTGCGGCGACCACCTCCGGATTGTCCGCCTTCACCGCGGTGGACACGACCACCACATCCGCGTCCGCAGCGTTCTCGGCGGCGTGGCCGCGCACCACCTTCGCGCCCATCTTCTGCAGGCGGCGGGTGGCGGCGTTCTCGCCGAGGTCCGAGCCGCTGACGCGGTAGCCCTGGTTGACCAGCACCTCGGCGATGCCGCTCATGCCCGAGCCGCCGATGCCGACGAAGTGGATGTTGCGGACCTTGTGTTTCATTTCGCGTCTCCGCCGGCCAGTTCGGCGCACACGTGCGCCACCGCGACCGCAGCGAGCGGCTTGGCGAGCGCGCGCGCGTGCTCGGCCATGTTCAGCAGTCGGCCGCGATCCAGGCTGGAAAGGATGCCCGCCAGACGGTCGGGCGAGAGTTCGGTTTGCGGCAGCAGGTAGGCCGCGCCGCGATCGGCGAGGAAGCGGGCATTGCCGGTCTGGTGGTCATCCACCGCATACGGGAAAGGCACCAGCAGGCTGGCCACGCCCGCCGCCGCCAGCTCGGCCACCGTCAGCGCGCCGGCGCGGCAGATCACCAGGTCCGCATCCGCGTAGGCGGCGGCCATGTCGTCGATGAAGGGCCGCAGTTCGCCCTCGACCTGCACGCGCGCGTAGGCGGCACGCAAGCCCTCGATCTGGCGTTCGCCGGCCTGGTGCACCACGATCGGGCGCGCCTCCGGTGCGAGGCGGGCGAGCGCCTGCGGCACGGTCTCGTTGAGCACCGCGGCGCCCAGGCTGCCGCCGACGACCAGCACCCGCAGCGGGCCGCTGCGGCCCGGGTAACGCTCGGCGGGCGGCAGCACGGCGGTGATGTCGGCACGGACCGGATTGCCCAGCCATTCGGCCTTCTCCAGCACCTCGGGGAAGCCGCTGAGCACGCGGTCGGCGACCCGCGCGAGCACGCGGTTGGCCAGCCCGGCGACCGAGTTCTGCTCGTGCAGCACCAGCGGCCGCCCGAGCAGCGCCGCCATCATGCCGCCGGGGAAGGTGATGTAGCCGCCCATGCCGAGCACCACGTCGGGCCTGATCCGGCGCAGCGCGCGCAAGGCCTGCCAGAAGCCGGAGAGCAGATTCACCGGCAGCAGCAGCTTGCGCACCAGACCCTTGCCGCGCAGCGCACCGAAGCGCACCCACGCGGTCTCGTAGCCGCGCTGCGGCACGATGCGCGCCTCCATGCCGTCCGGATTGCCCATCCACACGATGCGCCAGCCCTGCGCGCGCAGTTCCTCGGCGACCGCGATGCCGGGGAAGATGTGTCCGCCGGTGCCGCCGGCCATGACCATCAGCGTCTTCATGCGCGGCCCCCGCGCATGAGCTGACGGCTTTCCCAGTCCACACGGAGCAGGATGCCGAGCGCGATGCAGTTGGCGACGATGCCGGAGCCGCCGAAGCTCATCAGCGGCAGGGTCAGGCCCTTGGTCGGCAGCAGGCCCATGTTGACGCCCATGTTGATGAAGGACTGCACGCCGAACCACAGGCCGATGCCCTGGGCGACGAGGCCGGAGAAGTAGCGCTCGAGCTTGATCGCCTCGCGGCCGATGATGAAGGCGCGATGGACGACGAGCGCGAACAGCACCACCACCGCGATCACGCCGACGAAGCCGAGCTCCTCGGCGATCACCGCGAGCAGGAAGTCGGTGTGCGCCTCGGGCAGGTAGAAGAGTTTTTCCACGCTGCCACCCAGGCCCACGCCGAACCATTCGCCGCGACCGAAGGCGATCAGCGAGTGCGAAAGCTGGTAGCCCTTGCCGAAGGCGTCCTGCCACGGGTCCATGAAGCCGAAGATGCGGTCGCGACGGTAGGGCGAGGTCCAGATCAGCAGCACGAAGCCGATCAGCGCGACGACCGCAAGCAGGATGAACACGCGCACGTTCACGCCGCCGAGGAAGAGCACGCCGAACGCGATCGTGGTGATGACGACGAAGGCGCCGAAGTCCGGCTCGCGCAGCAGCAGGAAGCCGACCAGCAGGATCACCGCCATCATCGGCACGAAGCCCTTCACGAAGCTGCCCATGACGTCGAGCTTGCGCACGGTGTAGTCGGCGGCGTACAGGGCGGCGAAGATCTTCATCAACTCGGAGGGCTGGAGGTTGATCGGCCCCAGCGAGAGCCAGCGCTGCGCGCCATTGACCTCGCGCCCGACGCCCGGGATCAGCACCACCACCAGCAGCACCACGCCGGCGACGAACAGCACCGGCGCCAGTTGCTGCCAGCGCGCCATCGAGAGCTGGAAGCTGGCCAGGCCGAGGCCGATGCCCACCGCCAGGAACACCGCGTGCCGCATCAGGAAATAATGCGACTGGTAGCCGGTGAAGCGGCTGCCTTCGGCGATCGCGATCGAGGCCGAATAGACCATGACCAGACCGAGCAGCAGCAGCCCGACCGCCGACCAGATCAGCACCAGATCGAGTTCGCGCGCGGGCGCCGACTGGCGCGCGAGGCGCTCCGCAGCGCGGGCCGGATCGGCCTTGCGCTCGGCGCGATGGAGCAGTCCGGACAGGGCGCTGGCGAACTTCATCGCGGGGTCACCTCGGGCAGCCGGCGCGCCGCGGCGATGAACACCTCGGCGCGGTGCGCGTAGTTGCGGAACATGTCGAGGCTGGCGCAGGCCGGCGACAGCAGCACGGCGTCGCCCGGGCGGGCGAGCGCGTTGGCGCGCAGCACCGCGGCGTCGAGGTCGGCGGCGTGCTCGAGCGCCACCCCGCAGCCGGCAACCGCGGCCTCGATGCGTCCGGCGTCGCGGCCGATCAGCACCACCGCGCGCGCCTTGCTGGCGAACACCTCGGCCAGCGGCGAGAAGTCCTGGCCCTTGCCGTCGCCGCCCGCGATCAGCACCACCGGGCAGTCCATGCCCGCCAGCGCCGCCACCGTGGCACCGACGTTGGTACCCTTCGAATCGTCGTAGAAGCGCACGCCGTCGGCGCGTTCGGCCACCAGCTCGACCCGGTGTGGCAGGCCACGGAAGGCGAGCAGACCGTTGATCAGGCGCTGCGGGGCGATGTCGAGCCCGCCCTCGCACAGGGCGAGCGCTGCCAGCGCATTGGCCGCGTTGTGGCGACCGGCGAGCGGGAGGTCGGCGAGCGCGAGCAGGCGCACCGCGCCACGCACCAGCCAGGTCCGGCCGTCGGCGTCGGCGTCGGCGAGCCCGTAATCTTGCGCGGCGGTCGGCGCCGAAGTACCGAAGCGGATCGCGCGGCAGCCGGCGCTGGCCATCGCGTCGACGCGCGCATCGTCGCGGTTCAGCACCTGCACGCCCTGGCCCTGGAAGATCGCCGCCTTGGTCGCGGCGTACTCGTCGAGACCGGCGTAGCGGTCGAGATGGTCGTCGGTCACGTTGAGCACCGTGGCCGCATCGGGATCGAGGCCATGCATGGTCTCGATCTGGAAGCTGGAGAGCTCCAGCACCCAGCATGCGGGCAGCGCGGCACCGATCTCCAGCCGCTCCATCAGCACGTCGAGCGCTGCCGGGCTGATGTTGCCGGCCGCCACCGCGTCGATCCCCGCCGACTGCGCCAGCGCCGCCGTGAGCGCGGTGGTGGTGGTCTTGCCGTTGGTACCGGTGATGGCGAGGATGCGGGTCTGCGCGCGCACGCCGAGTTCGTCCAGCGCCTGCGCGAGCAGGCTCATCTCGCCGGTGACCGGCAGGCCGCGCCGACGCGCCTCGGCTGCGACGCCCAGGCGCGGGTCGAGCCCGGGGCTCAGCGCCACCAGCTCTATGCCGTCGAGCACCTCGGCACCGAACTCGCCGACGACGATCTCGGCCAGCGGTGCGTCCGCGCGCAGGGCATCCAGCCCGGGCGGGGTGGCGCGGCTGTCGACCACGCGCACGCGTGCACCGCGCAGCGCGCACCAGCGCGCCATCGCGAGGCCCGATTCGCCGAGGCCGAGGACGAGAACGTGTTTGCCCGTAAGTTCGCTCATCGCAGTTTCAGCGTCGACAGCCCGAACAGCACCAGCATGATGGTGATGATCCAGAAGCGGACCACGACCTGGGTTTCCTTCCAGCCGCCCAGCTCGTAGTGGTGGTGCAGCGGCGCCATGCGGAAGATGCGCTTGCCGCCGGTGGCCTTGAAGTACAGCACCTGCACCATCACCGACAGGGTCTCGGCGACGAACAGGCCGCCCATGATGAAGAGCACGATCTCCTGGCGCACGATCACCGCGATGGTGCCGAGCGCGGCACCGAGCGCAAGCGCGCCCACATCGCCCATGAAGACTTCCGCGGGATAGGCGTTGAACCACAGGAAGCCGAGGCCGGCGCCGCAGATCGCGCCGCAGAACACCGCGAGTTCGCCCGCCCCCGCCACATAGGGCACGCCGAGGTAGTTCGAGAAGCCGACGTGACCGGCGACATAGGCGAAGATCGCCAGCGCGCCCGCGACCATCACCGTGGGCATGATCGCCAGGCCGTCCAGGCCGTCGGTGAGGTTCACCGCGTGGCTGGTGCCGTTGATCACGAAATAGGTCAGCGCGATGAAGCCGAAGATGCCCAGCGGATAGGTGACCGCCTTGAAGAAGGGCACGATCAGCTCGGTCTCGGCCGGCGTGCTCGCGGTGAGGCCGAGATAGATCGCCGCGGCGAGCGCGATCGCCGAGGTCCACAGGTATTTCCACCGGCTCGCCAGCCCCTTGGGATCGCGATGCACCACCTTGCGCCAGTCATCGACCCAGCCCACTGCGCCGAAGCCGAGGGTGACGAACAGGGTCACCCAAACGTAGTCGTTCTTCAGGTCGCCCCACAGCAGGATGGTGATGCCGATCGCGATCAGGATCAGCGCGCCACCCATGGTCGGCGTGCCGGCCTTGGTGAGGTGCGACTTGGGGCCGTCGTCGCGCACCGCCTGGCCGATCTTCTTGGCGGCCAGCCAGCGGATGACGCCGGGGCCGGCGATCAGCGAGATCGCCAGCGCGGTGAGGGCAGCGAGCACCGTCCGCAGCGTGATGTAGCCGAAGACGTTGAAGCCACGAATGTCCTGGCCGAGCCAGAGAGCGAGTTCCAACAGCATGTCAGGAGCCGGTTCCGTTCGAAGGGGCGGAATTGTGCATTGCCGCAAGCGCGTCCGCCACCCTTTCCATGCGCATGAAACGCGAGCCTTTCACCAGCACGACCGAGTCTGCATCCAGGCGCGGCGCGAGCGCCCTCACCAGCGCCTCGGGCGAGGCGAAATGGCGCCCGCCCTCGCCGAAGTTGTGCACCGCCACCGCGCTCATCTCGCCGAGCGCGAACAGGCCGTCGATGCCCTTGCTCTTGGCGTAGCCGCCGATCTCGTCATGGACCTGGGCACTGGTCTCGCCGACCTCACCCATGTCGCCCAGCACCAGCCAGGTGTGGCCCGGCATGGCCGCCAGCACGTCGATCCCGGCTCGCACCGAATCCGGATTGGCGTTGTAGGAGTCGTCGAGGATCAACGCCCCCGCCGGCCCTTCGCGCCGCTGCAGGCGGCCTCGGGTGCCGGCAAAGCCGGCGAGTCCTTCGGCCACGGCCTCCAGCGTCGCGCCCGCCGCCTGGCAGGCCGCCGCCGCGGCCACCGCGTTGCGCGCATTGTGCAGACCCGGCACCTGCAGGGCGAACTCCACCGCCCCCTTGGGGGTGTCGAGTTCGAGCCGCGAGCCGAGGCCGCGCAGGGTACACCGGGCGCGCACGTCCGCCTCGCTGTCGATACCGAATGTCACAATCCGGCGCGCCGCGTTGAGTTCGCACCAGTAGCCGGCATGCGGATCGTCGGCATTGACCACCGCCACGCCCGCGCTGCCCAGGCCCTGGTAGATCGCGCCCTTCTCCTGGGCGACCTCTTCCACGCTGCCCATGCCCTGCAGGTGCGCACGCTGGGCGTTATTCACGACCGCGACCGTGGGCTGCGCCAGACCGGTCAGGTAGGCGATCTCGCCCGGGTGGTTCATCCCCATCTCGATCACCGCGGCGCGGTGGAAGTCGCGCAGCTCGAGCAGGGTCAGCGGCAGGCCGATGTCGTTGTTCAGGTTGCCGCGGGTGGCCAGCACCGACTCCTCGCCGAAGCCGTCGCGACGCGCCTGCGTGCGCAGGATCGCGGCGCACATCTCCTTGACCGTGGTCTTGCCGTTGCTGCCGGTGACGCCGATCACCGGGAACGCGAAGCGGGCGCGCCAGGCCGCGGCCAGCGTGCCGAGCGCCAGGCGGGTGTCGTCCACGACCAGCAGCGGCAGCGGTGCGTCGGCATGCGCCGCAGCCCAGGCCGCATCGACCATCGCCGCCGCGGCGCCGGCGTGGCCGGCCGCAGCGACGAAATCGTGGCCGTCGAAGCGTTCGCCACGCAGCGCGACGAAAAGCTGTCCGGGCGCCAGCGCGCGGCTGTCGGTGCCCACGCTCTCGAAGCGGGCCAGCGCGGTGAAGTGCGCCCCATGCGCCGACAGCGCGTGCGCGGCATCGTGCAGCGTCATCATTGTGCTTTCCCCCGCGCCTGCCAGCCATGCAGGGCCAGTCGGGCCTGTTCAAGGTCGGAGAACGGCAGGCGCTGGCCGAGGATTTCCTGGTAGGGCTCGTGACCCTTGCCGGCGATCAGCACCACGTCGTCGGGCCCCGCTTCACCGATGGCGCGCGCGATCGCCTGCGCCCGGTCCACCACCTGCTCGGCCTCGGGACCGGCACCCGCGGCGACCGCCTCGATGATGCGCAGGGGATCCTCGGAGCGCGGATTGTCGCTGGTGACGACCACGCGGTCGGCGAGCGAACGGGCGATCTCGCCCATCATCGGCCGCTTGCCGGGATCGCGATCGCCGCCGCAGCCGAAGACGCAGATCAGGCGGCCGCGCCGGGTCTGCACGGTTGCGCGCAGGGCCTCGAGCACCTTGGCGAGCGCATCCGGCGAGTGGGCGTAATCGACGACCACCAGCGGCTCGCACACCCCGCCCACTAGCTGCATCCGCCCTTGCGGCGGCACCAGACGCGAGAGCACCGGCGCCAGGCCATCGAAGGCGACGCCACGGGCGAGCATGGCCGCAGCCACGGCGACGAGGTTCGAGACGTTGAACGGCGCGACCATGCGCACATTGACGTCCGCCTCGCGCCCGTCCCACACGAGATTGAAGCGCAGGCCGGCAGGCGCAGCCTGCAGGCGGTCGGCGAACAGCACGCGCGCACCGGGCACCGCGCCGCGGTTGGCACCATGCAGGGTGCACGCGATCACGTCGCGCCCTTCGGCGACGAGCCGGCGGGCGAGCACCAGCCCGTAAGCGTCGTCGACGTTGATGACGCTGGTGCGCAGCTCCGGGCGCGCGAACAGGCGCGCCTTGGCCTCGGCGTAGGCGTCCATGGTGCCGTGGTAGTCGAGGTGGTCGCGAGTGAGATTGGTGAACACCGCGACATCGAACTGCACGCCATTCACCCGCCCCTGGTCGAGGCCGATCGACGACACCTCCATCGCCGCGCCGCTCGCACCGGCAGCACGGAAACGCGCGAACCAGCGGTGCAGGTCGAGCGCATCCGGGGTGGTGTTGATGCCTTCCTCGAGCTCATCCGGGAAGCCGCAGCCCAGGGTGCCGACGATGCCGCAGCGCTCGCCCAGCTCGGCGAAGGCGCGCGCCAGCATCTGCGTGACCGTGGTCTTGCCGTTGGTGCCGGTGACGCCGGCCAGCCACAGCGATTCGGACGGGCGGCCATGGACTTCGTGCGCCAGGTGACCGGCGAGCTCGCGCAGTCCGGTCACGCCCAGTCCCGGGACGGCCCCGGCGGCGGGCACGAAGCCGTCGCCATCCTCCCAGATCAGCGCCGCTGCGCCGCGTGCCGCAGCGTCGGCGAGATAGCGCCGCCCGTCGGTACGCTGCCCGGGCCAGGCGGCGAATGCACAACCCGGGCCGGCCTTGCGCGAATCCGCGGTGATGTCCTGCACCGTCGCGCCTTCGGCGCGCAGGTGCGCGAGGATCGACAGGGCCTGCTCCGCGCTCACATGTTCTCCCTGCCGGCCACGCCGGGAGCGGCCTCGTCGGCGGTGCGGCGGGCAAGCTGGAGCGGCGTCAGCGGCACGTCCGGCGCCACGCCGAGGGTGCGCAGCGTGCCTTCGGTGATGCGCGAGAACACCGGCGCGGCGACGGTGCCGCCGAAATACTGGCCGGCGCTGGGTTCGTCGATCATCACGGCGACGACGATGCGCGGATTGGTGGCCGGTGCGAAGCCGACGAAGGACGACACGTACTTGCGTGCGTAGCGCCCGCCCTCGAGCTTGTGCGCGGTGCCGGTCTTGCCCGCCACCGTGTAGCCGGGGACCTGCGCACGCGGCGCGGTGCCGCCCGGACCTGCCGCCATCGCCAGGATGGTGCGCATGTTCTGCGCGGTGGTCTCGGAGAAGACGCGGCGACCGGACGAAGGCACGCCATCCACCCGGGTCAGCGACAGCGGCACCAGTTCGCCATGGCGCGCGAACACCATGTAGGCACGCGCCATCTGGATCAGGCTGGTCGAGATGCCGTGGCCGTAGGACATGGTCGCCTGCTCGATCGGCCGCCAGCTCTTCGCCGGACGCAGGCGACCCGAGGTCTCGCCCGGAAAGCCGAGGTTGAGCGGCGTGCCGAAACCGAGCTGATCGAACAGGTGCCACATCTCGTCGGGGCTGAACTGCTGCGCCATCTTGACCGTGCCGATGTTGGACGACTTCTGCACGATCTGGGCGACGCTCATCATGCCGTGGCGCTTGGTGTCCGAGATCGTCGCCGTGCCGATCGTCATCCGCCCGTTGCCGGTGTCGATCTGGCTGTCGACGCGGAGCTTGCCACGATCGAGCGCCAGCGCCGCGATGAACGGCTTCATCACCGAGCCGGGCTCGAAGGCGTCGGTGAACACCCGGTTGCGCAACTGCGCACCGCTGAGGTTGGTGCGGTTGTTGGGATTGAAGGTCGGCGCATTGGCGAGCGCCAGAATCTCGCCGCTGCGCGCGTCGAGCACCACCACCGCGCCGGCCTGGGCCTTGTGCTGATGCATCGCATCGCGCAGCGCCGACCACGCCAGGTACTGGATCTTGCCGTCGATCGACAGCGCCACGTCCTCGCCGTCGCGCGGCGGCCGGATGGCCTCGACGTCCTCGACGATCTGGCCGCGCCGATCCTTGATCACGCGGCGCGCGCCGGGGCGCCCCGCCAGGCGCTTGTCGAAGGCGAGCTCGATACCCTCCTGGCCCTTGTCCTCGACGTCGGTGAAACCGAGGATGTGCGCCATCACCTCGCCGCCCGGGTAATAGCGGCGGTACTCCTGCTGCTGATGGATGCCCGGCAGGCGCAGGTCGGCGACCTGCTGGGCGACTTCCGGCGGCACCTGGCGCTTCAGATAGGCGAAGTCGCGCCCGTTCGCCAGCCGGCTGTTGAGCTCATTGACGTCGATCTCGAGCAGGCGGGCGAGTTCGCGCGCCTGCGCGGGCTCGAGCCGGGCGTCGGACGGAATCGCCCACACCGAGCGCACCGGCGTGCTGACCGCGAGGATGTCGCCGTGGCGGTCGGTGATGCGTCCGCGGGTAGCCGGCACCTCCAGCGTGCGGGCGTAGCGCGACTCGCCCTTGGCCTGCAGGAAATCGTGATTGACCCCCTGCAGATAGAGTGCGCGACCCGCCAGCGCCAGCGAGCAGCCCATCAGGCCGAGCATGACCAGGCGCGCACGCCACGCAGGCAGCTCGCGCTTCAGCAGGGGATTGTGATTGAACGTGACGGTACGCTGTGTCTTCATGATTGCGGCTCCACCACGAGCACCTGACCCGCAGGCGGCACCCGCATGTCGAGTTTTTCCCGTGCCAGTTTTTCGACCCGACCGTGGGTCGCCCAGGTGCTCTGTTCGAGCTGCAGCTGGCCCCACTCGACCTCGAGCGCCTGCGCCCGCGCCTGCTCGCGCTCGTATTCGGCGTACAGCCGGCGCGACTGGTGCTGCGCGGCGACGACGCCGAGCGCACTCGCCACCACCAGCGCCACGAGGACGGCATCTCCGCGGATCATGCCGGCGCCTCCGTGCGCTCGGCGACCCGCATCACCGCGCTGCGCGCGCGCGGATTGGCCGCGACCTCGACCTCACCCGGGCGCACCGCCTTGCCGACGAGCCTCAGGCGCGGCGCGGGCAGATCCGCCGCCCTGATCGGCAGCCGGCGCGGCAGCACCGGCGGACGCGACTCGTCACGCATGAAGCGCTTCACGATGCGATCCTCGAGCGAATGGAAGCTGATCACCGCCAGCCGCCCACCCGTGCGCAGACGGGACACGCAGGCCGGCAGCACGTTGCTCAGCTCCTCGAGCTCCTGATTGATGAAAATCCGAAGAGCCTGGAAGGAGCGTGTCGCCGGGTGCTGCCCCGGCTCGCGTGTGCGGACCGCTTTCTCCACGATCGCGGCAAGTTGTCCAGTGGTTGCGACAAGCCCCCCTGTCCGAGCAGCTGCAATCGCCTTTGCAATCGCATGAGCAAACCGTTCCTCTCCATAATCCCTGAGTACCTCCGTGATCTGGCCGACGGAGGCATCCGCCAGCCAATCCGCCACGGTCTGCCCGCGGCTCGTATCCATGCGCATGTCGAGCGGCGCGTCGAAGCGAAAGCTCATGCCCCGCGCCGCATCGTCCAGTTGGGGTGAAGACACCCCCAGGTCCAGCAAAACACCATCCACCATCGCCACATCCAGGCGCCCGAGTTCCTCGTCGAGCGCGCTGAACGCCGAGTGCACCAGCGTCAGCCGCGGGTCGTTCAGCGCCTGGCCCGCCGCGATCGCCGCCGGGTCGCGATCGAAGGCGATCAGCCGCCCCGTCGGTCCAAGCCGCTCGAGCACCGCCCGGCTGTGGCCGCCGCGCCCGAAGGTGCCATCGACATAGATGCCGTCGGCACGGATCGCGAGCGCGTCGACCGCTTCGGCGAGCAGGACGCTGACGTGAGACTGCACCGCGCTCACAGCGCCAGGCTCTCGAAGCCGGGCGGCAACCCGGTGGCGGCCAGGTTGAGCATCGCCTCCTGCTGCTTCTCCCAGCCCTCGTCGGACCACAGCTCGAAATGCGTGCCCTGCCCCACCAGCCAGACCTGCTTGTCGAGCTTGGCGAACTTGCGCAGCGACGGCGCCACCAGCACGCGACCGGCGGCATCGAGCGTCTCGTCCTGGGCGAAGCCGACCAGCAGGCGCTTGAGCATGGCCGATTGCGGATCGAGACCGGGCGCGGCGAGCACCTGATCGCGGATGGGAATCCAGGCGGGAACGGGATAGACGAGGCAGCAGCCGTGGGGGTGGGCGGTCAGCACGATCTGCCCGTTATCGACGGCCAGGGCGTCACGATGCCGTGCGGGGATCGCGAGGCGACCCTTGGCATCGAGATTGAGCGCTGCGGCTCCCTGGAACATCGTCCCCCCTGACGGCACCGGGAAAGCATCGGAATGACACTTTTCCCCACTTTTTTCCACTTGAACCCACTTTAGTGGAAAGGCCAGGGGTGGTCAAGGCAGCCCGGGCGGAATCCCGTTGTTACACAATGACTTATGTCACAACCCGCACAAACCAATAAACCCTGAAAAATCAAGGACAATAGGAATTGAAGCTCATGCAGCGCACGAGCTCGGGCACGATCGAAGCCGAAGTGGGAGAGAGTGGGAAAATTCGCCCGATATGGGACGAAAATCACGCCGGCGGCATGAAGAAATGACCGCAGCCGCTCGCGGACGCGCGTCGACGGGGTCATGAATACGGGGATGGTGGGGAAGTTCGCCGATAAGCCGGGTTCTGTCGAACGCCGCCGGCGAACCGGCGACATCGGGCAGTCATTCCTCTGGGCGCCACGTTGCCGCGGCGCTCTAGCAGCCTACCCGGGAGCGACGCGAGCCACGTCGATGCTCCCCTATTTGGCCTTGCCCCGGATGGGGTTTACCGTGCCAGTCCTGTCGCCAGTCCTGCGGTGAGCTCTTACCTCACCGTTTCACCCTTACCTGATCCTTCTTGCGAAGGCCATCGGCGGTCTGCTCTCTGTTGCACTTTCCGTCGCCTCACGGCGCCCGGCCGTTAGCCGGCATCCTGCTCTGCGGGGCCCGGACTTTCCTCCACGCACGACATGGTGCGCAGCGACTGCCTGGCGAACTTCCCGCCGCGGATTATACGCGCGTCGCGGCCCCGCCGCCCGGCTCAGTTTGCCGCGGCTGCGGGCACGAAGGCGGGAGCACCGTCCTTGAGCACGAAACTGCCGAGCAAGGCCCCGGGAACCTGGTCGCCGGGGTTGTCCCAGTCCTGCAGGCGGCATTCGGCGGTGCCGGCGAGATACCAGCGCTCGCCCTGATGCAGCGCCCACAGGCCGTCGCCGGCGGCGTAAACCTTCATCTCGACCAGTACGGTCGAACTCGGATGGATGCGGATGCGCTTCTGGCATGCAGGCAGGCGGGATACGAGCACCGCCTGCCGCAGTTCGTCGTCCCAGAAGAATTTCTGCTCCCGCACCAGGACCAGCGCGTGCTCGCCGCCATCGATCCGGTACGCGGTCGCGCTGTTCTCGCAGCCCGCCAGCACGGCCAGCAGGCCGCAGGCCGCGAGCAGGCGCAGCGCACGGGCACGCAGCATCACGCCGACTCTCCGGCGCCGACCAGCCTCCAGCCCACCGGCTCGCCGGCACGCAGGGGCACCAGCGGATCGTCGCCGAGATAGGGGTAGCTCGCCGGCACGCTCCAGGCCTCGCGCCGCAGCGTGATGGTGTCGGCGTTCGGCGCCAGGCCGTAGAAGGCCGGGCCGTTCAGGCTGGCGAAGGCCTCCAGCCGATCGAGCGCCCCCGCCGCGTCGAACACCTCGGCATAGAGCTCGATGCCGGCATGCGCGGTGTAGCAGCCGGCGCAGCCACAGGCGTTCTCCTTGGTGCTGCGCGCATGGGGGGCCGAGTCGGTGCCGAGGAAGAAGCGCGGGCTGCCCGAGGTGACGGCCGCGACCAGCGCCTCGCGATGGATCTCGCGCTTGAGCACCGGCAGGCAGTAATGGTGCGGACGGATGCCGCCGGCGAAGATGGCGTTGCGGTTGAGCAGCAGATGGTGGGCGGTCACGGTGGCGGCGACGTTGGCGCCGGCCGCACGCACGAACTGCGCCGCCTCGGCGGTGGTGATGTGCTCGAACACCACCTTCAGCCCGGGAAAGCGCCGTACCAGCGGCGACAGGGTGCGCTCGATGAACACGCGCTCGCGGTCGAAGACATCGACGTCGGCGCCGGTCGCCTCGCCATGCACGCACAGCACCATGCCGAGCTTTTCCATGCGCTCGAGCACCGGATAGACCTTGTCGATCGCGGTCACGCCGGCGTCGGAGTTGGTCGTCGCGCCGGCGGGGTAGAGCTTGCAGGCGACGACGTGGCCGCTCGCGCTGGCACGGTCGATCTCGTCCGCCGGCAGGTTGTCGGTCAGGTACAGGCTCATCAGCGGCTGGAAGCCGGTGCCCCGCGCGGCGGAGAGGATCCGCTCGCGATAGGCCAGCGCCTGCGCGGTCGTGGTGACCGGCGGCTTCAGGTTGGGCATGATCAGCGCGCGGCCGAAACGTGCGGCGGTGTGCGGCACCACGGCATCGAGGGCGGCATCGTCGCGCACGTGCAGATGCCAGTCGTCCGGGCGGACAAGGGTGATCGTTTGCATGGAGCGGGTCCTCTTTGGAGCCCCGGATTATAGGCGCTTACGCCTGCATCGCGCGCCGCTGCGCGAGGTCTGGGCCAGGCTCGACTCAATCCTCTTTGCGACGCGCCAGCGCCGCGGCGTACAACGCCTTGCGCGGCGCGCCGGTGATCTCGGCCGCCAGGCCGGCCGCAGTCTTGACCGGCAGTTCGCCGAGCAGCAGCTCGAGCACGCGCACCGCCTCAGCATCGAGCCCTTCGCCCGCGGGCGCGCCGGCCAGCACCAGCACGAACTCGCCACGCACCCGGTTGGCGTCGGCGGAGAACCAGGCCGCGGTGTCCGCGAGCGGCATGCGCACGATCTGCTCGTGGAGCTTGGTCATCTCGCGTGCGATCAGGAGCTCGCGCTCGCCGCCGAAGACCTCGGCCATGTCGGCCACGCATTCGAGGATGCGGTGCGGCGCCTCGTAGAACACCATCGCATCGCGCTCGTCGCGCAGCGCGGACAGCGCCGTCCGCCGCGCCCCACCCTTGGCGGGCAGGAAGCCGACGAAGCGGAAGCCGCCCTCGGCGAAGCCCGACACCGACAGCGCCGCCACCGCCGCGCAGGGCCCGGGCAGCGGCACGACCGGGTGGCCCGCCTCGCGCACGCGGGCGACCAGGCGCGCGCCCGGATCGGACACCGCGGGCGTGCCCGCATCGGTGATCAGCGCCACATGGCGACCAGCGGCCAGATGCTCGATCAGCTGCCCCGCCGCCGCCTGCTCGTTGTGCTGGTGTACCGCCATCATGCGCGGCTTCAGCCCATAGGCATCGAGCAGGCGCTGGCTGTGGCGGGTGTCCTCGGCCGCGACCACATCGACCGCGCCGAGCACGGCGAGCGCCCGCAGCGTCATGTCATGCAGATTCCCGAGCGGGGTCGCCACCACATACAATGACGGCGTACTTGAAAGCGGACGATCGGGCAGGGAGACGGTGACGGGCATGGATGAATTCGACTCGGCGGCACGGCGCCGTCCCGCGCAGGACACCGGCGGCGGACGGACGAGCGGAGCGCGGGCCGCAGGCAGGCGCTCCGGCAAGGAAGGCGACAGTATCGACGCACGCCGGACGCCGGCGCAAGCGCGCGGCGCGGCGGCGGAGGCGCTCGCCGCCGCGCATCTCGCCGCCCGCGGGCTGCGCCTCCTCGCGCGCAACGTGCGCTGCCGCGGCGGCGAGGTGGACCTGATCTGCCTCGACCGCAGCCACGTGGTCTTCGTGGAGGTCCGTCTGCGCAGCAATGCCCGCTTCGGCGGCGCGGCCGAGAGCATCACCGCGGCCAAGCGCCGGCGCGTGCTGATCGCCGCACAGTGGTGGCTCGGTGGTGTCGGACGGCGTTACGCGGGCGCGGCCTGCCGCTTCGACGCCGTGCTGCTCGACGCGCTCGATCCGGCCCGAATCACCTGGTTACCGGGCGCCTTCGATGCGGGCTGAGGCCCCATGCTAGACTCTCCCGCCCTGCAGCCGGCCCAGCCCGCATGAACCTCATCGACCGCATCTCGCACCAGTTCGAAGACAACATGCGCGCCTCGCTCGAGGCGCTCGAACTGCTCGCCGCGCCGATCGCCGGCGCCGTCGAACTCATCACCGCCAGCCTGCTCGACAACGGCAGGGTGCTGGTGTGCGGCGGCAGCGGCTCGGCAGGCGACGCCCGCCGCTTCGCCGCGCAACTGGTTAACGGCTTCGAACTCGAACGCCCGGCGCTGGCCGCGATGGCGCTCAGCGCCGACACCTCGACGCTGGCGCCGGTCGCCGCGGAGCTCGACCCGCAGGCCCTGTTCGCCCGCCAGATCGCCGCCTTCGGCCAGCCGGGCGACATCCTCGTCACGCTGTCCACCAACCCCGCTTCGGCGCGCGTGCTGGGCGCGATCGGCGCCGCCCACGAACGCGACATGCGGGTGATCGCCCTCACCGGCGCCGACGGCGGACGCATCGCCGAAGCCCTCGGTCCGGCCGACATCCTGCTGTCCGCCCCCGCCGAGCGCACCGCGCGCATCCAGGAATTGCACTTGCTCATCCTGCATTGCCTGTGCGACGGTATCGACTGTCTGTTACTCGGAGTGGAAGACTGATGAAGACGCTGCGACATTCCCCGAACACCGCAAACACCCAGGAACCGACCCGCCAATCCCGCCGTGCGCTGGTGCTCGGCCTGGGCGCGGCCGCGCTGCTGCCGCTGCTGCAGGGCTGTTTCCCGGTCGTCGCCACCGGGGTCGGCGCAGGCGCCGCCCTGGTCTCCGACCGCCGCACGAGCGGCACCTACGTCGAGGACGAAGGCATCGAATGGAAGGTGTCGAGCCGCATCCGTGAGCGCTTCGGCAGCAGCGCGCATGTGAACGTCACCTCCTACAACCGCAACGTGCTGCTGACCGGCGAAGCCCCCAACGAAACCGTACGCGGCGAGCTCGAGCGCATCGTGGGCGGCGTCGAGCACGTGCGCGGCGTGATCAACGAAGTGGTGGTCGGCCCCAACTCCAGCCTGACCGCGCGCGGCAACGACGCGCTGATCACCTCCAACGTGAAGGCCCGCTTCGTCGACGCCCAGCGCTTCTCGGCGCACAACGTCAAGGTCGTCACCGAGGCCAACGTGGTGTTCCTGATGGGCATCGTCACCCGCGCCGAGGCGGACGCCGCCGCCGAGGTCGCCCGCACCAGCCAGGGCGTGCGCAAGGTCGTGCGCGTGTTCGAATACATCAGCGACGAGGAAGCGCGCCGGCTCGACAACCCGACCGGCGCACGACGCTGACAGGCTCGCCGCCACGGACGGAAACCACGGCCGCGCAGCCTCTGCGCGGCCGCCCACCCCGCGGCAACGCGGGCCCCTGACGAATACGCGGCGCCTCAGCGCCCGGCGAGCGCGTCCAGCAGCTTCTGATGCACGCCGCCGAAGCCGCCATTGCTCATCACCAGGATGTGGTCGCCCGCCCGGGCGGTCGCGACGACGTCCGCCACCAGCGCATCTAGGGCCTCGTAGGCGCGCGCGCGCTCACCGAGCGGCGCCAGCGCCTCGGCCGCGTCCCAGCCCAGCCCGGCCCCGTAGCAGAACACCGCGTCCGCCTCGGCGAGACTGGCGGGCAGCTGCGCCTTCATGACCCCGAGCTTCATGGTGTTCGAACGCGGCTCGAGCACGGCCAGGATCCGCCCCGCAGGTTGGCGCCGGCGCAGGCCGCCGACGGTGAGCGCGATCGCGGTCGGATGATGGGCGAAGTCGTCGTAGACGCTGACGCCATCGACCACGCCACGCAGCTCGAGCCGGCGCTTGATGCCTTCGAAGCTCGCCAGGCTGGCGATCGCCTGCGCCGGCGTGACCCCGACATGGCGCGCGGCGGCGATCGCTGCGAGCGCGTTCTCGCGGTTGTGGCTGCCGGCGAGCGGCATCGCAACCCGGCCTTGCTCCACGCCCTTCAGGCTGAACACCGCCTCGGCTTCCGAGACGCCCGCTGCCGCCGACCACTGCGCCGCATCGTTGAACCACTCCAGCTCCGACCAGCAGCCGCGCGCGACGACGCGCTTCAGGCTGTCCTCGCGGCCATTGGCGACGATGCGCCCGCTCGCCGGCACCGTGCGCACCAGATGATGGAACTGGGTCTCGATCGCCGTCAGGTCGGCAAAGATGTCGGCGTGATCGAACTCGAGGTTGTTGAGGATCGCGGTGCGCGGGCGGTAATGCACGAACTTCGAGCGCTTGTCGCAGAACGCGGTGTCGTACTCGTCGGCCTCGATGACGAAGAAGGGCGACTCGGTGAGACGCGCCGACACGCCGAAGTTCTGCGGCACGCCGCCGACCAGGAAGCCCGGGTTGAGTCCGGCATCCTCCAGCATCCAGGCCAGCAGCGAGGTGGTCGTCGTCTTGCCGTGGGTGCCGGCCACCGCCAGCACCCAGCGCCCGGCCAGCACATGCTCGGCCAGCCACTGCGGTCCGGAGACATAGGGCAGCCCGCGATCGAGGATGGCCTCGAGCAGCGGATTGCCGCGCGACACCGCGTTGCCGACCACGAACACGTCCGGCGCCAGGTCGAGCTGCGAGGCTTCGTAGCCCTCGATCAGGCCGATGCCCTGTTCCTCGAGCTGGGTGCTCATCGGCGGATAGACGTTGGCATCGCAGCCGGTGACCTTGTGGCCGGCCGCGCGCGCCAGCAGCGCGACGCCGCCCATGAAGGTGCCGCAGATACCGAGGATGTGAATGTGCATGACGAACTCGAACTCCGGAGGGCCGTCATCCGCATGAAACCGGCCCGTGTACAATGGCCCGGCATTCTACCCGAGCCTCATCATGCCCTCACACGCTCACGTTTCCCGCAGCGGCAGCCTCCGGCGCGAGATCGCCGCACTGGCGGCACGCATGATGGCCGAAGACGGCATCAGCGACTTCGGCTTCGCCAAGCGCAAGGCAGCCAAACAGCTGGGCGCCACCGACGCCGACTCGCTGCCCAACAACACCGAGATCGAAGCCGAGCTGCGCGCCTGGCAGGCGCTCTACCAGGACGAGGAGCAGCCCGAGCGCCTGCACGAGATGCGCAGCGCCGCGGTCGAGGTCATGCGCCTGCTCGCCGAGTTCCGCCCCTACCTCACCGGCGGCGCGCTCGACGGCACCGCCGGGCGCTATTCCGAACTCGAGATCGAGATCTTTCCCGACAGCGCCAAGGACGTGGAGATCTTCTTCCTCAACCAGGACTTCCCCTACGAGCACCGCGAACCGCGCCGCCCGGCGCCGCACACGCCCGAGGCGATCCTGAGCTTCGACTGGGACGAGGTGCCGGTGAAGGTCTCGATCTATCCTTCATCGGCGGAGCGGACGCTGCGTCGTGGCCAGGAGCGCGCCCGGCTGGCGCAGGTCGAAGCCCTGCTGGCATCTCCGCCCACGGCGGACGACCGCGCCTGAGCCTGCACGCACGCGAGCCGGCGCCGGCGACGCGCCCCCGATCCACCAGGCCGACCGGCACGCAGCGGAACCCCGAGCGACACCGTTTCGACGCTTGCAGCATGTGCGCGTCGGGCGCAGAATCCGCGCATCGCAGCTTCGGCGACACTGCCGGCGACCATCGCTCGCGCCGGCCAAAAGTGGACAAAATGCAGTCAAGTGCGGCAAACTTGCCGACATGAAGCGCTCAAAAGGCCTGCATGAACGCGAACGAGCCACGCACGCGCGGCACGGGATCGCGCTTTGCCCGGGCCTCGTGAGCGCGATTCGGGGGCTTACCACACGCCCTTGCCCGGCGCCCCGGAACGCTCGCGCCGGCACCCAACCCTCTTCGCCACACACCTTCACGACGACTCGCAGCGGCGACAAGCCGGCGCGCTCGACGGGCGCCTGCGAGCGCGGCCTGCAACGGCGCCCCGTGCGTCACGGGGAAGGCATCGCTTACTGATCACCCCCGACCGCCCACATCGGCACGATGCCGCGGTCACTTCCGGAGAAAGACATGGATCTGCGCAAGCTGAAGAAACTCATCGACCTCGTTCAGGAATCGGGCATTTCCGAGCTGGAAGTCACCGAAGGCGAGGAGAAGGTCCGCATCGCCAAGCACTCGGCGGCCGCTCCCGCCGCCTACTACGCCCAGATCCCAGCCGCCGCACCCGCCGCCGCCGCGCCTGCTGCAGCCGCACCTGCGGCCGAGAGCGGCAACGCGCTGCCGGAAGGGCACGTCGTCAAGTCGCCGATGGTCGGCACCTTCTACCGCGCCAGCGCCCCGGGCGCCAAGCCCCTGGTCGAGGTCGGCCAGTCGGTCAATGAAGGCGACCGCCTGTGCATCATCGAGGCGATGAAGCTGATGAACGAGATCGAGGCCGACGCCAGCGGCGTGATCAAGGCCATCCTGGTCGAGAACGGCGAGCCGGTCGAGTACGGCCAGCCCCTCTTCGTCATCGACTGAGCGTGCCCATGTTCGAGAAGATCCTGATCGCGAACCGCGGGGAAATCGCCCTGCGCATCCTGCGCGCCTGCCGGGAACTCGGCATCAAGACCGTGGCGGTGCATTCCGAGGCCGACACCGAGGCCAAGTACGTGCGCCTGGCCGACGAGTCGGTGTGCATCGGTCCGGCTTCGTCCACGCTCAGCTACCTGAACGTGCCGGCCATCATCTCCGCCGCCGAGGTCACCGACGCCGAGGCCATCCATCCCGGCTACGGCTTTCTGTCGGAGAACGCCGACTTCGGCGAGCGCGTCGAGCAGTCCGGCTTCGTCTTCATCGGCCCCCGCCCGGACACCATCCGCCTGATGGGCGACAAGGTGTCGGCCAAGGACGCGATGAAGGCCGCCGGCGTGCCCTGCGTGCCCGGCTCGGACGGCGCCCTGCCCGACGACCCGAAGGAGATCGTCAAGATCGCACGCGCCGTCGGCTACCCGGTGATCATCAAGGCCGCCGGCGGCGGCGGCGGGCGCGGCATGCGCGTGGTGCACACCGAGGCCGCGCTGCTCAACGCGGTGACCACCACCCGCGCCGAGGCCCAGGCCGCCTTCGGCAACCCGGTGGTGTACATGGAGAAGTTCCTCGAGAACCCGCGCCACGTCGAGATCCAGGTCCTGGCCGACCAGCACGGCAACGCGGTCTACCTGGGCGAGCGCGACTGCTCGATGCAGCGCCGCCACCAGAAGGTGATCGAGGAAGCCCCCGCGCCGGGCATCGACCGCAAGCTCATCGCCAAGGTCGGCGAGCGCTGCGCCGAGGCCTGCCGCAAGATCGGCTACCGCGGCGCGGGCACCTTCGAGTTCCTGTTCGAGAACGGCGAGTTCTACTTCATCGAGATGAACACCCGCCTCCAGGTCGAGCACCCGGTCACCGAATTCATCACCGGCATCGACCTCGTCCAGGCGCAGATCCGCGTCGCAGCCGGCGAGAAGCTGTGGTTCCGCCAGCGCGACATCGTCTTCCGCGGGCACGCGGTGGAATGCCGCATCAACGCCGAGGATCCGTTCAAGTTCACCCCGTCGCCGGGCCGCATCACCAACTGGCACACCCCGGGCGGCCCCGGCGTGCGGGTCGATTCGCATGTGTACAACGGCTACACCGTCCCGCCGCACTACGACTCGATGATCGGCAAGCTGATCACCTACGGCGATACCCGCGACCAGGCGATCCGCCGCATGCGCATCGCGCTGTCCGAGATGATGGTCGAAGGTATCAAGACCAACATCCCGCTGCACCAGACCCTGATGCTCGACCCGCGCTTCATGGAAGGCGGCACCAGCATCCACTATCTGGAGCACAAGCTGGCCGACCGCAACGAAGTGCAGGGCTGACAGGCCATGTGGATCTCGGTGACCCTCCACGCCGACGCCGACAAGGCCGAGGCACTGTCCGACGCGCTGATGGAAGCCGGTGCGCTGTCGGTTTCCATCGAGGATGCGGATGCCGGCACCGACGCCGAAAAACCGCAGTTCGGCGAGCCCGGCCACCTGCCCACCAGCCTGTGGGACCACAGCCGGGTGATCGCGCTGTTCGACGGCGGGACCGGCACTCCGGAGCTCGAGGCCGCGCTCGCCGAAGCCAGCCGCGCCGCGGGCCTGGACGCGGTGCCTGCCTTCTCCACCACCGAAGTGGCCGAGCAGAACTGGGTGCAGCTCACGCAGAGCCAGTTCGATCCGATCCGCATCACCGACCGGCTGTGGATCGTGCCGTCCTGGCACCAGGCGCCCGATGCCGGCGCGATCAACATCGAGCTCGATCCGGGCATGGCCTTCGGCACCGGCTCGCACCCGACCACCCGCCTGTGCCTGGAGTGGCTGTGCGAGGCGGTGACGCCCGGCTGCAGCGTGCTCGACTACGGCTGCGGCTCGGGCATCCTCGGCATCGCCGCGGCCAAGCTCGGCGCCGGCGACGTGCTCGGCATCGACATCGACGAGAAGGCGGTGGAGGCGGCGCGCGACAACGCCGCGCGCAACCAGGTGAGCCTGCGCCTGCAGCACTCGGCGGTGCCGGTGGGCGACACCTTCGCGGTGGTCGTCGCCAACATCCTCACCAATCCGCTGTGCGTGCTGGCACCGGCGATCGCCGCGCGCGTCGCTCCGGGCGGCCGGGTGGCCCTGTCCGGCGTGCTCGAAACCCAGGCCGGACAGGTCATCGAGGCCTGGGCGCCCTACCTCGCGCTCGAAGTCGGCGCCTGCCTCGACGGCTGGATCCGCCTGGAAGGCCGCCGCCCCGCAGCATGATGCTCACGCGCTGCCCCGCCTGCCAGACGGTCTTCCGGCTGCGGCCCGAGCAGCTCCAGGCCCGCGGCGGCGAAGTCCGCTGCGGGCATTGCTACCGCCCGTTCAATGCGCTCGAGCATGCGCTCGAGATGCCGGCGACCGAGGAGACGCCGCCCACTCCGCCCCCTGCTGCGCAGGCTGCCGACACTCCGCCGCCCCGCGTGTTTCCCGGCGTGCTGCGTAGCGGGCGCCGCCCGCCACCGCCCGGGCCGCTGGCGGACGCGGATACGCTGGCGGTGACGACTGCCGCCACGAGCAGCACGCCTCCCCCCCCCGAGGCGGAAGCAGAGGAAACGCCGCCCGCAGCAATCCGGCACGACCCGGCGGACACCCTCGACGCCGTACATCACGAGCCCGACCTCGCGCGCCTGGACGCCGCCTACGGCCGGCCGCAGCGCACGACCCATCCGGTGCTGAAGGCCGTGGGCGGGCTGCTCGTGCTCGTGCTCACCGCGCTCCTCGGCGCACAGAGCGCCTACCTCTACCGGATGGAGATCGCACGCGAGCTGCCCGGCCTGCGCCCGCTGCTCGCCGAGGCCTGCGCGCACTTCGGATGCAGCATCCCCTATCCGCAGGACGCCGAACGCATCGCGATCGAAGCCTCGGACCTCCAGTCGGAACCGGGCAAGCGCGGCCACTACCTGCTGCACGCCACGCTCAACAACCGTGCAGAATACCCGCAACGCTGGCCGCACCTGGAACTGACCCTGACCGATGCCGGCGACAAGCCGATCTCCCGGCGGGTGCTCGCCCCTGCCGAGTGGCAGAACCCCGGCGAGACCCGGGAAGCCTTCCCGGCGCGGACCGCCATCGAGCTGCGCCTGCCCTTCCAGGTGCCCGGCCTGGCGCCGACCGGCTATCGCATCTACGCCTTCTACCCGTGAACGCGGGCGGGGCCCGCATGGGCCCCGCCGTCAAGCGCCGGAGAAAGCGAATCGTCTCAGCGCGACACGCGCGTCGTGCCACCGTCGCGCAGCACCCTGACCCGCTCGCCGGGGCGGAAGCCCTCGCCCTCGTCCGCCTGCACCACGGCGAGGAACTGGCCGTTGTCCAGGCGCACCGTGACCTCGACGCCCTGGGTGCGGGTCGCGCCCTCTTCCACCGCCGAGCCCGCCAGACCGCCCGCCACCGCACCGATCACCGTGGCCACGGCCTGGCCGCGCCCGCCGCCGATCGTGCTGCCGGCGATGCCGCCCACCGCGGCGCCGGCGACCGTGCCGACCGGCGTCTTGGTGCCTTCGAGCAGCACGCCGCGCACCGATTCCACGGTGCCGAACTGCACCGTCATCGCGCGCCGCGCCTCGGTGCGCGAATACGTGCCGCCACCCAGGCCCTGGGCGCAGCCGCCGAGCACCAGCACGGCGACGGCCGCAGCCGCCAGCGCGCGCAGATTCCAGCCCCGCTTCCTCATCCCCTTGTCGATCACCACAATTCCTCCCCGAAGGCTTCGCGGTAGCGGGACGCGATGTCCGACCGCGAGGGTTGATGGTTCTGGCCGCCGCGATGGGCAATCTTGATCGCGCCCATCACCGCCGCCAGCTGCGCGCTCCTGCGCATGTCCCAGCCATTGACGATGCCGTGCAGCAACCCCGCACGGTAGGCGTCGCCGCAGCCGGTGGGATCGACGATCGCATCCGCCTTCACCGCCGGCACCGCGAACACCTCGCCCCGCCAGTGCACGCGAGAGCCTTCCGCACCCAGCGTGACCACCAGCGCCTCCACCTCGCGCGCGAGTTCAGCCTCGCTGCGCCCGGTCTTGTCGCACATCAGGCGGGCCTCGTAGTCATTGACCGTGCAGTAGCGCGCCTGTTGCAGGCAATTCAGTAACGCTTCGCTACCGAGGATGGGCAGCGCCTGGCCCGGATCGAACACGAAGGGCACGCCCGCCTCGGCGAAGCCCGCGGCGTGGCGCAGCATGCCGTCGGCGCCGTCGGGCGAGACGATGCCGAGCTTCGCGTCCTTCGCCGCACGCACATCGTTGAGGTGGGAGTGGAACATCGCCCCCGGATGGAAGGCGGTGATCTGGTTGTCGTCGAGGTCGGTGGTGATGAAGGCCTGGGCGGTGAAGGTGCCCGCGATCTCGCGCACGAAATCCTCGCGCAGCCCGAGTTCGCGCAGGCGCGCGCGATAGGGGCCGGCGTCCTCGCCCACGGTCGCCACGATCAGCGGGTCGCTGCCGAGCAGCTTGAGGCTGTAGGCGATGTTGCCGGCGCAGCCGCCGAATTCCCGGCGCAGGTCCGGCACCAGGAAGGAGACGTTCAGGATGTGGATCTGCTCGGGCAGGATGTGATTCTTGAAGCGGTCGTGGAAGACCATGATCGAGTCGTAGGCGACCGATCCGCAGACGAGGATGGACATGGCTGGCGGGTTACCGGAAAGAGGCCGAGGCCGCGATTATACGCAGCCCGGCGCTCGCGCCCGCTCCACCACCTCGCCTGCCCTTGGCACTCAGCCCTGCGTATCGAGCGCCCCGCGCAGCTTCGCCGCCATCCCCTCCAGCGCCTCGCGCGGCGGGTTCTTCACCGGCCAGGCCAGCTCCATGCCGTCGCCTTCCCAGCGCGGCAGAACGTGGATGTGGAAGTGGAACACGGTCTGCGCGCCGGCCTTCTCGTTGGCCTGGAACAGCGTCACGCCCTCGCAGCCGAATGCCTTCTTGGCGGCGCGGGCCATGCGCGCTGCGGTGCGGAACACCGCGCCGGCGAGCTCGTCCTCGAGCGCATAGACGTTGGCGCGGTGCGGCTTGACCAGCACCAGCATGTGGCCGGGATTCACCGACTGGATGTCCATGATCGCCAGCGTGTGCTCGTCCTCGTAGACCCTGGACGCGGGCAGCTCGCCGCGGGCGATGCGGCAGAAGACGCAGGTATCGGCGGCGTGGGTATCGGTCATGCGTGTCATCCTCCTCGGGGTGTCGATCGTTCGTGGCTGTCCACCAGCCATCCGTCATCGCATCGTAACCAGCACGTCACCGCGTCGCAACGCTGGGTTTCGAGAATGGCCCGACCCGAACAGGACGGAAGAAGGCCATGCTCCAGCACATCCAGGCGCGCCAGGACGGCGCCGCGCGCAAGTCGCGCCACCTGCACGTCGGACTCGCGACCTGCGAGACCGAGATCCTCGAAGCCCAGAAACTGCGCTACCGCGTCTTCGCCGAGGAGATGGGCGCCCGCCTCCCCACCCGCACGCCGGGCGTCGATCGCGACATCTACGACCCCTTCTGCGAGCACCTGATCGTGCGCGACGAGGCCGCCGGGCGCATCGTCGGCACCTACCGCATCCTCTCGCCTGCCGCCGCGCGCAGGGTCGGCGGCTACTACTCCGAGAACGAGTTCGACCTCACCCGCCTGCAGCACCTGCGCAGCCGCCTGGTCGAGATCGGCCGCTCCTGCATCGACGCCGACTACCGCAGCGGCGCGGTGATCGCACTGCTGTGGTCGGGCCTGGCGCGCTACATGCAGGAAAACGGCTACGACTACCTGATCGGCTGCGCCTCGGTGAGCATGGCCGACGGCGGGCACAACGCGGCCAGCCTGTATAATCGCCTGCGCGAACAGCACCTTGCGCCGCTGGAATACCACGTCTTCCCGCGCCATGCGCTGCCGATCGGCAGCCTGCGCGGCGACCTCGAGGCCGAGGCGCCGCCGCTGATCAAGGGCTATCTTCGCGCCGGCGCGTGGATCTGCGGCGAACCCGCCTGGGATCCCGACTTCAACACCGCGGACCTGCCCATCCTGATGCCGATCAACAAGGTGGATGCGCGCTACGCCCGCCACTTCATGGGACGCCAGGACTGAATCACGCTGCCCGCCCCGCCCCCGCGCACGACACCGACATGAACACGAGCGACCAGGCCTGCACCGAAGCGGCCGCCTGCCTGCCGCCGGCGCATGGCACGGCGCACGCCGGCACCGCCCGTGCCGACGCGCAACCCGCGCTCAGCTCCCGTGCCGTGCGCGCCTGGCGCTACCTGCGCCTCGCGCTGCATCTCGTGCAGGGCGTGGCGACCATCGCGCTCGTCTATCCCTTCACTGCCCGCACCACCCACCAGGCACTGCGCCGGCGCTGGTCGCGGCGCCTGCTGGGCGTGCTCGGCATCGAGCTCGAGGCCCGCGGCGAGGCGATCGCGCCCGGCTGCATGCTGGTCGCCAACCACATCTCGTGGGTGGACATCTTCGTCATCAATGCGCTCGTCCCGGCCGCCTTCGTGTCCAAGGCCGAGGTGCGCGCCTGGCCGGTGATCGGCTGGCTGGCGGCACGCAACGACACCATCTTCCTGCGCCGCGGCAGCCGCGGCCACGCCCGCATCATCAACGCGGAGACCGCCGCGCTGCTCGACGCCGGCTGCAACGTCGCGATCTTCCCCGAAGGCACGACCACCGACGGCAGCACCCTGCTGCACTTCCACGGCGCGCTGCTGCAACCGGCGATCGCCTGCGGCCATCCGGTGCAGGCGCTGGCGCTGCAGTACCGCAGCCCCGACGACCGCTTCAGCGCCGCGCCGGCCTATGTCGGCGAGATGAGCCTGGGCGAGTGCATCGCCAACATCGTCGCCGCCCCGCGCACGATCGCCCGCCTCACCGTGGCGGCACCGATCGCCACCGCCGACGGCGCGGACCGGCGCATGCTCGCGGCACGGACACGAGCGCAGATTGCCGGCGTGATCGGCGTGGGCGTCACCGGCGAGGGGTGAGCGCCGCGCCCCCCGCGGCGTTTCGCAATCAAAAAGCGCCAGCGCGAAGGTCCTGGCCGGCTCGCGGGGCTGCGACGGCCCTCAGCCCGGGACCTGGAACACCGCGTCGTCCTCGATGCGGATCGCAGTGAGCTTGCCCCCCCACACACAGCCGGAATCGAGCGCGATCAGCCCCGGCTCGCGGTAGAAGCCGAGCGCCGACCAGTGCCCGCACACCACGGTGTGGGTGCGGCTGAAACGGTCGGGCACGCTGAACCACGGCATCATGCCCGGCGGTGCCTTGTGCGGCGCGCCCTTGGCACGCAGGTCCATGCGCCCGTCGGCGGTGCAGAAGCGCAGGCGGGTCAGGGCATTGACGATCACCCGCAGGCGGTCCCAGCCCTTCAGGCCGTCCGACCAGCGCTCGGGGCGGTTGCCGGCCAGATTGAGCAGGAAATCGCGCGCCCGCGCGCCGCCGAGCGCGGTGCCGACCTCGGCGGCCAGCGCCTGGGCCCGCGTCACCGTCCACCCCGGCAACAGGCCGGCATGGACCAGCACGTGCTCGCCATGCACCTTGAGCAGCGGCAGGCAGGCCAGCCAGTCGATCAGCTCGTCGCGATCGGGCGCCTCCAGCACCTGGTAGAGCGTGTCGTCGCTGTCGCGGCGCTTCAGTCCCGCGGCCACCATCAGCAGGTACAGGTCGTGGTTGCCGAGCACGATGCTCGCCGCATCGCCGAGGTCGCGCAGGAAGCGCAGCACGCGCAGCGACTCCGGGCCGCGATTGACCAGGTCGCCGACGATCCACAGGCGGTCGACCGCCTGATCGAACGCGAGCCTGTCCAGCATCCGCTCGAGCGGCGCCCAGCAGCCCTGGATGTCTCCGATCGCGTAGGTGGCCATCGATCTTGCTGCCCGGCCGGGATCAGACCTTGTAGTACGCGCGGTACCAGGCCACGAAGCGCCCCACGCCCTCGCGCACCCCGGTCGCCGGCGCGAAGCCGGTCCACGCGTCGAGCGCGGCGGTGTCGGCATAGGTCGCGGGCACGTCGCCGTCCTGCAGCGGCAGGAAGTTCTTCTCGGCGCGCACGCCGAGCGCATCCTCGATGGCGGCGACGAAATCCATCAGCTCGACCGGATCGTGGTTGCCGATGTTGAACACGCGATAGGGAGCGTTGCTGGTGCCCGGGTTCGGCTGCAGGGCGTCGAAGACCGGATCCGGCGCGGCGACGCGGTCCAGGGTGCGGATCACGCCCTCGACGATGTCGTCGATGTAGGTGAAGTCGCGCTTCATGCGGCCATGGTTGAAGACGTCGATCGGCCGGCCCTCGAGGATGGCCCGGGTGAACAGGAACAGCGCCATGTCCGGCCGCCCCCACGGGCCATACACGGTGAAGAAGCGCAGGCCGGTGGTCGGCAGGCCGTAAAGATGGCTGTAGGTGTGCGCCATCAGCTCATTGGCCTTCTTGGTGGCGGCGTAAATGCTGACCGGGTGGTCGACGCTGTCCTGCTCGGAGAACGGCATCCTGGTGTTGCCACCGTAGACGCTGGAACTCGACGCATACACCAGGTGCTGCACCTGCGCATGGCGGCAGCCCTCGAGGACGTTCATGAAGCCGACCAGGTTGCTGTCGATGTAGGCATGCGGGTTCTGCAGCGAATAGCGCACCCCGGCCTGGGCGGCGAGATGGATCACGCGATCGAAGCGCTCGGCGGCGAACAGCGCCTCCATGCCGGCGCGATCGGCCACGTCCATCTTCACGAAGCGAAAGCCGGCATGCGGCGTGAGACGCGCCAGGCGCGCCTCCTTCAGCGTCGGGTCGTAGTAGTCGTTGAGGTTGTCGAGGCCGACGACTTCGTCGCCGCGGGCGAGCAGGCGCAGCGAGGTGTGCATGCCGATGAAGCCGGCGGCACCGGTGACGAGGATCTTCATTGAGGGGCGGGCCGAAAGGGAATCAGCTGGAATTATGGCATGCACGCCGGTCGCAGTCGTGTCACGGCTTTACTCTGGCGGGGGCGCAGTGCCCGGAATGGTGGGCGCCTCGTTACATGCGGAGCACCGCCGCCTCCGGTATCGCCGCCCGTGCGGCGTCGATGCGCCTGCACCCCCTTTCCCGGCCCTGCATCGCGACAGGGCGCCGGCCCCGGCACATCCTTGCTTATACTTGCGCAGTCGCGATTCGCCCGGCCTCGATGCTGACCCGCCTGCCCTACACCCTGTTGTGGATCCTCGCCCTGCCCCTGGTGCTGCTTCGGCTGCTGTGGCGCGCGCGCCGCCAGCCTGCCTACCTGCGGCACGTGGGCGAACGCTTCGGGCGCTACCGGGTGCGCGCCCCGCTGGCGGTGATCTGGGTGCATGCGGTGTCGGTGGGCGAGACGCGTGCGGCCGAACCGCTGGTGCGTGCCCTGCTCGCGCGCTGGCCGGAGCACAGCGTGCTGCTGACCCAGATGACGCCCACCGGCCGCGATACCGCCCGCATGCTGTTCAAGGACGAGCCGCGGGTGCTGCGTGCCTACCTGCCCTACGACGTCGGCTGCTTCGCCCACGCCTTCCTGCGCCACTTCCGGCCGATGTTCGGCGTCATCATGGAAACCGAGCTGTGGCCCAACCTGCTCGCCGCCTGCCGCCGCCGGCGCATCCCGGTCATGCTCGCCAACGCCCGCCTGTCGGAGCGTTCCGCACGCCGCTACGCGCGGCTGCCGGGGCTGACCGGGCTGACCATGAAGGCGCTCGCCGCGATCGGCGCGCAGACCGCCGCCGACGCCGCACGCCTCGGCCAGCTCGGTGCCCGGCGGGTCACCGTGACCGGCAACATCAAGTTCGACATCGCCCCGCCGGCAGCGCAGCTCGAGCTGGGCAAGACGCTGCGCGAGCGCATCGGCGAGCGGCCGGTGGTGCTGGCCGCGAGCACGCGCGAGGGCGAGGAAGTCCTGCTGCTCGATGCCTTCGCGCGCCACGCCCCGCCCGCTGCCCTGCTGCTGCTGGTGCCCCGCCACCCGCAGCGCTTCGAAGAGGTCGCGGCGCTGGTGCGCGCCCGCCGGCTCGGGCTGCAGCGCCGCAGCGAGGACGCCGCGGTCGCGGCCACGACGCGCGTGCTGCTCGGGGACTCGATGGGGGAAATGTTCGCCTACTACGCCGCAGCCGAGGTCGCGCTGATCGGCGGCAGCTGGCTACCCTTCGGCGGCCAGAACCTGATCGAGGCCTGCGCGGTGGGTACGCCGGTGGTGATCGGGCCGCACACCTACAACTTCCAGGCGGTGGCGGACGACGCCGTGCGCGCCGGCGCCGCCCTGCGCGCCGAGGACGCGGAGGCCGGCATGCGCGCCGCCATGGCACTGCTCGCCGACGCGGCACGGCGTGAAGACGTATCCGCCGCCGGCAGGGCCTTCGCCACCACCCACCAGGGCGCGACCGCGCGCACGATCGCGCTGCTGCAGGATCTGCAGGGCAGCACGCGCGGGAAATAGGCCAGGACCTGCACCGGGCGCAGCCTCGGCCGCGACTGGCGCGCGCCCGGCCGCCGCCGTCATCGCGGGGCCGGTGATCAGGGGGGCCGCTTCAGTTCGTCAGCAGCGCGTTGATCGCCTGCATGTCCTCTTCACCGAGCGTGCCCGCCGCCGCCTTCAGGCGCAGCTGCGCGAGCAGGGTGTCGTAGCGCGCGCGGGACAGCTGCTGCAGGGTGTCGGCGAGCTGGGTCTGGGCGTTGAGCACGTCGATGTTGATGCGCACGCCGACCTCGTAGCCGAGCTTGTTGGCCTCGAGCGCGGACAGCGAGGACACGCGCGCCGCCTCGAGCGCCTTGACCTGCGCCATGCCACTGGTGACCCCCAGCCACGACTGGCGCGCAGCCAGTGCGGCGCTGCGGCGGGCATCTTCCAGGTCGGCGTCGGCCTTCATGCGCAGCGCGGCGGCCTCGCGCGACACCGAAGACACGCGCCCGCCGGCGTACAGAGGCAGATTCAGTTGCAGGCCGATCGTGGTCGCCTCCGAGCGGTCGGTGCTCGGCTGCGGGCGATTGTTAACGCCATGGCTGGCAACGATGTCGACCGTGGGCAGGTGGCCCGCGCGCGCGCGCTCGACCTCGCGCGCGGCAATCTCGCGCGCCAGTTGCTGCGCCTGCACGCCGAAACTGCCGGACTCCGCCGCGGCGACCCAGTCGGCGATGTTCTCGGGCTGCGGGCGTTGCAAGCCCACGCCCTCACGCAGGCCGGCAAGCGGTTCCGGCTGCTTGCCGATGACCTGAGCCAATGTCTGGCGCGCAACCTCGAGCTGGTTCTGGGCGGCGATCTCCTGCGCCGAGGCGAGATCGAAGCGCGACTGCGCCTCATGCACATCGGTGATGGTGACGGTGCCGACCTCGAAGCTGGTCTTGGCGAGTTCGAGCTGTTCGGCAGCGGCCATGCGCAACTGCGTCACCGCGTCGAGCGCATCCTGCGCGTTGAGCACGTTGAAGTAGGCCTCGGCCACGCGCAACACCAGGTCCTGGCGGGCAATGCCGAACTGGGTCGCGGCCAGCGCGGTCTGCAGCTCGCCCTGCTTGAACTGCACCCAGTTCTGCCAGCGGAACAGCGGCTGGGTCAACTGGACGCCGTAGCCGTTGCTGTTGTAGGTGTAATCGTTACTGACACCACCCTTCGGTTTGAGGTCGGCGTCGTTCCAGGTCGTATCCGCGCCCAGCCCGATCTGCGGCAACAGCCCCGCGCGCCCCTGAACCACCTTCTCCTGCCCGGCCTCGTACTGCGCACGCGCAGCGGAGAACTTCGCGTCGTTGGCGAGCGCATCGCGATACACCTGCATCAGGTCGGCGGCGAGTGCACCACCGGAAAAAATGCCTGCGATGCAGACCGCCAGGATTCGCTTCATCGTGTTCTCCGCTATTGAGGTGCGCCGCACTCAGTACTGCGCCATCCTCGGGTCGACCTGCGCCGCCCAGCCGGCCACGCCTCCCGCCAGGTTGATGACATTGGCGAAGCCCTGGCGCTCGAGGAACATGCACACCTGCGCGCTGCGCCCGCCGTGGTGGCAGATCACCACCGTCTCGCGCTCGCGATCGAGCTCGGGAAAACGCGCCGGCACGCTGCCCATGGGCATCGCCACGGAGCCCTCGATCCGGCAGATCTCGAGCTCCCAGGGTTCGCGCACGTCGAGCAGCAAGGGTGCCGGCTGCTGCGGGTCGTCGAGGCGCTGGGCGAGCTGGGCGGGACTGATCTGGCGCATGGGCGGACTCAGAAGCTGAAACCGTCGCGCTGCGGTGCGTTCTTCAGCATCGGCACCACGGTCTCGAAGATGTCTTCGGTGCGGAAGCGGCCTTCGCCCTCGCAGGTGACCAGGCGCGCCTTCATGACCGGCGCCTCGCCGACGAAGGCGAACAGGCGACCGCCGACCTTGAGCTGCTCGAGCAGCGCCTGCGGCACGAAGGGCAGGCCGCCGGAAACGACGATGACGTCGTAGGGCGCGCGCTCGGCCCAGCCGCCGATGCCGTCACCCTGCACCACGACGACGTTCTCCACCCCGTTGCGCGCCAGGTTGGTGCCTGCCAGCTTCACCAGCTCGGGCTCGATCTCGATCGTGCGCACCCACTCGGTACGCGCCGCCAGCAGCGCGGCGAAGTAGCCCGAACCGGTGCCGACCTCGAGCACCGAGTCCGATTTCGCCAGGCGCAGCGCCTGCAGCACCTTGCCCTCGATCACCGGCTTCAGCATGACCTGACCGCAGCCGATCGGGATCTCCACCTCGGTGAAGGCCAGCTCGCGATACGCGGCGGGAACGAATTCCTCGCGCTTGACCGTCATCAGGAGGTCGAGCACGTCCTGATCCAGCACCTCCCAGGGGCGGATCTGCTGCTCGACCATGTTGAAGCGCGCTTTCTCGAAGTTCATCAGGGACTCCCGGCGAAATATTAGCACACGCTAATTGATAGCGTTGTCCATAGAGGCAAAACCGCGTCATTCTAGCGCAGATGCTGCGCCGCGATCCGCAGCCGCAAGACAATAGCAGGGCCGGTGAGGCCCCATCCGCGGACCTTGCGGTCGGGGCGCGCACGTCGCAAGGAGCGTCGCCGCGGCCTCAGCCGGCCTTGCCGCTGTCCGCCTTCCGTGTCCGCCCCCGCGGGCTCCGGGCGTCGGCCTTGCGCGCGGCCCCCTTCTGTCCCGCCCCGCGTTGCGCCGTGCCGCGTCCGGGGTCGGCCCGCTCCAGCCACAGCAAGGCGTCGACATGGGTCACGAAGGCCTCCAGATACTGCGGCGCGAGCTCGCGCATGCGTATCAGCGCCTGCAGCGCCAGGTAATGCGAATTGAGCGGCCCGGCGTTGTCCGGGGCCTGGGCCAGGGCGCGCGCCAGCTGCTGCTCCAGGCTGAGCCGCGACCAGCTACCGCGGAAATGGCGCAGCACCTTCAGCTCGGCGAGCGGCGCCGGAGCGCCGCCACCCGCCAGCTCGGGCGCAAGCGGCGTGCCCGCCTGCCGCGCCACATGGGCGAGCAGCTCGGCCAGTGGTCCGCCTGTGCCCTCGCGCTGCGCCGGTCCTCCCCGCTCCCGTCCACGCCCGGCCGCGAACACCGCCTCGCCGCCGGCGCGTTCGAAGCGGTCGCGCACGGCGGCCAGGCGGCGCTCGATCTTGCGCACCAGGGCCGTGCGCGCGGCGCCGTCGAAGGCGTCGAGCCGGCGCAGCATGGCCTCGATGACGCGCACGCCGACCGCATCGAAGCGCGCTGCACCGCAGGTGTGCAGGGCCTCGAGCCGGGCCGCCAGCTCGCCACCCGGCTCCACGCCGGCCACCGGCCGATCGTGCCCCTGCGTCGCGCTCATCCGCCGGTCGCGTCCATGGCCGCCGCCTGCTGCGCGCTCCGCGGCACCGGCGCCATCTCCACCCGACGGTTGCGCGCGCGGCCTTCCTCATCGAGATTCGACGCCACAGGCTGCTCCGAACCGAAGGCGGCGGCGAACACCGCCGACGAGGGCACGCCCTCCTCGATCAGCGCCCGGGTCACGGTCAGCGCGCGCTGCGCGGACAGGTCCCAGTTGTCGGTGAAGCGGCGGTTGCTGTCGAGCACCGGACGGTCGTCGGTGAAGCCGCTCACCATCAGCAGCTCCTCGCGAGTGGCGAGGTAGGCGGCCAGCGGCGGCGCCAGGCTCTGCAGCACCTGGCGCCCCTCGGGCTGCAGCTCGGCCGAGTTGAGCGCGAACAGCACGCTGCCGCTGATGCCGATGCGGCCGTCGTTCAGGGTCACCCGTCCGCTCGCCAGCGGCACCGCGAGCGCCTTCTCCAGCGCCTCGCGGCGCTGCTCCTCGACGCGGCGTTTCTGCACCTCGGCCTCGAGCGTGGTCGCCAGTTCGAGCTGCACGCCGAGCACGCCGACCAGGATCAGCACGAAGGCACCCAGCAGGCCCGACATCAGGTCACCGAACACGCCCCAGGCCGGTGCGGACTGCTCGATGGCGCCGTCGCCGCCGTGCACGTCGTCCATGCTCACGCCTCACCCGCCGCGGCGGAACGGCCGGGCAGCTGCTGCAGGTCGTCGACGATCCGCTTCTGCGACATCAGGCTGAGGTCGATCAGCTCGCGCGCCTGGGCGACGTAATAGGCGAGCTGCTCGTCGCTGCGCGTCATCGCCTTCTCCAGCGCGCCTTCGATGCGCTGCAGGCCGGCCATGAGCTTGTCGTTCGAGTCGCTGAACAGCTGCACCGCCAGCCCGAAGCCCTCGGCCAGGCTGGCGACCTCGACCGCGCCGCCGGCGACCTCGCCGGCGGTGTCGGCCAGGCGGCCGGACTCGGATTCGATGCGCGCGACGAAACCCGCGCTGGCGCGCTCCAGCGCTGCGGCCGAGGACGCCACCAGGGCGTCGATGGCCTGGCGCTGTTCGCCGGAGGCGTGGTTGATCGCGTCCAGCAGCTCGCGCAGGGTTTCCATGATGCGGTTGCGCTCGTCGAGCGCGGCGTTGTCGCGAGCGATGCTGGCCGACAGCTCCTGGCGCAGCTGGCCGATCACCTCGGCCGCGGCGCGCGGGGCCTCGGCGGCGGTCTGCATCAGCGCAGTGACCTGCTCGATGCTGCGGTTGGCCTGCTCCTGCGTGCTGGCAGCGAGCGTGCGCGCGGTTTCGTCGAGGCGGTCGACGATCGCCTGCTGGCGGCCGGCGATGTGCTCGATCGTGCGGCTGGCGTGCGCCTCGGTGGTGGCGGCGAGGCGCTGCGCGGTCCGTTCCAGCGCATCGACGACCCGCTGCTGACGACTGCCGGCCTGCTCGCTCATCTGCTGCCACTCGCCATGCAGCGACGCGGCCATCGCCTGCAGCGCCTCGGTCTGCGCACGCTGGCGGGCGGCCTCGCGCGTGGCCAGTTCGGCCTGCAGCGCGGTGAGCGAGGCGCCGACCTGGTCGACGAGGGCGGCCGAGCGCTGGGCGAAGGTTTCGGCGAAGGACTGCAGCGCACGCTGCAACTCGGCCGCGACCGCCTGGTTGCTGCGTTCGTGGCTGGCCAGCGCCTGCGTCCAGGTCTCGGTCACGCCGTCGGCGGCGCCGCCGAAGCGGGCGATCAGGCCGTCGAGCTGGGCCTGCACCGACCCGGCGACGCGGCCGTGCAGCGCGGCGGTCTGTTCGGCGAGCGCGGCGGCGGTGGCGGCCAGCTCGGCCCGCAGTTCGCCATGCGCCTCGCCGACCGAGGCCAGCAGGGCCGTGGCGCGCTGCTCGAAACCGCTGTTCCAGGCGGCGAAGGAGGCGTCGAGCTTGTCGCCGAGCACCGTGCTGCTGCGTTCCTGGCGGGCGAGCGCCGTCGTCCAGGTCTCGGCCACGGTCGTCACCGCCGCATCCAGGCGCTGCGACACGCCATCGAGCTGGGCCTGCACGCCATCGGCCACGCGCTGCTGCAGCGCCGTCGTCTCGCGGGCGATGCCGGCCATGGTGTCCGCCACCAGGGGCTGGATCGTCTGCCCGGCCAGGCGCGCGCTCTCGGTCAGGCTCGCCTTCAGGGACGCATCGACCGACGCGGCGAGTTCCGCGTAGCTGCCGCGCGCATCCGCGTAGAAGCGCTGCTGCTCGCTCGCCATGCGCTCGTGCAGTTCGCGGCTCTGGCGCTCGCTTTGCGCCATCATCGCCTGCAGGGTCTCGATCAGCACCGGCAGCGTGCGCGCCTGCTCCTGCACCGCCTGGAAGGCCTCCTGGCGCTGCTGCGCGAGCGAGAAGCCGCGCAGCTCGCGCGCGATGCGGCCGTCCAGCACCTGCGAAGCCTGCAGCCGGGCGCGGCGGCACAGCGCGGAGATCAGCCCCAGCATGGCCGACGCCGCCACGCCGGCGACCGAGGTCCCGAAGGCCACGCCCAGGCCCTTGACCGGCGCCGCCAGCGAGGAGCGGATGGTGTGCAGGTCGGTGGTGGTCTCGAGCGCGATCACCGCGCCGTTCAGCGTCATCACCATGCCGAGGAAGGTGCCGAGCATGCCCAGCAGCACCAGCAGGCCGACCAGGTAGGGCGTCAGCGCCGGACCGGGCAGGCCGACGCGCTCGCCCTCCAGGCGCAGGCGCACCGCGTTCTGCAGCGAGGGCGGCAGCGCGCGCACCCACGCGGCGGCATCCGTGAGTTCTGCCGGGATCGTGTCCAGCGCGCGCTGCAGCGCCGCGGTCTCGCGATCGAAACGCAGCAGTTCCAGCGCGCCGCTCAGATACACGACACCGATCAGCGCCGTCATGCCCAGGGCCAGCGGACCGAGTCCGACGTAGCCGGCTCCCACCCACCCCACCACGGCCGCCCCCACCAGGAAGGCGGCCACGCTCAAGCTTCTGTTCATTGGAGTTCCGTCGATTCCTTGTCCAGTGCCGCGAGCAGCCCCGCGACCGGCAGCAGGCGCAGCTCCAGCTCGGCGAGCAGCACACGCTGCATGTCGGCGCAGAAGCGCGCGAGCCAGCCACCCGCCTGCATCCATTGCGCGGGGTCGTCGGGCTGCGCGGCCTCGCGTGCCTGTCGATGCGCTTCGAGAAGCTGCGCGAAGCGCTTGCCGAGCAGCACCGGCACCGTGGCCAGCAGATTCGCCTCGCGCGCCGCCAGCGCCTGCTCCATCACCGCGTCGAGCGCGGCGAGCTGCCCGAGCGCAGCCGAATGCCGCCCCAGCGCGGTGCGGACCGCGGCCCGCAGCGGCGCGATGCCCGCTGCCATCGCGCGCTGATGTGCGAGGTAGTGGCGATGGAAGGGCGCGAAATCGGCCGCCTCCGCGGGCGTGGCGTTCGCCAGCGGCGTCGGCAGGTCCGCGCCGGCGGTGACGGCTGCGCCGAGCGTCGCGCGCACCCGTGCCAGCTCCGCGCGCAGCAACGCCGCCGGCATGGCGCGCGCAGCCGGTCGCGCTGCGGCCGAGTTCAGCGCCGAGTACAGGGCCAGGGCGTCCTTCAGGTCCAGCCACTCGCTCAGGCGCGCGGCGAAATCCTGCTTCGTGTCCGCGACCTCGGCCACCGCGAGTTCGGCGAGCAGCCTCACCAGCCCGGCACTGTTGAAACGCGTTCGCGGCAAGCCCTGCGTCATCCTCGCAACCCGGCCCCGACCGTCGGCGCGGACGGGGCGAAAAAGGGCGAAGGCTACACCAAAGCGGGGGCTCGCGTCGGCCCGCCCGGCACCGCGCGCCCGATCCGGCTCAGGCCGCGCCCGGCTTCACCCGATACCACGCGGCGTACAGCGCGGGCAGGAACAGGATGGTGAGCACGGTCGCCACCGTCAGCCCACCCATGATCGCCACCGCCATCGGCCCGAAGAAGGTGCTGCGCGACAGCGGCACCATGGCGAGGATGGCCGCCGCGGCGGTGAGCATGATCGGGCGGAAGCGGCGCACCGCGGACTCGACGATCGCCTCCCACTGCGTGCGCCCGGCCTCGACGTCCTGGCGGATCTGATCCACCAGGATTACCGAGTTGCGCATGATCATGCCCGACAGCGCGATCGTGCCGAGCAGGGCGACGAAGCCGAAGGGCTTGCCGAAGGCGAGCAGGAAGGCGGTCACCCCGATCATGCCCAGCGGCGCGGTCAGCACCACCATGATCGTGCGCGAGAAGCTCTTGAGCTGCAGCATCAGCACGGTCAGCACGGTGAGGATGAAGACCGGCATCCCCGCGCCCACCGAGCCGCTGCCCTTGGCGCTCTCCTCCACCGCACCGCCGACCTCGAGCCGGTAACCGAGCGGCAGGTCGGCGCGGATGCGCGCCATCTCGGCGGCGAGCTGGCCGACCACCACCGCGGGCTGGGTGCCGTCGTACAGCGAGGCGCGCACGGTCACGGTGGGGATGCGGTTGCGCCGCCAGATCACGCCCGTCTCGAAATCGTGCTCGACGCGCACCACCTGCGCCAGCGGCACGCTGCGCCCGCCCGCCACCGGCAGGGCGAGGTCGGCGAGCAGGGACAGGTGGGTGCGCTCGGATTCCGCGCCGCGCAGCACCACGGCGATGGTCTCGGTGCCCTCGCGGAACTGGGTCACCGTCATGCCCTGCAGCGAGGTCGCGAGCAGGCTGGAGATGTCCTGGGTGGACACGCCGAGCAGGCGCGCCTTGTCCTGGTCGATGGCCAGGCGCACCACCTTGGACGGCTCCTCCCAGTCCAGATGCACGTTGGACAGGTGCGCATTGCCGCGCATCGCCGCGGCCACCGCGTGCGCCTGGCGGCGCAGCGCGTCGAAGTCCGGCCCGCTCACCCGGTATTGCACCGGGAAGCCCACCGGCGGGCCGTTCTCGAGCCGCACGACGATGCCGCGCAAGGGCCAGGCCTCGTCCTCGAACAGCCGGATCAGCTTCGCGCGCAAGGCCTCGCGCTCGGCCAGGCCGTTGGTCAGGATCACGAACTGGGCGAAATTGGTCTGCGGCAGTTGCTGGTCGAGCGGCAGGTAGAAGCGCGGGCTGCCGCTGCCGACCCAGGCCACGAAATTGTCGATGCCGTCCTGATCGTCGAGGAAGGCCTCCAGCCGCTTCACCGCGACCTCGGTGGCCTGGTGCGAGACGCCTTCGGCCAGGCGCAGGTCGACCAGCAGCTCGGGCCGCGTCGAATCGGGGAAGAACTGCTGCGGGACGAAGCGCGCGAACACGAACAGCGAGGCGGCGAAGATCGCCACCGTGAGCACGATCACCGTCCACCGGAACTCGACGCAGGCATTCACCAGCGCGCGCAGGCGCCTGTAGAAGGGCGTGTGGTAGATCGCGAACTCGTCGTGCTGCTCATTGGCGTGGATGTCGCGTTCCGCCAGCCGCCGCCCGAGCGCCGGCCACACCCGCCCGACCAGGCGTGCCAGCGCCGAGGGCTGGCCCGCGCGCTTGCTGAAGTCGGGCAGCAGGTGGTAACCGAGGTAGGGCACGAACAGCACCGCCGCGATCCACGACACCAGCAGCGCGGTCACCGTGACCTGGAAGATCGAGCGCGTGAATTCGCCCACCGAGGACGCCGCCAGCGCCACCGGCAGGAAGCCCGCCGCGGTCACCAGGGTGCCGGACAGCATCGGCATCGCGGTCGAGGTCCACGCGTAGCTGGCGGCGCGCACCCGGCCCCAGCCCTGCTCCATCTTGCTCGCCATCATCTCGACCGCGATGATCGCGTCGTCCACCAGCAGGCCGAGGGCGATGATCAGCGCACCCAGCGAGATCTTGTGCAGGCCGATGTCGAGCAGGTGCATGAACATGAAGGTGATCGCCAGCACCACCGGGATGATCACCAGCACCACGATGCCGGTGCGCAGGCCCAGCGACAGCAGGCTCACCGCCATCACGATGATCACCGCCTCGGCCAGCACCTTGACGAACTCGTCGACCGCCCGCGTGACCGCGCGCGGCTGGTCGGCCACGCGCTCCAGCCGGATGCCGGCCGGCAGCTGGGACACGATCTTGTCCACCGCCTGATCCAGCTGGCGGCCGAGGGCGACGATGTCGCCGCCGGCGCGCATCGACACACCGATGCCGAGCGCCTCCTGCCCCATGTAGCGCAGGCGCTCGGCGGGCGGATCGGCGTAGCCGCGGCGCACCTCGGCCACGTCGCCCAGGCGGAAGCTGCGTCCGCCGGCACGGATCACGGTAGCGCGGATGGCGTCGAGGTCCTCGAACTGGCCGCTCGGACGCAGCCAGATGCGATCCTCCGCGGTCTCGAAGAAGCCGGCGCCGGTCTCGGCGTTCTGCTTCGCCAGCGCACCGACGATGTCGTCCAGGCGCAGGCCGAAGGTGGCGAGCTTGGTATTGGAGAGTTCGATGAACACGCGCTGCGGCTGCTCGGCGAAGAAGCTGACCTTGGCCACGTCCTTCACCCGCAGCAGCTCGCTGCGGATCGCCTCGGCGTGGCGCTTGAGCTCGGCGTGGCCGACGCCCTCGCCCACCAGCGCGAACAGGTTGCCGTAGGTGTCGCCGAACTCGTCGTTGAAGTACGGCCCGCGCACCCCGGTCGGGAAGGTGTGGGCGATGTCGCCGATCTTCTTGCGCACCTGGTACCAGATCTCGGGGATGTCGCGCGAGCGGGTGCTGTCCTTGACCAGGAAGAACACCATGGTCTCGCCCGGCTTGGAGTAGCTGCGGATCACGTCGGCCTGGGCGATCTCCTGCAGCTTCCTCTCGATCTTGTCGGTGACCTGCTGCTCCATCTCGCGCGCGCTCGCTCCCGGCCATTCGGCGCGCACCACCATGACCTTGAAGGTGAAGGGCGGATCCTCGGACTGGCCGAGGCGGGTGTAGGAGAAGATGCCGATCAGGGTGCTGACGATCAGGAAGTACAGCACCAGCGAGCGGTGGGTCAGCCCCCACTCCGACAGGTTGAAGGGGCCGCGGCCGATCGGGTTCTCGTCGGGGTGCTTCATCGCGCGACATCCAGCCGCACCGGCGCGCCTTCCTCGACCGCGCGCACCGTCTCGCCCTCGACCAGGGTCTGCACGCCCGCCACCACCAGCCGTGTCCGGGCCGGCAGCTCGGCTCGCAGCAGGGCGCCGTCCTCGCGCCAGGCGAGCACCTCGACCGCGAGCGGGCGGACCGTGTCGTCGTCGCCGACCACCCACACCGTGCCGCCATCGGGCCTGCCCGGCGCGCGCGTGACCGCGGCCAGCGGCAGCAGCACGCCGCCGTCGGCGGAGGCGGCGAAGGCCACGCTCGCGGTGGCCCCCAGCGCCAGACCGGCGTCGGCCTGCGCCACCGCCACCCGCAGCGCGTAGGTGCGGGTGGCCGGATCGGCGGCCGGCGCCACCTCGCGCACGCTGGCGGCGTACTCGCGGTCCGGCGCCGCCCAGGTCCGCACCCGCGCCGGCGTGCCGGGACGCAGCGCCGCCGCGCGGCCCTCGGGAACGTGGATCAGGACCTCGCGCTCGTCGGGACGGGCGAGGCGGAACACCGGCTGCCCGGCGCCCACCACCTGCCCCGGCTCGGCGAACACCGCGGTGACGACGCCGGCGGCCGGTGCTTCCAGCCGCGTGTAGCCGGTCTGGTTGGCCGCGGCGTCGGCCTGCGCGCGCGCCTGGCGCAAGCGCGCCTCGGCGGCCTGCAGCGCGGTGCGGCGGGCGTCGAGCACCGAGGACGACACGAACTGGCGCGCGGCCAGCTCCTGCGCGCGGGCGTGTTCCGTGCGCGCCAGCGCCAGGTCGGCCTCGGCGGCGGTCAGCGCCGCCTGCGCCGCGCTGGCGGCCAGGTGCGCATCGGCGGGGTCGAGCAGCGCCAGCAGCGCGCCCGCGGCGACCTCGGTGCCGACATCGACCCTGCGCTCGACCAGCTTGCCGCCGACCCGGAAGCCGAGGTCGGTCTCGATGCGCGCACGCACCTCGCCCGAGTACAGCTGCACCGCCGGCGGCGCCGCCGCCCCGTCGACGGTCCGCACCAGCACCGCGCGCGGCGGCGCGGCCCCCGACGGGGGCGGCGAACAGGATGCGAGCAGGCTGGCGCCAGCCAGCGCGATCAGGACGGTACGGATGCGCATCGGGATTCTCTGCAGGGCGCGGACGCGCCGGTTCGGGCCAGGGTCTGGTGTCGCGAAACGAGGGCCCAAGTGTAGCGCCTCGGCTCCGTGACCACGGTCACCGAAGGGCCCGGACCGGGGCGAACGCGGACGGAAACGGCGCGGGAGCGCCCGCGCGCGGACCGTCCTCCGCTTCGGGCGGCGGGAAAGCGGAGCCGCCCGAGCGCCGCGCCACCTGCGGCCCCCGGGCGGCTGTTGGATCCCGGGCGTCTTGCCACGCCGGAGGGCATCCAGTATCGTCCCGACTCTCGTTGGGGGTGCCCGCCGCGCACGGGCTGAGAAACACCCTTGGAACCTGATCCGGCTCGCACCGGCGTAGGGAAACGTACTTCATGAGCCATTCCGCACCATCCGCTGCCGCCACCGGCAGCGCGTCCGCTTCTTCCCGCATCCCCAACGTGGTCTCGATCGCAGGCATCGACCCGTCGGGCGGTGCCGGCGTGTTCGCCGACCTCAAGGCCTTCTCCGCGCTCGGCGCCTACGGCTGCGGCGTGGTCGCCGCGCTGACCGCGCAGAACACGCAGGCGGTCACCGGCGTGCATGTGCCGCCCACCGACTTCCTGCGCCTGCAGATCGACACCCTGTACGCCGACGTGCAGCTGCACGCGACCAAGATCGGCATGCTCGGCAGCGCCGAGGTCACCGCCACCGTGGCCGAGCGCCTGGCGCACTGGCAGGCGGTGAACGTGGTGCTCGACCCGGTGATGGTCGCCAAGAGCGGCGACAGCCTGCTGGCGAAGAGCGCGATCTCGATGATGCGCGAGGCGCTGTTCCCGCAGGCCTTCCTGATCACCCCCAACCTGCCCGAGGCCGGCGTGCTGCTCGAGCAGCGCGCGCCGGAGACGGTCAAGGAGATGTACCGCGCCGCCGAGCGCCTGCGCGAGCTGCTGCCCTTGTCCTCCGAGCGCTGGGTGCTGCTCAAGGGCGGCCACCTCCCCGGCAACGAGCTGGTCGACCTGCTGTTCGACGGCGACCGCATGGTCGAGCTGCCAGCGCCGCGCATCGACACCAAGAACACCCACGGCACCGGCTGCACGCTGAGTTCGGCGATCGCCGCGTTGCTGCCGCAGGCCGCAGGCCAGTTCCGCCCGGTCGAGACCGCGGTGCGCCACGCCCGCCAGTGGCTGCTCGGCGCGATCGCCCACGCCGGCGAGCTCGCGGTCGGCAGCGGCCACGGCCCGGTCCATCACTTCCACGCCCTGTGGCGTCGCCCGCAGGCCTCGTCCTGACTTTCCACCGCCCGCCGCCCATGCGCGGCGGCCCCACCTGCTCACGCATAAACACATCGATCCCCAGGAGACACAGCCCATGAACGCCAACGAGAAATTCATCGCCGCCGAGGCGCACGTCGACGAGGCCGCGATCGCCCCGCTGCCCAACTCGCGCAAGATCTACGTCGAGGGCTCACGCCCCGACCTGCGCGTGCCGATGCGCGAGATCACGCAAAGCGACACCCCGGCCTCCTTCGGCGCCGAGAAGAACCCGCCGATCTTCGTCTACGACTGTTCCGGCCCCTACACCGACCCGGCGGCGAAGATCGACATCCGCTCGGGCCTGCCCGCGCTGCGCCAGCGCTGGATCGAGGAGCGCGGCGACACCGAGGTGCTGCCCGGGCTGTCCTCCGAATTCGGCCGCCAGCGCACCGCCGACAAGACCCTGGACGAGCTGCGCTTCCCCGGCCTGCACCGCGCCCCGCGCCGCGCCAAGCCGGGCATGAACGTGACCCAGATGCACTACGCCCGGCGCGGCATCATCACCCCCGAGATGGAATACATCGCCATCCGCGAGAACCTCAACCGCGAGCAGTACATCGCCTCGCTGCGCGCCAGCGGGGGCCTCAAGGGCCAGAAGATGGCCGACATGATGCTGCGCCAGCATCCGGGGCAGAACTTCGGCGCCAGCCTGCCGGCGACGATCACCCCCGAGTTCGTGCGCGACGAGGTCGCCCGCGGGCGCGCCATCATCCCCAACAACATCAACCACCCCGAGTCCGAGCCGATGATCATCGGCCGCAACTTCCTCACCAAGATCAACGCCAACATCGGCAACTCGGCGGTCACCTCCAGCATCGCCGAGGAAGTCGACAAGATGACCTGGTCGATCCGCTGGGGCGGCGACACGGTGATGGATCTCTCCACCGGCAAGAACATCCACGAGACCCGCGAGTGGATCATCCGCAACTCGCCGGTGCCGATCGGCACGGTGCCGATCTACCAGGCCCTGGAGAAGGTCAACGGCCGTGCCGAGGACCTGACCTGGGAAATCTTCCGCGACACCCTGATCGAGCAGGCCGAGCAGGGCGTGGACTACTTCACCATCCACGCCGGCGTGCTGCTGCGCTACGTGCCGCTGACCGCCAACCGCATGACCGGCATCGTCTCGCGCGGCGGCTCGATCATGGCCAAGTGGTGCCTGGCGCATCACAAGGAGAGCTTCCTCTACACCCACTTCGAGGACATCTGCGAGATCATGAAGGCCTACGACGTGGCCTTCAGCCTGGGCGACGGCCTGCGCCCGGGCTCGATCTACGACGCCAACGACGAGGCGCAGCTGGGCGAACTCAAGATCCTGGGCGAGCTCACCGACATCGCCTGGCGCCACGACGTGCAGGTCATGATCGAGGGCCCCGGCCACGTGCCGCTGCACCTGATCAAGGAGAACATGGACCTGCAGCTCGAGTGGTGCAAGGAGGCGCCCTTCTACACCCTGGGGCCGCTCACCACCGACATCGCCCCGGGCTACGACCACATCACCAGCGGCATCGGCGCGGCCACCATCGGCTGGTACGGCACCGCGATGCTGTGCTACGTGACGCCCAAGGAGCACCTGGGCCTGCCCAACAAGCAGGACGTCAAGGAAGGCATCATCACCTACAAGCTCGCCGCGCACGCCGCCGATCTGGCCAAGGGCCACCCGGGCGCGCAGATCCGCGACAACGCGCTCTCCAAGGCGCGCTTCGAGTTCCGCTGGGAAGACCAGTTCAACCTCGGCCTCGACCCGGACAAGGCGAAGGAATTCCACGACGAGACCCTGCCCAAGGACTCGGCCAAGGTGGCGCACTTCTGCTCGATGTGCGGCCCGCACTTCTGCTCGATGAAGATCACCCAGGACGTGCGCGACTTCGCCGCGCAGCAGGGCATCGACGAGCAGGCCGCGCTCGAGAAGGGCATGGAGGTGAAGTCGATCGAGTTCGTGAAGAGCGGGGCCGAGGTCTATCGCAACGTCTGACCCGCGCTGCGGGAGGGTCCGTGCCCGGCGCACGGTCCCTCCCGTGCTCGAGGTTCGACCCAGATCAAGTCCGCCATCGTCATGGTGGTCCATAGTGTCCCTGGTCGTTCGCGCCCGATCGCGCGAATCCACCCTTCCCTACCAGGAGATGCCTCATGACCGCCATGATGAAAGCGACCGTCTTCGTCGCCCCCGGCCGTATCGAACTGGTCGACAAGCCGATTCCCCAAGTCGGCCCCAACGACGCCCTGATCCGCATCACCACGACCACGATCTGCGGCACCGACGTCCACATCCTGAAGGGCGAATACCCGGTCGTGCCGGGCCTCACCATCGGCCACGAGCCGGTCGGCGTGATCGAGAAGCTCGGCAGCGCGGTGCAGGGCTACCGCGAAGGTCAGCGCGTCGTCGCCGGCGCGATCTGCCCCAACTTCAACTCCTATGCCGCGCAGGACGGCGCCGCCTCGCAGGACGGCAGCTACCTGATCCCGTCCGGACAGTGCGGCGGCCACGGCTACAAGGCCACCGCCGGCTGGCGCTTCGGCAACCTGATCGACGGCACCCAGGCCGAATACGTGCTGGTGCCCGACGCGCAAGCCAACCTCGCGCCGATTCCCGACGGCCTCACCGACGAGCAGGTGCTGATGTGCCCGGACATCATGTCCACCGGCTTCAAGGGCGCCGAGAACGCCAACATCAGGCTCGGCGACACGGTGGTGGTGTTCGCCCAGGGGCCGATCGGCCTGTGCGCCACCGCCGGCGCGCGGCTGATGGGCGCGACCATGGTGATCGCGGTCGACGGCAACGACCACCGCCTCGGCATCTCGAAGGTGATGGGCGCCGACGTGACGCTGAACTTCCGCAACTGCGACGTGGTGAGCGAGGTCATGAAGCTCACCGGCGGGCGCGGCGCCGACTCCGCGATCGAGGCCCTGGGCACCCAGGCCACCTTCGAACAGGCGCTGCGCGTGCTCAAGCCCGGCGGCACGCTGTCCAGCCTCGGGGTGTATTCGAGCGACCTGACGATCCCGCTGTCGGCCTTCGCCGCCGGCCTCGGCGACCACCGCATCAACACCGCGCTGTGCCCCGGCGGCAAGGAACGCATGCGCCGGCTGATGAACGTGGTCGCGTCCAACCGCGTCGACCTGGGCGTGCTGGTGACCCACACCTACAAGCTCGACGACATCGTCGCCGCCTACGAGCTGTTCGCCAACCAGCGCGACGGCGTGCTGAAGGTGGCGATCAAGCCGAACTGAGCGGGCCGGCGAGCACCCGCCTGCACGAAGAGGGCGCCTTCACGGGCGCCCTTTTTTGTGTGCGGCGCCCTTCGACGCCGATCCTGTCGCGAAGCCGGCCGTACAGCGTCTACACTACTGGGTTTCGCTTCCCGGCCGTCCGCGCTGCGATGGCCTGCCAATGCCCATGACCCCGCTCGACCGCTTCACCCAGGATGACCTGATCGCCCAGCTCGGCATGGAGACCGTGGCCAAGGGGCTGGGCTATCTGAGCCGGGTGAGTGCGCTGTCGAGCGATGGCGGTGCGGTGTCCGCGCTGGTCAAGGGACGGCAGAGAACGCCGTACGACGTCTCTGCCGAGGTGATCGAGAAGGGCGGGCGAGCGGCCCTGGTCAACACCTGCACCTGCCCGATGGGCTACGACTGCAAGCATGTCGCGGCGATGATGCTGTCGTGGCTGCAGCGCCGCCTGCGCCCGGATCGCCCGCGCGAGCAGGTGCTGGCCTGGGTCGCGGGGTTCCGCGACACCGTCAGCGCGCTGTCCGCGGAGGGCGGCCCGAAGCGCAGGACCAGCACGAATGTCCACGCCCTGCGCTACGTGATCGAGGCCGATGCCTACGGCGGCGACTACCATGTCGCCTGCTACAAGGTGCGGCTCGACCAGCAGGGCGAGGTCCGCCAGAAGGAACGCTGGAGCAACATCGAGCGTGCGCTGCAGGTACCCCCCGCCTTCGTCGACGAAACCGACCTCGACATCCTGCGCCTGCTGTGGGCCCATCGTCCGCGCGGCCGGGCCATCGCCGATGCGCCCCTGCCGCTGGACGGCAAGAACAGCGTCGAACTGATGAACGCACTGCTCGCCAGCGAGCGGCTGCATGTCGACGACCTCGCCGGCCCGCCGCTGCACGCGGGCAACCCGCGTCCGGGCGCCCCCGACTGGACGCTGACCGCCGACGGCCTGCGCGCACCGGTGCTGAAGCTCGAGCCCCCCGCCGAGCGCATCCTGCCCCTGCTGCCCCCCTGGTACGTGGACAGCGCACGCGCCGAGGCCGGCCCGATCACGCTCGAAGTCCCCGCAGAACTGGTGCAGCGCCTGCTGTGGCTGCCGCCGCTGACCCAGGCCGAATCCGAACTGGTCTCCGAAACCCTGGCCGAGGTCGCCCCTGCCTTGCCGCAGCCCACCCAGCGCGGCGAGCCGCCGGTGGAGATCGGCGGCTCGCCGGTACCGGTGCTGCGCCTGGATACCCGGCCGGTCCATCAGGCGCGTTTTCGCGGCTACGCCGCCTACGGCACCTACGAATTCGACTTCGCCGTGCTCGCCTTCCGCTACGGCCCGGTCACCGTGGATGCCGAGGACGGGCGTCTGTTCCATCCGCTACCCGACGGCCGCAGCGCCCGGGTCGGCCGCGACGAGGCTGCCGAACGTGCCGCCGCGCAGCGCCTGGCCGCCGCCGGCTTCGGTCGCGTGCCGCCGGGGGCGGTGCAGACCGCCTTTGGCCCCCTGCCCCAGGGCGCCATGGGATTGGCGAGCGAGGCAGCCTGGCCCGCCTTCATGGCCGACACCCTGCCGGCGCTGCGTGCGGAGGACTGGGTGGTGGAGTTTCCCGCCGATTTCCGCCACCACGCGATCGACATCGACCACCTGATGCTCGACATCGACGAGCACGAGGACGGCTGGCTGGGCCTGTCGCCCGGCATCGAGGTCGACGGCAGGGCCTTGCCGCTGGCCCCGCTGCTGGCCGGCCTGTTCGCGCACGATCCGCGCTGGCTCTCCGGCCGGCTCGACGACATCGCCGACAACGAGGCGGTGATCCTGGAGGACGAGACCCTCGGCCGCCTGCGCATCGGCGCGGCGCGCATCAAACCCCTGGTGCGCGCGCTCGTGGACCTGTTCGACCGCCCCGACCACGACTGGCGGCTGTCGAGGCTCGACGCCACCCGCCTGGCCGATCTCGACCTGCCCGGCCGCGGCGTCGAGCGCGTCGCCGAGATCGCCGCCCGCCTGCGCAATGCGGAAGGCATCGAGGCGGTCGCCACGCCGCCCGGCTTCCGCGCCGAACTGCGCCCCTACCAGCTCGAAGGCCTGGCCTGGCTGCAGCATCTGGTGCGCCACGACCTCGCCGGCATCCTCGCCGACGACATGGGCCTGGGCAAGACCGCGCAGACGCTGGCCCACCTGCTCGCCGAGAAGCAGGCCGGCCGGCTCGACCAGCCCGCGCTGGTGATCCTGCCCACCTCGCTGGTGTTCAACTGGCAGGCCGAGGCCGAGCGGTTCGCGCCCGACCTGAAGGTGCTGAACCTGCACGGCTCCGACCGCCACGCCCGCTTCGACGAGCTGCACGCAGGCGACGCCGGGGGCGAGAAGATCGATATCGCGCTCACCACCTACCCGCTGCTGTGGCGCGACGCTGAGCAACTGCAGGCGCGCGAGTGGAGCCTGCTGATCCTGGACGAGGCGCAGACGGTCAAGAACGCCGCAAGCAAGGGCGCGCAGGTGATCCGCCAGCTCAAGGCCCGCCACCGCCTGGGCCTCACCGGTACGCCGCTGGAGAACCACCTCGGCGAGCTGTGGGCGCAGTTCGACTTCCTGCTGCCGGGTTTCCTCGGCACGCACAAGCACTTCACCCAGACCTGGCGCACGCCGATCGAAAGGCATGGCGACACGGTGCGCCGCGACCTGCTCGCCGCCCGCCTGCGCCCCTTCATCCTGCGCCGCCGCAAGGAGGACGTCGCCACCGAGCTGCCGCCCAAGACCATCATCGTGCGCAGCGTCGGCCTCGAGGGCGGCCAGCGCGACCTCTACGAGACGGTGCGCGCGGCGATGGACGAGAAGGTGCGCGCCGAGATCGCCGGCAAGGGCTTCGCGCGCAGCCAGATCGTGATCCTGGATGCGCTGCTCAAGCTGCGCCAGGTGTGCTGCGACCCGCGCCTGCTCAAGTCGCCGGCGGCCGCGCGCGTCAAGGAGCGCGCCAAGCTCGACCTGCTGATGGACATGCTGCCGGAGCTGATCGACGAGGGCCGGCGCATCCTGGTGTTCTCGCAGTTCACCACCATGCTCGGCCTGATCGCGACCGAGCTGGACAAGGCCAAGATCGGCTGGGTGGCGCTGACCGGCGACACCCGCGACCGCCGCATCCCGGTGGAAGACTTCCAGAAGGGGCGCGTGCCGGTGTTCCTGATCAGCCTGAAGGCCGGCGGCGTGGGCCTCAACCTGACCGCCGCCGACACCGTGATCCACTACGACCCGTGGTGGAACCCCGCGGCCGAGAACCAGGCCACCGACCGCGCCCACCGCATCGGCCAGGACAAGCCGGTGTTCGTGTTCAAGCTGGTGTGCGCGGGAAGCATCGAGGAGAAGATCCTCGCCCTGCAGGAGAAGAAGGCGGCGCTCGCCGAGAGCGTGCTGTCCGAGGACGCCGACGCGCTTGCCAAGTTCGGCGAGGCCGACATCGCGGCGCTGCTGGCGCCGCTGCCGGCTCCCGGGCGGTGAACGCGACGAAGCCCGGCCGGGCTGAGCCTGGCCGGGCTTCGATGTGTGTGCCGAGGACTTATCGTGCCGCTTCGGCGACGAAGATCTCGACGCGACGGTTCATGGCGCGACCGGACGCGGTCGAGTTGTCGGCGATCGGCTGGCGCGAGCCGCGACCGTCGATCGCAATGCGCTGGGCGGACACGCCACGCATCACCAGATAGTCGCGGGTGGCGGCCGCACGATTGATCGACAGGGGGTCGTTCACCGCGTCTGAGCCGGTGCTGTCGGTATGGCCGATGATGGTCACGGTGGTCACCGGGTGCTGGTTCAGCGTGGTGGCCAGGCGGTCGAGCACCGGGCGCATGTTCGGCTTGATGTCGTAGCGACCCACATCGAAGGAGATGTCGGACGGGATGTCGACCTTGAGCTGGTTGTCGGCGGTCTGGCTGACGCCGATGCCGGTACCGGCGGTGGCCTGCTCCATCTCGGCCTTCTGCTTCTGCATGTTCTGCGACCACAGGTAACCACCCGCGGCGCCGAGCGCAGCGCCCACGGCAGCGCCGGTGGCGGCACTCTTGCCCTTGTTGCCGCCGGCCGTTGCCGCGCCGATCAGGCCGCCGGCAATCGCTCCGATACCTGCCCCCATGCCGGTGTCGCGCTGGGTTTCGGTCATGTTGGCGCAGCCGGACAGGCCGCCCATGGCGAGGGAAACTGCGGACAGGGTGATGATGATCTTTTTCATGTTGTTTGCCTCCATTGAGCTGCGGGTTCAAGGATTATGGCCGCGTTGCACCGTCACTCTAGCCCATCCGAGTGCAACAGAACATGACAACGGCGCCCGGGCGCGGGCCCGGGCAGCTCAGCTGCGCAGGGCGTTGAACAGGGCGAATCCGGCCCAGGTCATGAACAGCGAACCCGCGACATGCAGCAGGACGTGCGCGCCCAGCCAGCCGACCGCGCCGCGCTGCAGGAGGTGGAAGGCCTCGGCCGAGAAGGTCGAGAAGGTGGTCAGCCCACCGAGCAGGCCGGTGGTGAGCAGCAGCTTCATCGCCGGCTGCAGCGTCGGCCAGGCCTGGATCGCCGCCAGCGCCACCCCCATCAGCAGCCCGCCGAGCAGGTTCGCGACCAGCGTGCCGAGCGGCACGAGCGCGAACACCGGGTTGAGCCAGATGCCCAGCCCCCAGCGCAGCCAGGCGCCGCAGGCCGCGCCCACGCCCACGGCTGCGAATGCGGCGAGATTCATCGATCGTGCTCCTTGGTGGCGAGGGTGCTTGTGGTTCGTCGTGCGCGCCCTGCAGCCGGTTTCCGGCCCCGAGGAACGTCGGACAGCCTCGATTCTACCCACCCCCACCCCGGCATCCGAGCCCTGCGCGGCCGATCGGCTACAATTCCGGGTTACCGCTCACCGGCCAGTCGGCCGCTCATTCCGATTCCGCATTCCCGATGAAACCCGAAAAGACCTCTGCCGCCGAAGCCCCCGCCGCTGGAACCCCCCTCGCCTCCAACTTCATCCGCAACATCATCGACGAGGACATCCGCACGGCGAAATGGGGCGGCCGCGTCGAGACGCGCTTCCCGCCCGAGCCCAACGGCTACCTGCACTACGGCCACGCCAAGTCGATCTGCCTGAACTTCGGCCTGGCCGAATCCTACGGCGGCGTCTGCCACATGCGCTTCGACGACACCAACCCGGAGAAGGAAGAGCAGGAATACGTCGACGCCATCCTCGAGGCGGTGAAGTGGCTCGGCTTCGAGTGGGGCGAGCACCTGTACTTCGCCTCGGACTACTTCGACCGCATGCACGACTGCGCGGTGAGCCTGATCAAGGCCGGCAAGGCCTATGTCGACTCGCAGTCGGCCGAGGAAATGCGCGCCAACCGCGGCACGCTGACCGAGCCGGGCAAGAACAGCCCCTGGCGCGAGCGCAGCGTCGCGGAGAACCTCGAACTCTTCGCCCGCATGCGTGCCGGCGAGTTCGCCGAGGGCACGCACATCCTGCGCGCCAAGATCGACATGGCGAGCCCCAACATCAACCTGCGCGACCCGGCGATCTACCGCATCCGCCACGCCACCCACCATCGCACGGGCGACGCGTGGTGCATCTACCCGATGTACACCTTCGCCCACCCGATCGAGGACGCGATCGAGAACATCACCCATTCGGTGTGCACGCTCGAGTTCGAGGACCAGCGCCCGTTCTACGACTGGCTGCTCGACGCGCTCGCCACCGAGGGGCAGTTCCCGCGCCCGCTGCCGCAGCAGATCGAGTTCGCGCGCCTCAACCTGACCTACGTCGTGCTCTCCAAGCGCAAGCTGATCCAGCTCGTCAACGAAGGTCAAGTCGACGGCTGGGACGACCCGCGCCTGCCCACGCTGGTCGGCGCCCGCCGCCGCGGCTTCACCGCCGCTGGCTTCCGCCGCTTCGCCGAGCGCATCGGCGTGTCCAAGGCCGACTCGTGGATCGACATGAGCGTGCTGGAAGAGTGCATGCGCGACGACCTCAACGAGGCCGCCGAGCGCCGCGTGGCGGTGCTCGATCCGCTGAAGCTGGTCATCACCAACTACGCCGAGGGCGCCTCCGAGCTGTGCCAGGCGCCCAACCATCCGCTCAAGCCCGAGCTCGGCAAGCGCGACATGCCGTTCTCGCGCGAACTGTGGATCGAGCGCGAGGACTTCATGGAGGAGCCGGTCAAGGGCTTCCACCGCTTGTATCCGGGCAACATGGTGCGCCTGCGCTACGGCTTCGTGGTCAAGTGCACCGGCTGCGAGAAGGACGCCGACGGCAACATCACCGCGGTGCTCGCCGAGTACATGCCCGACTCCAAGTCCGGCACCCCCGGCGCCGACAACTACAAGGTCAAGGGCAACCTGCACTGGGTGTCGGTGGCGCACGGCTACGAGGCCGAGGTGCGCATCTACGACCGCCTGTTCGCCCACCCCCACCCCGGCCAGCGCCGCGAGGGCGACGCGCCGGACGCCGAGCGCGATTTCCTCGACGACATCAACCCGGACAGCAAGCGCACCATCACCGCCTACCTGGAGCCGGCCCTGAAGGACGCCCGGGCGGAGGACCGCTTCCAGTTCGAGCGCCACGGCTACTTCGTCGCCGACCGCGTCGACTCGCGGCCCGGCGCGCCGGTGTTCAACCGCACGGTCACGCTGAAGGATTCGTGGGCCAAGGGCGGGAAGTGATCGGGCGGGTGCGGGAGCGCCCTCAGAACTCGCCGCTCATGCCGAGGCGCACGTAGGCCCTTCACCAGTCGAAGAAGTCGATGTTGCTGCGGTTGTCGACCCAGCCCAGCTGCAGCCGGGGCGACATCCGCCAGAGGCGGAGGCGGCGGTTGACCAGGTCTGCATCGATCTCGGTGCTGCGCTCGGCCCGCGTGCGCCGGAAGAATGGATCGGCCGCGACGTAATGCGTCCAGCTCGTGCGCACACCGGTGCCGGTGATCCAGCCCCCCGCCCATTCACGCACGTACCACGCCGACAGCTGGGGCCGGTCGAAACTGTAGGCCGACTCCCGCGCCGCCATGCGGGTGAAGTGGCCGGCAAGCTCCCAGCGCCGGTCGGGTGCAGCGGCCAGCAGCAGGCGGGCGCTGGCCGTCGTCTGCCAGCCGTCGCGAAAGGGGTAGTCGGGATAATCCAGGGCGAGTGACCCGAGGCCGAGCTGCAGCGAGAGATCCGGGCGCAGCGGGCGAAACAGCGTCAGCGACACGACGGGCCCTGCATAGAGGGCCTCTTGCCGGTAACGCGCCCAGTGATGGCCTGCCTCCAGCGTCAGGGTGGCGTCGCTCAGGCGCAGGTGCCGGCCGGCCGTGGCCTGCAGGTAGCTGAAGTCGAACTCCCGGCCGCGGTGCTCGTCGTGCTGCAGGTGGGCACGCACGAACCAGAGCGGCGCCCCCGGAAGCGGCGCGCGACCGCCGAGCATCGCACGCCAGCCAAAGGACTGCCTGGCGCGGGCATCGGCATTCAGGCGATAGCTCACGCCGTCGATGATCACCTCCTCGTTGCTCGTCGCCTGGTTGGGATTGCTGTCGCTGACCAGGTCGAAGCTGAAGGAGAACGCGGGCAGTTCCTCGCGGATGCGGGCAAGGAGGTTCAGGACGTTGCGACGGACCGCATCCGGCAGGGGGTGGGCGAGCACCTGCTCGAAATGGTAGCGGGCGCCCTCGTTGTCGCCCGCCTGGGCGAGCACCCGGCCGAGTTCGAGCCGGGGGCGCAGCAGGCTCGGGTCGCGCGACAGCATCTGCCTGAAGACATCGGCCGCCTGCAGGGGACGCCCGAGCACCGACAGCAGCATGCCCTTCTCGAACAGCAGCTGCATGTTCGCGGGGTCGAGGCGCAGCTCGGCCTCCACGCCTGCGAGGCGCTCGGCGGCGGACGGCGCCGGCGCGGCGGCACAACCCGTCGCCGCGACGAGACACAGCAGCAAAAAAGCGGCCCGCAGGCCGCTCGTGCCGGGTGCGCGACACCTACCTGCGGCCACCGAATGCGCCCCCGTACACCTCCACGCCCGTGCCCCGCGTCTCGAACACGCCGCCGATCTCCTCCGCCTGCGGCCCGTAGAAGCGGCCGTCGGCCCGTCCGCTCATGCCGCCCACGGTTTCGATCTCGCCGCTGAAGGTGTTGGTGCCGGCAGCGTAACCGAGGGTGCCGGCGAGGTCGAGGCTGGGAGCCGGGGAACGGTCGATCAGGTCGGTCGTGATAAAGGTATTGCTGGTCGAGAATGCAAGGGTGCGCGCGCCGAAGTCCGCATCGACCCTCAGCGTGGCGGACGTCAGACTGGTGAGGCCCGTCGCGTCCGCATGGAATCCCGCCGCCATCCCCGTGTAGGTCGCGGTGCCGCTGCTCGGCACCGCCGAGACCGGTGTCGGCGCGCCCGCGCTGAATGCACCGATCCGCCCGCTGTCGGCATCGAACACGGTGTCCCACACGCCGAAGGTCTGGTAGTTCCAGCCCAGGGCGATCGGATCGGCAGCGAGGATCAGCTTGGTCTCGTCGGCACTGACTGCGGCGAGCAGGCCGCCCCCCAGATCCGCGAACAGGTCGCCATTCGCGGCAGAAAGGGAAACGCTCGAGAGCGGCGTCCGGATGGCGAGGAGATTGACCGCGCCGTCCGCATCGAGGCCCAGCGTCAGGCTCGAATCGGTCGCGACCGGGGACGCGGCGCCGACACCGGTCAGCAACTCCGTGTCGGGGTCATACGCATAGTCCGCCTCGCGGGTCATCGCAACCAGGGTCGACGTGGTGCCCGGCCTGAGCGCGGACCAGCTGGTGAAGCCATCGACGGTGACCGGCGTCGCCCCGCCACCTCCGCCACAGGCCGAAAGGCCCGCCGCGCAGACGAGCGGAACCAGTGTGTGCATTCGTCCCAGCATTTGAGTCTCCCCGAACTGAAATGACACCCCGGATCGCTACGCGCCGACGTCTATCCCCGGATTCGGCAAACATCGCCCCGACGCTCACCCCCCGTCCCCGGAAGCGCGGACCACAGGGCGACGATGAGCAACGAAGCCTTGTTCTCCGTAGCTTCCATTCAACATCCTAGCCCGCCTACCGGACCTTTTCCACGCGCCATCGACGGATGTTTGTCCACGATCAATGGCGCCAGGCACCGGGGCCGGAAACGCCCCCCTTGGGCGATCCTCGGAGCCCCGGAAAACGGCTGCCGCGCGACGTACGCGACGAGCCCGCAGCGCGGGTGCCGGATCGAGAGCCGGCGCCCGCGCTCCGGCCCCGCAGGCTTGGGCGCGGCTACTCGATGGGCGTATGCTTGCAAGCTGAACGCCAGCCCGATCGCTTCGGCCGCAGTGCGTGCATGATCCGATCGCTTCCCTGCCCTCACACCCCGTCCGCCCGCCGTCACGGAACGCCCTGCAACGACCATGAAACGTCTCCGCCGTCTGCTACTGCCCGTCATCGTCGTCGGCTTCGTCGGCGCAGGTGCCTGGTGGCTGACGCGCCCGCAACCCGTGGCGGTGACCGTGCACGAGGTCGGGCGCGGCCTGGTCGAGGCGACGCTGTCCAACACCCGCGCCGGCGAGATCGAAGCCTGCCAGCGCACCAAGATGGCGACCATCGTCGGCGGGCGCATCGAGTGGCTGGGGGTGAAGGAAGGCGACCGGGTCGAGGCCGGGCAGGTGCTGATGCGGCTGTGGCATGGGGACCTCGATGCACGGCGCGCGGTCAACCAGGCCCAGCTCGCCACCGCGCGCCAGCGCGTGCAGGAAGCCTGCACCGTGGCCGACAACGCCGAGCGCGAGGCGGCACGTCAGGCGCAACTGGTCAGACGCGGCTTCGTCTCCGCCAGCGCCGAGGAGAAGGCGCGCACCGAGGCCCGCGCGCGCCGCGCCGCCTGCGACACCGCGCGCGCCGACGTCGCCACCGCCCAGGCCCAGCTCACCGCCACCGAGACCGAGCGCCAGCGCCTGGTGCTGGTCGCCCCCTTCGCCGGCACCGTGGCCAAGATCAGCGGCGAGCTCGGCGAGATCTCCATCCCTTCGCCCCCCGGCGTGCCGACGCCGCCGGCGATCGACCTCATCGACGATTCCTGCCTGTACGTGAAGGCGCCGATGGACGAGATCGACGCACCGAAGATCCGCCCCGGCCAGCCGGTGCGGATCACGCTCGAGGCGATGGCGGGCAAGGTCTTCGAGGGCAGCGTCAAGCGCGTTGCGCCCTACATCACCGCGGTCGAGAAGCAGGCCCGCACCGTCGAGGTGGACGTCGACTTCCTGCGCCCGGACGAGGCCCGCGGCATGCTGGTCGGCTACAGCGCGGACGTCGAGATCGTGCTCGACAGCCGCCCGGACGTGCTGCGCATCCCGACCTCCGCGCTGCGCGAAGGCCAGCGCGTGCTGGTGGAGGAAAACGGCGTGCTGGCCGAGCGCAGCCTGCGCACCGGCCTGTCGAACTGGGAACAGACCGAGGTGATGGAAGGCCTGCAGGCCGGCGAGCGCATCGTCACCTCGCTCGAACGCGCGGGCGTCGCCCCCGGCGCGCGCGTCGGCGTCGAGTCCGTCGCCCGCTAGCGCACGGCCACGGGATCGCGGGCGCATCGAGGGAGACATGGCGCAGATCGAGCTCGACGGCATCGACCGCATCTTCCAGCTCGGCGACAGCCAGGTGCATGCGCTGCGCGACGTGGCGCTGCGCATCGAGGCCGGCGAATACGTCGCCGTGATGGGCCCCTCCGGCTCGGGCAAATCCACCCTGCTCAACCTGCTCGGCCTGCTCGACCGCCCCAACGCCGGCCACTACCGGCTCGAAGGGCGCGACGTCACCACCCTGTCCGCCGACGAGCAGGCCGCGGTGCGCAGCGCGCGCATCGGCTTCGTGTTCCAGAGCTTCCACCTCGTGCCGCGCCTGACCGCAGCCGAGAACGTCGCCCTGCCGCTGATGCTCGCCGGCATCCCGGCGCACGAGCGCGCCAGCCGCGTGGCCCGGGGGCTGCGGGATTTCGGCCTCGAAGGCCGTGCCCACCATCGCCCGGACGAACTCTCCGGCGGCCAGCGCCAGCGCGTGGCGATCGCACGCGCCACCATCATGCGCCCGGCGCTGCTGCTCGCCGACGAACCCACCGGCAACCTCGACCGCGCCACCGGGCAGGAGGTGACCGCCCTGCTCGAGGACCTCAACGCCGCCGGCATGACCCTGATCGTGGTCACCCACGACCCCACCATGGGCGAGCGCGCCCGCCGCCGGGTGCTGATGGAGGACGGCGCGATCCGCGAGGACCTGCGCCGCAGCCCGGAGCCGGCATGAGCCCCGCCGACACCCTGCGCTTCGCCAGCCGCGCCGCGCTCGGCTATCCGCTGCGCAGCGCGCTGATGGTGCTGGCGATGTCGATCGGCGTGGCCGCGGTGGTGATGCTGACCGCGCTCGGCGACGGCGCCCGCCGCTACGTGGTGGAGGAATTCTCCGCGCTCGGCGCCAACCTGCTGATCGTGCTCCCGGGGCGCACCGAGACCGGCGGCGTCAATCCGGGCAGTTTCGTCAGCAGCACGCCGCGCGACCTCACCAACGACGACGCCGCGGCCCTGCTGCGCCTGCCGCTGGTGCTGCGCGTCGCGCCGCTGACCGTGGGCAACTCCGAGATCTCGGTCGGCGGGCGCCTGCGCGAGGTGATGGTGGTCGGCACCAGCGCCGACTACCTCGACATCCGCGGCTTCGGGGTGGCCAGCGGCCAGTTCCTGCCGCGCGAGGACTTCGGCCGCGCCTCCGCGGTCGCGGTGATCGGCGAGACCATCCGCGCCGAACTGTTCGGCAACCAGAACGCCATCGGCCGCATGATCCGCCTCGGCGACCACCGCCTGCGCGTGATCGGCACCATGGGGCCGGCCGGCCGCGGCCTGGGCATGAACTCGGACGAGCTGGTGCTGGTGCCGGTCGCCACCGCGCAGGCCATGTTCAACACCGGCGCGCTGTTTCGCATCATGGTCGAGACCCGCGGCCGCGAGGCGCTGGCACCGGCCCAGCGCCAGCTCGAGGAGCTGCTGAAGGCGCGCCGCGACGGCGAGTTCGACTTCACCGTGATCACCCAGGATGCGGTGCTCGGCACCTTCGACCGCATCCTCGGCGCGCTGACCCTGGGGGTGGCAGGCATCGCCGCGATCAGCCTCGCGGTGGCCGGGATCCTGGTCATGAACGTGATGCTGGTGGCGGTGACCCAGCGCACCGGCGAGATCGGCCTGCTGAAGGCGCTCGGCGCCAGCGGCCATTCGATCCGCCTCGCCTTCCTGACCGAGGCCGGGCTGCTGTCGCTGGCCGGCGCGCTCGCCGGCTTCGCGCTCGGCCATGGCGGGGCGTGGGCGATCCGCCTCGCCTTCCCCGTCCTGCCCGCCTGGCCGCCCGACTGGGCGGTGGCCGCGGCGGTAGGCACGGCGCTGGGGACCGGCCTGCTGTTCGGGGTGATGCCGGCGCGCCGCGCCGCCGCGCTCGATCCGGTGCAGGCCTTGATGAAGCGCTGAGTGCCATGATCTGGGGCGACTTCCTCCATCTGGCCCTGCGCTCGCTGACCGCGCACCGCCTGCGCAGCGCGCTGACGCTGGGCGGCATCGCGGTCGGCATCGCCGCGGTGATCCTCCTGACCTCGATCGGCGAAGGCCTGCACCGCTTCGTGCTGCAGGAGTTCGGCCAGTTCGGCACCAACGTCATCGAGATCACGCCCGGCCGCCAGGGCGCCCGCGGCGGGCCGCCCGGCCTGCCGTCCACCGCACGCGAGCTCACCCTCGACGATGCGGCGGCGCTGGCGCGGCTGCCGCATGTGCGCCACGTCACCGGCAACGTCAGCGGCAACGCCGAGATCCGCGCCAACGGCCGCGTCCGGCGCACGATGGTGCTGGGCGTCGGCCCCGACATGCATGCGGTGTACGCGATGCGCGTGCGCGTCGGCCAGTTCCTGCCGCCGGACGACGGCGACAGCCCGCGCGCCTTCGTGGTGCTCGGCCCCAAGCTCAAGCGCGAGCTGTTCGATGCCGGCAATGCGCTCGGCGAACGGGTGCAGATCGGCGACGAGCGCTACCGGGTGATCGGCATCATGGAGGAGAAAGGCCAGTTCCTCGGCATCGACCTCGACGACACCGCCTTCATCCCCAGCGCGCGCGGCCTGGCGCTGTTCAAGCGCGACGGGCTGATGGAGATCGGCCTCGACTACGAGGAGCAGGTCCCCGCCGCGCGCGTGGTCGAGCTGATCAGGCACAGCCTGGTCGCCCGCCACGGCCGCGAGGATTTCACCATCCGCACCCAGGAAGACATGCTCGCCACGCTGTCGAACATCCTCGACATCCTCACCGCCGCGGTCGGTGCGCTGGGCGGCATCTCGCTGCTGGTGGGCGGGGTCGGCATCGTCACCATCATGACCATCGCCGTGGCGGAACGCACCAACGAGATCGGCCTGCTGGTCGCGCTCGGTGCCCGCCGGCGGACCATCCTGGCGCTGTTCCTCGGCGAGGCGGTCATGCTCGCCGGCCTAGGCGGTGCGCTCGGGCTGGCGATCGGCGCCGGGCTTGCCCAGCTCGCCGGCCTGCTGGTGCCGGCGATGCCGGTGGCCACGCCCTGGCACTTCGTGCTGATCGCCGAACTGCTCGCGCTCGCCATCGGCCTGCTCGCCGGCGTCCTGCCCGCACGGCGCGCGGCGGCGCTGGACGCGGTCGAGGCGCTGCGCGCGGAGTGAGCGCGGGCGTGCATGCACGGCCATGCGGCGGCGTTGGACGAGGTCGAAGACAACACCGTTGCAAGAACGCAACTGCCCGAAAAACGTTGACCTGGGTCAACGTTCATTCACCTTGGCGAGCAGATTTCTGCCGAAAAGCTAGATTGAAATCAAGTTCAGCGTGAAATCAATCACGCGCCGATGCAGAAATTTCCGTACCGCAAAGCAAAACCCGAGGAGACCATCATGTGCACGTTCGACGCCCCCATCGCCCGCTGTGAAGCCATGCAACAAATGGTGCTGCTGGACGAAACCCGCAAGGAATGCGCCTTCGAACATGGCTGTCCGCCGGGTCAGGTGTGCCCGCTCGCCGGGTGCTTCGCCCGCCGCAGCGGCCTGTACGAAACCCACCCCGAAATCGGCGCCCACGGCCAGCCGCGCACGCATGCCACGCTGCACTGAATCGCCCACAAGACGGGGCGCATCGCGTCAGGAAGGAGAAGCCCCGGAAACGGTTTCAGGAACCTGAAGCAGGAGAAGCGGTCATTTTCCCATAAGCAGAACTTGGGGCGCCCCGCACAACGCGGTCGGCGCCCGTTCTTTCGGGGAGACGACCATGACGCGATCCTGCCGGGGTGAGGCGTGCTGGCCAGCATAGGCCTGATCGTCCTCGCGATGTCGATCGCGGGGCCGCTCGCCGGGCGGGTGGGCCAGCGCGCGGGCTGGCTGCTGGCACTCGCGCCGCTGGCGGCCTTCATCCATTTCCTGCTGCAGATGCCGCTGGTCGCCGGCGGCGGCGTGGTGGTGCAGACGCTGGCCTGGGTGCCGGCACTCGAGGTCGGGCTGACGCTGCGCCTCGATGGTCTGTCCTTGCTGTTCGCGCTGCTGATCACCGGCATCGGCACGCTGATCGTGCTCTACGCCGGCGCCTACCTGTCCGGGCACCATCACCTCGGTCGCTTCCACGCCTACCTGCTCGGCTTCATGGCCGCAATGCTCGGCCTGGTGCTGGCCAACGACATGATCGCGATGTTCGTGTTCTGGGAGCTGACCAGCGTCAGCTCCTTCCTGCTCATCGCCTTCCAGCACGACAAGCCGGAATCGCGCCGCGCCGCACTGCAGGCGCTGCTGATCACCGGCGGCGGCGGGCTGGCCCTGCTCGCCGGGCTGATCCTGCTCGGCAGCGTGGGCGGGAGCTGGCAGTTCTCCGGGCTATCGGCGCCGGCGATCGCCGAACACGCGCTGTACCCGGCGATCCTCGCCCTGGTGCTGGCCGGCGCCTTCACCAAGTCGGCGCAGCTGCCCTTCCACCTCTGGCTGCCGAACGCGATGGCGGCGCCCACCCCGGTTTCGGCCTACCTGCACTCGGCGACCATGGTGAAGGCCGGCGTGTACCTGCTCGCCCGCCTCAACCCGGCGCTCGGCGAGTCGATCGCCTGGAGCACGATCCTGATCACCGTCGGCGCCGCCACCGCGCTCGTGGGGGCCGTGCTGGCGATCCGCCAGACCGACCTCAAGCGCGTGCTCGCCTACACCACGGTCACCGTGCTCGGCCAGCTCACCATGCTGCTCGGCACCAACACCCACTACGGCCTGCAGGCCTTCGCGATCTACCTGGTGGCGCACGCGTTCTACAAGGCGGCGCTGTTCATGGCGGTGGGCGCGGTCGACCACGCCACCGGCACGCGCCAGATCGCGCTGCTCGGCGGGCTGATCCGCCACATGCCGCTCACCGGCTTCGCGGTCGCGCTGGCGGCGTTCTCCAACGCCGGCCTGCCGCCCTTCTTCGGCTTCATCGCCAAGGAGTTCAAGTACGCCGGCCTGATCGAGCTCGGCCTCGCGGGCTGGATCACCACCGCGGTGATGATCCTCACCAACGCGCTGCTGCTCGCCGCCGCCGGCCTCGTCTTCGTGCGCGCCTTCCTCGGCAGGGAGGGTCGCTATCCCCACCGGCCGCACGAGGTGAGCCTGCCGATGTGGATCGGGCCGATGCTGCTGGCGATCGGCGGCTTCGTCTTCGGCGCCTTCAACAACCTCGCCGAGGTATGGCTGATCGACGCCGCGGTGCAGGCGGTGTCGCGCACCGCGGTGCCGGTACACCTCTACCTGTGGGGCGGCGTCACACCGGCGCTGGTCGCCAGCCTGCTGACCGTCGCCCTCGGCGTGCTGTTCTACCTGCAGCGCACCCGGCTGCGGCGCCGATTGTCGCTTTGGCGGGTGCTGTGGCGGGTGAGCGGCGACATGATCTGGGATCGCCTGCTCAAGCGCATCTTCGCCTTCGCCACCCGCGTCGCCGACCGCTTCCAGCACGGCTCGCTGCGCCAGCACATCAGCTGGCTGGTGCTGGCGATCGCCGGCTTCGCGCTGATCGGCATCGTCGCCTCGACCTCGGATGACCTCGTCTGGCCCGAGGTGACCAGCCCGGTCAACCTCGCCGCCGTGCTCGGCTGCCTGCTCGCGGTGGCGGGTGCGGCCGCGGCGGCGACCATGCCGGGACGGGTGGCGCTGGTGGCCACGCTGGGTGCGAGCGGGCTGGGCATGGCGATGATCTTCCTCGCCGCGCGCGCGCCCGATGTCGCGATCACCCAGCTGATGGTGGAGACGCTGACCGTGATCTTCCTCGCCCTGGTGCTGCGCCGCCTGCCGCCGACCCGGCTGGTGGGCTCGCGCAAGCCGGCGGCGCGGCGCTTCCACGCACTGGTCGCGATCGTGCTCGGCGGGGTGGTCACGGCGATGATGCTGATGACGGTGAGCCAGCCGCTGCCCGGCGACATCGCGCGCTGGTACCTCGACAACAGCCTGCCCGGTGGCAAGGGCGCCAACGTGGTCAATGTGATCCTGGTGGATTTCCGCGCGCTCGATACGCTGGGTGAGATCCTCGTCGTCGGCCTCGCCGGGCTGGCTGCGGCGACGCTGCTCGGTGGCGACGAAGCCGGCCGGCGCGCGCGGGCGGGGGCGCGCGCGGGCAGCGCCGACTTCGGCTCGGTGCTGCTGCGCCAGGCCATCCTGCCGCTGTCCGGGCTGCTGGCGGTGGTGTCGCTGGTGCTGCTGTGGCGCGGTCACAACCTGCCCGGCGGCGGCTTCATCGGCGGCCTGGTGGCGGCCAGCGCCACGGTGCTGCTGGCGCTGGCCTTCGGCGTCGAGCGTGCGCGGGCGGTACTGCGGGTGTCGCCGGTCGTGATGCTCGCAGCGGGGCTCGCGCTGGCGGCGGGCGCTGGCGTGGTCGGCCTGGTGCAGGGCGAGGCCTTCCTCACCGGCAACTGGGTCTTCCCGGGCGGGCTGGCGCTGGGCACGCCGCTGCTGTTCGACGTCGGCGTGTTCCTCACCGTGCTCGGCGCGGTGCTGCACATGCTGCTGCGGCTGATCGAGCGGGAGGCCTGAACATGGAAATCATCGTCGCCGTCACGGTCGGCCTGCTGGTAACAATCGGCATCTGGATGCTGCTCGACCGCGGCCTGCTGCGGGTGGTGCTGGGCATCGTGGTCCTCGGCAACGGGGTGAACCTGGCGGTGTTCTCCGCCGGGCGGCTGGACGGGCGCGCCGCGGCCTTCGTCACCGAGGGGGGCGCCCCGGCGCTCGCCGCCAATCCGCTGCCGCAGGCGCTGGTGCTGACCGCGATCGTGATCGGCTTCGCGCTGTTCGTGTTCGCGCTCGCGGTGCTCAAGCGCAGCTTCGAACTCCACGGCAACGTCGAGACCGACCGCATCACCGCGGTGGCCGAGGAGCCGGCGCCGGACCTGCCCGCGCCTGCAAAGTCCGTGACGCCCACATCCGGCGATTCGGCGGCGATGCAGGCGGCGGGTACGTCTCGCGCGCCTGGCGCTTTGCCGGCCACGCCGCCGTCCGCTGCCAAGGCCGAGCGCCACGGCGCCGCAGCGGGAGGCCACGCATGAACGCGCTGATCGTCTCCCCGCTGCTGATCCCGCTCGCCACCCTGGTGGCGACCTTGCTCGCGCGCCGCTCGCCGCGCCTGGTCACGGCGCTCAGCCTGACCGGCGCACTCGCGCTCACCGCGGCCGGCCTGGTTCTGGTGGGCCTGGCCGCGCAGGGGCAGATCCTCGCCACCCAGGCCGGCGGCTGGGCCGCGCCCTACGGCATCACGCTGGTGATCGACCGCCTGTCGGCGGCGATGGTCGCCATCACCGGCATCGTCGGCACCGCCACCCTCGTGTTCGCGCTCGCGCGCGACGAGGACCCGGCGCGCGGGCCGGATTTCCACCCGCTGGTGCACGGCCTGCTGGTCGGCGTGTGCGGCGCCTTCATCACCGGCGACGTGTTCAACCTCTACGTCTGGTTCGAGGTGCTGCTGGTCGGTTCCTTCGCGCTGCTGGTGCTCGGCGGCGGCAGGCGCCGGCTGGCGGGCACGGTGGTCTACGTGGTGCTCAACCTGGTGGCGACGATGATGTTCCTGCTCGCCGCCGGCATGCTCTACGGCGCCAGCGGCAGCCTCAACATGGCGCTGCTGGCCCAGGCCTTCGCCGCCGGCGAGGTGCCGGCCACCGCGCACGCATCCGTGGTGCTGATGCTGACCGCGTTCTCGATCAAGGCCGCGCTGTTCCCGGTGTTCGGCTGGCTGCCGGCCTCCTACCACGTCGCGTGGACGCCGGTGTCGGCGCTGTTCGCCGGCCTGCTGACCAAGGTCGGGGTGTATGCGCTGATCCGCCTGGTCACGCTGTTCTGGCCGGACGCGGGCATCGCCCACGAGGTACTGCTGTGGGTGGCGTGCGCGACCATGTTGATCGGCGTGCTCGGCGCCGCGGCCCAGGTCGAGGTGCGGCGCATCCTGTCCTTCCACATCGTCAGCCAGGTCGGCTACATGATCCTGGGGCTGGCGCTGGCCACCCCGCTCGCGCTCGCCGGCGCGGTCTTCTACCTGATCCACCACATCGTGGTGAAGGCCAACCTGTTCTTCATCGGCGGCATCGCCGCGCGCCTGACCGGCTCCGAGCGGCTGGCGGCGATGGGCGGACTGTACGCGCGCGCACCCTGGCTGGCGATCCTGTTCGCGATCCCGGCGCTGTCGCTGGCGGGCATCCCGCCCTTGTCGGGCTTCTGGGCCAAGTTCGTGCTGGTGAAGGCGAGCCTGGACGCGAGCGCCTGGATCGCCGCGGCGGTGGCGCTGGTGACCGGCCTGTTCACGCTGCTGTCGATGAGCAAGATCTGGAACGAGGCCTTCCTCAAGCCGCATCCGGCCGGCGACGCGGGCGGACGCAGCGGCGAGGGGCTGCGGCCGGGGCTGTGGGCGGTCGGCGCGCTCGCGGCACTGACGGTGGCGATCGGCCTCGGCGCCGGGCCGGTGATGGACTACGCGGTGGCCGCCGCCGAACAGCTCGGCGCGCCCGACGCCTACATCGCCGCGGTCACCGCCGGCGGAGGGCGCTGAACATGCTCGGACTGCACATCCTGCTCGCGGTCGGCCTGGCCGCCTTCGCCGGCGCGGCGAGCCCGCTCGGCGTCGCCGCTGCCTTCCTCGTCATCTATGGCGCGCTGCGCCTGGCGCGGCAGCTGCTCGGCATCGAGCGCTACCTGCGCCGGCTCGAGCTCGGCGTCGCATTCGCCATCTGGTTCCTGGGCGAGATCTTCCGCGCCAGCCTCGACGTCGCGCGCATCGTGCTCGCGCGCGACGTCGCCCCCCAGCCGGCGGTGATCGCACTGCGCCTGCACCGGCCGGGCGACCGCTTCGCCACCGTGCTCGGCGGCCTGCTCACCCTCACCCCCGGCACCATGGCGCTCGACTACCGGCCGCAGACGGGCGTGATGTACATCCACGCGCTCGACGCCGGCAGCGCCGAAAGCGTCGAAGCCGGCGTGCGCGCGATCGAGCGTCGGCTGCTGCGCTGGCTGGATGCGGGGAGCACGCCGGCCACCGAACGCACCGACGGAGGAACGAACCCATGAACGCCGAGATCGCCGGCGCGGCCTGGGTGCTGCCGCTGACCTTCGCGGCGCTGGGCCTGAGCGCGGCGCTGGTCCTGATCCGCCTGATCCGCGGCCCGCGCGCGGTCGACCGGGTGGTGGCGATCGACGCGCTGACCATGATCGCGATCGCCGCGATCGCCCTGTTCGCCCTCGCCACCGGCGAGCCGATGCTGCTCGACGCGGCGGTGGTGCTGGCGCTGATGTCCTTCCTCGGCACCGCCGCCTTCATCCTGCTCTTCCGCCGCCGCGGCCGCGGGCCGGACGAGGCGGTGACGTGGAAGGACAAGGCGCCCGCCGGCGGCGAGACGCTGGCCATGGCACCGGGCCGGGAGGAGCGGCGATGAGCGCGCTCCTCCCCTGGCTGTCATCGGCCCTGTTGCTGCTCGGCAGCCTGCTCGGCCTGATCGGCGCGATCGGGGTGCTGCGCCTGCCCGACAGCTATACCCGCATGCATGCGGCGAGCAAGGCGGGCGCACTCGGCACGGCGCTGATCCTGGTCGGCACCGCGGCGGCGAGCGAAGGCGCCTTCGCGCTCGCCGCGCTGTTCGCCGCAGGCGTGCTGCTCGCCACCGCCCCGCTGGCCGCCCACGCCATGGCACGCGCCGCGCACCGGGCGGGGATCACGCCGGTGACGGGGCCGCTCGGGGACGCGCTTGCAGAGGCAGAAGGCGATGGCGAGGATGCGCCGCTGCGCACTTGATTGGCGTATAGGGCGAAGGTAGCGGATCCGCCAGGGACACGCGGGGTGTTCCTGAAGGCGCGAGGACTGTCCGAGCCCGAAGGGCGAGTTCCGCAGCACCGGAAGGAATACCCCGTGCGCGTCCTCGCAGCCAGCCACAGAGCCGAGAAGGTTTCCGTTTTGACGAACTCGAGGCGCGCAATACAACTCCGCACCGTTCGCCCCACCCCGCTCACCCGAACCGCTCGTCCTCGCGCAGGTAACGCCACTGCCCGAGCGGAAGTTCTCCCAGCTTCACCCGGCCGATGCGCACCCGCTTCAGCCCGACCACCTTCAACCCCACCAGCTCGCACATGCGGCGGATCTGGCGCTTGCGGCCCTCGCGCAGCACGAAGCGCAGCTGGTCGTCGTTGATCCACTCCACCTGCGCCGGGCGCAGCGGGCGGTCGTCCAGCCACAGGCCGTGGTTCAGCAGCGCCAGGCCGTTCTCGGCCAGGGTGCCTTCGACGCGGACGATGTACTCCTTGTCGATCGCGGAATCCTCGCCGATCAGCTGGCGCGCGACGCGGCCGTCCTGGGTCAGCACCAGCAGGCCGGTGGAGTCGATGTCCAGCCGGCCGGCGGGGGCGAGATTCTTCAACTGACTGGGGTGGAAGCGCTGCGCGCTGTCGCGGTCGAACTGGTTGTCGGCGCCGATCAGGCTGACCGCGGGCGCATAGCCCGGCTCGGGCTGGCCGGAGACGTAGCCGACCGGCTTGTGCAGCAGGATGGTGACGCGCTGCTGCTGCGTGCGGGTGGCCTCGGGGGCGAGCGTCACGCGCGCCTCGGGGTCGATGCGCACGCCGAGCTCGGACACGCGCTTGCCGTCGACGAAGACCCAGCCGCGCTCGATGAACTCGTCGGCCTCGCGCCGCGAGCAGATGCCGCGCTCGGCCATGACCTTGGACAGGCGCACGCCCTCGGGCGGTACCGCGTCGTCCATGCGCGGCGGACGCGGTGCGGCCGCGGGAGCGGCGCGCGCTGCGTCGGTCTTCCGGCGCGCCGGCGCCGGGCGCGGTGCCTCGGGGACATTGCGGTCCGCGGCCCTGCGCGGCGCATCCGCGCTTCGGCGCTCCGGCGTTGCGCGCGGCGCCTCCGGCCGGTCGCGATTCGGGGACCTGCGCGCCGCGTCCGGCTTCCTGCGCTCCTCGCCGCCGCGCTGCGGGCGCTCGCCGGCCTCCGGCCTGCGACCGCGTTCGCCGCGTTCGCCGCCCGCGGCGCGCGGGCGGCCACGTCCGGACGGCGTCGGTTCGCGCCCTGCAGCGGCCGGCTCACGCGCCGGGCGCCCTTGCGGCGGGGCCTTGTCGGCGCGCGGCGCAGCGGGCGTGCGCTCGGGCTCGCGCTCCTCGCCGGAAACGGAAGCGTCCGCCTCCGCGGTGTCCCGCACACGCAGCTTGAGCGTGCCGCTGATGCGCGAAGGCGTGGGCTTGGGCGGATTACGGCGGGTGGTGTTCACGAGCGTCCCCTGGCTGATCAAGGCCGCATTATCGCCCAAACCCGTCGCCCAAACCCGTCCTCCAGGCCCCCACCCGCTCACCCGTCCCGCGCGAGCGGGCAGGCGCCGCATCAGTGATGCGCAGCGCGGGTGTCGTCGCTGTCGTCGTCCTCGTCCGGGTCGGGCAGGCTCTCGAAGGTGCTCCAGCCCTGCGCACGACCGGTCGGCGGCAGGCCCTCGCGCAGCTCGGCATGCTCGTGCAGGTGCGCCTTGGCGATGAAGTGCGCGCTGATCGGCGCGGTCAGGAACAGGAAGGCGGTGATCAGCACCTCGTGGATCGACAGGTCGCCCTCGAAACCGGCGAAGAACACCATCGAGGCCGCCAGCGCGCCGCCGACGCCGAGCGTGGTGGCCTTGGTCGGCGCATGCAGGCGGGTCAGCAGATCGGGCAGCTTGACCATGCCCACCGAGCCCACCAGGGCGAAGAAGCCGCCGAGCACGATCAGCACCGATACGACCAGTTCGAGCAGGAATTCCATGCCGTACCCCCCGCTCACTCGATGACGTCGCCGCGCAGCACGAAGCGGCAGTAGGCGACGGTGGAAATGAAGCCGAACATCGCGAACAGCAGCGCGGCCTCGAAGAAGATCGTGGTGCGCTGCTGGATGCCGAACAGGATGATGAGCGCGATGATGTTGATCACCATGGTGTCGACGGCCAGCACGCGGTCCATCAGCGAGGGGCCGCGGAACAGCCGCCACAGGTTGAGCAGCGCGGCGAGCGAGAGCGCGAAGAAGCCGAAATCGAGCGCGTATCCGATCACGGGAAGATCTCCTTGAGGCGGGCCTCGTAGCGGTCCTTCATGGCGCGGACCGCCTCCTCGGCATCGGGGGCGTCCAGGCAGTGCACCAGCAGGCTGCGGCCGTCGGCCGAGAGGTCGCAGGACACCGTACCCGGCGTCATCGTGATGGTGCCGGCGAGCACGGTGATCGCCTCGGGCGAGCGCAGCTCCAGCGGCAGCACCACCCAGCGCACGTCGAGCCTGGCCGCTGGACGGAACAGAATCAGGCGCGTGACCTGCAGGTTGGCCACCACCACGTCCCAGGCCACCAGCCCCAGATAGGACAGCGCCTTGCGATAGGACTTGATCGGCGGGCGTTCGGGCCAGAACTGGCTGGTCAGGCGCGAGATGACGATCGCCAGCCCCCCCCCCACCAGCAGGCCGCCGACGCTGAACTCGTTGAGCAGCAACATCCACAGCAGCACCAGCATCAGAGCCAGCCAGGGATGGGGCAGCCAGCGCTCGAAGCGGCTGCGGGTGTCGGTGACAGGCGGTCGGACGGCCATCAGCGCACCTCTCCTGCGGTGCCGAGCACCGCCTCGATGTAGCCCGCCGGCGCGTAGAGCTGCGCAGCGGTGAGTTCCAGCCAGGCGTGAACCGGCCCTGCGAACACGGTCAGCAGTGCCAGGCAGGCGAGCAGTCCGCCGACCGCGACGAAGGGCAGCGCATCCGCGCGATGGGCCGCCACCGGCCCGGGCGGGAGGGCATGAGGCTTCCAGAACAGCAGGCTGCCGCCGCGCGAGAAACCCACGATGGCGATCAGCGAGGTCGACAGGATCAGCGCCCACAACCAGGTCGCGTGCGTCGATGCCCGCACCGCGTCCAGCACCAGCAGCTTGCCGACGAAGCCGGACAGCGGCGGCATGCCGGTGATCGCGATCGCGGCGACGAAGAACAGGGTCGCGATCAGCCCGCCCTGGGCGATGCGCGCCGCCGGGACCAGGCGGTCGCGCAACAGGCCGCGGCGCTCGGCGACCAGGTCGGCGATCAGGAACAGGGTGCCCGCGGCCAGCGTGGAGTGGATCAGGTAGTACAGCGCGGCGCTGGTGGCCTGCTCGGTGAACACCGCCACCGTGGACAGCAGCATGCCCATCGAGCCGATCACCGCGAAGCTCGCCATCTGGCCCAGACTGCGCGCGGCGAGGACACCGGTCATGCCCAGCACCAGGGTGACCAGCGCCGCCGGCAGCAGCCAGGGCGCGGCCAGCCACGCCGCCGCGCCGGCATCGGCGCCGAAGGCGAGCACGTACAGGCGGATGATGGAGTACGCACCGACCTTGGTCATGATCGCGAACAGCGCCGCGACCGGACCCGGCGCGTTGGCGTAGGTCCCGGGCAGCCAGAAGTGCACCGGCACCAGCGCCGCCTTGACCGCGAACACCAGCAGCAGCAGCAGCGCCCCGGTCTGCAGCAGGGCCTGGTCGGCCGCCGGCACCTGCGGCACCTTCAGCGCCAGGTCGGCCATGTTGAGCGTCCCGGTGACGCTGTAGATCATGCCGACCGCGATCAGGAACACCGAGGAACCCACCAGGTTGGTGACCACGTACTGCACGCCGGCCTTCACCCGCAACCCGCCGCCGCCATGCACCATCAGGCCGTAGGAGGCGATCAGCAGGATCTCGAAGAACACGAACAGGTTGAAGAAATCGCCGGTCAGGAAGGCGCCGTTGATGCCCATCAGCTGGAACTGGTAGAGCGGGTGGAAATGCTTGCCGCGCAGGTCCCAGCCGTTGATCGCGTACAGCAGCACCCCCAGGCCGAGCACCGCGCCGAGCAGCAGCATCAGCGCCGACAGGCGGTCGAGCGCGAGCACGATGCCGAAGGGCGCCGGCCACGCGCCGAGCACATAGGTGCGCACGCTGCCGTCGCTGGCGGCGACGAACAGGCCGAGCGCGATCGCCACCATCGCCACCATCGACGCCACCGAGAACACGCGCGCCAGCACCCGGTCGTAGCGCGCGGCCATCACCAGCAGCGCGCCGACCACCGCCGGCACCAGGATGGGCAGGATCAGGGCGTGATTCATGCGCGTGCCCCGCCCTTCTTCGCGCCCGGCCCGGCCGCCTGCTTGCGGCCGCGCTGCTTCCAGTCGTCGTCGCTGGCCTCGGGCGAGGCGTCGCCGGGGAGGTCGACGTGGTCGTTGCCGGTCTCCAGATAGGCGCGCAGCGCCATCACCACCACCACCGCGGTCATGCCGAAGGAGATCACGATCGCGGTCAGCACCAGCGCCTGCGGCAGCGGATCGATGTAGGACACCGCGTCGGCGGAGATCACCGGCGGCCGGTTGATCGCCAGGCGGCCGGTGGCGAACAGGAACAGGTTGGTGGCGTAGGTGAGCAGCGACAGGCCGATCACCACCGGGAAGGTGCGCGCGCGCAGCACCAGGTAGATGCCGGCGGCGGTCATCACGCCGATCGCGCTGGCGACGAGGAATTCCATCAGCCCTGCTCCTTGTGCGGGGACGCGCTCGGATCCACGTCCATCGCCGTCCTGTTGATCGTGCCCGGGCTGGTCCACCGCCCCATGCGCGACAGATTGGCCAGCGCCAGCATCACCGCGCCGACCACGGTCAGGAACACGCCGGTATCGAAGGCCATCGCGCTGGCGAGCTCGAACTCGCCCACCAGCGGCAGGTGGAAGTGGCCGAAGGTCGAGGTGAGGAAGGGCTGGTCGAGCACCATCGCGGCGCCCCCGGTCGCGGCTGCGACCAGCACGCCGGAACCTATCATCGCGTGGTAATTGACCTTCACCCGGTGCGCGGCCCAGCCGAAGCCGCTCGCCATGTACTGCATGATCAGCGCGATCGACACCACCAGCGCGGCGATGAAGCCGCCGCCCGGCTGGTTGTGGCCGCGCAGGAAGATGTAGGCGCCGACCAGCATCGCCAGCGGCAGCATCACCCGGGTGGCGACCACCATGATCAGCGGATGGCGGTCTGCCGACTGCGGCAGGTCGGGCGACCACGCGCTCAGGCGGCGACCGACACGGCCGAACAGCGCGCCGTCGAGCAGGGCGTAGATGGTCAGCGCAGCGATGCCGAGCACGGTGATCTCGCCGAAGGTGTCGAAGCCGCGGAAGTCGACCAGGATCACGTTCACCACGTTGGTGCCGCCGCCGCCCGACACCGAATTCTCCAGGTAGTAGTGCGACAGCGAGGTGCCGTCGCGGGTCAGCATCGCCCAGCTCGCGCCCGCCATGCCCAGGCCGGCGATCACCGCCAGCACGCCGTCGCGCAGGTGACGCAGCGGATCGGCGCGCACCGACGAACTCGCCGGCCCCTCCTTGGGCAGGAAGTAGAGCGCGAGCAGGATCAGGATCACCGTGGCCACTTCCACCGAGATCTGCGTCAGCGCGAGGTCGGGCGCGGACAGGTAGATGAAGGCCACGCACACGATCAGGCCGACCGTGCCCGCCACCAGCACCGCCAGCACGCGGCGGCGGAACAGCACCACGGTGAGCGCACTGCCGCCCACCAGCAGCACCCAGGCCACGATCGCGGCCGGATGCGCCGGCAGCAGCTCGCGCGTTCCCGCCGCATGCGGCGCGTTGAAGAAGGCCGCGAAGCCGACGGCGGTGAATGCGATCAGCGCGAAGGCGAGGTAGCGCTGCAGCGAGCCGTTGTGCAGACCGTGGGTCAGGCGCTGCGCGAGCGCCGCGGCGGCGGCGATGAAGGCGTCGAACATCGCCTTGGCCTCCGGATGCGGGCCGGCCCGCCAGACCGCGCGCACGCGGGCATAGGCCGCCAGCGCGCCGAGACCGACCACCACCGCGACCGCCGACAGGCCGAGCGCCGGGGTGACGCCGTGCCACAGCGCGAGGTGGTAATCCATCAGCGCACCACCTGTCACCGCGCGCGCCACCACCGCCACCAGCGGACCGGCGACGGCGTCGGGGAACAGCCCGATCGCCACCACCAGCACCACCAGCAGCGCGGGCGGCAACCACATGCCGGCGGGCGGATCGTGCGGCTTGTGCGGGTAGTCGCCGCGGCGCGGACCGAAGAACACATGCACGATGTAGCGGAACGAATATGCCACCGAGAAGCAGGCCGCCAGGGTGGCCAGCGCGGCGACGATCCAGCCGTTGCCCAGCCAGGTCGTGTCGACCGCCTCATGGAGCATCATCTCCTTGGAGATGAAGCCGTTGAAGGGCGGCAGGCCGGCCATCGACGCGCCTGCGACCATCGCCATGGTCGCGGTGATCGGCATCAGCTGCAGCAGGCCGCCCAGGCGCCTGATGTCGCGCGTGCCGGCCTCGTGGTCGACGATGCCGGCGTTCATGAACAGCGCCGCCTTGAAGGTGGCGTGGTTGAGGATGTGGAACACCGCCGCCACCGCCGCCAGCGGGGTGCCGAAGCCGAGCAGCATGGTCACCAGGCCGAGGTGGCTGACGGTGGAATAGGCCAGCAGGCCCTTGAGGTCGTCCTTGAACAGCGCGATGCCGGCCGCCACCAGCATGGTCACCAGGCCGGTGGTCGCCACCAGGTAGAACCACTCGCTGGTGCCGGCGAGCACCGGCCACATGCGCGCCATCAGGAACAGCCCCGCCTTCACCATCGTCGCCGAGTGCAGGTAGGCCGACACCGGCGTGGGCGCCGCCATCGCGTGCGGCAGCCAGAAGTGGAAGGGGAACTGCGCGCTCTTGGTGAAGCAGCCGGCGAGGATCAGCACCAGCGCCGGCAGGTACAGCGGCGAGGCCTGGATCGCGTCCTTGTGCTGCAGGATGTCGGTCAGGTTGTAGGAGCCGGCGATGTCGCCCAGGATCAGCATGCCGGCGATCATCGCCAGCCCGCCGGCGCCGGTCACGGTGAGCGCCATGCGCGCGCCCTGGCGACCCTCGGGCAGGTGCTTCCAGTAACCGATCAGCAGGAAGGACGACAGGCTGGTGAGCTCCCAGAACACCAGCAGCAGCAGGATGTTGTCCGACAGCACCACGCCCACCATGGCGCCCTGGAACAGCAGCAGGTAGGTGTAGAACACCCCCATCGGGTCGTCCTTGGCTAGGTAGAAGCGCGCATAGACGATGATCAGCATGCCGATGCCCAGGATCAGGCCGGCGAAGAACAGGCCGAGGCCGTCGAGGAAGAAGCTCGCCTGCAGGCCGAGCGCCGGCAGCCAGTCCCAGCTCGCGGTCACCACCTCGCCGCGGAACACGGCCGGCGCATTGGACATCAGCAGGGCGAAGGCCAGCAGGGTGAACGCCAGCGTGCCGGCGGCGCAGGCGCTGCGGCCGGCGCGGATCATCAGCGCCGGGAACAGCGCGCCGATGAAGGGCAGCAACACGATCAGGACGAGACTCATCGAGGCATCCGGCAGGGGGTCGGGGTGACGGGAAGGAGATGGCTCCGGTGCGGCGCAGGCCGCGCCAGTCGAGGCGGACCGTGTGTTTCGGCCAAAGTATATAGCGAAGCCGGCCAACCACCGCATGACGCGCTATTTCACTAGGCGAAATCAACGCAGGCGGTTACCATTTCATCAGGTGATATCGCCTGCACCATTCCGAATCCGCCGTGGCCACCAACAAGACCGAATCCAGCACGACCAGCGAAGCCAAGACCTCGATCCAGGTGATCGAGCGCATGATGAAGCTGCTCGACGTGCTCGCCCAGCACGCCGACCCCGTCCCGCTCAAGCAGCTCGCGCTCGAGACCGGGCTGCACCCCTCGACCGCGCACCGCATCCTCGGGGCGATGACCCACAGCGGCTTCGTCGAACGCTCCGACGCCGGCATCTATCGCCTGGGCATCCGCCTGCTCGAACTCGGCAGCATCGTGAAGTCGCGCATCTCGTTGCGCGAGACCGCGATGCCCTACATGCTCAAGCTGCACGCCGCAACCGGCGAGAGCGTGAACCTGGGCGTGCGCGCCGGTGACGAGATCGTCTATGTCGAGCGCACCTCGAGCGGCCGCGCCTCGGTGCGCGTGGTGCACATCGTCGGCGCACGCGCGCCGCTCCACACCACCGCCACCGGCAAGCTGTTCCTGGTCGAGGACGGGCTCGAGCGCATCCGCGACTACGCGCGCCGCACCGGCCTGCCGGCGTCGACCCCGGCCTCGATCATCACCCTGCCCGCACTGGAAAAGGAACTCGACCGCGTGCGCCGCCACGGCGTGGCCTTCGACCTCGACGAGGTGGAAGCGGGGGTGCGCTGCATCGCCGCCGGCATCCGCGACGACGGCGGCGAACTGGTCGCCGGCCTGTCGCTGTCGACCCCCTCGGAGCGTTTCAATCCCGACTGGGCGCCGCTGGTCAAGGAAACGGCCGACGAGATCTCGCGCGCACTCGGCCATCTGCCGGCACGCGCCTGACGCCGCATTCACACGAAGGCGCCGGGGCATGCACCCGGCGCCGCATCATCAGCCGTCGATGCCCTTGCCTGCGGCCGCCACGCGCTGGGTCGTGTTCTGCTCGAGCCACTTGCGCACGCGCTTGGCGTCGGCGGTGCGGGTATAGCGCCCCTGCGAATCCATCAGCACCATCACCACCGGCTGCTGGTGCAGCCAGGTCTGCATCACCAGGCAGCGTCCGGCTTCGGAGATGTAACCGGTCTTGGACACGCTGATCGCCCACTCCGGGCTGCGCACCAGGCTGTTGGTGTTGCCGAAGCGATGCGTGCGGCCATTGATGTCGACGTAGCGCTCGGGCGAGGTCGAGAACTGGCGGATCAGCGGATAGGACGCCGAGGCCGCGACCAGCTTGGCGAGGTCGCGCGGACTGGAGACGTTGGCCGGGTTGAGGCCGGTGCTGTCGTGGAAGCGGGTGTTCCACAGGCCGAGCAGGCGGGCCTTGACGTTCATCGCCTCGACGAAGGCGGCTTCGCCCCCCGGGTAGTTGCGCGCCAGCGCGGAGGCCGCGCGGTTCTCAGACGACATCAGCGCCAGGTGCAGCATGTCCTCGCGCGTCAGCGCGGTACCGAGCGACAGCCGCGAACCGGTGCCCTTCAGGCGGTCGATGTCGCCCTCGGTGATGACGAGCTGCTCGGACAGGCCCAGGCCGGAATCCAGCACCACCATCGCCGTCATCAGCTTGGTGATGGAGGCGATCGGCAGCACCGCCGAGCCGTTGCGCTCGAGCAGCACCTCGCCGGTATTCTGGTTGATCACGTAAAAGGCGCTGGAACCCAGCACCGGCATGCCGCCGGCGTCGACGGCGAGCGCCTCGTCGGGCTCGCTGGCCAGCACCGATGCCGGAGCGAGCGCCAGCGCGGCCGGAGCAGCCTTGCGCAGGCTCACGCGCACCGGCGCCGCCTTGCTGCGTGCCGCCTTCGCGGCTGATTTCTTCGTGGTCTTCGCCTGGCTCGCCACCTTGCCCTTCGCGGCCGGCTTGGCGGCGGCCTTCTTCGCGGCGGCCGACTTGGCCGCCACCGCCTTCGGCTTGACCGCCGCCTTCTTCGCAGTGCTCTTGGCAGCCGCCGCAGCCTTCGCGGAGGTCCGGCTGGTACTGGTGGCGGCGTTGGCCGCTCCGGATTGCAGCGCGAACAGCGCGGCAAAGGCGGCGACGAGGATTCTGAGCTTCATGGCGGCGGCAGGCAGAAAGGGGAGCAGGCGGGATGCGCTGCGTTTCGGTTTAAAAATAAGCAGATACAAAAAGGATTTCAAGCCGTTTCGAAGAACGGCGTGAAATTTTCCCACATTCGCGACGGATCGGGCCCCGCCGTGCGGAAGAAATCCGCCGCCTCGTCGCCCGCCGCCCGCTACTCCAGGCGCAGGAAGCGCCGCAATTCCGGAGCGCGCGCCATCGCGTCATGGTAGCCGAGCTCGATCAGCGCCCGGGTGAAGCCGGGCTCGAACAGCAGGTAGGAGAGCAGCGTCGACCCCTCGCGGCGCAGCGTCCCCAGCCCGCGCAGCACGGTCCGCAGCAGCGCGGGCAGGCTGCGGGCGTGTCTACCCGCTATTGTATCCAGCCGTTGCGAGGGCAGGATGACCAGCGTCTCGATCGGACGGAACGGAATGCCGGCCGCCACGCGCTGCGCGGGCGTGATCCGCCCCACGGTGTCGTTGATGCGCGCCAGGCTCTCCAGATCCACCTCCAGCGTGTCGAGGAAGATGCTGGACAGGGCGTGGCCGGCGATCTGCGCGGGCGAGGGATAGCGTTCGGCGCGCACTCGCCCCTCCTCCTCCGTGCGCCCGGCACCGATCACCAGGATGCGGTCGGCGCCGAGGTGGATCGCCGGGCTCACCGGCGCGAGCTGGCGCATCGAGCCGTCGCCGAAGTACTCGCGATGGATCCTGACCGCGGGGAAGACGAAGGGCAGCGCCGCGCTGGCCATCAGGTGCTCGATGTGCAGTTCGCTGCGCACGCCGACCCGCTGCGCGCGCCGCCACGGCAGGATGTCGATCGAGCCCTGGAAGAAGGCGAGGCTCTCGCCGGTGCCGTAGCCGGAGGCGGTGACGCTCACCGCATGGAGGTCGCCGCGCTTGATCGCCGCATCGATCGCCGACAGGTCGAGCACGCGCTCGAGCAGGGCCTGCAGCGGCGCGTTGTCGAGCAGGGAGCGCGGCGTCTGGCGCAGCAGCCAGCCGCCGAACAGCGCGGAGCCCCAGCGCACGCCGCTGCCGAACAGCGCCGCCGGATCGACGCGATAGACGTCGTGCGCGTGCAGGCCGCGCCAGACGCGGTCGATGTGGCGCACGGCGCGGCCGAAGTCGCCCGCGTGCACGGCGAGCGCAGCGGCATTGATCGCGCCGGCCGAGGTCCCGCACAGGATGGGAAAGGGATTTCCCGGGCGCCGGCCACGGAGCTCGCGGATGGCCTTGAGCACGCCGACCTGATAGGCCGCGCGCGCGCCACCGCCGGTGAGTACCAGTGCCGCGCGCCCCTCGTGCCCGTCCATTGCCGCCCCCGCTCACATCCCGGCACCAGCATGGCGCAGGGCGCGAGCGGCAGGCAAGGGCAAATGTCGCGTCGCCGTCCTCAGCCGGCCTGCCCCGCCTCGACCACGGTGAGCGCGGTCATGTTGATGATGCGGCGCACGGTGGCCGAGGGGGTCAGGATGTGCACCGGCTTGGAGGCGCCGAGCAGGATCGGCCCCACCGTCATGCCGCTGCCGGCCGCGTTCTTCAGCAGGTTGAAGGCGATGTTGGCCGCGTCCAGGGTCGGGAAGATCAGCAGGTTGGCGTCCTCGCGCATCTTCGCGTTGGGGAAGATCTGCAGGCGGTGCCTGGCGTCGAGCGCCGAGTCGCCGTGCATCTCGCCTTCGACCTGGAGCTCGGGGTGACGCTCGTGCAGCAGGCGCAGCGCGGTGCGCATCTTCTCCGCGGTCGGCGAGTCGGCCGAGCCGAAGGACGAATGCGACAGCAGCGCGATGCGCGGCTCGATGCCGAAGCGCTTCATCTCCTCGGCGGCGAGCCGGGTCATCTCGACCACCTGCTCCGGCGTCGGGTCGTAGTTCACGTAGGTGTCGGCGAGGAAGACCGTGCGCTCGGGCAGGTTCAGCAGGTTCACCGTGTACAGGTGATCGACGCCCTCACGCCGGCCGAGCACGGTCTCGACGAACTCGCGGTGCAGGCGGTGCATGCCGTAGGTGCCGCAGATCAGGCCGTCGCCGTAGCCGAACTTCAGCAGCAGCGTGCCGATCAGCGTGGTGCGGCGGCGCACTTCCTTCTTGGCGTACTCCACCGACACGCCACGGCGCTCCATCAGGCTGTGGTAGTGCTGCCACAGCTCGTTGAAGCGCGGATCGGAATCCGGATTGACCAGCTCGAAGTCGCGCTCGACCGCCATGCGCAGGCCGAAGCGCTCGATGTTGTTGATCACCACGTCCGGACGGCCGATCAGGATCGGACGCGCCAGGCCTTCGTCGACGACCTGCTGCACCGCGCGCAGCACCTTCTCGGATTCGCCCTCGGAGAAGATGATGCGCTTCGGGTTCTCGCGCGCGGCGGCGAAAACCGGCTTCATGATCAGGCCGGAGTGCCAGATGAAGTTGTTGAGCTGGCCGCGGTAGGCATGCCAGTCGGTGATCGGGCGGGTCGCCACGCCCGAGGCCATGCCGGCCTCGGCCACCGCCGGCGCGATCTTGACGATCAGGCGCGGGTCGAAGGGGCGCGGGATGATGTACTCGGGGCCGAAGCCGCCGACCTTCTCGCCGTAGGCGGCGGCGACGATGTCGCTCTGCTCCACGCGCGCCAGTTCGGCGATCGCCTTCACCGCGGCGAGCTGCATCTCGTCGGTGATGGTGGTCGCGCCGACGTCGAGCGCGCCGCGGAAGATGAAGGGGAAGCACAGCACGTTGTTGACCTGGTTCGGATAGTCCGAACGGCCGGTGGCGATGATCGCGTCGTCGCGCACCTTCTTGACCTCGTCGGGAAGGATCTCCGGGGTCGGGTTGGCGAGCGCGAGGATCAGCGGGTTGGCCGCCATCTTCGCCACCATCTCGCCCTTGAGCACGCCGCCGGCCGACAGGCCGAGGAACACGTCCGCGCCCTCGATGACCTCGGCGAGCTTGCGGGCCTCGGTCTTCTTGGCGTAGCGCGCCTTGATCGGGTCCATCAGCGTGGTGCGGCCCTCATAGACCACGCCCTCGATGTCGGTGACCCAGATGTTCTCGACCGGGATGCCGAGCTTGACCAGCAGGCCCAGGCAGGCGAGCGCCGCAGCGCCGGCACCGGAGGTCACCAGCTTGACCTTCTTCAGGTCCTTGCCCTGCAGGTGCAGGCCGTTCAGGATCGCCGCGCCGACCACGATCGCGGTGCCGTGCTGGTCGTCGTGGAAGACCGGGATCTTCATGCGCTCACGCAGCTTCTGCTCGATGTAGAAGCACTCGGGGGCCTTGATGTCCTCGAGGTTGATGCCGCCGAAGGTGGGCTCGAGCGCCGCGATCATGTCGATCAGCTTGTCGGCGTCGGGCTCGTCGATCTCGAGGTCGAACACGTCGATGCCGGCGAACTTCTTGAACAGCACGCCCTTGCCCTCCATCACCGGCTTGGCCGCGAGCGGGCCGATGTTGCCCAGGCCGAGCACCGCGGTACCGTTGGTGACCACGCCGATGAGGTTGGAGCGCGCGGTCAGCTCGGCCGCCTGGGCCGGATCCTCGACGATCGCGTCGCAGGCCGCGGCCACGCCGGGCGAGTAGGCCAGCGACAGGTCGCGCTGGTTGGACAGCACCTTGGTGGGCGTCACCGAGATCTTGCCGGGACGCGGATAGCGGTGATAGTCGAGGGCTGCTGCGCGAATCAGTTCATCCATGGTGTCCTTCCTGTCTCGTCCTGTTCCTGGAGGTGTACTCGCCCCGCGCGGCCTGCAGATCCGGTCCGTGCGACAGCCACGCATGCGGGATTATCGAACCATAGCAAGTTTCGATAACTTTTCATATTACGGAAAACCGATCTGCTATATGAAACACGCCGATCAAACCCGGTCGTTCGCTGCAATTGCTCACGCTTCACCCACATCGCGGGGCGGGTGCCGTGGCATAATTATAGGCTTTCGACGGTCCCCTTCTCCGGAAGACGAAGGCCGCGATACGGGCGCCAGGCGCCCGGCAGCCCGCCGGCCGGGCAGTGTCACCTTGTCCGCGATGGCCGACCGACGGGAATGGTTTCGAATCACAGCACGGGAGAGCTGTACTCATGTCTCAGAACCACGCCCAGGCGGCCATTGCCGCTGCCCCCGAATACGTCCGCCACGAAGCCCTCAAGCAGTGGGTCGGCGAGATTGCCGCGCTGACCGAACCCGACCGCGTGGTCTGGTGCGACGGCTCGCAGGAGGAATACGACCGCCTGTGCGCCGAGATGGTCGAATCCGGCATGCTGATCAAGCTGAATCCGGAAAAGCGCAAGAACTCCTACCTCGCCTGGTCCGATCCTTCGGACGTCGCCCGCGTCGAGGACCGCACCTTCATCTGCTCGGCAAAGAAGGAAGACGCCGGCCCGACCAATAACTGGGAAGACCCCAAGGTCATGCGCGAAACCCTGAACGGTCTGTTCAAGAGTTCGATGCACGGCCGCACGATGTACGTCATCCCGTTCTCGATGGGCCCGCTCGGCAGCCCGATCGCCCACATCGGCGTCGAGATCTCGGACAGCCCCTACGTCGTCGCCAACATGCGCACCATGACCCGCATGGGCCGTGGCGCGATCGACGTGCTCGGCACCGATGGCGAATTCGTGCCCTGCGTGCACACCGTCGGCGCCCCGCTCGCCCACGGCGAGAAGGACAGCCGCTGGCCGTGCAACCCGACCACCAAGTACATCGTGCACTACCCCGAGACGCGCGAGATCTGGTCCTACGGCTCGGGCTACGGCGGCAACGCCCTGCTCGGCAAGAAGTGCTTCGCCCTGCGCATCGCCTCCACCATGGCGCGTGACGAAGGCTGGCTGGCCGAGCACATGCTGATCCTCGGCGTCGAGTCCCCGGAGGGCGAGAAGTCCTACGTCGCCGCAGCCTTCCCCTCGGCCTGCGGCAAGACCAACTTCGCCATGCTGATCCCGCCGAAGTCCTTCGACGGCTGGAAGATCACCACCGTCGGCGACGACATCGCCTGGATCAAGCCCGGCCCCGACGGCAAGTTCCGCGCCATCAACCCCGAGTTCGGCTACTTCGGCGTCGCCCCCGGCACCTCGGAGAAGACCAACTACAACGCGATGGCCACGCTCAAGGAAAACATCATCTTCACCAACGTCGCGCTGACCGACGACGGCGACGTGTGGTGGGAAGGCATGAGCAAGGAGGCCCCGGCCCACCTGGTGGACTGGCAGGGCAAGGACTGGACGCCCGAGATCGCCGCCGAAACCGGCCGCAAGGCGGCCCACCCCAACGCGCGCTTCACCGCCCCCGCCAGCCAGTGCCCGTCGATCGACCCGTCCTGGGAAGACCCCGCCGGCGTGCCGATCTCGGCCTTCATCTTCGGCGGCCGCCGCGCCACCACCGTGCCGCTGGTGTACCAGGCCTTCAACTGGAACTTCGGCGTGTACATGGCCTCGACCCTGGGCTCGGAAACCACCGCCGCCGCCTTCGGCGCGCAGGGCGTGGTGCGTCGCGATCCGTTCGCGATGCTGCCCTTCTGCGGCTACCACATGGGCGACTATTTCAACCACTGGCTGCGCATGGGCCACGTCGTCGAGGACACCCCGAAGATCTTCTGCGTGAACTGGTTCCGCATGGACGAGAAGGGCAACTTCATGTGGCCCGGCTTCGGCGAGAACATGCGCGTGCTGAGGTGGATCGTCGAACGCTGCCAGGGCAAGGTCCAGGCCAAGGAAACCGCGCTTGGCTGGATGCCGCGCTTCGACGACCTCGACTGGACCGGCGCCGAGATCAGCCGCGAGGAGTTCGACGCCCTGACCAAGGTCGACACCGACGCCTGGCGCACCGAGCTCAACTCGCACAAGGAGTGGTTCGACAAGCTGCAGGACCGCCTGCCGCGCCAGCTGGTCTTGAAGCGCGAGCTGTTCGAACTGGCGCTCAACACCGACTGAGCTCCGTGGGAGCGGCGGTAGCCGCGATTGAGGACTGTGGGAGCGGCGGTAGCCGCGATTGAGGACTGTGGGAGCGGCGGTAGCCGCGATTGAGGCGGACAGCCACGAGATCGCGGCTGCCGCCGCTCCCACAGGGCCCGCTCCACCGGGCAGTTCACGGCCCCGGCCGACACCAGAAAGCGCCCCCGGCGCTTTTTGCCTTTGTGCACACAGGAATCCACCATGCAGCGCTCACGCCGCCTCGACGCCATCCAGCCCTTCCACGTCATGGAACTGCTGCGCCGCGCGCGAGAGCTCGAGGCGCAGGGGCGGGACATCATCCACATGGAGGTCGGCGAGCCCGACTTTCCCACGCCGCAGCCCATCGTCGAGGCCGCGCAGCGCTTCATCGGCGGCGGCGACGTGCACTACACGCCCGCACTCGGCCTGCCCGCGCTGCGCGAGGCGATCGCACGCTTCTACCAGGACCGCCTGCGCGCCGACGTCGCGCCCGAGCGCATCATCGTCACCGCCGGCGCCTCCGGCGCGCTGATGCTGGCGCTGGCCGCCACCACCGATCCCGGCGACGCCTGGCTGCTGCCCGACCCCGGCTATCCGTCCAACCGCCATCTGATTCGCAGTTTCGAAGGCGTGGCGCGGGCGCTGGCGGTGGATGCCGCCACCCGCTACCAGCCCACCGCCGCCCAGGTCGACGCCGCGTGGACCGCCGACACCCGCGGCCTGATGGTGGCCACGCCCTCCAACCCCACCGGCACGCTGCTGAGCGTGGACGAGATCGCCGCGCTGCACGCCGTCACCCGCCGCCGCGGCGGGGTGCTGCTGGTCGACGAGATCTACCAGGGCCTGAGCTACGGCGTCGAGGCCGAGACCGCGCTCGCGCACCCGGCGCTCGAGGCCGCCGACGACCTGTTCGTGGTCAACAGCTTCTCCAAGTATTTCGGCATGACCGGCTGGCGCCTGGGCTGGCTGGTGGTGCCGCCGGGCTTCGCGCGCGAGATCGAGAAGCTCGCACAGCACTTCTTCATCTCGCCTTCGACGCCCGCGCAGCACGCCGCGCTCGCGGCCTTCGCACCCGGGACGATGGAGATCCTCGAAGCGCGCCGCCACGAATTCGGCGCGCGCCGCAACGTGCTGCTGCCGGCGCTGCGCGAACTCGGCTTCACCATCGCCACCGAGCCGCAGGGCGCGTTCTACGTCTATGCCGACGTGTCGCGCCTGAGCGACGACTCGGAGGCTCTGGCGCGGCGGCTGATCGAGGAAGCCGGCGTCGCCGCCACTCCCGGCCTGGATTTCGGCCACCATCTGCCGCGTCGCCACCTGCGCATCGCCTACACCACGCGCAGCGCGCGCCTGCTCGAGGCGGCCGAACGCATCCGCGCCCTCGGACTCGGCGCCTGAACCGTAAACGGCGACGGGCGGGGAGGATCTGCATCCACCCCGCCTGTCACGAATCCGGCCCCGCCCCTCGCCTGCCGCGGGAGGCGAGCGCGCATCAACCCGCCAGTTCGACGCCCGTGCGCGTGTCGGTACGCCCGGCGATCGTCATCAGCCGCTTCTTCAGCGCCATGACCTTGCGCGTGTAGCGCGCCTTCGGATCCTTCAGCGCGCCGTTGTAGTACTGCAGCGCGCGCTGCATGCTGCCGTAGCGCTGCAGGCCCTCGTGCAGCACGAGCGTGCCGACACGCACATTCACCACCGGATCGAACAGCGCATTGCGGCCGCGATTGGCGCCGAGCTTGTCCTTGTGGTAGCGCGGGATCACCTGCATCAGGCCCTGCGCGCCCATGTTGCTGACGGCGCGCGGATTGAAGCTCGACTCCACCGCCATGATGGCGACGATCAGCAGCGGATCGAAGCCGAGCTCCTCGGCGTGGGTCTCGGCGGCGGCGAGCGCGGGCTCGATGGTGTTCTCGGAGACGCGGTAGGTGTCGGCGATCCAGTCGCGGACGCGCGCCATCTCGGCGGAGAGCTCGCCCTCATCCTGCGCGAAGGGATCGGCCCCCAGCGCGTCCATACCCTTCACCGCCGGCTTGGCCAGCTTCAGCGTGGGCTCGGGCGCGGACTCGGGTTCCGGTGCCAGACGGATCGGCGGGGTGTAGCTCAGCACCGGCGCCACCGTCGCCAGAGTCATCGGCGGCGACACCCGCAGACCGAGTCCCGAGGCCATCGCCAGCTCCGACACCGTCGGCTCCACCGCGGTGTCGACGAAGGTATCGCTGAAGCGCACCTGGGTCGGGCCGTCGGTGGCGTTCGCCACATTCACCAGGCCGACGAGGCCGGCGGAAAGCATCACGCCGTGCGCGAGACCGAGCGCGGCAACGCCCGCCTGACGCGCGAGCGCGTTGAATCGAGTTGCGTGTTTCATGGTGTCCTCCATGCTGTGGCCTGAGCCGCCGCCTCGCCCCGCCCCGGATGCGGGGCTCGGCACGGCACCGCCGCTGTGGGCGGTGCCGACATCGCGCGGCGGGTAGGCCACGACGATGGGCAAGCGAACTCGGTCGCCAGTAGGTGTTCAAGCCCGTCGCCGCAACCAGACGACGGACCCCGCGGTGCGAGCGTCCATGAAACTGCGTCTACCCCGGGATGGGGAGGCGCCGCACCGATCAGAAATTGATAAATTGTTGCAACGCAACAGGAAGCGAATTCTATTCGTGGCGAAGCATTTTGTCAAAACATGCTATCCGCGTCGCGCCCCGCCCGCATGTCATGCGTGCCCGGAAAGCAGCGCGTGCAGCCGCTTCCAGTCGAAAAAAGGCCCCGGATCGGTCTTGCGACCGGGCGCGATGTCGGCGTGTCCGACCACCGCCTCGATCGGGTAGCGCCGCTTCAGGCGGGCGATCAGCGCCGCCAGGCGCTCGTACTGCACCGGCTCGAAGGGCATGGTGTCGCAGCCCTCGAGCTCGATGCCGACCGAGAAGTCGTTGCAGCGCTCGCGCCCGTTCCAGCACGACACCCCGGCATGCCAGGCGCGGCGCTCGGGATCGACGAAGCAGATCGTCTCGCCGTCGCGGCGGATGAAGTAGTGCGCCGACACCCGCAGGTGGTGGATGCTCGCGTAGTAGGGATGCGCCTCGGGGTCGAGGGCGTTGGAGAACAGCTGCTCCACGCCCGGCCCGCCGAACTCGTCGGGCGGCAGGCTGATGGCGTGGACGACGATCAACCGCACGGTCTCGCCGGGCGGGCGTTCGTCGTGGTTGCAGCACAGCGGGGTCAGGTCCTTCATGGATTCAGCACGGCGGCGGAAAGTCGGGAGTCTGCCCGATTTCCGCCTACTTGGTATCGACGTAGCCGATGCTGAACTGCGGCGCGCTGTTGATCACGTCCCAGCCCACCGTGGCCGCGCCGCTCTCGAAGGTGCGTCCGACGCCGAGATCGAGGCCGACGCGGTTCATCATCGGATACCAGCTCGCGCCCACCGAAGCCACCGTGCGGTCCTCGCGGTCATCCGACAGCACCTTCACCGACAGGCCGGGCCCGCCACCGCCGAAGTTGTAGTTGATGCCGAACATCACCGCGGGATCGGCATGGGCCGACATGGCGGCAAGGGCGAGGATCGAGCCGGCAAGCACTCTGCGCATGGTCTTCATCTCCTGATCGAGTCGCGAACACGCCCGCTGCGTGCGCGAACCTCGGAGGGACAGCCATGGCGGTGAAAAGTTGGCGGTGGATACGTTCTGATGCAGTTCGGCGCATCCACCGCCGCTCGCCAGGCTCAGAAGCTGTGGCGCAGGCCCAGGTTCACACCGCGCTGGTAGCCGTCCCCGCCCGCAACCCCGCCCGCCATCGCGTCGCCGATCGAGGCGTACAGGCCGCTGTCCTTGGCGGCGCGGTTGTTGTCGATGTCCGCGTACACCGCGTACAGCGCGGTGCGCTTGGACAGCGCGTGCTCGTAGCCGAGCGCCCACTGGCCGACCTCGGCATCCGCGCCGCCGGCCACGACTTCGGTCGTGCGCTCGACGTAGGAGGCGCGCACGGTGCCGGCCGCGCTGACCGGCACGGTCACGCCGACGAACCACTGCTTCGAGTCCTTGCCCTTGATCGCCGCCGAATCGGGGCTGAAGTCGGCGGCGCTGGCGCGGCGCAGGCCGTAGGAGGCGGCAAGCTTGACGACGCCGAAGTCGTAGGTGCCGGCGACGTCATACACGCGGACGGTCTCGCCGTCGTACAGGCCGGTGGACTTGGCGCGCATCTCCTGGAGGTGGATGCCGGCGAAGAGCGGGCCGTTGACGTATTGCGGCACGACGGACCAGGCGCGGATGTCGCCGACGTCGCCCTCGCCACGGTTGTCCGGGGATTCGTCGCCATCGACATTCTGCGTGAAGGCCGCGGAGACCGAGAACCCGCTCCAGGTCGGGGAGACGTAGGTGACGGCGTTGTCCCAGCGGTATTCGGTCAGGTAGACGCTGTTGTACTGGCCCGCGGTGCCGCTGCCGAAGGGGTCGACCGTCGCCGTGAGCAGGTAGCCGGCCGGGTACTGGCGGCCGAGCGCGACGGTGCCGAAGCCGCCGCCGAGGCTGACGAAGGACTGCCGCCCGAAGACCCTGCCGCCCTGCCCCAGCGTGCCGGTGTCGAGGTTGAAGCCCTGCTCGAGCACGAAGCCGGCCTTCATGCCGTTGCCGAGATCCTCCGTGCCCTTGAAGCCGAGGCGGCTCCCCGCGCTCATGCCCGAGTCGAGCGCCGAGCGGCTGCCCACCCGGTCGTCGATGTTGTCGCCGGACCATTTGTAGCCCATGTCGACAAGGCCGTAGATCGTGACGTTGGACTGCGCGAAGGCCGGCAGGGCGGCGAGGCCTGCAACGGCGAGGGCGATCAAGTTCTTCTGCATCTGCATCTCCATCTGCTTCGGTCGAAACACTGCAATCCGGCCTGATCAAGCGACCGGAACCCGAAGGCGAGGATAGGCAGGCCGTGTAAATGGCCGGCGCAGGATGGTTAATGCAGGGGACGCGTTTGTTAATGGCGGGCGGAATTCGGGTGAGATGCTCGCCTGCGGGTCGCTTGCAGGCGACGGCGCGGGTCGGCGCTTCGTGGAGGGCATGCGGGGAGCGCTGCTTGCTTTGGGAAGGTCATCGACCCGCTCTGCTCGAAGCAACAACCCGCTCGGCTCGAAGGCCTCGGAGAAGGACGCGCACGGGGTATTCCTTCCGAGGCTGCGGAACTCACCTTCGCTTCGCTCGGCTCGGACAGTCCTCGCCTCTTCAGGAACACCCCGCACGCATCCTGGGAACGTGGGCGCATCACTACGGAGAGGCAGAACCAGGGCGGGCGGAACCGGCTTCGCGCGAGATTCCGACTGTGGCCGCCTGCCTGTGGATGGAAGAGAACGCCTTCAGTCTCTCGCCAACGGCCGATCAGCCGCCACGACGGCAGCCGCAGATGTGTGGGGCATTCCTGGCGCAGGCGAGGACTGTCCGAGCGAAGCGAGTTCCGCAGCCTGCAGAAGGAATGCCCCGCGCGTCACCGGCGGATTACGAGCACAATGGACAAAGGCTCCGCTTGAGAAATCGTGGGCTGTCCCCAATTTCGCTCCGCGAGCGCATCGGACTTCTTCAAGCCCGACCCGTTGCACTAGCGGTAGACGAAAAAACGGGAGCCGAAGCTCCCGTTTTTACTTTCAAACCTGTCGAGGTGACAGATTAGAAGGTATGACGAACACCGACCGCGAAGACGTCAGCCTCTTCGCCAGTCACGCCAGTGAGGGCATCGACGGCACCATAGGCCAGGCCGGTGTCGTTGTCGGTGCGGTTGTAACCAGCGTACGCGGTGGTGCGCTTCGACAGGGCGTGAGTGTAGGCGATCGAGTAGGACTTAGCCTTGGCATCGACCACGTCCATATCGGCTTCGCCGTAACCCAGGTGCACGTTGCCAGCAGCGCCAACCGGCACCACAACGCCAACTTGCCAGATGTCGCCGTCGTTGCCACGGACGTTACCCAGAGCCTCAGCATCCTGATAGTTAGCAGACAGGGTCAGGAAGCCGAAGTTGTAGCTACCACCAACCGACCATTCCTGCTGATCGTCAGAGGCGAGGGTGTTCGCGCCGTCTTGCAGGTACTGATAAACCGCGACCAGACGCAGCGGGCCGTTGGCGTACTCAAGGCCCAGACCAGCAGCGTCGTCTTCCGACGGATCGTTGCCCAGCTCGGTGGAGACAGTACGGCCGCTAACGTCGGCGCCCATCGAGTAGATCGCACGAACCTTCAGGCCCGCGAAGGCGCCGTTATAGGCGATCGAGTTGTTCCAACGAGCGTCGGAAGATGCGTCGATCGACGACTTGGCGTCGCCCGACAGAATGGCCTGCGGCGAGAGGATCGGGGAGCTACCGAACGAGTCGGCAATGAAGTCATAGCCAGGGGCGTACTGACGACCGAGACTGACGGTGCCGAAAGCGCCGCTAAGGCCAACGAAGGACTGGCGCGAGTTGCCGCCAAGACCACGAGTTCCGTCGGAGTTATCGCTACCGTCGATATTGAAACCTTGCTCGTAGGTGAAGACGGCCTTCAGGCCGTTGCCCAGATCTTCGGTGCCACGGAAGCCCAGACGGCTGCCCGACAGACCACCGCTTTCAACAGCAGCCAGATCATTGTCGCCGTGCTCACCGAAAACCATGGCGGCGTCGGCCACACCGTAGATGGTGACGTTGGACTGAGCGAAGGCCGGAGCCGAAACCAGGCCAGCAACAGCCAGCGCGATCAGTTTCTTTTGCATATGTTTCTCCTCAAATTTGAAGTTGAGACCCAGGCACTTGCCTCGGCCCTACTCACCTCTCTGGCGAGAAGTTGAGGCGATTCTGCAAACCTGACGCCGGGCTTGCAAGCGTCGAAGCGCGAAAACGCGACATTCCGGGCTTTGTTGTTGCGGACGTGCAACAGAACCCGCATCAGCGCCGCGCGTCGAGCCTCGGCAGGTCCGAGTTCCATGCCAACAGCTTCTCGTCCGCCGTCACCAGGGTCGCGTTGCGCACGCCCGCGGAGGCGGCGATGAAGCGATCCGCGGGGTCGCGATGCAGGTCGGCGAATCCCGCGGCCGCGAGCGCGATGCGGCCATCGAGCGGAATCTCGAGCAGCCCCGCGCCGAGCAGGCCTGTCCGCCAGCCTTCGATGGCCAGCGGCAGGACGCCGCGCCCCTTCTCCGCAAGCATCGCGCATTCCCAGAAGCTGATCGCGCTGACCGCGACCTCGCCCGAGGCCGCCACCTGGTCCATCAGGGCGAGGCAGCGGGCCTTGAATTCGGAGGCCTGGATGGTTTGCATGGTCGCACTCTCTGGATAATCGATGACCTTGGTTGCACATGAGATCAAGCCCAATCCACCATCCCAGACGCTTGCCACGCCGCCTAAAGTAGCTACTATGGATCTATCTCGACACTACTCAGGACACTGATCATGAAAGTCATGACCGCACGCGAGGCAAAGAACCGATTTGGCGAATTCCTCGATGCATCGCGCCGGGAGCCGGTCGTCATCACCAAGAACGATCGCCCCGTCGGCATCATGGTGTCGATCGAGGACGCAGCAGACACGCTGTTGCCCGAATTCCTGCTCGACAAGACCCCCGGTTACGACGGCTGGCTCTTCGACAAGCTCACGACCACGCTCGAACGCCTGGAGGCCGGGCAGACCAAACTGCATGACCATGACGAAGCCATGGCCCTGCTGCGCGAGCGCTTGGCGGCGCGGAATCGTCGTGCATGAATATCCTGTGGACCGACGAGGCGCTGGACGACCTCGAGGAGATTCTCGCCTATTACTACGCTGAAGCGGGCCCATTGACTGCAGCGTCCGTCCAGTCGCGCATCGTTGCCGAAGTCGAAGCCCTGCGCGTCTTCCCGGACCGTATCCGGGCAAGTGCGCGGGTCCCGGGCGCACGCGAGTTCGTCTTTCGTCGCCTGCCCTACATTGCCTTCGTGAAAGCGAAGGATGACTCGGTGATCGTGCTCAACGTCGTTCACACCGCACGGGAGTTTCCTGCGCGCCGCTGACAGAGGTCGTGCCGATCATTCGCTGGGTTGCGGCCTGCCACGATCCACGGCACGACAGGTTCCTGGAGCTTGCGCTCGCGGGCGAAGCGGCGGCGATCATCAGCGGGGACAAGGATCTGCTTGTGCTGAACCCATGGCACGGCATTCCCATCATGACGCCGGCAGCGTTCATCGTGCGTTGAATGAAGAGGGCAGCGCAGAAGGCAGGTCAGCTTCCGGGTTTGAGCAGCCCGCCCACGCGAAACAAACAGTGGATATTTGCCCTGTTGCTACGCGAGCACTAAAATACACACTCCAGCGTACTTACAAGAGGTGATGCCATGGAAACACTGCCCAGCCGTGTCTTCAACAACGGTAACAGCCAGGCGGTCCGTATCCCGGCAGAGTTCCGCCTCGACACCGACCGCGTCAGCATCACGCGCAACGACGCGGGCGATCTGGTGATCCACCCCTTGCGAGTGCAACGCGGCACGGCCCTGATGCAGGCCCTGAAAGCGCTGCGCGAAGTGGACGACGCCTTCGTCGCCGCGCTCGAGTCCGAGCAGGAAGCGCCGCTTCCGGTGCAGGAGCGCGAGGCGCTGTGATCTACCTGCTCGACACGAATATCCTGATCTACCTGATCAAGAGCCAGCCGCCCGGCATCGCGCAGCGCATCGACGCACTCCCTGAGAGCGACACCCTGTGCATGTCTTTCGTGACCTGGGCAGAGCTGCTGAAGGGTGCCGAGCGCAGCACCCGCAAGACGGAGGTGCTGCGGCGGCTGAACGCCCTGGCACGCCAGGTACCGGTGCGCTACCCCGCCGACCCCGCCATCTGCCGGCATTACGCGGAACAGGCCACCCGCCTGAAAGAGGCAGGCACGCCGATCGGCGCGAACGACCTGTGGATCGCCTGCCATGCGCTGGCCGAAGACGCCACCCTGGTCACCCACAACACGCGCGAGTTCAGGCGCATTGCGGGTTTGTGCGTCGAGGACTGGGTGTCCGCCGAAAAAGACTGAAGAAGGCTACTCCGGAACTCCCGTCGCCCCTTAGCACTCTCACGCCCCGAGTGCTAATATCGCAGCACAAGGAGGACCCAAGCCCATGTCACACGCCCTGACCTTTCCCGTTCCCGCCGCCGGCAGCCTGGATCAGTACATCCAGAGCGTGAATCGCATGCCGATGCTGAGCGAGCAGCAGGAGGTGGATCTGGCGACGCGGCTGCGTGACGAGGGCGATGTGGATGCGGCGCGGCAACTGGTCATGTCGCATCTGCGCGTCGTCGTCGCCATCGCACGCGGCTATCTCGGCTACGGCCTGCCGCACGCGGACCTGATCCAGGAAGGCAACATCGGCCTGATGAAGGCGGTCAAGCGCTTCGACCCGACGCGCGGCGTGCGTCTGGTGTCGTTCGCGATCCACTGGATCAAGGCCGAGATCCACGAGTACATCCTGAAGAACTGGCGCCTGGTGAAGATCGCCACCACCAAGGCGCAGCGCAAGCTGTTCTTCAACCTGCGCGGCATGAAGCAGGACAGCACCACGCTGCAGCCCGCCGAGGTGCAGTCGATCGCCGCCCAGCTCGGCGTCAAGCCCGAGGAAGTGGTGGAGATGGAAACGCGGCTGACCGGCCGCGACATCCCGCTCGACGCCGGCAGCGACGACGAGGACGAGCGCTTCGCACCCATCGCCTACCTGCCCGACCCGCACGCCGAGCCGAGCGAGGTCATCGAGCAGACCCAGCTCGCCCGCCTGCAGGACAGCGGCCTCAAGAGCGCGCTCGCCAGCCTCGACGAGCGCAGCCGCGCCATCGTCCAGCGCCGCTGGCTCGGCGAAGGCGACAGCGCCACGCTGCACGAGCTGGCCGCCGAATACGGCGTCTCCGCCGAGCGCATCCGCCAGATCGAAGCCAAGGCGATGCAGAAGATGCGCGGGATGCTGGCGGCGCTTGCCTGATCCGGCCTCGCCCATGAAAAAACGGCAGCGCGCGCTGCCGTTTTGCGTTTACGCGCCGGGCGCGCTCACTTCCCCGCCAGCAGCGCCTTGATGTCGGCGGCGATCACCTGCGGGTCTTCCGCGTGCTTGACGTACAGGCGCAGGCGGCCGTCCGGGCCGAAGACGTAGGTGCCGGCGGTGTGGTCGATGGTGTAGTGGCCCTCGAGGTCGCCGCTCTTGCGGTAGAACACGCGGAAATCCTTGGCGATCTCGGCGATCTTCTCCATCGAACCGTACATGCCGAGGAAGCGCTGGTCGAAGACCGGGACGTATTCGGCCAGCAGTTCCTGCGTGTCGCGCTCGGGGTCGACGGTGACGAAGATCACCTGCACGCGGTCGCCGTCGGCGCCGAGCTCCGCCATCACCGCGCTCATGCCCGACAGCGCGGTGGGACAGACGTCCGGACATTGGGTGTAGCCGAAGAACACGGTGACGACCTTGCCCTTGAAGTCGGCGAGCGTGCGCACCTTGCCGTGGTGATCGGTGAGCTCGAAGCGCTTGCCGTAGTCGGCGCCGGTGATGTCGGTGCTCTTGAAGGCGGGCTCGGAGGGCGCGCAGCCGGCGAGCAGACCGAGGACGAGCAGCGGGGCGGCCAGGAGGCGGGACAAACTGCGGAAGCGGGACAGCGTACGGAAACGTGAAGACATGGGGAACGCCTGCTTTTTGTGTTTATCAGCGCCCGATCATAGTCCGCCCGGCGGCATCGGTTAAGCCGCTGCGACAATCCGCCGCAGGCCGGGACGAGCGCGCGCCGTGCCTCAGTACATGTCGCCGCGCGCGCTCAGGCGCCGCCTCAGCACCCGCATCAGGCCGCCGATCAGCGGCAGCTTCTCGTACAGCTCCTCGGCGGCGTCCCAGTAGTCGCGGTGCAGCACCACCCGGCCGTCGGCATCGAAGCGCAGGTGCGTGACCCCGCGCACGACGAACTGGCGCCCGCGCAGCGCGAAGTGGAACGCCCAGCCCAGCATCGCCTGCTCGCCCTGCTCGATGCGCGCGGTGACCACGAAACGCGGGGCCTCGGTGGTGGCGAACATGTGCGCGAAGATGCGGCGGATGGCGGCGGTGCCGCTGACCTCGTTGAAGGGGTCCTTGAAGCGGGCGTCGGCGGCGTAGAAGCGGTCGAGCGTCGCCAGGCTGGCGGGGGTGAGGGTCTCGTAGAACGCGGCGAGCCTCGCGGCGGCGCTCTGCCGTGGGCGCGGGCTGGCCCGCGAACATCCCGCGCCGGGCGCCGCCCCCGGATCGGACTCGGTACGCGTGTCGTTCATCACCCCTCCTCAAAGCCCGGTCGCGCGGCGCACGAGCGGAAAGTACAGCCGCCGCGGCAGCCATTGCAGCAGCTTCAGCGCACGGGTGAAGCGTTTCGGGAAGTGGATCTCGAACGCGCCGCGCGCGAGACCGGCCACGATGGCGTCCGCGGCCTGGGCGGGCGTCTGCAGCGCCGGCATGGCGAAGTCGTTGTGCGCGGTCAGCGGCGTGGCGACGAAGCCGGGGTTGATCAGGAAGACGTCGATGCCGCGCGGGGCCAGGTCGAGGTACAGCGTCTCGGCGAAGTTGATCAGCGCGGCCTTGGACGGCCCATACACGGCCGCCTTCGGCAGCCCGCCGTAACCGGCGACGCTGCCGACCAGCGCGATGGCGCCGGCGCCCTGCGCGAGCAGGGTCGGCAACACCGCGGCGGTGCCGCTCATGGTGCCGACGAGGTTGGTCGCCAGGGTCTCGCGCACGGCCTCCGCACTCAGCTCCCAGGCGCGCAGCGGGCGGTAGGTGCCGGCGTTGAACACCACGAGATCGAAGCCGCCCCAGTTCGCCAGCAGCGCGTCGCGCGCACGCTCGATGTCGCCGTCGCGGGCGAGATCGAGCGGCAGTGAGAGGGTTTCGGTGGGCGCGGGCGAGCCCGCGAAATTCGCCTGCTCGACGGCAGCATTCGCGGGCGCGCCCGCTCCCACGGGACGCAAGCCGACGCCGGCCGCGGCGTCGCAGGCCGCGCACACCGCCCGCAACCGCGTCTCCCCGCGCGCAGACAGCGCCAGGCGCGCACCGCGGCGGGCGAGCTCCAGCGCGAGCGCCTCGCCGATGCCGGACGACGCGCCGACGATCCACACCCGCCTGCCCTGCCAGTCGCGGATCGGCGTGTTGAGCGGGGCGAACAGCCGTCGCCGCGCGCCCGAGCGGCGCGGAGCAGCTTGCGCCGCAGCGCAGTCGATCGCCGCCACGGCAGCGCCCTGCCCGCCCTGCGCGCAGCAAGCACGCGCCCTCACCGCGACTGCCTCCACCCTGCCCGGCTCATCGCTCATCCTCCCGCCCGCTTCACGAAGCTCAGCGTCACCTCGCCGAGGCGGAAGCCGAACTTGCTCATGACCGAGCGGTTCAGCATCACCTTGTCGTCCATCAGGAACATCCAGTCGTCGAAATCGACCTTGTAGACCTTGCCGTCCACCGGCAGCGCCAGCACGTAGCGCCAGCGCAGCGCGTTGCCGGCGGCCTCGCCGCTCGCCTCGCCGACCACGTCGTCGGCGCGCCCGCTGTAACGCCCGGGGCCGAGCCGGGTGATGGTCCACACCCGGCGCTGGGTCGTGCCGTCGGAATAGGTGAAGCGCTCGTCCAGGGTGCCGACCTCGCCCTGCCAGCGCGCCTCGATCAGCACATGGAAGCGCTTCACCACCTTGCCCGAGCGGTCCTGGAACATGCCCCAGGCGTCGAGCGTGCCGTCGAAGTATTCGCGCAGCTCGAGCGCCGGCCGCTCGGCGCGATAGTCGTCGATATTCACGCTGCCGCACCCCCACAGCCCGAACAGGGCCGCACAGAACAATAACCAGGACCTCACGATTCACCTCCTCCACGCACAGCCGGCACGACTTCCCGCTGCGACACCTCTTCGCGGCTCCCGCCGCTCCCACTTCGCTCGCTGGTACTTCGCGCGCGGCCCCCACGAGCGCTCGAAAGCCTTCTCCTGTGGCAGCGGCGGCAGCCGCGACGCCTCAACACCCCGGCTCGATCGCCCCCCGCCAGCGCCACAGCAACGCGATCGCGCCGAGCTTGAGCGCCAGCGGCGCGAAGCCATACACCCCGGCCAGCGCCGCCACCGCCGCCGCATCACGCGCGCCCGGCGTGTAGCCGAGGAGCGCGAGCAGCGGCAGCGCCAGCCCGGCGGCGAGCGCCAGGTTGGCCTTGGTGACGAAGTTCCACCAGCCAAAACAGGCCCCAGCCGCGAGCGGCGCGCTCCGCCCCGCCCCGCGGCTGCGTGCGATCTGGTCGGCCAGCAGCGAGGGCGGCAGGCTGAGGTCGGCACCGAGCGCCAGCCCCGAGAGCACGCAGATCGCGCCGTAGGCGAACACCTCGCCGCTGCCGAGCAGCCCGGCCCAGGCGAACACCGCCACGGCCAGCACCATGCCGGCGAGCCAGGCGCGCAGCTTGCCGACGCGCTGCGACAGCCTCACCCACAGCGGCAGGCTCGCCGCCGCGGCGAGGAAATACAACGCGAGGAACAGGCCGGCCAGGTGCGCTGCCGCGAGCACGTCGGCGACGAAGAACAGCACCGTCGCCGACGGGATCGCCGCCGCGATGCCGTTGGCCGCGAACACCGCGAGCAGGCGGGCGAAGCCGGGTTCGCCGAGCGCCGCACGCAGGCCGGCCCACACCGGCTCTTTGGCGCCCGTCACGCGCGGCGGCGCCGGCGCCCGCCACAGCGTCCATCCGCCGAACACCAGCAGCAGCGGCAGGAAGACCCAGGCCAGGCGCGCGAGCCCGGCCGCCTCGCCCTCGCCCCCCGCGAGCACGGCCGGCAGGGCCGCCGCCAGCACCACCCCGGCGAGCGCGAAGCCCTCGCGGCTGGCGACGAAGCGCGTGCGCGCAGCGCCTGTCGTCGCCACCTCCGCACCCCAGGCGTTGTAGGCGATGGTCGCCACCGAGTAGGCCAGCGACACCGCCACCAGCAGCGCGAACAGCCACATCGCCCCGGCGCCCGCGGGTGGCACCAGCAGTCCGACCATGCCCGCGCCCAGCGCCGGCAGGGCGAGCGCGATCCACAGCCGCCGGCGCGGCAGGCGGTCGTTGGCCCAGCCGATGAGCGGGTCGGTGATCGCATCGACGATGCGCGCCGCGAGCAGCACCGCGCCGACCAGCGCGAGCGACAGGCCCAGCCCCTCGGCGTAGAGCTGCGGCACATGGACGTAGATCGGCAGCGCGGCGAAGGCGAGCGGCAGGCCGAGCGCGCCGTAGGTCGCCAGCGCGCGGGCGCCGCCGGCTTCGGGCCCGGACCCGAGGGGCACGGCTCCCCGGCTGGACGAGAAGTCCCCGTCAGGCCTGCCGATCGCCTCGGCTTCCGACGCCGAGCCCGTCCGGCTGGACGAAAAGTCCCCATCGCGCCTTCCGCTCGCGCCGAACTCGGAACAAGAAATCGCGCCGCCGACCGCCGAGGCGCGCGCCAGCTCGCCTGGGGAGTTCATCGCACCGAATCCGCCAGGCCGAGCAGCTGCGCGCGCAGGCGCGGCTCGCGGGTGCGCGGGTCGAGCCAGATCGCGAAGAAGGCGCGCGCGAGTTCGGGATCGCCGATCTCGCCGCTCCGCCGGTCCTGATGCCAGAACGTCGCGCCCGTGCCCGGCCGGTGCAGCGCGGCGAGGGTGTCGCCCGCCGCCACCGACGGCAGCGCGGCGGCGAGCACCTCGCCCCAGCGCGCGAGCCGGGCCTCGTCGCCGAAGCCGAGGCGGCGCATCTCGTCGAGGCTCACCTCGACCAGGCGCTCGCTGCTCACCGCGCGCGCGTAGCGGATCGACAGCACGTGCGGCGCCTCGACCGCCGCCTCGCCGCGCTCCCCGGCCCACAGCGCGGCGTCGTAGAGCTTGAAGCCGAGCCAGCGCATCTCGCCCTGGCCGACCCGGGCGAACGGCGTGCCGGCCAGCTGCGCCGCCGGCGGCAGGCCGACGGCTCGCGCAGGCGGGGAGGACAGCAGCGTTGCCAGCACCAGCAGCAGGACGAGCACATGGCCGGCCGCGATCCGCAGTGGGAGCGGCGGAAGCCGCGAATACGCGGCGGCGGGCCAGGCACGGCGGGTACCGGAAGCGCCGTGATCGCGGCTTCCGCCGCTCCCACATGGGGTGGCGTCGCGGCGGAAGGCCCGTCCGCGCACCGTCGGCGCGGTGCGCATCACGCCGCCCCGCGCCCGGCGTGCGCGAACACGTAGTGATGGACGTCGATGTCGCCGGTCTCGAACCCCGCCTCGCAATAGGAAAGATAGAAGCGCCACATGCGCAGGAAGCGCTCGGGGAAGCCCTGCACGCGCACCGCGGCGGCCTGCGCCTCGAAGGCGCGGTGCCAGTGCGCGAGCGTGCGCGCGTAGTCGCGGCCGAAGGCGAAGTCGCCGACCACCGCCAGCCCGGCGCGCTGCGCCTGCTGCGCCACCGCGCCAGGGCTGGGCAGCATGCCGCCGGGGAAGACGTGGCGCTGGATGAAGTCGGTGCCGCGGCGGTAGCGCGCGAACAGCGCGTCGTCGATGGTGATCGCCTGCACCACGCAGCGCCCGCCGGGCTTCAACAGCGCCGACAACTGCGCGAAATAGGTCGGCCAGAAGCGCTCGCCCACCGCCTCGATCATCTCGATCGACACGATGTGGTCGTACCGGCCGCGCACGTCGCGGTAGTCGCACAGCTCGAAATCCACCCGGTCGGCAAAGCCGCCGCGCTCGGCGCGCGCGCGGGCGAATTCGAGCTGCGACGGCGACAGCGTGATGCCGAGCACCTTGCAGCCGAACTCGGTGGCGGCGACCTCGGCGAAGCCGCCCCAGCCGCAGCCGACTTCCAGGATCGTCTGCCCCGGCTGCGCACCGAGTTCGCCGAGGATGCGGCGGTACTTGCGCAGCTGGGCATCGGCGAGCGACTCGTCCGCCGACGCGAACACCGCCGCCGAGTAGGTCATCGTCGGGTCCAGCCACAGCGCGTAGAACTCGTTGCCGAGGTCGTAATGGGCCTCGATGTTGCGCCGCGAGCCGCTGCGGGTGTTGGCGCGCAGCAGGTGCTGCAGGCGGTGGCCGAGCAGGCGGAAGAGCCGCCCGTAGATCGCGTGCTGCAGGCGGTGGCGGTTGGCCGACAGCAGGCGCAGCAGCGCGGTGAGGTCCTCGGTGTCCCACAGGCCGTCCATCCAGGCCTCGCCAAAGCCGATGTCGCCGCGTGCCAGCACCTCGTCGAACACCGCGTGGTCGCGCACGCGCAGGTGGGCGACGAGCGGGCCGTGGCCGGCGCGCACAGGCAGGTCGTCGGGAAGTTCCACCGCGATCGCGCCGCCGTCGAGGCGGTCGAGCATCTCCAGGCATAGCCGGGTGGCGCGCGGCAGGCGGGTCAGGCGCAGGCCGGCGATCGGCTGCAGGGCGTGGTCGAGCGCGTTCATCGGGTGGTCTCCTCGAGCGGGGGCGCGGGCTTGCGGAAGAAGCTCACCCGGCGCAGCGCCAGGCGCAGCGCCTGCCAGTGGATGCGGGCGACGACGCCCAGGGTCATGAAGGGCTGGCGCGCCAGCCATTTCCTCAGCGCGCGGCCGTCGAGCGCCTCGGCGCGGCCGGACAGCCGGGTGGCGAGCTGCAGCGCGCCGCCGTGCCACAGGTCGATCGCCACCGCATGCACCGCGCCGCGCTGCTCGAAGCGGAAGCGGTACTCGCCGCGCACCGGGAAGAAGGGCGAGACGTGGAAGCACTTGCTGGCGTGCAACTCGTCGCCGGCCGCGATCGGACGCAGGTCGGGGTGATGCACCAGGTAGTTGTGGCGCTCGCCGAAGGTGTTGTTGACCTCGGCCAGCACCGCGCGCAGCGCGCCGCCGCGGTCGTGGCAGAACCAGAAGCTGACCGGGTTGAACACGAAGCCGAGGATGCGCGGCATGGTCTGCAGCACGACCTCGCCGTCGCAGGCTTCGCCCAGGCCCTGTTCGCGCAGCAGCCTGCGGATCCACGGCAGCAGCGGCGAGCCGTCGCGCGCGCCGTGGTCGCGGTTGCGCAGGCTGAAGACGTGGGCGCGCTCGATGCCGAGCAGCGGTGCGCGCAGGGTCTCGAGCCCGGACAGCGGCAGGCGCAGGAAGGCGGTGGGGTAGACGAAGCGGTTGTGCGCCTCGACGTGGCGCTCGTGCATCACCGCGCCGAAGCACACCGCGGGCTGCAGCGCATCCATCACCGGGCGGGCAGCGGCCAGCGCCGGCTCGACCGCCTCGCGCAGCGCGGAGTCCGCCTGGCGGACGGCATTCATCACGCCGCCTCCACGGGCGCCACCCGGCGTGCGGCGCTCGCCGCCACGCGACCGCGCCGCCAGGGCACCTCGACGCCCATGGCCTCGACCACCGCGACCGCCGATTTCAGCCCGTCCTCGTGGAAGCCGTAGCCGGTCCACGCGCCGGCGAACCAGCTGCGGTTGCGGCCCTGCAGCGCGGGCAGCGCGGCCTGGGCGTCGATCGCGTCGCGGTCGAACACCGGATGGGCGTACTCGATGCGGCGTAAGGTCTTGTCCGCGGCGGGTTCGGTGAAGGGATTCAGCGACACCACCACCGGGGTCGCGAAGGGCAGCGGCTGCAGGCGGTTGATCAGGTAGCTGACCGACACCGGACGCGCGTCGGGCGCGCCCTTGCCGGCGAGGTAGTTCCACGCCGACCACACCTTCTGCCGCCGCGGCAGCAGCGCGGTGTCGGTGTGCAGGTACGCGACGTTGGGCTGGTAGCGCACCGCGCCGAGGATGCGGCGCTCCTCGGGGGTGGCCGCGCTGCCGAGGATGGCCAGCGCCTGGTCGCTGTGGCAGGCGAACACCACGGCGTCGAAGCGCTCCTGCCCCGCATCGGTATGCACCCGGACGCCCTCGCGATCGCGCGCAACGCTGCGCACCGGCGCATTCACGCGCACGTCGTCGAGGCCGGCGAGCATCTTCCTGACGTAGCTGCGCCCGCCGCCCTTGACCGTCATCCACTTGGGCCGGTCGAGGATCTGCAGCAGGCCGTGGTTGTGGCAGAAGTGCACGAAGGTGGCGAGCGGGTATTCGAGCATGGTGCGCGTCGGACACGACCAGATCGCCGCCGCCATCGGCAGCAGGTACCAGTCGCGGAAGGCCTGCGAATAGCCCTCGCGCGCCAGGTAATCGCCGAGCGCGAGCGCCGGCATCGTGCCCTCGCGCGCCATGCGCGTGGTGTCGCGGTTGAAGCGCAGGATGTCGCGCAGCATGCCGAGGAAGGCCGGGCGCAGCAGGTTGGCGCGCTGCGCGAACACGGTGGACAGGTCGCTACCCGCCCACTCGAGCTCGGGCTCGGCCAGGCTCAGGCCGAAGCTCATCTCGGTCTCGACCGCCTCGACCTGCAGCAGCGCGAACAGCGCGCACAGGTTGGGATAGGTGCGGCGATTGAATACCAGGAAGCCGGTGTCCACCGGATGGGTGAGGCCATCGACCGTGACGTCGATGGTGTTGGTGTGGCCGCCGACGTAGCTGCCGGCCTCGAACAGCGTGACCCGATGCCGGGGCGCGAGCAGCCAGGCCGTGGACAGCCCGGCGATGCCGCCGCCGATCACCGCGATCCGCCGCCCCTCGCCATGCAGCCGGCCGTCGGTGCCGAAAAGGCGTTCCGGCGCGTTCATGAGCGTCCCTCGTGGCGCTCGGCGAGCGGGCGCAGCGGACGGTCGGGGCGATGCACGAACAGCAACAGTTCCAGCGGGGCGGCCGCCTGCCCGCTCGATGCCGCGCTGTCCACGACGACGGCCGCAGCAAGACCCGCAGACGGCGTCAGCAAGACGAGCTTGTCGCCCGCAGCAGACAGGGAAGTTCCTGAGATGACGAGCGCCGCAGCAGCGAGCAGCTTGCCGACGCGGCGGGCAGACAGATGGGCTCTCATAGCCATGTCCTGGACAAATGGTGATAACGCATCGACGATAGGACAGCACCGATCGCCTGTCAATACTTTGTCCAGGACAAACAACAACCCCCCGCTCGCCCCTTCGAGCATGAGGACGAACTTGTTGCCGACAATGCACTCCCCCGCGTGGCGCATCGGTATTACGCTTTCGCTATCACCGCGATTCCGCACCGGAGGCCGCACTGGACACCACCACCATCGACGCCTACCAGATCGTCGCCGGACTCGCCGGCGGCATCGGCCTGTTCCTGCTCGGCATGCACATGCTGACCGAGGGCCTCAAGCTGGCCGCCGGCCGCGCGCTCGAAGGCCTGCTCGAGCGCGGCACCGCGACGCCGGCCCGCGGCCTGGGCGCGGGCATGACGATGACCGCGCTGGTGCAGTCCTCGACCGCGGTCACGGTGGCCAGCATCGGCTTCGTCAACACCGGCCTGCTCTCGCTCAACAACGCGATGTGGGTGATCTTCGGCTCCAACGTCGGCACCACGCTCAACGCCTGGCTGGTGGCGGCGCTCGGCTTCAGCTTCAGGATCGACGCCTTCGCCCTGCCCTTCGTCGGCGTCGGCGCGGTGTTGATGCTGGCCGGACGCACCGTGCGCCAGCGCGCGCTCGGCCAGGCGCTGGCCGGCTTCGGCGTGCTCTTCCTCGGCATCGACGTGCTCAAGGACACCTTCTCCGGCTTCGGTGCGGCGATGAACCTGCAGGACCACATCGCCCCCGGCTTCATGGGCTGGCTGATCCTGGTCGGCATCGGCACCCTGCTCACCGTGCTGATGCAGGCCTCGGGCGCGGTGGTGGCGATCATCATCACCGCCGCGCAGGGCGGGCTGATGTCGATCGAGGCGGCGTGCGCGATGGTGATCGGCACCAACATCGGCACCACCTCCACCGCCATCCTGTCCGCGCTCGGCGCGACCTCGAACGCGCGCCGGCTGGCCGCCACCCACGTGATCTTCAACCTGGTGACCGGTGCGGTGGCGATCGCGCTGCTGCCGCTGCTGATCAGCCTGCTCGGCCTGCTGCGCGCGTGGTTCGAGCAGCCGGCGACACCGGCGGTGATGCTGGCGATGTTCCACACCGCGTTCAACGTGCTCGGCGTGCTGCTGATGGTGCCGCTGGCGGGCCCGCTGCAACGCTTCCTGACCGGCCATTTCCGCAGCCGCGAGGAAGAGATCGCGCGCCCGCGCCACCTCGACGCGCCCTCGCTGGCGGTGCCCGACCTCGCCCTGCGCGCACTGCGCCTGGAACTCGGCCGCACGCAGTCGTTCGCGGTGACCGCGCTCACCGCGGCCAGCCGCGTGCCGCCCGACGAGCCCTGGATCGAACGCCAGGCGAGCGCGCTCGACGCGCTGGCGCCGGCGATCGGCGACTACGTGCGCAAGCTCAACGCGATGCGCCTGCCGCCGGCGCTGGTGGAAGCACTGGCGCACAGCCTGCGCGCGCTGCAATACCAGGAGAGCGCGGTGACCGCGGTGCGCCAGGCATCCAACCTGGCGACCACGCTGGGCGCGCCACCGGGCAGCGAGCTGGAGCCGATCGCCGCCGCATTCCGCCAGGCCACCGGGGCGCTGGCGGCGAGCGCCGACGCCGCGCGCGACGACTTCTCCGCGGCGGCGGTGGAGGTGCGGCTGGCGGAGGCGGAGATGCGCTACCAGGCCTTCAAGGAAGCGCTGCTGCTCGAAGGCGCCCACGCCCGCATCGACATCCGCGCGATGCAGGACTGGCTGCGCCTGGCGAGCCTGGAGCGGCGGGCGATCGAGCAGGTCGCCAAGGCCGCGCGCATGCTCGCGGTGCTCGACGGCGACCTCACCCCGCAGCAGGCGGCCGAGGCCGGCGGCCATGTGGACGGCAACGGACCGGAGTGAGCGGCCTCGCCACATCGCCCAGCTTGTCCTGGACAAACAGGAGTTGGCCGCCTAACATCGCTCTCGAGCCCCTCCTCCGTCCACCACCCGCCATGAACGCTCCCACCCAGCCCGCAGCCGCCTTCGGCATCGCCGCCGTCGAGCGCGACACCGGCCTTGCCAAGGACACCCTGCGCGTGTGGGAGCGGCGCTACGGCTTTCCGGCGCCGGCGCGCGATGCCAACGGCGAGCGCGTGTACCCGCCGGAGCAGGTCGACAAGCTGCGCCTGATCCGTCGTCTGCTCGACCACGGCCGGCGGCCGGCGGCGATCGTCGGCGCCAGCGTGGACGAGCTGGCGGCCATGCTCGACGGCTGCGTGGACGCGGAGGGCGCCACCGCCGCGCGCGACGACAGCCTGCTGCAGCTGGTGCGCCTGCACCGCAGCGCCGAACTCGCCGCCGCCCTGCGCCAGGCCGTGATGAAGCAGGGCCTGCAGCGCTTCGTCGCCGACACCGTCGCCCCGCTCGCGGCCGCGGTGGGCGAGGCCTGGCTGCGCGGCGAGGTCCAGGTGAGCGAGGAACACCTGTTCACCGAGCAGGTGCAGAACGTGCTGCGCAGCGCGATCGGCGCCCACGCCACCCCCGGCGGACGACCGCGTGTGCTGCTGACGACCTTTCCGGAGGAACAGCACGTGCTCGGCCTGCTGATGGCCGAAGCGATGCTGGTGCCCGAGGGCGCCAGCTGCCTCTCGCTCGGCACCCGCACGCCGCTCGCCGACATCCGCAGCGCGGCGGTCGGCGGCGGCTTCGACGTCGTCGGCCTGTCGTTCAGCGTCGCCTACCCGGCGCGCCAGGCGATCGACGGCCTGCTCGAGCTGCGCGCGATGCTGCCCGACGAGATCGCGATCTGGGCCGGCGGCGCCGCGGTGCGCGACAAGCAGAAGCGGCTGCCGGGCATCCGCGTGGTCGGCGAGCTCGACGACACCCTGGTCGCACTGCGGGACTGGCGCGCCGGACAGGGCTGAGCGGGGCGCGCGGCGGTAGAATGCGCGCCATGTTCGCCGATCCCAGTTCCCCGCAGACCGCTCCGCCCGCCGCCCGGTCCCCCGCATCCGGCGCCTTCGTCGCCCGCCGCGACGAATCGCTCGCCGACGCCGCGCACCGCGTGCTCGAGCATGTCTTCGGCTACCCCGCCTTCCGCGGCGAGCAACAGCAGATCGTCGAGCAGGTCGCCGGCGGCGGCGACGCCCTGGTGCTGATGCCGACCGGCGGCGGCAAGTCGCTGTGCTACCAGATCCCGGCGCTGCTGCGCCAGGGTACCGCGATCGTGGTGTCGCCCCTGATCGCGCTGATGCAGGACCAGGTCAGCGCGCTGGTCGAGGCCGGCGTGCAGGCGGCCTTCCTCAACTCAAGCCTGGATGCCGAGCGCGCGCGCGCGGTGGAGCGGGCGCTGTGGGATGGCGCGCTCGACCTGCTCTACGTCGCCCCCGAGCGCCTGATGACGCCGCGCTTCCTCGACCAGCTCGACCACCTGCGCGACACCGGCCGCCTGGCCCTGTTCGCGATCGACGAGGCGCACTGCGTGTCGCAGTGGGGCCACGACTTTCGCCCGGAGTACCTGCAGCTCTCCATCCTGCCTGAGCGCTACCCGGCCACCCCGCGCATCGCGCTCACCGCCACCGCCGACCGCCAGACGCGCGAGGAGATCGCCGAACGCCTGAACCTGCAGCACGCGCGCCGCTTCGTCTCCAGCTTCGACCGCCCCAACATCCGCTACACCATCGTCGACAAGAACGACGCGCGCCGCCAGCTGCTCGACTTCATCCGCGAGGAATGTCCCGGCCAGGCCGGCATCGTGTATTGCCTGTCGCGGCGCAAGGTCGAGGAAACCGCCGCCTGGCTGCAGGAGCAGGGGCTCAACGCCCTGCCCTACCACGCCGGCATGACCCAGGAGATCCGCGCCGAGCACCAGACCCGCTTCCTGCGCGAGGACGGGCTGATCATGGTGGCGACGATCGCCTTCGGCATGGGCATCGACAAGCCCGACGTGCGCTTCGTCGCGCACCTGGACCTGCCGCGCTCGATCGAGGGCTACTACCAGGAGACCGGCCGCGCCGGCCGCGACGGCCTGCCGGCGCAGGCGTGGATGGCCTGGGGCGCGCAGGACGTGGTGCAGCAGCGGCGCATGATCGACGAATCGGAGGCGAACGAGGAGTTCAAGCGCCTGGCGCGCAACCGGCTCGACGTGCTGGTCGGCCTGGTCGAGGCCACCACCTGCCGCCGCCAGCACCTGCTCGCCTATTTCGGGGAACAATCGAGCCCCTGCGGCAACTGCGACAACTGCCTCAACCCGCCGCAGACCTGGGACGCCACCGAGGCTGCGAGGAAGGCGCTGAGCTGCGTCTGGCGCACCGGCCAGCGCTACGGCGCCGGCCACCTCATCGACGTGCTGCGCGGCGAGCTCACCGAGAAGGTGATCGAGCGCGGCCACCAGGACATCACCACCTTCGGCATCGGCAGCGAGCTCGACGAGAAGCGCTGGCGCACGGTGTTCCGCCAGCTCGTCGCGCGCGAGCTGGTGGCGGTGGACCACGAGCGCTACAACGCGCTGCGCCTGACCGACGCCGCCCGCCCGCTGCTGCGCGGCGAGTCCGAGTTCCACCTGCGCCTGGAGCGCGAACGCAGCCGCGGTCGCGCCAAGCGCCGCGGCAGCGCGACGATGGACATCCCCGACGGCATCCCCACCACCTTGTTCGACCGCCTGCGCGCCTGGCGCTTCGCCACCGCCAAGGAGCGCAACGTGCCCGCCTACGTGGTGTTCCAGGACGCCACCCTGCGCGAGATCGCCATCGCCCGCCCGCACACGCTGGCCGAACTGGCCGGCATCAGCGGCGTCGGCGACCGCAAGCTGGAGGCCTACGGCGAGGCGATCCTCGAACTCGTCGCCGCGGCGGGTTGAGACGGCGAACTACGCTCAGGCGAGCGGCAGGTAGTGGTCGACCAGCAGCAGCAGGAACAGCAGCATCAGGTGGGTGATCGAGAAGCGGAAGGTGCGGATCGCGGTGTCGGCGCGCGGCGCGAACTTCAGGCGCCAGGCGTGGCGCAGGAACTGCAGGTTCAGCACCAGGCTGCCCGCCAGGTAGAGCAGCCCGCTCATGCCCACCAGCCAGGGCAGCAGGCACACCGCGAGCAGCAGCACGGTGTACAGCAGCACCAGCGTGCGGGTGAACTCGATGCCGTGGGTGACCGGCAGCATCGGCAGGCCGGCGCGGCGGTAGTCCTCGACGCGATGGATCGCCAGCGCCCAGAAGTGCGGCGGGGTCCACGTGAAGACGATCATCATCAGCAGCCAGGCCTCCGCGCCGACCGTGCCGGTCATCGCCGTCCATCCCAGCACCGGCGGCAGCGCGCCCGCCACTCCGCCGATGACGATGTTCTGGGGCGTGGCGCGCTTCAGGAACACGGTATAGACCACCGCGTAGCCGAACAGGCCGGCGAGCGTCAGCCACGCGGTCAGCGCATTGACCGCCACCAGCAGCAGGGTGAAACCGGCCGCGGCGAGCGCGCAGGCGAAGCTCACCGCCTGGGCGTTGCTCAGGCGCCCGCTGGGCAGCGGCCGCATGCGGGTGCGCGCCATGTGGGCATCGATCTTCTGGTCGAGCACGTGGTTGAAGGCCGCCGCCGCGCCCGACACCATGCCGATGCCCAGGCTCGCCACCGCCATCAGGGCGAGGTCGGGCAGCCCCGTGCTGGCGAGCATCATGCCCACCCACGCGGTCAGCACCAGCAAGGCGACCACCCGCGGCTTGGTGAGCTGCCAGAAGGCACGGCCGAGCGCGATCGCATCGGACAAGGCGCCTGCCGCCGTCGGAATCCGCTTGTAGCCGTCCATGTCCGTCTCCCTTCCAAGATTGATGCGAGTGCCACCCGTGGCCGCAACCGCCCAGGCGACGAGCCGATCCGCGCCTCAGCGTGGGAGCGGGCTTGCCCGCGAGGGCAGCGGTTGCGACACCGTCCGCTCGCGAGCTGATCCGGCCGACACATGCAGCTGCCGGAGCAGCAGCCCCAGCGTGGCGAGCAGGCAGGCCGCCGTCAGGTTGTGGGCGACCGCGTTCGCCAGCGGCACCTGGCCGACGACGTTGATGAGGCCGAGCGTCACCTGGAGCGCGAGCAGCGCGCCCACCGCGGCAGCAAGCCGGCGCGCGCGCGCACCGATCGCCTGGCGCCAGCACAGCATCACCAGGCTGGCGAGCACGCCGGTGGCGACCAGGGCGCCGATGCGGTGCAGCACATGGATGCTCATGCGCGCCTCGTAGGGCAGCACGCCGAACTCGTAGGTCTCGTGGCCGAGCGGCAGGCTGAAGGCGGCGCGCAGCGAGAACTGCTGGCTCCACCCGCTCTCGCACAAGGGCAGCTGCCAGCACACCGCCGCGGCGTAGTTGGCCGAGGTCCAGCCGCCGAGCGCGATCTGCGCCAGCAGCACGGCCAGCGCGAGCCAGGCCAGCGGCAGCAGGCGGGCGAGTCGGGGTTCGGGGAGCGCGGGCGGCGCGGCGCCCGCCGGCGCGCCGCCGAGCTCGAAGCGCAGCAGCGCGAGCAGCGCCAGCACGCCGAAGCCGCCGAACAGATGCGCCACCACCACCACCGGCATCAGGTTCATCGTCACCGTCCACATGCCGAGCGCGGCCTGGAACACCACCAGCGCCAGCAGCGCCGCGGCCAGCCCGCGCCCGCGCGGCAGGCGGCGCGAGACCGCGAAGATCGCCAGCACGCACAGCCCGAGCAGGCCGGCGAGGTAGCGGTGCACCATCTCGTTGCGCGCCTTGAAGGGGTCGACCTCGGCACCGGGGAAGCGCGCCTGCGCCATGGCGATATGGGTATCGTGCACCGGCGGCGTGAGGCGGCCGTAGCAGCCGGGCCAGTCCGGGCAGCCGAGCCCGGCGTCGGTTAGCCGGGTGTAGGCGCCGAGCGCGATCACCGCCAGCGCCAGCACCAGGGTCGCAGTCACCAGCCAGCGTGCGCGCTTCATCGCCATCTCCTCAGACGCCGCTGCGGTCGTAGTTCATCAGCCGCAGCAGGTCGCTGCGGATGTCGCCCGCCACGCGCTGCGCCTGCTGCGGGCCGGGTTCGACCGCATAGCGCAGCAGCGCCAGGCCGCGCGGGTCGACCAGCACGATGCGCCCCTGGACCGCGGCGTCGCTGACCTGCGCGGCCTGCCACTCGATGTGCGGATAGCGCGCGCGCACCGGCGGACTCTCCGCCGCCAGCACCAGCGCCTGCACCCGCGCCTGCTTGCGGCCGAGGCCGGCGTGGAGCTGCTGCAGGATCAGCAAGGCCTGTTCGCTGCGGCCCGCCGGCTCGCCCTCGGCCGCGGGTACATAGACCAGGTGCCAAGACCCACCCCCGCGCGCGGGCGCGGGCAGCAGGCGCAGCTCCTGCGTCAGCCATTCGCCGTGGTTGACCGTCGGCGCCTCGGCGAACCAGCCGAAGCGCAGGCTCGCCCACGCCGCGGCCAGCGGCACCAGCGCGCAGAGCAGGAACAGGCTGAGGAACTTACGACTGCTCATGGGCGATCTCCCCTGCTGCGGCCGGCAGCCTACGCGCACTGGCCGCGAGCGCGACGCCGATCACGGCCAGCGCGATCAGGCCCCATTGCAGCGCGTAGCCGCGATGGCGCTCGGGCGGCAGCACCACCGGCCGGTAGTGGATGTGGAAGGGCGAAGCCTGCTGCTGGTGGATCAGCCCGGGCGCCAGCGGCACGGCCAGCCAGGCCGCGAGCTGCACCGGATCGGCCTGCTGGATGCGCATCGGCCAGCGCCCGTGATCCTCGACGTTGGCGCCGAGCAGCAGGCCGGCGACCTCGGTGCGGAAGATGCCCTGCACCCGCAGCCGCGCCGGGATGGCCGCCAGCGGCAGGGTGTCGCGTCCGCCCGCGGCCGCGACCCAGCCGAGATTGACCAGCGCCGCGCGTGGCACCGCGCCGCCGCTGCCGGCGGCGCGCAGATCGGTGAGGTCTTCCACCGCGATCACCACGTCGTAGCCGGGCTGCCGGTCGACGATGCGGTTGTCCACCAGCCACACCATGGGCGCGATCCAGCGCGCCTCGAAGTCGAGCTGCACGCCGTCGACCGTCGCCGCCCCGTCGCCTCCAGCCCGCTCTTCGGCCGCGTCCGCCAGTTCCGCCAGCCGCGCCAAGCCCATCGCTCCCTCGCGCTCCCATTGCGCGATGCGCGCCAGCGTGGCGGCCTTGTCCTCGCCGCGCTGCCATTGCCACACCGACAGGCCCGCCGGCACCGCGGCGACCGCGAGCACCGCGAACACCCAGCGCCAGCGCAGCACCCAGCAATGGCCGAACGCGCTAATCTTCATCGCCATCCTTCGTCACCGTCCCACCGGAGATCTGCCAAATGACCAGTCCCTTGGCCGTCAAGCTCGTCATCGTGGTGCTGCTCGCGCTGGTCGCCATCAGCCTGTTCCAGGCCCTGTTCGTGATGTTGAAGGGCGGCGACGGCTCGACCCGGATGTCGAAGTTCCTCGGCCGGCGGCTGGCGTTCTCGGTCGCGGTGGTGGCCTTGCTGCTGGTGCTGCTCGCCACCGGGGTGATCACGCCGAACGCCCGTCCGTATTGAGTCCGCAGTGGAGTCCGCATCGCCCCGGCCTCACAGCACGTAGACGAAGATGAAGAGGTTCAGCCACACCACGTCCACGAAGTGCCAGTACCAGGCCGCGGCCTGGAAGCCGAAATGGCGTTCCGCGGTGAAGTGGTCCTTGATCACGATGCGCAGCAGCATCACCAGCAGAAGGATGGCGCCGATGGTCACGTGCAGGCCGTGAAAGCCGGTGAGCAGGTAGAAGGTGTTGCCGTAGACGCCGGAATCCAGGCGCAGGCCGAGATCCTGGTAGGCGTGCATGTATTCGTAGCCCTGCAGGAACAGGAACACCGCCCCGAGCAGCACGGTGATCGCCAGGAAGACCTTGAGCCGCATGCGCCTGCCCTGCTCGATCGCCACGTGCGCGACCTGCAGCGTCACCGAGGACGCGAGCAGGATCAGCGTGTTCACCAGCGGAATGCCCGACCACGGCATGGCCTGGGTCTCGGTGCCGCCGGGGGTCTTGAGCAGCGGCCAGGCAGCCTCGAAATCCGGCCACAGGATCTCGGCGGTCATCGCGTTGTTGCTGGCGCCGTCGAGCCAGGGCACGGACACCACGCGCGCATAGAACAGGGCGCCGAAGAAGGCGAGGAAGAACATGACCTCGGAGAAGATGAACCAGCTCATGCACTGGCGGAAGGAGCGGTCGAGCTGGGCGGAGTAGAGCCCGCGCTGGGATTCGTCGATGACCTTGCCGAACCAGCCGAAGAGCATCACCACCAGCAGCGCGACGCCGGCGGCGAACACCCACGGCCCGCTGCGTGCATCGGGCTGGTCGAGCTGGCTGATCCAGGTTGCACCGCCATAGCCGATCAGCAGCAGGGCGAGCGCACCGACGATCGGCCAGGCGCTGTCGTGCGGCACGTAGTACTTCTGGTGCGTGGTCGTGGTCATGGTGCCCCTCCCTTGCTGCGGCCCCGGGCGCGGTGCGCGCCGGGGCCGGGTGGCTTCAGCGGCTCGCAGTGTGGCCGACGCTGCGATACAGGCGGTACGAGAGCGTCAGGTTCTTGAAACGCGCCGGCAGTTCCGGATCGACGTAGAACTGCACCGGCATGGCCTTGCGCTCGCCCGGCGCCAGCGGCTGCTCCTGGAAGCAGAAGCATTCGATCTTCATGAAGTGGCGCGCGGCCTCGCCGGGCGACACGGAAGGCACCGCGGTGGTCACGATCGGCTCGCCCGTGCGGTTCTCGACCACGAAGGACACCACCTGCAGGTCGCCGGGGTTGAGCTTGATGCGCGCGGTCTCGGGCGCGAAGTCCACCGCCACCGCGGGATCGTGGGTGGCGAGGAACTCGACGCTGATCTCGCGCCCGCGGTCGATGCGATCGGGCGCCGCGGCGGCGACCTTGTCGGTCTTGCCGTTGATGCCGGTGATGTCGCAGAACACGTCGTACAGCGGCACCAGCGCGAAGCCGAAGGCGAACATCGCGACACAGGCCAGCAGCAACTTGTTGATCAGGCTCCGGTGCACCGACATCTCGCGCCCTCCCCCTGTCGCCGGCTCACTTGACGACCGGCGGGGTGTCGAAGGTGTGGTAGGGCGCGGGCGAGGGCACTTCCCACTCCAGCCCCTGCGCGCCTTCCCACACCCGGTCGGTAGCCTTGTCGCCGATGCCGCGCATGCAGCGCACCACGCCCCACAGGAACAGCAGCTGCGACAGGCCGAACAGGAAACCGCCGATGCTCATCAGCGCGTTGAGATCGGCGAACTGCAGCGCGTAGTCGGGAATGCGCCGCGGCATGCCGGCCAGGCCGACGAAGTGCATCGGGAAGAACAGCATGTTCACCGAGATCAGCGAGCACCAGAAATGCACCTGGGCGAGGCGCTCGTTGTACATCACGCCGGTCCACTTCGGGATCCAGTAGTACACCGCGGCGATGATGCCGAACACCGCGCCGGTCACCAGCACGTAGTGGAAGTGGGCGACGACGAAGTAGGTGTCCTGGTACTGGAAGTCGGCCGGGATGATCGCCAGCATCAGGCCGGAGAAGCCGCCGATCGTAAACAGCACGATGAAGGCGAGCGAGAACATCATCGGCACCTCGAAGCTCATCGAGCCGCGCCACATCGTCGCCACCCAGTTGAACACTTTCACCCCGGTGGGCACGGCGATCAGCATGGTGGCGTACATGAAGAACAGCTCGGCGACCACCGGCATGCCGGTGGTGAACATGTGGTGGCCCCAGACGATGAAGGACAGGAAGGCGATGCTGGCGGTGGCCACCACCATCGACTCGTAGCCGAACAGCGGCTTGCGCGCGAAGGTGGGGATGATGCTGGAGACGATGCCGAAGGCCGGGAGGATCATGATGTACACCTCCGGATGGCCGAAGAACCAGAAGATGTGCTGGAACATCACCGGATCGCCGCCGCCCGCGGCATCGAAGAAGCTGGTGCCGAAATACTTGTCGGCGAGCACCATGGTGACCACGCCGGCCAGCACCGGCATCACCGCGATCAGCAGGAAGGCGGTGATCAGCCAGGTCCACACGAACAGCGGCAGCTTCATCCAGGTCATGCCGGGCGCGCGCATGTTCCAGATGGTGACGATGACGTTGATCGCGCCCATGATCGAGGACACCCCCATCAGGTGCACCGCGAGCACGAAGAAGGCGGTGGAGTCGCCGCTGTACTTGGTCGACAGCGGCGCGTAGAAGGTCCACCCTGCCGCCGGCGCGCCGCCTTCCATGAACAGCGTGGACAGCAGGATCGCGAACGCGCAGGGCAGGATCCAGAAGCTCCAGTTGTTGATCCGCGGCAGCGCCATGTCGGGCGCGCCGATCATCAGCGGGATCATCCAGTTGGCCAGGCCGACGAAGGCCGGCATCACCGCGCCGAACACCATCACCAGGCCGTGCACCGTGGTCATCTGGTTGAAGAAGTGCGGATCGACGAACTGCAGGCCGGGCTGGAAGAGCTCGGCGCGGATCACCATCGCCAGGCTGCCGCCGATGAACAGCATGGTCAGCGAGAACAGCAGGTAGAGCGTGCCGATGTCCTTGTGGTTGGTGCTGAACAGCCAGCGCGCGAGGCCGCGCGGCTTGTGCTCGTGGTCGAGATGCCCGTGTGCGTCCAGGGTGCCGGTGATCTGGGTGCTCATGGCTCACTCCCCCTTCTCGATCGCGGCCACGATGTCGGCCGGCTGCACCATGTCGCCCTTGGCATTGCCCCAGGCGTTGCGCTCGTAGGTGATCACCGCGGCGAGCTCCTTGACGCCCAGCTGCTTGCCGAAGGCCTGCATCGCGGTGCCGGCCTTGCCGAACAGCACGATGTGGATGTGGCCGGCCGGGTCGCCGGTCGCGATCGCGCTGCCCTTGAGCGCCGGGAACACTCCGGCCAGGCCTTCGCCGCTGGCCTGGTGGCAGGCCACGCAGGCGCTGTCGTAGACCTTCTGCCCGAGCGCCATCAGCTCGTCCATCGCCATCGGCCCGGCGGTCGCGGCCTCGGCCTTCGCCTGCTCGGCCTGCGCCACCTGCTGGGACGCCCAGGCCTCGAACTCCTCCGGCGTCTTCACATCCACGGCCACCGGCATGAAGCCGTGATCGCGGCCGCACAGTTCGGCGCACTTGCCGTAGTACAGGCCGGGCTTGTCGATGCGCGCCCAGGTCTCGTTGATGAAGCCGGGCACCGCGTCCTTCTTGATCGCGAAGTCGGGCATCCACCACGAGTGGATCACGTCGTCGGCGGTGAGCAGGAAGCGCACCTTCCGGCCGGTGGGCAGCACCAGCGGCTTGTCGACCGCCATCAGGTAGTCGGGCGACTTCTCCGCCTCGTTGGCGATCTGCGCGCGCGGGGTGGCGAGCACCGAATAGAACTCGATCGGGTAGTCGAGGTACTTGTAGTGCCACTTCCACTGCGAGCCGGTGACCAGCACGGTGAGTTCGGAGGCGGAGGTGTCCTCCATCGCGATCAGCGTGCGCGTGGCCGGCACCGCCATCGCCACCAGGATCAGCACCGGGATCGCGGTCCACAGCATCTCGATCTTCATGCTGCCGTGGAATTGCGCCGGGACCACGCCCCTGGACTTGCGGTGATGCACGATCGACCAGAACATCAGGCCGAACACGATCGCGGCGATGACGACGCAGATGTAGAAGATCGTCATGTGCAGGTCGAAGACCTGCTGACTGAGCTCGGTGGCGCCGCGCGTCATGTTGAAGCGCGTTTCCTGCGCGCCCGCCGGGAAACTGGCCGCGAGCAGTGTCGCCGTGGCCAGGGGGTGATTCGGATACGTCCTCGCCTGCCTCAACCCGGATGAACGGTGTCTCACTGCCGACCCCCTCTTATCGTTATGGGTGTGATGCCGCCGGAAAAGCGCGAATGAAGGTCTTGTAGCTCCCTGTGGGTAGGTCCGGAACGAAGCGGGCGCGGCGCCATGGCACCGCCCGCCGTCCGCTACCTCGACTGCGACGGCCATGACGGCCGGGACTTTAGATTCAATATAAACACTGAAACCGGAAAGGCAAGGAAGGATGCGAACGAACGCGCAAGCCATTCGCATTCGCGCGCCCGGTGCGGCGCCCCGCCGCGGAACCCGCGGGGCGCCGCATCAGCCTCGTCGCCGGCGCATGCTCAACGCTTGAAGCGCTCCTCGGCGATCGCATCGGCCACCTCGCCGGTCGGGCGCTCTTCCTTGCGCGCGCGCTCGAAGACTTCCATCAGGTTGTCGTGGATGCCCTCGATGTGCTCGAGCAGCGCGCGGCGGTCGAAGCCGATGCGCTCGTGATAGACGTCGATGATGCCGCCGGCGTTGATGACGTAGTCGGGCGCGTAGAGGATTCCGCGCTTCATCAGCTCGACGCCGTGGCGGGCCTCGGCGAGCTGGTTGTTGGCGGCGCCGGCAACGATCTTCGCCTTCAGCTGCGGGATGGTGGCGTCGTTGAGGATGGCGCCGAGCGCGCACGGGGCGAACACATCGACCTCGAGGCCGAAGATCTCCTCCGGCGCGACCACGGTGGCGCCCAGCTCGCGGCCGGCCTGCACCAACGGCTCGCGGTGGATGTCGGTGACCCACAGTTGGGCGCCCGCGTCCTTGAGCTGGCGGGCGAGGTCGAAGCCGACGTTGCCCACGCCCTGCACCGCGACGCGCAGCCCGTCGAGCGAATCGCGGCCGAGTCGCTCCTTGACCGCGGCCTTGATGCCGATGAAGCTGCCGTAGGCGGTGGCGGGCGACGGGTCGCCGCTGCGCGTGCCCTCGTCCGAGGGCTTGTCGTGGATGCCGGCGACATGGCGGGTCAGCTGTGCCATGTACTTCATGTCGGCGACGCTGGTGCCGGAGTCCTCCGCCGCGATGTAGCGGCCGTTCAGCTGCTCGAGCGCACGCGCGAAGGCGGCGAGCAGTTCCGGTGTCTTGTGCGTGCGCGGGTTGCCGATGATCACCGACTTGCCGCCGCCGAGCTTGAGCTTGGCCATCGCCGACTTGTAGGTCATGCCGCGCGACAGGCGCAGCACGTCGCGCACCGCCTCCTCCTCGCTGGCGTAGGGCCACATGCGGCAGCCGCCGAGCGCAGGACCGAGGTTTGAATTGTGGACGGCGATGATCGCCTTCAGTCCGCTCTTGTCGTCGCTGACGAAGACCACCTGCTCGTGGTCGGCGAAGTCGCTCAGGGAAAATACGGCCATGCTGTGTCTCCTTCCTTGTAGGAACGTGGGTGTGAGCCGTCCCGCCGGCAGCGCTCGTGGCGGCGCCGGTCGGGCGGCGGATGGTGAAGCCGATGTTTCGGACTCGGTCTGCTGTGGGCCGGGAGGCGTGGTGCCGACCCGGCCGCCTTTTTCGCGGCTTCCGCCGCTCCCACCGGGAACCATCGGTGCCCGGCCAGCCGCCGCCCGCGAGCCCCCGGAGGGCAGACGGCGCTGTGGGAGCGGCGGGAGCCGCGATCTACAGGGCGTCAGCCCGGGATGATCGCAATGGTCTTGCGCGCCCGGGTCGTCGCCGGCGCGCTCGGCGCGCGGCGATGGCGGAAGTCCTCGAGCACCGCGGCCTGGCGCTGGCGGGCGCTGGCGAGGTAGCGCTCGCGGACGTGGCCGTAACCGCGGATCTGGTCGGGGATGGACGCCAGTTCGATCGCGGCCTCGTGGTTGCTGTGGTCGAGGTTCACGATGATCTCCTCGACGACGCGCTCGTAGTCGGCGATCAGCTCGCGGTCGAGCCTGCGGTCGTGGCTGCGCGCGAAGGGGTCGAGCATCGAGCCGCGCAGGTGGCGGAACTTCGCCAGCGTGCGCATCGCCTTCAGCATCCACGGGCCGTAGGCCTTCTTCTTCAGCGCGCCGGTCTGCGGGTCCTTGTCGGCCAGGGTCGGCGGGGCGAGGTGGAAGACGAGCTTGTAGTCGCCCTCGAACTGCTCCTCGACGCGCTCGAGGAAGTCGGTCGCGGTGTACAGGCGCGCGACCTCGTACTCGTCCTTGTAGGCGAGCAGCTTGTGGTAGCCGCGCGCGACCGCCTCGGTGAGGAGCGTGATGCCCGGCGCGAGCTTCGTCTCCGCGGCACGCACGCGCTCGACCAGCCTGGCGTAGCGCTCGGCGTAGGCGGCGTTCTGGTAGTCGGTGAGCTGAGCCTTGCGGCGGCCGATCACCTCGTCGACGCTGGTCGACAGCGTGTGATGTTCCGGCGTGCCGAACTGCGGCTTGGCCGCCTCGATCACCGCCTTCAGATCCACCGCGGCGCGCCGGCCCCACAGGAAGGCGGCCTTGTTGGCCTCGACCGCGGCGCCGTTGATCTCGATCGCGCGCTCGATCGCCTGCCGCGACAGCGGTACCAGGCCGCGCTGCCAGGCGTAGCCGAGCATGAACAGGTTGGTGGCGATCGAGTCGCCGAGCAGGTCGGTGGCGATGCGGGTGGCGTCGAGGAACTCGGCCTTGTCCGCGCCGACCGCGTCGATGATCTGCACCTCCATGGCGGCCGCCGGGAACTGCGGGTCCGGGTGGGCGCCCACGTTGCCGCTGCGCGCCTGGGCGGCGAAGCCGCGCACGAACTCGCTGGTGTTGGTCTGGTCGCGGTTGATGACGACGCGGGTCAGGCCGCGCTGCATCTTGGCGAGCGACTCGTCGCTGGCGGCCACCACCAGATCGCAGCCGATCACCGCGTTGGCCTCGCCGGCGGCGACGCGCGCGGCGTGGAGCTGGTCCTGGCGGTCGGCGATGCGCACGTGCGACCACACCGCACCGCCCTTCTGCGCCAGGCCGGCCATGTCGAGCACCGAGATACCCTTGCCTTCCAGATGCGCGGCCATGCCCAGCAGGGCGCCGATGGTCACCACGCCGGTGCCGCCGACACCCGTGATCAGGATGCCCCAGGGCGCGGCGGTGGAGGGCAGCTGCGGTTCCGGCAGCTCGCCCGCAAGACGGTCGAGCGCGCTCGCGCCGCTGGCCTTACCCTTCCTGAGCTTGCCGCCCTCGATGGTGACGAAGCTCGGGCAGAAGCCCTTCACGCAGGAGTAGTCCTTGTTGCACGAGCTCTGGTCGATGAAGCGCTTGCGCCCGAACTCGGTCTCGACCGCACCCACCGACATGCAGTTGGACTTGTCGCTGCAGTCGCCGCAGCCCTCGCACACATGGTCGTTGATGAGCACGCGCTTGGCCGGATCGGGGAACTTGCCGCGCTTGCGGCGGCGACGCTTCTCGGCGGCGCAGGTCTGGTCGTAGATGATCGCGGTCACCGCCGGCACGGTGCGCAGCTCGCGCTGCACCGCGTCGAGCTCGTCGCGATGACGGATGGCGATGCCGTGCGGCAGATCGGCCGGGCCATAGGCGCGCGGCGTGCCGTCATTGACCACCACCACCGTGCCCACGCCCTCGGCCAGCAGCTGGCGGGCGATGATCGGCACCGACAGCGTGCCGTCGTGCGGCTGGCCGCCGGTCATCGCCACCGCATCGTTGTAGAGGATCTTGTAGGTGATGCTCACCTTCGCCGCCACCGCGGCGCGGATGGCGAGGATGCCCGAGTGCATGTAGGTGCCGTCGCCGAGGTTGGCGAACACGTGCGGGGTGTCGGTGAACGGCGCCTGGCCGATCCAGGGCACGCCTTCCCCGCCCATCTGGCAGAAGGTCTGGGTATGCTCGGGCGACAGCCAGGTCGCCATGTAGTGGCAGCCGATGCCGGCGATCGCACGCGAGCCTTCCGGCACCTTGGTCGAGGTGTTGTGCGGGCAGCCCGAGCAGTAGTGCGGCACGCGCGCGATCGACAGGCGCGGCCTGGCGAGCGCGGCCTCCTTGGCCTCGATGAAGGCGAGCCGCGCCTTGATGCGGTCGGAGGTATAGAAGCGCGCGATGCGACCGGCGATGGCGCGGGCGATCATCGCCGGGGTCAGCTCACCGGCGGCGGGGAGCAACCATTCGCTGTGCGGCAGGGCCCACTCCCCCTTCTCGTCGAACTTGCCGATGACGCGCGGGCGCACCTCGTCCTTCCAGTTGTAGAGCCCTTCCTTCAATTGATATTCGAGGAACTGGCGCTTTTCCTCGATGACCAGGATTTCGTCCAGGCCTTCGGCGAACTTGCGCACGCCTTCGGCTTCCAGCGGCCACACCATGCCGACCTTGTACAGGCGCAGGCCGATGGCCGAGGCGGTGGCCTCGTCGATGCCGAGGTCGTCGAGCGCCTGGCGCACGTCGAGGTAGCTCTTGCCGCTGGTGATGATGCCCAGCTTCGCGTTCGGGCTGTCGATGACCGTGCGGTTGAGCTGGTTGAGCCGGCAGTAGGCGAGCGCGGCGTAGAGCTTGTGGTGCAGCAGGCGCTTTTCCTGCACCAGCGGGGGATCGGGCCAGCGCAGGTTGAGGCCGTCCTCGGGCAGCGGAAAGTCCGCGGCGCTCGGGATCAGGGTCTGCACCTTGAACGGATCGATCTCCACCGACGAGGACGTCTCCACCGTGTCGGTGAGCGCCTTGAACGCCACCCAGCAGCCCGAGTAGCGCGACAGCGCGAAACCGTGCAGGCCGTATTCCAGATACTCCTGGATGCCGGCCGGGGCGAGCACCGGCATCATCAGGGCCTTGAACACGTGCTCGGTCTGGTGCGGCAGCGTCGAGGACTTGGCGGCGTGGTCGTCGCCGGCGATCACCAGTACGCCGCCATGCTTCGAGGTGCCGGCGGCGTTGGCGTGGCGGAACACGTCGCCGCTGCGATCGACGCCCGGGCCCTTGCCGTACCAGATCGAGAACACGCCGTCGTACTTCGCGTTCGGATCCAGGTTGAGCTGCTGCGTGCCCCATACCGAGGTCGCGGCGAGGTCCTCGTTGAGGCCGGCCTGGAAGCGGATCTGCATCGGCTCGAGGTACTTCTTCGCCTTCCAGAACTCCTGGTCGACGTTGCCGAGCGGCGAGCCGCGGTAGCCGGTGACGAAGCCGGCGGTGTTGAGCCCGGCGGCTTCGTCGCGCATCTTCTGCATCATCGGCAGGCGCACCAGTGCCTGGATGCCGGTCATCCAGGCGCGGCCGGCCTTGAGGGCGTATTTGTCGTCGAGGCTGGCGGATTTCAGGGTGTTCGACATGGTGTTGTGAACCGCCTCCCGTCCGGCATGCGGCGCGCGGTTGGCGCGGGCAGCCGGCGGAACGGCATGGTCTCCTCTGCGTGTGGGTCGGCACGCTGCACGTCGGACGCGGACGGCAGCGACTACGGGATGCAATGCTAGGCAGCCGCGCAGAAAAGATTTTTCGCAATCGCCCGCTGCAGCGCCCTTATAAGAAATATTTTTTCGCACATCAGGTTTTACGATCCGAGCCGTCCAAGCCGCCGAATCCGACGGCCGACATCACAACAGGGACGAGCGCGGCCCGCCAGCACCGGAAAACAAGCACCTGCAAGCTTGGGCCCCTGCCGGCGAAGGTTTAGAATCCGCCGCCTTTGCCCGCCGCGCCACAAGCGCCAAAAAACTCGAGGAGACACACATGACCTTCACCGCCGCCCTTCGCGACCGGACGCCCATGAGGCCCGGTCGCTGTGCCCGCATCCCGCGCCGGGAGAATTGCTGACATGGCCAAGACGCAAGCGCACAGCCAGTGGTCGTCGCGGATGGGCTTCGTGCTCGCCGCCACCGGGTCCGCGGTCGGCCTCGGCAACATCTGGAAGTTTCCCTACATGGTGGGCCAGAGCGGCGGCGCCGCCTTCGTGCTCGTCTACCTGGCGTGCATCGCCCTGATCGGCGTGCCCATCCTGGTCTCGGAATGGATGATCGGCCGCCGCGGCCAGAAGAACCCGATCAACACCATGGCCCAGGTCGCGCGCCAGAACGGCCACAGCGCCAACTGGGCGGTGGTCGGCGCGGTCGGCGTGCTCGCCGCCTTCCTGATCCTGTCCTTCTACTCGGTGATCGGCGGCTGGGCGCTGGCCTACATGCGTGATGCCGCCAGCGGTGCCTTCAGCGGCCTGGACAAGGCCGCGATCGGCAGCGCCTTCGAAGGCTTCCTGGCGCAGCCCGGCGAGCTGCTGACCTGGCACTCGATCTTCATGCTGCTGACCGTGGTCGTGGTCGCCCTCGGCGTGTCCGCCGGCCTCGAACGTGGCACCAAGCTGATGATGCCGGCGCTCGGCCTGATCCTGATCGTGCTGGTCGGCTACGCGATGACCACCGGCAGCTTCGGCGAGGGTCTGGCCTACCTGTTCAACCCGGACTGGAGCAAGCTCGACGGCAAGGTGCTGCTCGCCGCGCTCGGCCACGCCTTCTTCACGCTGTCGCTGGGCATGGGGATCATGCTCGCCTACGGTTCCTACCTCGGCGAGGACGTCGACCTGCTGCGCGCCGCCCGCACCGTGGTGATCATGGACACCACCTTCGCGCTGTGCGCCGGCATGGCGATCTTCCCGATCGTGTTCGCCAACGGCCTCGACCCCGCAGCCGGCCCCGGCCTGGTGTTCGTGACCCTGCCGATCGCCTTCGGCAGCATGAGCGGCGGCCTGGTGATCGGCGCGCTGTTCTTCCTGCTGCTGACCTTCGCCGCGCTGACCTCGTCGATCTCGCTGCTCGAACCGGTGGTGGAGCTGCTAGAGGAGCGCACGCCGCTCAATCGCGTGGGGGCCACCGTCGTCGCCGGCGGCACCATCTGGGCGCTGGGCATCGCCGCCCTGCTGTCCTTCAACGTGTGGAGCGAGGTCAAGCTGTTCGGCATGAACGTCTTCGACCTGCTCGACTACGCCACCAGCAAGTTCATGCTGCCGCTCGCCGGCCTGGGTGCGATCGTGTTCGCGGCCTGGAAGCTCGACCAGCAGGGGGTGAAGGCCGAACTCGGCCTCGGCAAGTTCGGCTTCAGCTTGTGGACGCTGCTGTCGCGCTACGTCGCGCCGGTGGGCGTGCTGTTCGTGTTCTGGAGCAACCTGTAAGAGGCGCGGCAGCACCTGCTGACGCCACGAGCCGCCCTGCCCGCCTCACAGCGGCAGGGCGGTTTCGTTCTTGATCTCGCGCAGCGCCACCGCCGAGTGGGTGACGTCGATCTCGGGAATCTTGAGCAGGAAATTGTGCATGAAGACCGACAGCGCCTCGAGGTTCGGCAGGTAGAGCTTGAGCAGGCAGTCGGTATCGCCGAGCAGCTCGTAGCACTCGACGACCTCCTGGCAGGCCTTCACCACCTTTTCGAAGCGCTCGAGCACGTCGCTGCTGTGCTGCTTGAGCTTCACCCTGACCCACACGCAGGTGCCCAGCCCCACCTTTTGGCGGTCGACGAGCGCGACGTAGCCACGGATCACCCCCGCCTCCTCCATGTCGCGCACGCGCCGCCAGCACGGCGTGGGCGACATGCCGACCTTGTCGGCGAGCGCCTGGGTGCTGAGCGTGGAGTCCTTCTGAAGCAGCGTCAGGATGTGGCGCTGCGCCGGGTCGAGTTTCATGTGTGGCGGCCTTGTGCGGCGATCGATGGGTCGGAGCGGGCGCTTGGGGAATCAACGCTGCCGCGCAGGCCCTGCTGCGGCAGCTTTCCGGCGGGAGCGGGCACGCCCGCTCCCGCACGAGGACTTACAGCACCTTGAGCAGCTCGACCTCGAACACCAGGGTGGCGTTGGGCGGGATCACGCCGCCGGCGCCGCGTGCGCCGTAGCCGAGCTGGGGCGGGATCGTGAGCTTGCGCTTGCCGCCTTCCTGCATGCCCTGCACGCCTTCGTCCCAGCCGCGGATCACGTGGCCGGCGCCGAGCGGGAAGGCAAAGGGGTCGTTGCGGTCCTTGCTCGAGTCGAACTTGCGCCCGTCGGTGAGCCAGCCGGTGTAATGCACCGACACCATGCGGCCCGCGACCGCGGTGTCGCCGGTGCCGACCTCGAGGTCCTCGATGACGAGGCCGCTGGCGGTGGTGGTCTGGGTCATGCGTCTCTCCTGGCTTGATTGAAAGCCGGCATTCTACCCCCTGCTCCCCGGCATGCGCCGCACGCCGAAGCGGCCGCGGAACTTGGCGATCTTGGGCGCGACCACATACTGGCAGTAGGGCTGGTCGCTGTTGTTGACGTAGTAGTCGTGATGCTCCGCCTCCGCCGGCCAGAAGGTCGGCGCGCGCTCGACGCGGGTGACGATCGCGCTCGGGAACACGCGCTGCTCGCCCATCTCCTCGATCAGGCCGAGCGCGGTGTGGAGCTGGGCGTCCCTGGTGACGAAGATCACCGAGCGGTACTGCGGCCCGACGTCGTTGCCCTGGCGGTCGACGGTGGTCGGGTCGTGGATGGTGAAGAAGATCTCCAGCAGTTCGCGGTAGCCGACCTTCGCCGGATCGAAGACGACCTTCACCACCTCGGCATGGCCGGTACCGCCGGTGCACACCTGGCGGTAGCTCGGGTCCTCGACGTGACCGCCGCAGTAGCCGGGAACCACTTCCTCGACGCCGTCGACCAGGTCGAACACCGCCTCCAGGCACCAGAAGCAGCCACCGCCGAGGATGGCGGTCTCGAATACGGGATCGGTCTTCTTTTCGCTCATGTCATGACTCCATGGGGTGTTCGTACGTTCACGCAGGCAGACCATCCGGCGCGCAATTCATTCCCGGGCGGCGTCCCGCGAGGCGAAGTTCGCGGCAACAGCGGCGGCGGGCGCTCAACGGAAGGAGAATCCGTAGTGCACATCGAGCGCGGTGTCGGTGCCGCCGCGGGCGATCACCGACATCCGGCGCGAGATCTGGTAGGTCAGCTTGACCAGGGTGGCGGCGCCGCCCAGGCTCTGCTCGAAGGACAGGAACAGGTCGGGGCCGAGGCGCTTGCCCAGGGACAGCACCTGGGTCGACACCGTCGGCCCGCCGGCGACGGTCGAGCCGCTGCCGAGCACGCGGCTGCTGGCCGCGCGGCTGGTGCTGTTGAGCTCGCCCTGGCCGAAGGAGAAGGAATCGAAGCCCAGGCTGCGCGACAGCTCCTCGGTCATGCCGCCGCCCGGGCCGCCGAGCAGCCCGGCCGCGGCCGGCAGCAGCAACCCGAGGTCGGCGCCGGAGCCGGCATCGGGCGCGCGTCCGAGCACGATCCACGACAGCTTGGCCGGATCGGGCACGTTGGGCTCCGACACCAGGCGGATCTGCGGGCGCTTGGCGCTACCGGTGACCGCCACCCCCGCCTCCACCTCCAGCCCCTTGCGCAGCGCGACGATGTTGAGGCCGGGCGCATCGAGCGCGCCCTGGAAGTTCACCACGCCGCGCTCGATCACCAGGTTCTGGCCGTAGCCGCGGTAGCTGCCGCCCACCGTGGACACGCTGCCCACCGCCGACAGCGGCCGCCCCGGCAACAGGCGCAGGCGCAGCTCGCCGGCGAGGCGGGTTTCCAGCCCCATCGCCGACAGGTACAGGGCATCGCCCAGGCCGACGCGGACGTCGGCATCGACCGCGAAGCCGCCGCCGTCCGCCGCCGGCTCGTCGCGGCCGAGCACGACGACGTCGTCCGACAGGCTGGGCGGCAGGGACTCGGCGAATTCGATGTAACCGGCATCGGCGCGGAATTCGGCGTCGAGCTCGAGCGCGGTCCAGGTGCTGCGCGCCGTGCCCTGGCCGGACAGCAGCATCCAGCGGTCGTCGCGCTGCAGCAACGGCAGGCGGTCGGCGTCGAAGCGGAAATCGCCGTTGCCGGTGGCGAGCAGGATCTCGCCGCGCGCGGTGAAGCGGCCCGGCGTCGCGGTCAGGCGCGCGAAGGGGATGCGGTTCTCGCGCGGACGCACGCGGTTGTCGGACACGAACTCCAGGCGCTCGAGGCGCACGCGGTCGCTGTCGAAGTCGAGGTCGAGCTCGCCGCCGGCCAGGATCAGGCCCTGGTCGATCAGCGTGAAGCCGAGCTCGCGGCCCTCGATGCGGCCGCTGGCGCGCGGCGCGGCCACCGTGCCGCCGACCGTGAAGCTGCCGGCGATGCGGCCCGCGGTCTCGATGTTCTCGCGTGCCAGGCGGCCGAGCCAGGTGATCGAGGGCATGTCGAGCCGCGCCGAACCGCTGATCGCGGTCTCCGGCGGCACGCTCCACAGGCCGTCCGCGCTGCGGCGGGCGCGCAGGCCGGCTTCGCCCTGCACGCTGCCGAGCTCATTGCCGCGCACGTCGACGGCGAGCTCGATGCGGTCGCCGCGCCCGGTGAGCACCGCCTCAAGTTTTTCCAGGCCGAGCCGGGTACGGAGTTCGCCCTCCACGCTGAGATCGCCCGATTCGCGGAACACCCGCGCCTCGCCCTCCAGCGTGCGACCGACGCTCAGGTCCCAGCGCGCGCCGAGCGTGAGCGGATCGGCGTTGCGCCGCGGACGACCGTCGCGCCGCTTGGGCTCGAGGTCGAGCACCAGTCCGGTCATGTCGCCGCGCGCCACGCTCTGCGCCGGCGACCAGGCGGTTTCGCGCAGGCGGATGCGGCCCTTGTCGCCGGCATTGATCTCGGCCGCGCCCAGGCGGACGCGGTCGGCGGCGAGCTCGAGCGCCGCCGGCGCAAGCAGGCGGGCGGCGAAGCGGCCGGCGCTCTCGAGCGCGGCGAGCTGACCGCTCCAGCGCGGGACATCGCCTTCACCCAGGCCCCCCTGGAGCACGAGCCGCAGGGTGTCGGCCACGCCCGCCTGCCCCGGCGTGACGGCGCTGAGTTCGAGCTGGTGGCGCGCGCGCGTGCCCTCGGCGCTCGCCTGCGCACTGGCGAGCCACTCCGGCAAGGCCTTGCCGTCCGCGCCGCGTCCGCTGGGGCCGAGCCCAGAGAGCCCGAGCGCGAGCGCGAACGGGCCGTCCATGCCGGCGTCGAGCCGCGCGCTGCCGTTGATGCCGGCGAGGCGGACCTCGCCCGGCAGGCGCAGGCCTTCACCGAAGAACTGGAGCTGGCCGTTCGGCGCCTCCAGCGTGCCGCCCAGGCGGCCCTCGGCCCCGGCACGGCCGGCGAGACCGAATCCGATCGCCGACAGCGCCGGCGCATCGAGGCGCAGGGCGAGGCTGTCGGCGGCGGCGCCGAGCGCCCCGCGGGCGTCGAGCGTGTTGCCGGCGAGGCGCAGCGCGAGGCGGACCTCGGGCAGGCGCCGGCCGTCGAGCCGCAGGCGACCTTCGCCGCCGAGCGGCAGGCCTTCGAGCCGGCTGTCGGGCATGCTGAAGTCGAGGGTGGCGCGCCGAGGCAGCCCTGCGGGCGGCAGTTCGGCCTCGGCCTTGAGGTCGAGGTTCAGGCGTGCGGACGGTGCGGACGGCGCCAGCGCGCGCGGATCGACCGCGCGCAGGCGGGCATCGAGGCTGAGGCGGCGCAGCGGTCCGGCGGCGGGCGGGGTGGCGGCCACGTCAGGAACCGCTTCCACCGCCGCCTCCGCATCGATGCGCGCACTGCCGACGTCGAGCCCGATGCGTGCGTGCTGGCGCAGCGCGTCGGCCTCGGCGTCGATGCGTCCGGCGACGAGCTGGCGCGGCAGGCGGGCGTCGAGCTGGCGGGTGTCGATGGCGCTCAGCTCGAGCGCGGCGAGAACCTGGCCGAAACCGATGTCGGTCGCGGCCTTCGCCGGCCCCGGCCCGCCTTCCGGCGCGGCGCTTTCGGCCGTCGGCGCTCCAGCGTCGGCACGCGCGAGGATATCGTCGGCCCCGCCAGCCGCAGCCGCGTCCGCCGGCTCCGCCTGCGGTGGGCGCCAGGCGACGCGGCCGGCGATGCGGCCCTCGCCCGCCAGCCGGATGTCGAGGTCATCGAGGGCGATCTCGCCGCTGCGCCAGTCGAGCACGCCGGCCAGGCTGTGCAGCGGAATGCCGTTGGTGTCGGCCGCGGCAGGCGCGGCGTTGATCAGACGGATCGGGCCGGCGAGCAGGCCTTCGCGGTCGGTCGGGGCGGCCAGCTCGGCCTCGAGCGTCAGCGCCGCGCGCGGTGCGCCGTCGACAAAGGCGGCAGGATCGAAGGTCCCGGCCTCGAGGTCCAGCCGGCGCAGGGGATTGGGTTCGAACGCCGCGGCCTGCGCCTCCACCCGGGCCTGCAGGTCTCCGGAGCGGGCCTCGGCCTGCAGCCGCGGCTCGAGCAGGGTGTTGCCGAGCTTCAGCTGCAGCGCCAGCGGATGGGCGTCGACGACACCGTCGAAGCCGCCCTCGCCCTCGAGCGCGAACGGCGACCTGCCCTCCAGGGCCAGCGCCAGCTTCGCCTTGCCCTGTGGCAGATCCACGGTGAGCGCGCGCAACGCGTGGCGGCGGCCGTCGCTGTCGAGCGCGGCCTCCAGCTTGGTGAAGATCAGCCCCTGCTCGGCGGCCACCTCGGTCACCGCCTCGGCGGCGATCGCGGGATCGGTGACCGCGTCCTCCGCGCGCTGCACCGCATCGGCGGCAGCGGCCACCGCGTCCGCAGCCTCCTCGGCCTCGCCCGCCGCGGGCAGGTCGCGCATGACGAAGGCGCCGACCGCGAGACGCGCGATGTCGACCGCGATCGGCAGTTCGAGGGAGGCCGGCGCAGCCGGCGGCGCCGCGTCGGGCTCGTCTTCGGCCACCGTCTGCGCCAGCACCACGCGCGCCAGCGTGAGCTGGTCGATGCGCAGCCGGCCCTCCAGCAGCAGCGCCGGCTGCCAGGCCAGCGACAGCGCATCGAGATCCACATGGAGATCGGGCGTGCGGTAGGCGATCCGGTCGATGTCTACACCACCGAGCACACGCCCGCGCGCGCCCTCGACCTGCAGCGCGCCGGCGCTCGCGCGCTGGGCGAGCGCCACGGCGGCGTCGAGCCCGGATTGGGTCCCGAGCAGCCAGGCCCCGCCGCCGACGAGCACCGCGACCGGCAGCGCGAGACCCCATCCCAGCCGGCGCAGCCAGCGCCGCGGCCGCGGCGCCTCGCGCGGCAGGGCGGGACGGGGCGCAGGCACGGGGCCGGCGTCGGGGCGGCGCTCACTCATCGCGATCGCTCATCGAGGCCCGTCGGCACACTCGCCATTCCTCGCCGCGGCGGCCGGTCTCAGGCGCCGAACAGCGCCCGCAGTTCCGCACCCGGATCGGACGCGCGCATGAAGGCCTCGCCGACCAGGAAGGTGTGCACCTCGTGGCTGCGCATCAGGGCGACGTCCTGCGGCTGCAGGATGCCGGACTCGGTGACCACGATGCGCCCGCCCGGGCCGGCGACGATGCGCGGCAGGAGCTCGAGCGTGGTCTGCAGCGAGACCTCGAAGGTGCGCAGGTTGCGGTTGTTGATGCCGATCAGCGGCGTCTGCAGCTGCAGCGCGCGGTCGAGCTCGGCGCCGTCATGGACCTCGACCAGCACCGCCATGCCGAGCGCGATCGCGAGCTGCTCCATGTCGCGCATCTGCGCCAGGTCCAGGCAGGCGGCGATCAGCAGGATGGCGTCGGCGCCCATCGCGCGTGCCTCGAACACCTGGTAGGGATCGACCAGGAAGTCCTTGCGCAGCACCGGCAGGTGGCAGGCTGCGCGTGCCGCCTGCAGGTACTCGGGCGCGCCCTGGAAGAACTCCCGGTCGGTCAGCACCGACAGGCAGGCGGCGCCGGCGCGCTCGTAGGACACGGCGATCTCGGCGGGGTGGAAGTCGGCGCGGATCACGCCCTTGGACGGACTCGCCTTCTTGATCTCGGCGATCACCGCGGACCGGCCCGCCACGTGCTTGGCGCGGATCGCGCCGACGAAATCGCGCGCCGGCGGCTGCGCCTCGGCCTCGGCGCGCACCGCGCACTGCGGACGCGCGGCGCGGGCGGCGGCGACCTCCTCCACCTTGACCGCACAGATCTTGTTCAGGATGTCGCTCATCGGCCGCTCCGGAATTGCTGGGTGAAGCGCACGAACTCGTCGAGCTTCGCGCGCGCGGCGCCGCTGGCGATGATCTCGCGCGCGCGCATGATGCCGGCGCCGATGGTGTCGACCAGGTTGGCGGTGTACAGCGCCACGCCGGCGTTGAAGATCACGATCTCGCGTGCCGGGCCGGGCTGGTTGTCGAGCACGCCGAGCAGCACCGCGCGCGACTCGGCCGCATCCTCGACGCGCAGGTTGCGGCTGCCCGCCATGGCGAGACCGAAGTCCTCGGGATGGATCTCGTATTCGACGACCTTGTTGTCCTTGAGTTCGCCCACCAGGGTGCCGCCGCCGAGGCTGACCTCGTCCATGCCGTCCAGACCGTGCACCACCAGCACGTGGTTGGCGCCGAGGCGCTGCATCACGCGCGCCTGGATGCCGACCAGGTCGGGGTGGAACACGCCCATCAGGGTGTTGGGGGCGCCCGCCGGGTTGGTGAGCGGGCCGAGGATGTTGAAGATCGTGCGCACGCCCATCTCGCGCCGCACCGGGGCGACGTTCTTCATCGCGCTGTGGTGCGCCGGAGCGTACATGAAGCCGATGCCGGTGGCCTCGATGCACTCGGCGACCTGCTGCGGCGTCAGGTCCAGATTGACGCCGAGCGCCTCGATGACGTCGGCCGCCCCCGACTTCGACGACACGCCGCGCCCGCCGTGCTTGGCCACGCGCGCGCCGGCCGCCGCGGCGACGAAGATCGTCGTGGTGGAGATGTTGAAGGTGTTGGCGCCGTCGCCGCCGGTGCCGACCACGTCGAGGAAGTGGTCGTGCGGCGGCTGCACGACGACCTTGGTCGACATCTCGCGCATCACGGTGGCGGCGGCGGTGATCTCGCCGATGGTCTCCTTCTTGACGCGCAGGCCGGTGAGGATGGCGGCGGTCATCACCGGCGAGATCTCGCCGGCCATGATCTGGCGCATCAGCGACAGCATCTCGTCGAAGAAGATCTCGCGGTGCTCGATCGTGCGTTGGAGGGCTTGCTGGGCGGTAATCATGGTCATGAGACTCTCGCAGCGTTCGTTTCAGGCGGCCGCAGGCGCGGCGGCGCGACGGTCGAGGAAGTTCTTCAGCAGCGCGTGGCCGCATTCGGTGAGGATGGACTCGGGGTGGAACTGCACGCCCTCGACGTCCAGCGTACGGTGGCGCACGCCCATGATCTCGCCGTCGTCGGTCCACGCCGTCACTTCCAGACAGTCGGGCAGGCTGGAACGTTCGATCGCCAGCGAGTGGTAGCGCGTGCAGGTGAGCGGATTGGGCAGGCCGCGGAACACGCCCGCATCGATGTGATGCACCGGCGAGGTCTTGCCGTGCATCAGCTTCTGCGCATGCACGATGCGCCCGCCGAAGGCGGCGCCGATGCTCTGGTGACCGAGGCAGACGCCGAGGATGGGCAGCTTGCCGGCGAAGGCCTTGATCGCCGGCACCGAGATGCCGGCCTCGGCGGGCGAGCACGGACCGGGCGAGATGACGAGGTGCTCGGGCGCGAGGCGCTCGATCTGCTCGAGGGTGATCTCGTCGTTGCGATACACCTTGACCTTGGCGCCGAGCTCGCCGAAGTACTGCACGAGGTTGTAGGTGAAGCTGTCGTAGTTGTCGATCATCAGCAGCATGGTCATTCCCTTCGCGAAGCCTGGCGGGATGGGGCCGGCTTCGCCTGCAAGTACGTGGGGGCGGGACGGGGTGGGATTGCGCCGGGGCGCTCAGGCCCGCGTGTCCAGCCCGCCCTCGGCCATCTCGGCGGCGCGCAGCATGGCGCGCGCCTTGCTCTGCGTCTCCTGCCATTCGGCGTCGGGGTCGGAATCGGCGACGATGCCGGCCCCGGCCTGGACGTGGATCTGGCCGTCCTTCACCACCGCGGTGCGGATCGCGATCGCGAGGTCCATGTCGCCATGAAAGCCGAGGTAGCCGACCGAGCCGGCGTAGATGCCGCGCTTGACCGGCTCGAGCTCGTCGATGATCTCCATCGCCCGCACCTTGGGCGCGCCCGACACGGTGCCGGCCGGGAAGGTGGCGCGCAGCACGGCGAGCGCATTGAGCCCTTCCCTGAGCTTGCCCTCGACGTTGGAGACGATGTGCATCACGTGCGAGTAGCGCTCGATGGTGAAGCGCTCGGTGACCTTGACCGAGCCGATCTCGGACACCCGCCCGGCGTCGTTGCGGCCGAGGTCGAGCAGCTGCACATGCTCGGCGATCTCCTTCTGGTCGGCGAGCAGCTCCTTCTCCAGCGCGAGGTCCTCGGCCAGCGTGGCGCCACGCTTGCGGGTGCCGGCGATCGGACGCACGGTGACCACGTCGTCCTCGAGCCGGGTGAGGATCTCGGGCGAGGCGCCGACGACGTGGAAGTCCTCGAAGTTGAAATAGAACATGTAGGGCGAGGGATTGAGCGAGCGGATCGCGCGGTACAGCGCCATCGGGCTGGCGGCGTAGGGCTTGCTCATGCGCTGCGACAGCACGACCTGCATGACGTCGCCGTCGACGATGTACTGCTTGGCGCGGCGCACCGCGTCCTTGAAGCCGTCCTCGCCGAAGCTGGACACCGCGGGTGCGGATTCGGCGCGGATCTCCTCGGGGATCTGCACCGGCGCGCGCAGGCGGGCGAGCAGCTCGCGCAGGCGCTTCTGCGCACGCTTGTAGGCGCCCGGCACCTCGGGTTCTGCATACACGACCAGGGTGAGCTTGCCGCTTAGGTTGTCGACGATGGCGACCTCTTCCGACAGCAGCAGCAGGATGTCGGGCGTGCCCAGGGTGTCGGGCTTCTCGGTCTGCGCCAATTTCGGTTCGATGTAGCGCACCGTGTCGTAGCCGAAGCATCCCACCAGGCCACCGGCGAAACGCGGCAGGTGCTCGCGCGGTGGCACCTTGATGCGGTTCATGAACTCGGCGACGAAGTTGAGCGGATCACCATAGTCGCGGCGCTCGACCAGGCGGTTGCCGGTGAGCAGCAGCGCCGAGCGCTGATAGACCTCGATCCGGGTGGGCGAGGACAGGCCGATGAAGGAGTAGCGCCCGAAGCGCTCGCCGCCCTGCACCGATTCGAGCAGGTAGGTGTAGGGCTCGTTGGCGAGCTTCAGGTAGATGGAGAGCGGGGTGTCGAGATCGGCGAAGGTCTCGAGCGTGAGCGGAATGCGGTTGTAGCCCTCGGCGGCGAGGGCATTGAATTCGTGTTCGAGCATGGAAACTCCACGGACAGCGGGTGAATCGGCGCGGCTTGCGGCAGGGAAACAAGCGGCGGGGAAAGCGGGCGCGCGCTCGGCGCTGCCCGGGCCCCGCGAAAGGGGATCGCGTTCAGTGGCCCAGAGGCCAGCGCCAAGCCCCCCGCCAGCTCGGCTGGACGGAGGAGAAGGCGGCGAGGAAGCGATCCCGGGGTGCGCGCATCACGATGTCGATCTGTGGTGGAGGATGTGGGCCCGGCCACACGGACCGCGCCGCGCCTATGCAGCGACGATATGGTCCAGAGCCTGAAGCGCGTTCGATAGTAGCCCATCGCATTCGATGGTGTCCACCGGCACCCCTTCGCTGTAACCGTAGGTCACCAGCAGCACCGGCATGCCCGCGCCCTGGGCGGCGAGCGCGTCGTTGGCCGAGTCGCCGATCATCAGCGCCTCGGCCGGAGCCACGCCCAGGCGCTCGCAGGCCAGATGCACCGTCGCCGGATCGGGCTTCTTGACCGGCAGGGTGTCGCCGCTGATCACGGTGTCGAAATGCGCGGCGATGCCCATGCGCTCGAGCAGCGGCAGCGTGAAGGCTTCGGCCTTGTTGGTCACCACCGCGAGACGGATGTCCCACCCGCGCAGGGTCTGCAGGGTCTCGACCACGCCCGGGTAGATCGTCGTGCGCGCACCATTGACCACCGCGTAGTGGCGACGAAACGCCGCCACCGCGGCCTCGACCTCGGCCTCGGTCGCGTGCGCGCCCTCGGTCATGCAGCGCCGTACCAGGTTGGGGATGCCCTTGCCGACAAAGCCGTGGATCTCGTCCTGGCTGCGCGCCGGGCGGCCGAGCTCGGCGAGCATCAGGTTGGCCGCGTCGGCCAGGTCGGCGATGGTGTCGAGCAGGGTGCCGTCGAGGTCGAACAGCACCGCCCGCGGCGAGAAGCGCGCCGCGCTCACGCCGCCACCTTGGCGAGTTCGCCGCGCAGCGCGCCGATGATCGAATCGTAGCGGTTGGGGTCGCTGTCCTTTCCGGCACCGAACACCGCCGAGCCGGCGACGAAGGTGTCGGCCCCGGCGCGGGCGATGTCGGCGATGTTGTCGGTCTTCACCCCGCCGTCGATCTCGAGCAGGATGCGGCGGCCGGTGCGCGCCTCGTAGGCGTCGAGCTTCGCGCGCGCGGCGCCCAGCTTGGCGAGCGTCTCGGGGATGAATTTCTGTCCGCCGAAGCCGGGGTTGACGCTCATCAGCAGCACCACGTCGAGCTTGTCCATGACGTGGTCCATGAAGTTGAGCGGCGTCGCCGGATTGAACACGAGGCCGGCCTGGCAGCCGGAGTCGCGGATCAGTCCCAGGCTGCGGTCGATGTGCTCGGAGGCCTCGGGGTGGAAGGTGATGACGTTGGCGCCGGCCTTGGCGAAGTCGGGAATGATGCGATCGACCGGCTTCACCATCAGGTGCACGTCGATCGGGGCGCTGGTGTGGGGGCGGATGGCCTCGCACACCAGCGGGCCGATGGTGAGGTTGGGGACGTAGTGGTTGTCCATCACGTCGAAGTGGATCCAGTCGGCGCCGGCGGCGATCACGTTGCGCACTTCCTCGCCGAGGCGGGCGAAGTCGGCGGACAGCAGGCTGGGGGCGATGCGGTACATGGGGCGCTCCGGGAAGGTGGGGGTCAGCCCGGATTCTAACCGCTGCAGATGGAACCCGGCCTGCTCAGCGCACACAGACCTTGCGCACCTGCTTCATGTCGGTGATGCCGGCCAGCACCTTTTCCATGCCGTCCTGGCGCAGCGTGCGCATGCCCTCGCCGAGCGCCTGGCCGAGCACCTGCTCGACGCGGCCGCGCGACTGGATCAGGCGCTTGATCGCGTCCGAGCCCAGCATCAGCTCGTGCAGGCCGACCCGGCCCTTGTAGCCCTGGTTGCAGTGCTCGCAGCCGATCGGCCGGTACAGCGTGAAGCGGCCGTCTTCGCCGGCGAAGGCCTCCTTCCAGCGCGTCAGCACGCGCTCGCGGGCGGCCTCGGGGTCGGCGCGGAAGTCGTCGGTGAGGTGCATGTCCTCGCAGTACTCTTCGAGCAGGCGATCGACCTCGCCGTCGTCGGGCCTGTAGGCCTCGCGGCACTTCAGGCACAGGCGCTTGGCCAGGCGCTGGGCGAGCACGCCGAGCAGCGCATCGGCGAAGTTGAACGGGTCCATGCCCATGTCGAGCAGGCGCACGACCGACTCCGGCGCGCTGTTGGTGTGCAGCGTGGAGAACACCAGGTGGCCGGTCAGCGAGGCCTCTATGCCGACCGACACCGTCTCGTGGTCGCGCATCTCGCCCACCATGATCACGTCCGGGTCGGCGCGCAGGAAGGCGCGCATCATGGTCGCGAAGTCGATGCCGGCCTTGCGGTTGACCTGCACCTGGCGCAGGCCCTTCTGGGTGATCTCGACCGGATCCTCGACCGTCCAGATCTTCGTGTCCGGGGTGTTGATGTAGTTGAGGATGGAGTGCAGCGTGGTGGTCTTGCCCGAGCCGGTCGGCCCGCACACGAAGAAGATGCCGTAGGGCTTGGCGATCGTCGCCTTGAGGCGGTCGAGGTTGAAGGGCAGCAGGCCGAGCTTGTCGATCTGGATCGGTTCGCTGTTGGCGAGCAGGCGCATCACCACGTCTTCCATGCCGCCCTGGGTGGGCAGCGTGGCCACGCGCAGCTCGAGGTCGATGGGCGCGAACTTGCGGAAGCGGATCTTGCCGTCCTGCGGCTTGCGCCGCTCGGCGATGTCGAGATCGCACATGATCTTGACGCGGGTCACGAGCGGATTGCGGTAGCTGGCCGGAATCTCGATGTAGGGCACCAGCGAGCCGTCCTTGCGGAAGCGGATCAGCGTCTTTTCCTTGCCGGGGCGGGGCTCGATGTGGATGTCGGAGGCGCCCTGGCGGTAGGCGTCGACGATGATGCGGTTGACCAGCTTGACGAGCTCGTTGTCGGCCGCCGCGCTGACGTCGTCCTTCAGCGAGCCGACCTCCTCCTCGCGCTCGTCCAGGCCGGACAGCAGGTCGGTGACCGAGGCATCGTCGAGCGCGCCGCCGAAGTACTGCTCCACGGTCTGCTCGAAGTCGCGCTGGGTGGTCACGCGAAAACTCAGCCGCTTCTTCGGCAGCACGTTCTGGGCGACCCCGGAACTGCGCACCTGCTCGGGATCGATGCACAGGACCACGACGCCGTCCGCATTTTCCTCGTAGGGCAGCCACAGGGCCTGCTCGACGTACTCGCGCTTGATGTTGCGCAGCAGGTCCATCGGCTTGACGTGGTTGGCGACGAAGGCCTGGTAAGGCACGCCGAAATAGCGCGCCGCCGCGGCGCCGAGCTCGGCGGGACTGAGCCCGAGCTGGGCGATCAGCACCGCCTCCGTGCCGGCACCGCTTTCACGCCCCTCGCGCGCAGCGTCGGCGAACTCCTCGGCGGTGATGCGGCCATCGACGATCAGGGCGTCGAAGCGCGAGCGCAGGCGGCCGGGCTGGCGGGCGTGGCGCAGGAAGGCCACGCCCAGCGTCTGCGCCAGCCCGAGCAGGCCCTCCTCCGCCATCCGCGGGAAGGGCTCGCCATTCACGGTGTTGATGAGCTGGACGACGCCGAGCAGGCTGCCCGTATCCGGATCGCGGATCGGCGCCACCAGCATCTGCCGGCAGCGGAAGCCGGTGCTCGCGTCCACCTCGCGCCTGAACTGCAGGCTCGGCGAGACGCAGCGCAGCTCGTTGTCGTCATAGACATCGCGTATGTTGAGCAACTGCCCGGACAAGGCGACGTAGCCGGCGATGCTGTTCTCGGCGATCGGCAGGCGGATGCTCTGCACGCCGTTCAGGCCGGTCTTGATGCGGGTGACGATCGTGCCGCCGCTGTCCTCGACCGCGTAGATCGTGAAGCGCTCGGCCTCGAACAGCGTGCACAGCTCGGGTGCGAGCTCGAGCATGATCTCGTCCACGTTCTTGCTGGCGTGGATCCGGTTGGTCAGCATCTGCAGGCCCTTGAAGAAGGCCAGCCGGCGCGACACGACGCCGGAGGTAGTCGGGCTTGCGGTCATCTCGCTCATGTTTCCTCGCTGTAGGTCCGGCGCGATGCGTGTCCCGGACTGCCGGCCCGGATGCGGGCGCAAGCGCATCGCTCAGAATTCGAGCACGTCACCCTGCTCGAGGCGGCGGACGGAGAGTGCGCTCCCCGCCGCATGCAACTGTTCCATGATGCGCCCGCCGACGCCCGGCTTGAGGTGGCTGACATGCACCAACGGCGTCCCATGGATCTCGTCCAGCATCGTACGCGACATGCTCGGGCACAGGTGGTGAGACGCGGCTGCGAGTTCGCGCTGCTCCTCGGCGAACGCGGTCTCCAGGATCAGGTGGCGCAGCGCCGGACAGGCGTTGATCGCGGCGACCAGCTCCGGGCAGTAGGCCGTGTCGCCGGAGAATACGAGCTGGCCGGAGCCGCTGTCCAGGCGATAGGCGACCGCCGGCACCGTATGCCGCGCCGGCAGCACGGTGATGCAGCGGTCGCCGAGTTCGACCCGGTCGCCGACGCCGAGCGGCTGGAAGCGCATGAATGGCTGCTCGTGGTCGGGGATCGTGGAAAAATCCGGCCAGATCAGCCAATTGAAGATGTGCGCACGCAGGATGCGGATGGTCTCCGGGGTCGCATGCACCACGACCGGTGTGCAGCGCCTCTCGCCCACCGAGTCGATCATCAGCGGCAACGCGGCGATGTGATCGAGATGCGAATGGGTCAGGAACACATGGTCGATGCGCTCGAGCACCTCGAGCGGCAGGTCGCCGACCCCTGTCCCGCAGTCGATCAGGACGTCGTCATCGACGAGGAAGGACGTGGTGCGCGATTGCGAACCGCCGATTCCGCCGCTGCAACCGAGCACCTTGAGTTTCATCACCTCGACCATCCGCATGACCGGCAGGGCACCGGCAGCCGCGAAATCCCCATCACGCTGCGGACCTTATCACCCGCCCCGCGGGCGGGCGCGGCAAAAATTCACGCCGCCACCGGCGCTCAGCGCTGCAGGAAGAACTCCATCTTCACGCCTGCCAGCTCGATGATGTCGTGGTCGTGGAGCAGGCGCGCCTGGGCGTCGATGGCCTTGCCGTTGACGAGCGGGAAAGTGGCCCCCTCGACATGGGTGATGAAGTAGCCGTGCGGCCGACGGGTGATCACCGCGACCTGCCTGCCGGGCTTGCCGAGGGTGGTCAGCGACTTGACGAGCTGCAGCTCCCGCCCCGCGTTGGCACCGCTCAGCACCTGGATCACCCCCAGCCGCGCCGCCGAGCCGGCGTCCGCCGCCTCGTCCGGAGCGGCCACCGGCGACATGACCTGCGTCTCGCACGGCCCCGCCCCGCCGGACGCCAGCGGTACCGCGGTGCTGATTCCTGGCATCTCGAAGGCCCCGAGCGTTGTGGCGCCGATCATCTCCGAAGTCGCCAGGCCGGACCTGGCCTCGTCGGCGAGAAACTTGATCCGGTACTTGCCGAGCTCGATGACGTCGTTGTTGCGCAGCACGTTCTTCTTGACCGGCTGGCCGTTCAGGTAGGTACCGTTGGTGCTGTTGCGGTCTTCGAGGAAGGCGTCGTTGGTGATGCAGGTGATCACCGCGTGATGGCCGCTGATGGCCAGGTTGTCGATCTGGATGTCGTTGTCCGGCTTGCGGCCAATGGTGGTTCGCTCCTTGGAGAGCGCCATCTCCTTGAGCACCAGACCGTCCATGCTGAGAACCAGTTTCGGCATGCCCCACCCGTTCGAAAGTTGCGTCGGCGCCGCGCCCGGCCCGGCGACTGAAAATGCATGAAGGGATTCTAGCGCGCCGCCCGGGCGGGTTAACAAAAAAGGCGCCGGACTCGCCGGCGCCTTCGTGATCCGTCAAGCGATGAAGATCAGAGCATGGCCTTCAGCAGCTTGCCCATTTCCGACGGGTTGCGGGTGACCTTGAAGCCGCATTCCTCCATGATGGCGAGCTTGGCATCGGCGGTGTCCGCGCCACCGGAGATCAGCGCGCCGGCGTGGCCCATGCGCTTGCCGGCCGGCGCGGTGACGCCGGCGATGAAGCCGACGATCGGCTTCTTCATGTTTTCCTTGCACCACATCGCGGCTTCGGCTTCGTCCGGACCGCCGATCTCGCCGATCATGATCACCGCGTCGGTGTCCGGATCGTCGTTGAACATGCGCATCACGTCGATGTGCTTGAGGCCGTTGATCGGGTCGCCGCCGATGCCGACCGCCGAGGACTGGCCGAGGCCGATTTCGGTGAGCTGCGCGACGGCTTCATAGGTCAGGGTGCCGGAACGCGACACCACGCCGATGCGGCCCTTGCGGTGGATGTGGCCGGGCATGATGCCGATCTTGATCTCGTCGGGCGTGATCAGGCCGGGGCAGTTGGGGCCGAGCAGCAGGGTTTCCTTGCCGCCGGCGGCGACCTTCTGCTTCATCTTGTTGCGCACGATCAGCATGTCGCGGACCGGGATGCCTTCGGTGATGCAGATCGCCAGGTCGAGGTCGGCCTCGCAGGCTTCCCAGATGGCGTCGGCAGCGCCCGCGGGCGGCACGTAGATGACCGACACGGTGGCGCCGGTCTCCGACGCCGCTTCCTTGACCGAGGCGTAGATGGGGATATCGAAGATCTTCTCGCCCGCCTTCTTAGGGTTCACGCCGGCGACGAAGCAGTTCTTGCCGTTGGCGTATTCCTGGCACTTCTCGGTGTGGAACTGGCCGGTCTTGCCGGTGATGCCCTGGGTGATGACCTTGGTGTCTTTGTTGATCAGGATGGACATTCGAAGCTCTCCTTACTTGACCGCAGCGACGATCTTGGTCGCAGCTTCCGCCATGGTGTCGGCGGTGATGATCGGCAGACCCGACTCGGCGAGGATCTTCTTGCCGAGATCTTCGTTGGTGCCCTTCATGCGCACCACGAGCGGGACGGAGAGATGAACTTCCTTGGCCGCGGCGACCACGCCGGTGGCGATGGTGTCGCAGCGCATGATGCCGCCGAAGATGTTGACCAGGATGCCCTTGACCTTGGGGTTCTTGAGCATGATCTTGAAGGCTTCGGTGACCTTCTCGGTGGTCGCGCCGCCGCCGACGTCGAGGAAGTTGGCCGGCTCGGCGCCGAACAGCTTGATCGTGTCCATGGTGGCCATCGCCAGGCCGGCACCGTTCACCAGGCAGCCGATGTTGCCGTCGAGGCTGATGTAGGCGAGGTCGAACTTGGAGGCCTCGATCTCGTCGGCGTCCTCTTCGTCGAAGTCGCGGAAATCGACGATTTCCGGGTGACGGTAGAGGGCGTTGGAGTCGAAGTTGAACTTGGCGTCCAGGGCCTTGATGTTGCCGTTGCCTTCGAGGATCAGCGGGTTGATTTCCGCCAGCGAGGCATCGGTTTCCATGTAGCAGGTGTACAGGCGCTTGAGCGCATCGACCGCCTTGGCGACCGATGCCTCGGGCACGCCGATGCCGCGGGCCAGGTTCTCGGCCTGGGCGTCGGTGAGGCCGACGAGCGGATCGACGAACTCCTTGAGGATCTTCTCGGGGGTGCTGTGCGCGACTTCCTCGATGTCCATGCCGCCTTCGGAGGAGGCCATCATCGCGACCTTCTGCGTGGCGCGGTCGGTCAGCGCGGCGACGTAGTATTCCTTCTTGATGTCGGCGCCTTCCTCGATCAGCAGGTTGCGCACCTTCTGGCCCTCGGGGCCGGTCTGGTGGGTCACGAGCTGCATGCCGAGGATGTCGTTGGCGTGCTGGCGCACTTCGTCGAGCGAGCGGGCGAGCTTGACGCCGCCACCCTTGCCGCGGCCGCCGGCGTGAATCTGGGCCTTCACCACCCAGATCTTGCCGCCGAGTTCCTCGGCCGCCTTGACCGCCCCGTCCACCGACACGCAGTGGAAACCGCGCGGCGTGACGACGCCATACTTCCTCAACAGTTCTTTTGCCTGATACTCATGAATCTTCATGGTTGCCCTTCGATCGAAGCCGCGACGGCACGCGCCGTCGCGAACAGGTTGATGGCATGCTTCGGAGCGCGCGCTCCACGATGGACGCCGTCTCCCTCGACCGTCGCCCACCGCCATGAATCGGGACCCCCCGACCCGACCCGCTGGCCGGGCACGAACCCGCCCCGACCGCAAGACCCCATAATTATAACCGTTTTTGCGCAGTGCACCGCCGAACGCCTCGATCGGCGGGCCACCCGCCGATTCCCTCAGCCCTGCCCGCCGCCCGGCCGGTACCACTTCGGGTAATAGCGCCGCACCGCCTCGGCCGAGGTCTCGAGCGCATGGCAGCGATCGAGCTGGAACGGCTTCTCGGGCGAATCCTCGTTGTCGGTGCGGAAGGTCGCGAAGGTCTGGATCGCCGCGGTCGGCAGGGACATCAGCAGCTCGCTCATGTGGGTGCAGCCGCGCACGTCCGCGAACATTTCCCCCACCGTGCGCCGGAAGCCGCGCACGAGATTGAGCCCGATCAGCTTCCGGTATGCCGGACCGATGGTGTCGCACAGCCCCGGATAGGGCACCCCGTCGGAGCAGGCAACCGCATCGACGATGTTGAAGGCCGCATCGAGCGTCACCCTCACCCGCATCAGGTGCACCGGCACGCCCGCCGGCCGCAGGCCCGACGCGAGCGGATAATCGACATCCTTGACGTCGCAGAGGGAGGCATCGAGTTCGTACAGGCCATCCGCGCGCAGGAAGCCTTCGACCTCGATGCGGCGGGCATGGACGCGGCGGCGCGGGGAAGCGGAAACGGGTAAGGGCATCGTGGTCCTGCACGTACGTCAACGTATGGGCAGGTGATCTTAGCCGATTTTTCCCGCCGCCCCCGGGAATCAAAACGCCCGCCGCGGCCGACCGGAGTGCGCAACTCGTCACGGCACGAGCAATTCAGTGGGGAAGATGCGAAACAGTTGCTGGAGTGGCCGTGGGGAGTCTGCTAAAAGCAAGCCACCAGCCAACCCAGCGCCGGACGCGCGGATGATGAAGACCAGACGGATACCCCTTGCCCTTGCTGTCGCCGCAGCCATGTTCAACCCCGCCTCGCCCGCATTCGCCGCCGCGCTCGGCGAGATCGCGAGCCTGTCCGCGCTGGGCGAACGCTTTCGCGCGGAGATCCGCCTGGTGGCGGACGGGGCGATCCAGGCGGACTGTTTCCGGGTGGTCGCCCCGGCGGACAGTTCGGACGGCATCCCGGCGCTCGCCGGCGGACGGGTCAGCATCACCGGCAAGGGGGCCGGCGCACGCCTGATCGTGCGCGCCGATCGCACCGTCGAGGATCCCATCCTCCGGCTCGCCGTCGAGAACGTCTGCGACACCCGGCTGCGGCGCGAGTACACGCTGATGATGCCCTTCACCGCCGCCGCACCGGTCGGCGCGCCCGTCGCCACACCGCCGGCACGCGCGTCCACGCCCGATCGGAAGTCGGCCACGGAGCGGCGCGTCACCCCGCCCAGGACCGAGCGACCGCGGGCACAGAAGCCCGCCTCCCGCACCTGGAGCACCGCACCGGGCGAATCGCTGACCTCGCTCGGCGAGGCCCTGTATCCGGACGATCCGGCGGCGCGCGAACGCTTCACGCGGGCGACCGCCGCAGCCAACCCCGGGCTGTTCCCCGATCCGGCCAGCCATGAGCGCGCGCTGCCCACCGGAACCCGGGTCCTCATCCCCGACCTGCGCCAGGTGGCGAACGCCGCAACCGCCAAGCCGGCGACGGCGCCCGCCCGCCGCCAGACCGTCTCGCCGGCCCAGGCCGTCGCGCAGCCGACCGGGGATCGCGTCGTCGTCGACAAGACCGTCACCGCTGCATCGACCGCCGCGCCACAGACGAACGCATCGCCCGACGCCGCGGGCGCCACGGCCGACGCCAGCGCACCGCAGGGCCTGCTCGAGCGCGAGCGCGAAGTGGCCGCCGCCATCGACCGCAGCATCGTCGCCGAGATGGAGCTGCTTGCCCGGGTGAAGGAGCTGGAGGAACTGCAGGCCGCACTCGAGGCCCGCCTGCGCAGCACGCTCGCGTCGCAGGCCGCGAACGCACAGGCCGTCCCGGCGTCCGCCGCCGTTGCCGCCGCAGCCCCACCGGCTCCCGCAGCCGCACCGGCCGCATCGGCAGAGACCGGATCACCGGCCGGGGACCTCTACCTGCTCGCCGGCCTGGGCCTCGCCGCACTGCTGCTGACGGCATGGCTGCTGCGCGGCCGACGCGAGCCCCGCCCGGCGTCCGTCGCCACCGCCGCCGACGCGCGGATCCCGCCGACGGTCGAGCGCCCCGCCGCATCCGCCACCCCGCTCACCGAGCCCGCGGCCGACGCCTCCGCCGGCCTCGGGCCCGGCACGATCGCGATGCGGGAGCACGCCGCCGGGCACGGCACGGCCGTCGAGGAGTACAAGTCGGCGGTGGAGCTCGCCGACATCATGGTCAGCTTCGGACGTGTCCACGGCGCGGCCGAAACCCTGGCCGAATTCGTGCGCAGCAACCCGCGGGAAGCGGTCACCCCGTGGCTGAAGCTGCTCGAGGTCTACCGCAGAGCCGGCCTGCGCGCGGAATTCGACACCATCGCCAGGGAGCTGAACAAGACCTTCAACGTGAACGCGGTGGACTGGGACAACTATCAGGCCCTGCGCGCCTCGCGGATGAGTCTCGAGGATCTGCCCCACATCGCCGAAGCGCTGCAGAAGAGCTGGCGCACTCCGGCCTGCCAGCGCTACCTGCAGCGGCTGCTGCGCGACAACCGCGACGGCACCCGCATCGGCTTCCCGTTCCCGGTGATCGACGAGATCCTGACCCTGTCGGCGATCCTCGAGGAAGAACTCGGCCCCTGCCTGCGCCCGGACAGCGGCGCGCAGGCGCCGCGCTAGACCGGATTGTCGAGATCGACGAACTCGGCTTCCAGGCCGAGCTCGTCGGTGAGGTAGGCGGCGATGGCCTGGGCGCCGTAGCGCTCGGTGGCGTGATGGCCGGCGGCGATGTAGGGGACGCCGGATTCGCGCGCCAGATGCACCGTCTGCTCGGAGATCTCGCCCGACACGTAGAGATCGGCCCCGGCCAGGATGGCCTGCTCGAAGTAGCCCTGGGCACCGCCGGTGCACCAGGCCACGCGGCGGACCGCACGCCGCCCGTCGCCGACCAGCAGCGGCGCGCGACCGAGCGTCTGCGCCAGCGCGCGCGCAATCGCATCCGCAGACTGGCCGGGCTCGGCCGGCCGGCCGATCCAGCCCAGGTCCTGGTCGGCGAAGCGGCCTTCGCCCTGCCAGCCCATGCGCTTTCCGAGCTGGGCGTTGTTGCCGAGCTCCGGATGCACGTCCAGCGGCAGGTGATAGGCGAACAGGCTGATGTCGTTGGCCAGCAGCGCGCGCAGGCGCTGGCGCCGGAAGCCGGTGACACGGCCGTCCTCCCCCTTCCAGAACAGGCCGTGATGCACGAAGACGGCGTCATGACCGCCGGCGACAGCACGGTCGAGCAGCGCCTGGCTCGCGGTCACACCGCACAGCACGCGGCTCACCTCGGGCCGTCCTTCCACTTGCAGACCGTTTGGGCAATAATCCTTGAGCCGCTGGGTGTCGAGCAGGGTGTCGAGATGATTCCTGAGCTCGATGAGTTGCATGCAGCCTCCTCCCATGATGCGAACGGCAGCGCTTGCGGGCAACCGGCCCGCGCGCGGCGTTCGTGAGCTTCGTCCTTCAAGTCCCACATTATGCGCCGCTTGTGGCTCATCTTCGCGCAGGCCGTGACCGTCAGCGTCGCGGTGCTGTTCGTGCTCAACACGCTGAAGCCCGAATGGCTGCGCAAGGCCACGCCCGCGGCCGTCGTCGCCATCCTCGAGGCCCCGGCGGGCGCCGAACGCAGCCCGGCCGCCGGCTCCTATGCCCCCGCCGCGCAGCAGTCGATGCCTGCAGTGGTGCACATCTTCACCAGCAAGGCCGGCCGCAGCCAGCGCCATCCCCTGTTCGACGATCCGCTGTTCCGCCACTTCTTCGGCGAGCGCCCCGAAAACGACCCCGGCCAGCGCGAATCGGGCCTCGGCTCCGGCGTCATCGTCAGCCCCGACGGCTACGTGCTGACCAACAACCACGTCATCGAGACGGCCGACGCGATCGAGGTCGCCCTCAACGACGGGCGCAAGTTCGCCGCCAGGCTGATCGGCCGCGACCCGGAAACCGATCTCGCCGTGCTGCGCATCGAGAGCGACGCGGTGCTGCCGGCGATCACCTTCTCGGGGAACGACAGCCTCGCGGTCGGCGACGTGGTGCTGGCGATCGGCAACCCCTTCGGCGTCGGCCAGACGGTGACCATGGGGATCGTCTCGGCGCTCGGGCGCAGCCAGCTCGGCATCAACACCTTCGAGAACTACATCCAGACCGACGCCGCGATCAACCCCGGCAACTCGGGCGGGGCGCTGGTCGACAGTGCCGGCCACCTCGTCGGCATCAACACCGCGATCTATTCGCGCTCGGGCGGCTCGCTCGGCATCGGTTTCGCGATTCCGGTGTCGATCGCGCGCACCGTTCTCGAACAGATCGTCGCCACCGGCGAGGTCGTACGTGGCTGGGTGGGGGTCGAGATCCAGGACCTGACGCCCGAACTGGCCGAATCCTTCGGTTACCGCGACACGGTCGGCGCGCTGATCGCCGGCGTGCTGCGCGGCAGCCCCGCCGATCGCGCCGGCGTGCGTCCGGGCGACGTGCTGATCGCCCTAGACGGCCAGGCGGTACAGGACCCACGGGCGATGCTCGACATGGTCGCCGCGCTGCCGCCGGGCAAGACCGCGGTGTTCAGGGTACGGCGCGGCAGCGAGGAGCTCGACCTCAGCGTCGAGGTCGGCAGGCGCCCGACCCCGGCGGCGAACCGCTGAAGAAGGCGGAACGCCTGCACCAATAGAGCGCCGGCGGCGCTCAGCCCTGTCCGCCGCGCTTCTCGTCGGCCTCGATGCGGTCGAGCTCCTTGTCCATGTCCTCGAGCGAGGGCGGCACGTAATCGGCGGCCGCCTCCTGCTGGGGTGAAGGCCTGCTCATCATGTTCGCCAGGATGATGCCGAGTTCGTAGAGCAGGCACATCGGTACCGCGAGCATGAACTGCGAGACCACGTCGGGCGGCGTCACCACCGCGGCGATCACGAACGCGCCGACGATCACGTAGGGGCGCGCCTCGCGCAGCTTGGCGACATCGACGAGGCCCGCCTTCACCATCAGGATCACCGCCACCGGCACCTCGAAGGTGATGCCGAAGGCGATGAACATCGACATCACGAAGGACAGGTACTGCTCGATGTCCGGCGCGGGCACGATGCTCTTGGGCGCGAATTCGGCGATGAACTTGAACACCATGCCGAATACGAAAAAGTAGCAGAAGGCCATGCCGATCAGGAACAGCAGGGTGCTGCCGAGCACCAGCGGCAGGGCCAGGCGCTTCTCGTGCGCATACAGCCCGGGGGCGATGAAGGCCCAGGCCTGGTACAGGACCCAGGGCAGCGCGAACACGAAGGCGACCATCATCGTCACCTTCACCGGCACGAAGAAGGGCGTCACCACGCCGGTCGCGATCATGTTGGTGCCCGCGGGCAGCGTGTCCATCATCGGTTTGGCGAGGATGTCGTAGATGTCGCCGGCCCACGGCATCAGGCACACGAAGACGATGACGAGCGCAAGGAGCGCACGGATCAGGCGGTCGCGCAGCTCGATGAGATGCGCGATGAAGGTTTCCTGTTGTTCGGTCATACCTTGTTCTTGTCTGCGCTGGCGTCGCGACGTGCGGACGCATCGAGCCCGAGCTCGAGTTGCGGACGGGGCTCGGCAGCCGCCGGACGATCCTGGGCCAGCAGCTGGCTACCGGTCGCCGCGCCCCCGTGCTCCGCGGCTGCGGGCGCCGCATCGGCCCGCGCGCTCGCGCCAGGCTGCGCACTGCCGCCCTCGGGCAGCATCGAGCGCAGTTCTCCGGCGGTACGGCCGACCTCCGACTCGACGTTCGCCGCGCCGGAACGCACCGAGGACTCGAGTTCCTGGGCCTGGTGCCTGACCTGCTCCTGGAGCTTCTTCAGTTCCTCGAGCTGCATCTCGCGCTGGATGTCGGATTTCACGTCCGAGACGTAGCGCTGGACGCGCCCGAGCAGATGACCGGCGGTGCGTGCGACCTTGGGCAGGCGCTCAGGCCCGACCACGACCAGCATCACGATACCGATCACGATGAGTTCCGAAAAACCGAAGTCGAACATGTTTGCTCGCTCGAGACGCGGCACGCCTGCGCTGTGCCGCGTTAAAACGAAGGGGCGCTCCTGTCAGGGCGCCCCTCGGGTGTCGAGACGCGTCGCTCAGGACCGGTTCTGGTCGACCTTCTCGCGCGCTTCGCCCTCGATCGTCTGGCCGTCACCCGCGATCTTCTGCTGGCCGGCATCGCCAGCGGCGCCGCCATCGGCTTCCTTCATGCCTTCCTTGAAGCCCTTCACCGCGCCACCCAGGTCGGAACCGATGTTGCGCAGCTTCTTGGTGCCGAACACCAAGAGGACGATGACCAGCACGATCAGCCAGTGCCAGATGCTCAAAGAACCCATACCGCTCTCCTTAACGCTTCAACATGGGCGGCAGGGGATTGGACCCGCCCAGAATGTGAAGGTGCAGATGATACACCTCCTGCAGGCCGACCCTTCCGGTGTTCACGATCGTGCGGAAGCCGTCGGTACAACCTTGCTCGCGGGCAATCCTGCCCGCCGCAATCATCAGACGCCCCATCGCCGCCTCGTGTTCCTCGCCGAGGTGCGCCATCGAGTCGACATGGACCTTGGGAACGACCAGGACATGCACCGGCGCGACCGGGTTGATGTCGTGGAAGGCGTAGACGTGCTCGTCCTCATACACCTTCTTCGACGGGATCTCGCCGCGCACGATGCGGCAGAAGACGCAGTCGCTCATGCGCTGGCCCCCTGGGCGGTGCGCGACTTCTTCTCGTCGATGCCCGACACGCCCTCGCGGCGGCGGAACTCGGCGAGCACGTCGTCCACCGACAGGCCGTGGTGGGCGAGCAGCACCATGGAGTGGAACCACAGGTCGGTCACCTCCCACACCAGGTGCAGCATGTCCTTGTCCTTGGCCGCCATGATGGTCTCGGCGGCCTCTTCGGCGACCTTCTTGCAGATCGCGTCGGTGCCCTTCTGGTACAGGCTGGAGACGTAGGAGGAGTCCGGATCGGCCTTCTTGCGCGCGGCCAGGGTGTCGGCGACGCGATGCAGCACTTCGATATCGATCATTTGTAGATCTCCTGCGGGTCTTTCAAAACCGGTTCGACGGCCTCCCAGCGGCCGTCGGCGAAATACTTCTGGAAGAAGCAGCTGTGGCGCCCGGTGTGGCAGGCGATGCCGCCGACCTGCTCGATCTTCAGCAGCACGACGTCGTTGTCGCAGTCGATCCGGATGTCGAGCACCTTCTGCACGTGGCCGGACTCTTCGCCCTTGTGCCACAGCTTACGGCGCGAACGTGACCAGTAGATGGCTTCGCCGGTCTCGGCGGTGCGCTGCAGGGCCTCGCGGTTCATCCACGCGAACATCAGCACGTCGCCGGTGGAGGCTTCCTGCGCGATCACCGGCACCAGGCCGTGTTCGTCCCATGTGATTTCGTTCAACCAGCGCGTGTTCGTGCTCACAGCCGCACCTCGATGCCGCGCGCGCGCATCAGCTCCTTGGCCTCGCGCACGGTGTGCTGTCCGAAATGGAAGATGCTCGCCGCCAGCACCGCGTCGGCGCGACCTTCGGTGACGCCCTCGGCGAGATGCTCGAGGGTGCCGACGCCGCCGCTGGCGATCACCGGGATGCGTACCGCATCCGACACCGCACGCGTCAGCGCGAGGTCGAAGCCGCTCTTGGTGCCGTCGCGGTCCATGCTGGTGAGCAGGATCTCGCCCGCGCCCAGGGACTCGACCTTGCGCGCCCACTCGATGGCGTCGAGCCCGGTGTTGTTGCGCCCGCCGTGGGTGAACACCTCCCACTTGCCGGGCGCGGTCTGCTTGGCGTCGATCGCCACCACGATGCACTGGCTGCCGACCTTGCTCGAGGCGTCATGCACCAGTTGCGGGTTGTTGACCGCCGCGGTGTTCATGCTGACCTTGTCGGCCCCGGCGTTGAGCAGCCGGCGCACGTCCTCGACCACGCGCACGCCGCCGCCGACGGTGAGCGGGATGAAGACCTGCTCGGCGACCTGCTCGACCACGTGGAGGATGATGTCGCGATCGTCCGAGCTGGCGGTGATGTCGAGGAAGGTGATCTCGTCGGCGCCCTGCTCGTCGTAGCGGCGGGCGATCTCGACCGGATCGCCGGCGTCGCGCAGTTCGACGAAATTGACGCCCTTGACCACGCGCCCGGACTTCACGTCCAGGCAGGGAATGATGCGCTTGGCAAGCATCAGCGGCGCTCGCAGGAGAAGGTCATTCGGTCACGCCGTTGAGTTCGTCCGCGCGCGCCTGGGCGGCGGCGAAGTCGAGGGTGCCCTCGTAGATCGCGCGACCGGTGATCGCGCCCATGATGCCCTCGTCCTCGACCGCGCACAGCGCGTCGATGTCGCGCAGGTCGGTGATGCCGCCGCTGGCGATGACCGGGATGCGCAGCGCGCGCGCCAGGCGTACGGTGGCCTCGATATTGACGCCCGAGAGCATGCCGTCGCGGCCGATGTCGGTGTAGATCACCGACTCGACACCGTAGTCCTCGAACTTCTTCGCCAGGTCGACGACGTCGTGGCCGGTAAGCTTGGACCAGCCGTCGACCGCCACCTTGCCGTCCTTGGCGTCGAGCCCGACGATGAGGTGGCCGGGGAAGGCGCTGCAGGCGTCATGCAGGAAACCGGGGTTCTTGACCGCGGCGGTGCCGATGATGACGTAGCTGATGCCGTTGTCGAGGTAGTGCTCGATGGTGTCGAGGTCGCGGATGCCGCCCCCGAGCTGCACCGGGATGCCGTCACCGACGACGTCGGTGATCGCGCGGATCGCGGCGCCGTTCTTGGGCTTGCCGGCGAAGGCGCCGTTGAGGTCGACCAGGTGCAGGCGGCGGGCGCCGGCCTCCAGCCAGTGGCGCGCCATGGCGCCCGGGTCGGAGGAAAACACCGTGGCATCGTCCATCTCGCCCTGTTTCAGGCGAACACATTGACCGTCCTTGAGGTCGATGGCGGGGATCAGCAACATGGGGATCAGTTCAGAAGGGCGGAGTCGAAAGACAGGACCGTCGGCGCTCAGGGCTGCCAGCGGATGAAGTTTGCAAGCAGCCGAAGGCCTGCAGCGGCGCTCTTTTCCGGGTGGAACTGGGCCGCGAAGATATTAGCCCGCGCTACCGCACTGGTAAAGCGCAGGCCATAGTCGGTCTCGGCCGCGGTCAGCGCGGGGTCGGCCGGGGTCACGAAATAGCTGTGCACGAAATAGAAGCGCTCGCCGTCGGGGATGCCCTCCCACATAGGATGCGGTGCGGACTGCCAGACCTCGTTCCAGCCCATGTGCGGCACCTTGAGCAGGCTGCCGTCGGCCAGCCTCATGCGCTCCTCGGGAAAACGCACGACCTCGCCCGGCAGGATGCCGAGTCCGGGCACGTCGCCCTCGGCGCTGTGCTGGAACAGCATCTGCTGGCCGATGCAGATGCCGAGGAAGGGCTTCGCCGCCGCGGCGGCGAGCACCGCCGGGCGCAGGCCGCGCGCGTCGAGCTCGCGCATGCAGTCGGGCATCGCGCCCTGGCCGGGGAAGACGACGCGCTCGGCCGCGGCCACCCGTGCGGGATCGGAGGTGACGAAGACGTCGTGGCCGGGCGCCACGTGCTCGATCGCCTTCGCGACCGAGCGCAGGTTGCCCATGCCGTAATCGATGATGGCCACGGTGGTCATCGGCTTGACTCGCTATTCGACAGGATGGCGGCCGCGCAGGGCAGCCGCGGAAGGAAGAAGATCAGAGCGCGCCCTTGGTCGAGGGGATGGTGCCCGCCGCGCGCTCATCGCGCTCGGCCGCCATGCGCAACGCACGGGCAAAGGCCTTGAACACCGTCTCGCACTGATGGTGGGCGTTGTCGCCGCGCAGGTTGTCGATGTGCACCGTGACGCCGGCGTGATTGACGAAGCCCTGGAAGAATTCGCGCGCCAGGTCCACATCGAAGTTGCCGATGCGGGCGCGGGTGTAATTCACGAAATAGTGCAGGCCCGGGCGCCCGGAGAAATCCACCACCACGCGCGACAGGGCCTCGTCGAGCGGCACGTAGGCGTGACCGTAACGGCGCAGCCCCTTCTTGTCGCCGATCGCCTTCGCAAAGGCCTGGCCGAGCGTGATACCGACGTCCTCGACGGTGTGATGGTCGTCGATGTGGGTGTCACCCTCGCAGTGGATGTCGAGGTCGATCAGGCCGTGACGGACGATCTGGTCGAGCATGTGGTCGAAGAAGGGCACGCCGGTGTCGAGCTTGCCCTGGCCGGTACCGTCCAGGTCGATGCGCACCGTGATCTTCGTCTCGAGGGTGTTGCGAGTGACTTCTGCTTGCCGCATGGGGGGACTTCTGGCCAAAGGGTGAGGGGTCGCAGCCATGATACCATCGCGCGGCAAACTCGCTGCAACGCGCAGCCTGTGGCGCGGGGACGGTGGTGCTGTCGCGCTGCCCTCGCGCCGTGTCGGCGCCCCCTTCCACGCTTGGCGCGCGAGGCGCACTCGTTCCATCCAACCGCAGACATCCGCATGAGCCGCTTCTGGAGCGCCGTCGTCCACGGCCTGACCCCCTACGTGCCGGGCGAACAGCCCAAGCTGGACAACCTCGTCAAGCTCAACACCAACGAGCACCCCTACGGCCCCTCGCCGAAGGCGCTGGAAGCCATCCGCGCCGCCACCGGCGACGGCTTGCGCCTCTATCCGGATCCGAACGCCGATGCGCTCAAGACGGCACTCGCACGGCGCCACGGCGTAAAGCCGCAGCAGGTCTTCGTCGGCAACGGCTCGGACGAGGTCCTGGCGCACGCCTTCATGGCCCTGCTGAAGCACGATCGCGCGCTGTGGTTCCCGGACATCACCTACAGCTTCTACCCGGTGTATTGCGGGCTGTACGGCATCGCCCACCGCAGCATCCCGCTCGCCGAGGATTTCGCCATCCGCGTGGAGGACTACCTGCCGCAGCCCGGCCAGGCGGCAACCGAGCGCCCGGGCGCGATCATCTTCCCCAACCCCAACGCCCCGACCGGACGCCTGCTGGCGCTGGCCGATGTCGAGCGCATCGTCGCCGGCAATCCCGACGCCGTCGTGCTGGTCGATGAGGCCTACGTCGACTTCGGCGGCGAGAGCGCGATCGCGCTCGTCGACCGCTACCCGAACCTGCTCGTCGCCCACACATTCTCCAAGAGCCGCTCCCTCGCCGGCCTGCGCGTCGGCTATGCGGTCGGCCACGCCGAGCTGATCGAGGGCCTGGAGCGGGTCAAGAACAGCTTCAACTCCTACCCGCTCGACCGCCTGGCGATCGCCGGCGCGGTGGCGTCGGTGGAGGACGAGGCGTTTTTCCGGGAGAGCTGCCGCAAGGTCATCGCGACGCGCGAGAAGCTGGTCGCCGACATGCGGTCACTGGGATTCGAGGTACTGCCGTCGGCCGCGAACTTCATCTTCGCCCGCCATCCGCAGCGCGACGGTGGCGAGCTGACGGCAGAACTGCGCAAGCGCGCGATCATCGTGCGCCACTTCAAGGCGGCGCGCATCGACCAGTTCATGCGCATCACCATCGGCACCGACGAACAGTGCGACATCCTGATCGCGGCACTGAAGGAAATTCTCGCCGCCTGAGCGCCTTCAAGGCCTGCCGGCGGAGCGAACTGCTCCGCCGGCGCCCGATCAGACCTTCAGCCGCATCTCCGCCGAGCGCGCGTGCGCCTGCAGGCCCTCGCCATGGGCGAGGATGGACGCGACCCTGCCCAGATGCTGGGCGCCGGCCTGCGAGATGTTGACGATGCTGGTGCGCTTCTGGAAATCGTAAGTGCCGAGCGGCGACGAGAAGCGCGCGCTGCGCATGGTGGGCAGCACGTGATTGGGACCGGCGCAGTAGTCGCCGAGCGCCTCCACCGCCCAGTGGCCGACGAAGATCGCGCCGGCGTGGCGAATGCGGTCGATCCACGCCTCCGCATCGTCGAGCGACAGCTCGAGGTGCTCGGGCGCGATGCGGTTGGCGAGCGCGCAGGCCTGCTCCAGACTATCCACGTGGATCAGCGCACCGCGGTTGGCCAGCGACCTGGCGATGGTGTCGCGGCGCGGCATGGTCGGCAGCAGACGATCGATCGCCTCGTGCACCGCGTCGATGAAGGTCGCATCGGTGCACAGCAGGATCGACTGCGCGAGCTCGTCGTGCTCGGCCTGGGCGAAGAGGTCCATCGCCACCCAGTCGGCGTGGCCGGAGCCGTCCGAGATGATCAGCACCTCGGAGGGGCCGGCGACCATGTCGATGCCGACCGTGCCGAACACCCGGCGCTTGGCCTCGGCGACGTAGGCATTGCCCGGGCCGACGATCTTGTCCACCTGCGGGATGGTCTGGGTGCCGTAGGCGAGCGCCGCCACCGCTTGCGCGCCGCCGATGGTGAACACGCGGTCCACGCCGGTGATCGCCGCCGCCGCCAGCACCAGCGGGTTCTTCTCGCCGCGCGGAGTGGGCACGACCATGATCAGCTCGCCGACGCCGGCGACCTTGGCCGGGATCGCGTTCATCAGCACCGAGCTCGGGTAGGACGCGCGCCCGCCCGGCACGTAGAGGCCGACACGGTCGAGCGGCGTGACCTTCTGCCCCAGGCGGGTGCCGTCGGCCTCGGTGAACTCCCAGGACTCGCCCTTCTGGCGCTCGTGATAGACGCGCACGCGGTCGGCGGCGATGGTCAGCGCCTCGCGCTGCTCCTTCGACAGGCTGTCGAGGGCGGCATGCAGTTCGGACTTCGGCAGCTCCAGCGCCACCATCGAATGCACGTCCAGCCCGTCGAAGCGGCGGGTGTACTCGACCACCGCGGCGTCTCCGGTGGTGCGCACCGCGCGCAGGATCTCGGTGACGGCGCTGTCGATGCGTTCGTCGGCCTCGGACTCGAAGGCGAGCAGCGCGTCGAGCGTGGACAGGAATTCGGGCTCGCGCGCATCGAGGCGGCGGATGGGCGTCTGGCTCATGGATGCTTCCTTACGGTTTGATCGCGCCGGCGAAGGCGTCGAGCACCGGCTGGATGAGTTCGCGCTTGAGCTTGAGCGAGGCCTGGTTGACGATCAGGCGCGAGCTGATCGGCATGATGTCCTCGACCTCTTCCAGGTTGTTGGCGCGCAGCGTGCCGCCGGTGGACACCAGGTCGACGATGGCGTCGGCCAGCCCGACCAGGGGCGCGAGCTCCATCGAGCCGTAGAGCTTGATCAGGTCCACATGCATGCCCTTGCCGGCGAAGTGCGCCTTGGCGGCGTTCATGTACTTGGTGGCGACGCGGATGCGCCCGCCCGGCCGGGTGGCGGCGGCGTAGTCGAAGCCCTTCTGCACCGCGACGCACAGCCGGCACTTCGCGATCTCGAGGTCGAGCGGCTGGTACAGGCCCGCGCCGCCGTGCTCGACCAGCGTGTCCTTGCCGGCAATGCCGAGGTCGGCGGCGCCGTACTGCACGTAGGTCGGGGTGTCGGTGGCGCGCACGATGACCAGGCGCACGTCCGGCCGATTGGTGCCGATGATCAGCTTGCGCGAGGACTCGGGGTTGTCGGTGGGCACGATGCCCGCGGCTGCGAGCAGCGGCAGCGTCTCTTCGAAGATGCGCCCCTTGGACAGGGCGAGCGTGATGCTGGACACGTGAAAGGCCTTGATCTGGGTAAGCCCGCATTGTAACCCGGCGCCGCTTCTGTTAACCTTCTACGCGACTGGCTGAACCGCAACTGGCGGTTCGGCCTTTTCTTTTGTTTCGCCGCAGCGCCGGCGCGCCCCTCATGCAGGAACTTGCACCATGAAACCGTCGATCACCGTCTCCAGCAGCGACCTCGAGCGCCTCGAGGGTCTGCTCACCCTCCCCGCCTTCCGCAGCCGCAGCGACCTCGACGGCCTGCGCGAGGAACTCGAGCGCGCCGACGTGCGCGAGCCGCAGGACATGCCGGCCGACGTCATCACGATGAACAGCCGCGCGCGTTTCGTCGAGGAAGGCACCGGCCGCGAATACGAGCTGACCCTGGCCTACCCCAAGGACGCCAACGCCGAAGCCCACCGCGTGTCGATCTTCTCGCCCGCCGGCAGTGCGCTGCTCGGCCTGTCGGCCGGCCAGTCGATCGACTGGAAGGCTGCGGACGGCAAGGAGATCCGCCTGAAGGTGATCGAAGTCACCTGGCAGCCGGAAGCCAACGGCCAGTTCGAGCTCTGAGCCACTCCCCCGGGCCCTCATCCGTTCCCGCGCACGCATCCGCGACGATGCCTGCGCCCCGGACCGGGCGCCGGAATGACGAAGGGGCTGCCGGCTTGTCCGGGAGCCCCTTCTTGTTGAGCGGTCGGGCGCGCGCTGGCGCGCTTCGATGCGCTCAGGCCAGGCGCCGAACCTTCGCGCCGAGCGCGGCAAGCTTCTCTTCCAGGCGCTCGTAGCCGCGGTCGAGGTGATAGATGCGCTCGATCGTCGTCTCGCCCTCGGCCACCAGGCCGGCCACGACCAGCGAGGCCGAAGCCCGCAGGTCGGTCGCCATCACCGTCGCCCCCTCGAGCTTCGCCACCCCCTGGACCACCGCGGTATTGCCGTCGATGCGGATGTCGGCGCCCAGGCGCTGCAGCTCGACCGCGTGCATGAAACGGTTCTCGAAGATGGTCTCGCGGATCATCGCCACGCCATTGGCCACGCAGTTGATGGCCATGAACTGCGCCTGCATGTCGGTCGGGAAGGCCGGATAGGGCGCGGTGCGCAGGCTCACCGCGTTGAGCCGCGCCGGCGCCGACAGGCGGATCGCGTCGCGCTCGGACACCACCTCGCAGCCGGCGTCCATGAGCTTGTCGATCACCGCATCGAGGTAGCTCGAACTGGTGCCGGTCAGGCGCACCGAACCGCCGGTGACCGCAGCCGCGCACAGGTAGGTGCCGGTCTCGATGCGGTCGGGCATGATGCGGTGGGTCGCGCCGTGCAGGCGCTCGACGCCGCGGATGCGGATCACGTCGCTGCCCGCGCCGGAGATCTGCGCCCCCATCGCCACCAGGCAGTTGGCGAGATCGACCACCTCGGGCTCGCGCGCGGCGTTCTCGATCACGGTCTCGCCGTCGGCCAGCACGGCGGCCATCATCAGGTTCTCGGTGCCGGTCACCGTCACCATGTCGGTGAACAGGCGCGCGCCCTTCAGGCGCGGCACGGTCGCATGGACGTAGCCGTGCTCGACACGCACCTCGGCACCCATGGCCTGCAGGCCCTTGATGTGCTGGTCCACCGGGCGCGCACCGATCGCGCAGCCGCCGGGCAGCGAAACCCGTGCCTCGCCGCAGCGCGCGACCAGCGGGCCGAGCACCAGGATGGAGGCGCGCATGGTCTTGACCATCTCGTAGGGCGCGACCGGATTGTTCAGGCCCGAGGCGTCGAGCGTGACGGTGTCGCCGTCGCGCGCGACCTTCACCCCCATCTGCCCGAGCAGCTCGAGCAGGGTGCCGATGTCGTTCAACTGCGGCACATTGGTGAAGGTGACCGTCTCGGCGGTGAGCAGCGCCGCGCACAGGATGGGGAGCGCGGCGTTCTTGGCCCCGGAAATGGCGATCTCGCCCGACAGGCGGGCACCGCCCTCGATCAGCAGCTTGTCCATCTTCGCCTCACATGCCCAGTTCGCCGCGGCCTTCTTCCCACTGCGCAGGGGTGAAGGTCTGCAGTTGCAGGGCGTGGATCTCGTTGCCCATCAGGCGACCGAGGGTGGCGTACACCGCCTGATGCTGGCGCACCTTCATCTTGCCCTCGAAGGTGGCGCTGACGACGATGCCGCGGAAATGCACGCCGTCGTCGCCCTCGATGAAGACGAACTCGCAGGGCAGGCCCTGCTCGATCAGCCGCTTGATCTCGCTTGCTTCAAACATTTGGAATCCTTTACGAACGCAGCTTGTAGCCCCGGGCGAGCATCGCCAGGGTCAGGACCGCGAGTACCACGAAACACAGGCCCACAACGCCGAGCGACAGCCAGGGCGAGGTGTCCGATTGACCGAAGAAACCGTAGCGGAACCCGTCGATCATGAAGAAGAACGGGTTGAAATGCGACACATCCTGCCAGAACTGCGGCAGCGAATGGATGGAGTAGAACACGCCCGACAGCATCGTCAGCGGCATGATCAGGAAGTTCTGGAAGGCGGCCAGCTGGTCGAACTTGTCCGCCCAGATGCCGGCGATGACCCCGAAGGAGCCGAGGATGATCCCGCCCATCACCGCGAAGGCAAGCACCCACAGCGGGTTGGCCATCGGCACCTCGACGAAGGCCGCCGACACCGCGAGCACGCCCGCACCCACCATCAACCCGCGCAGGGTCGAGGCGATCACGTAGGCGGCGTAGAACTCGCGATAGGACAGCGGCGGCAGCAGCACGAAGATGATGTTGCCGGTGATCTTGCTCTGGATCAGCGAGGACGAGCTGTTGGCGAAGGCGTTCTGCAGCACCGACATCATCACCAGCCCGGGCACCAGGAAGCTGGTGTAGGCGACCTCGCCATAGACGGTGACGTGGCGGTCGAGCACGTGCGAGAAGATGAGCAGGAACAGCAGCGCGTTCAACACCGGCGCGGCGACCGTCTGGAAGCTGACCTTCCAGAAGCGCAGGGTCTCCTTGTACAGCAGGGTACGAAAGCCGGTCAGCGACGACTCGGGCGCCATCGGCTCGATGCGCGGCGCGGGACGGATTGCGGGGGAACGATCAGGCACGATTCATGACCTCGACGAAGACGCGCTCGAGGTCCGGCTCGCCGAGCTGCATTTCGGTCAGTCCGGCAGCGGCCTCGCGCAGGCGGGCGAGCAGGGTCTCGACCTCGGCGTAGCTGTCGAACGCGAACTCGACCCAGCCGCCCTCGGCAGCACTGCCGCCGAGCACCACGCCGCGCTCCGGATGCGCCAGGCGCACGCGCAGGCTGTGGGTGGCGAAGCGGCGCAGCAGGTTGTCGGTGGTGTCGAGCGCAACGATGCGCCCGGCCTTAAGCATCGCGATCCGACCGCACAGGGTCTCGGCCTCTTCGAGGTAGTGTGTGGTCAGCACGATGGTGTGGCCGTCGCGGTTGAGCTTGCGGATGAACTGCCACAGCCCCTGGCGCAGTTCGACATCCACGCCGGCGGTGGGCTCGTCGAGCACGATCACCGGCGGCCGATGCACCAGCGCCTGCGCCACCAGCACACGCCGCTTCATGCCACCCGACAGCGCGCGCATGTTGGCGTTGGCCTTGTGGGTGAGGTCCAGGCTGGCGAGGATCTCGTCGATCCAGTCGTCGTTGCTGCGGATGCCGAAGTAGCCCGACTGGATGCGCAACAGTTCGCGCACCGAGAAGAAGGGATCGAACACCAGCTCCTGCGGCACCACGCCGAGATTGCGGCGGGCATTGCGGTAGTCGGCGACCACGTCGTGACCCATGATCGCGAGCGAGCCGCTGTCCGGACGCACAAGGCCCGACAGCGCCGAGATCAGCGTGGTCTTGCCGGCACCGTTGGGGCCGAGCAGGCCGAAGAACTCGCCCTGGCCGATCTCGAGGTCGACACCGCCGAGCGCCTGCAGCGCGCCATAGCGCTTGGCGACGCCGTGGATGCGGATGGCGGGAACGGTCATCGCGCGCCTTCCAGCGGCAACAGCGGATCGATGTCGTAGAGCGCGGCCAGGCTCGCCATGGCGGCCGGCAGGCCGCGCACGCTCAGGCGATTGCCGGCCGTGCGTGCGCAGCGCATCCAGTCGAACAGCAGCGCGAGCGCTGCCGAGTCTGCAGTCGTGACGCCGGCGAAATCGACCACCAGGTCGCCCGCGCGCGCCAGCCGGCGGCCTTCCTCGAGCACCCCCGGCGCCGACACCATGGTCAGCTCGCCGGCGGGCGCGAATACGGTGACAGGGCCGGATGCGCTCATGCGCCGCGACCGCCTGCGCCCTGCTGCAGCCCCTGCTGCTCGGCGAGCGTGCGATTGCGCTCCTCCAGCGACTTGATCAGGCCGTCGATGCCGCCGCGGCTGATTTCCTGGCCGAAGCTGCTGCGATAGTTGGTGACCAGGCTCACGCCGGCGACGATGACGTCGAACACTTTCCAGCCCTTCTCGCTCTTCTCCAGCATGTAGTCGATGCCGACCGGCTGGGCGCCGGCCTGGATGACCTCGGTGCGGATCTGCACGCGGGTGTCGGCCTCGGCGAAGCGCGAGGGACGGAACTCGATGCGCTGGTCGCGATACTGGGTCAGCGCGTTGGAGTAGGTGCGCACGAGCAGGGTGCGGAAGGCGTCGGTGAGCCTGGCCTGCTGCTCGGGCGTGGCCTGGCGCCAGTCACGGCCGACGGCGAGCATGGTCATGCGGCGGAAGTCGAAGTGCGGCAGCACCTTGGCGTCGACCAGCTCGATCACGCGCTTGGTGTCGCCGGCCTGGATGGCCTTGTCGGCGCGCACGATCTCGAGCACCTCGTTGGTGACGTCCTTGACCAGCGCGTCTGGCGCCTTCAGATCGGTCGCGGCGCTCGCCGACATCGCGCCGGCGAACATCATGCACAGCAGGGGGAGGAGGAAACGGTTCGTCAGTGCTTTCATGTCTGGCCCTCAGTTCTTGTGGGTCGGGGATGCGGCCGCGCGCTCGAGCGCCAGCTCGCCGATGCCGACGAGTTCGAGGCGCTCCACCGCGGCGGCCGCGGCGGCATCCACCTCGTCGCCGAGCGGCGCGGCGGACTGCTCGTCGAAATCTTCGTACACCCGCTCCTGGCGGCCATCATCGACCTTGTAACGACGTTGTTCGAGATAGAAGTCGCGCACGAAGGCATAGCGGTCGAGCGCCGCCTCCTCCAGCGTGTGGTCGGCGCCGAGCAGCACCGAGCGCGCGTGCACCACGCGGGTGGCGGTCACGGTGTTGCGGGTCGGCACGTGGTCGATGGCGAACGGCGTCTCGCCCATCATGTCGGCCGGCATCGCGACCGCGTCACGCACCGTGCGCGGGCCGAAGAAGGGCAGCACGATGTAGGCGCCCTCGCCCACGCCCCAGCGCCCCAGGGTCTGGCCGAGGTCCTCGTCGTGCTTGGGCAGGCCGGCCTCGCTGGCGATGTCGAGCACGCCGAGCAGGCCCCAGGTCGAGTTGAGGGCGAAGCGCATCAGGTCGCTCACGCCCTCGGCGAACTTGCCCTGCAGGATGTTGTTGAGCGCGATCCAGGGGTCGGCGAGGTTGCCGAAGACGTTGCCGACGCCGGTGCGCACCGGGCTCGGAAGCACGGCATCATAGACCTGCGCCGCGGGCTTGACGACGGCCTTGTCGAGCTGGTCGTTGAAGCTGAACATCGCGCGGTTGAAGCCTTCGAGCGGATCGTTGGGGTTGGCGGTGGTGGCACAGCCCGTCAGCAGCGCGGCCGACAGCGCGGCAGCAGCCACGCCGGCGCGGGAGGAGCGGAAGACGTTTTGCATTGTTGTTTTCTCCGGAAGACCTGGCCGCCGCCTCACTGCGGCTGCGCGGGCGCGTCCGCGGCACGGTCGAACATGAACTGCCCGATCAGCTTCTCCAGCACCACCGCCGACTGGGTGATCAGCACGCGGTCGCCATTCTTCAGCATCGCCGAGTCGGCCCCCGCTTCCAGCCCGACGTACTGCTCGCCGAGCAGGCCGGAAGTCAGGATCGAGGCCGTGGTGTCGGCCGGGAAGCCATAGCGCCTGTCGATCTCGAGCTCGACCACCGCGCGATAGATCTCGGGATCGAAACGGATCGCGGCGACACGGCCGACCAGCACGCCCGAGCTCTTGACCGGGGCGCGCACCTTGAGGCCGCCGATGTTGTCGAAGGGCGCCTCGACGCGATAGGTCTCGCTGCCGTCCAGACCCGAGAAGTTGCCGACCTTCATCGCCAGGAAGACCAGCGCGGCGAAACCGATCGCAACAAAAATGCCGACCCACAGGTCGAGCGCGGTACGACTCATCATCAACCCCTGAACATGAAGGAGGTAAGCACGAAGTCCAGCGCCAGGATGGCCAGCGCGGACGTGACGACGGTGCGGGTGATCGCGCGCGACACGCCCTCGGCGGTCGGCTGGCAATCGTAGCCCTCGAACACCGCGATCAGCGACACCACCGTACCGAAGACCGCGGACTTGATCACGCCGTTCATCACGTCGTACTCGAATTCCACTGCAGCCTGCATCTGCGACCAGAACGCGCCGTCATCGACGCCGATCACCGCCACGGTGATCAGCCAGCCGCCGAAGATGCCCATCGCCGAGAACAGCGCCGCCAGCAGCGGCATCGACAGCACGCCGCCCCAGAAGCGCGGCGCGACCACGCGCGCGATCGGGTTGACCGCCATCATGTCCATCGCCTTCAGCTGCTCGGTGGCCTTCATCAGTCCGATCTCGGCGGTGATCGCGGAGCCGGCGCGGCTGGCGAACAGCAGCGCGGCGATCACCGGCCCGAGCTCGCGCAGCAGCGACAGCGCCACCATGACGCCCACCGCGTCGGCCGAGCCGTAGCGCTGCAGGATGTCGTAGCCCTGCAGCCCGAGCACCAGGCCGACGAACAGTCCCGAGACGACGATGATCAGCAGCGACAGCACGCCGCTGAAGTAGAGCTCGCGGATGGTGAGATGGATGCGGCGCAGCGACTGGCCGGAGTTCATCAGCACCGCGAGCAGGAAGCGGGTGGCGAAACCCAGCCGCCACACGCCGTCGATGGTCAGCGCGCCGATGCGGCGCAGCGCGGAGGCGATCGCGTTCATGCGCCCTCCTCGTTCAGCAGGCTGTCGATCGGCGGTGCCGGATAGTGGAAGGGCACCGGCCCGTCGGCCTCGGCATTGACGAACTGATGCACGAAGGGATCGCTCGAGGCGCGGATCTCGGCCGGCGTGCCCTGCGCGACGATGCGGCCGTCGGACACGAAGTAGATGTAATCGACGATGGCGAGCGACTCGTGCACGTCGTGGGTCACCATCACCGAGCTCGCGCCGAGCGCGTCGTTCAGCTTGCGGATCAGCTGGCCGATGATGCCGAGCGAGATCGGATCGAGGCCGGCGAAGGGCTCGTCGTACAGGATCAGCATCGGATCGAGCGCCACCGCGCGCGCCAGCGCCACCCGCCGCGCCATGCCGCCGGAGAGTTCGTTCGGATGCAGCTTCGCCGCACCGCGCAGCCCCACCGCCTGCAGCTTCATCAGCACCAGGTCGTGGATCATGTCCGCCGGCAACCCGGTGTGCTCGCGCAGCGGGAAGGCGACGTTGTCATGGACGCTCATGTCGGTGAACAGCGCACCGAACTGGAACAGCATGCCCATGCGCCGGCGCAGCGCGTAGAGCTCCTTGCCCGACAGGCGGGCGACGTTGCGCCCCTCGACCTCGACCGTGCCGGCGGTGGCCCGCAACTGGCCGCCAATCAGACGCAACAGCGTGGTCTTGCCGCAACCGCTGCCCCCCATGATGGCGATGACCTGGCCGCGATGCACGCTCAGATCGATGCCGCGCAGGACCTCGCGCTCGCCGTAGGCGAAGCGCACGTCGCGCAGGGAAACCAGCGGGGAAGTCTGTTCGGCAGACGTGGACACGGGGTATGAGGCGCCAGGAAAACCCTGAACTATAGCAGAGACCGATTGCAGCCGCCCGCTCGTTGCTGCAACGCAACAAGACACTCGCCATCGTCATCGCCCATGGAGATGCGTTGCGCTCCAGTCACTTGCACCTCGCACAGGCGATGCCGAACGCCCTCCCGATCAATGCCAAATGGCTATTCACTTTTTCATTTGATCCATTTAGCATGAACGCATGCACGCCACCGAAAACCTTCTTGTCATTCTCTCGACCACTCTCGCGGTCACCGCCTGCGCGCCCCTGCAGCGCGCGCCGGGCGCCCCGGGGCACCTCGATGCACGCGCCGCGAGCGCCCCGCGCCACGCCCCGGCGGGCGCGGGGCAGCACGCGGCTGCAAACGCGGGCGCGCAAGCGGCAAGCGCCGCGCCGCGGATGCACGACACGCCGGCGACGGCCGCAACGGTGCCCGCCGGCGGCAAGCAGCACGCGTCCGTACGCGGATACTCGGTCGACGTCCGCGAGCTCCCGGTCGCCGAACTGCTGCTCGCGATCGGTCGCGACGCCGGACTCGAACTGGATCTCCACGCCGGCATCGAAGGCCGCGTCACGCTGCGCGCACACGACCAGCCGCTGCACGAACTGCTCGCACGCATCGCCCGCCAGGCCGACATCCGCTACGAGCTGAACGGCGGCCACCTCGTGGTTCGCCCCGACACCCCGGTGATCCGCAGCTACGGCCTGGACTATGTCAACCTCAGCCGCGACATGCGCGGCACCGTCGCCACCAGCACGCAGATCGCCACCACCGGCACGGCCGGCCAGAACGCCGGCAGCGGCAACGCCTCGGTGACGCAGATCGAGACCCGCGCCAGCAACGACTTCTGGACCGCACTCGAAGCCAACCTGGTCAGCATCCTGGCCGGGACCGGCGGCCCCGGCTGCGGCGACGGCGCCAGCCGCCCCTGCCGCAGCGCGGACGTCATGATCAACCGCGAGAGCGGCGTGCTGATGGTGCGCGCCACCGCCCGCCAGCACGAGCAGCTGCGCGCCTTCCTCGGCAGCGTGCAGCAGGCCGCGCGCCGCCAGGTGATGATCGAGGCCACCATCGTCGAGGTCACCCTGGCCGACGGCTACCGCCAGGGCATCGACTGGACGCGCATCGGCGTGCCGGGCTGGAACGTCCGTCCGCGCGGCAGCGACGACGCGATGCCGGGCCAGCCCACGGTGTCCTACCTGTCTGCGCGCAACGATGTCCGCCTCGAACTGCTGGAGACCTTCGGCACCGTGAAGGTGCTGTCCAGCCCGCGCCTGTCGGTGCTCAACAACCAGACCGCGATGCTCAAGGTGGTCGAGGAGGTCGTGTACTTCCTGGTCGACAGCACCACCACCGAGTACGACGACCGCAAGCAGGCCCGCATCACCGCCACCACCACGCCGCAGTCGGTCTCGGTCGGCATGGTGATGTCGGTCACGCCGCAGATATCCGCCGACGGCGAGATCACCCTCAACGTGCGGCCGACGATCTCGGGCATCTCCGGCTTCAAGGACGACCCCAACCCCTCGCTCGGCGACATCCCCAATCGCGTGCCGCAGATCCGCACGCGCGAGATCGAATCCATGCTGCGCCTGCGCAGCGGCGAGATCGCGGTGCTCGGCGGGCTGATGGAGGACCGCGTCGACCACGACACCGGCCGCATCCCGCTGCTCGGCGACATCCCGCTCGTCGGCGAGCTGTTCACCCGCCGTGACAACGCGGTCCGGCGCACCGAGCTGCTGATCTTCCTGCGCCCGCTGCTGATCGACGAGCCCAGCCTGCAGGCGGGCTATGCCAACTACGCCGCGCTTCTGCCGGACGACCGCTTCCTCACCGACGGCCCCTCGCCCGGACAGCGCAACTTCCCGCACGTGCCGCTGCGCCCCCTGCTCGCGCCCGCCGGCACGACACCCGACGCCTCCTTCACCCCGAGCGACAGCCTGCCATGAACGCGCCCCCATCCATCGGCCAGACCCTGCTCGCCGCCGGCCTCATCAGCGCGGACCAGTTGCGGATCGCCCTCCACGAACAGCAGGACCGCCGCCAGCCCCTGGGGCCGATGCTGGTCCGGCTCGGTTTCGTCAGCGAGGCCGCGCTGCGCGACGCGCTTGCCGCACGCAGTGGCGTGCCCTGGGTGGACCTCGCCGCCGCGCTGGCCGATCCGGACGCCATCGCGCGCGTGCCGCAGGCCCTCGCCCGCCGCCACCGGCTGCTGCCGCTGCACTACGACACCGCACGCAAGCGGCTGATCGTCGCCATGGCCGACGCCCACGACATCGTCGCCCTCGACCGCCTGCGCGCCGAACTCGGCCCCGACGTGCACATCGAGCCGCGACTGGCCGGCGAGGGCGAGCTCGGACGCGCGATCGAGCAGCACTACGGCCAGGCGAGCTCGATCGAAGAGCTCGTGCGCGCCCTCGAGCAGCGCAACGGCGGGGCCGGCGCATCGCCGCGCGATCCGCAGCTCGTCGTGCGCCTGGTCGATGCGCTGCTCGCCGACGCGGTCTCGCGCGGGGCCTCCGACCTGCACTTCGAGCCCGAGGCCGGCTTCCTGCGCATCCGCCACCGCATCGACGGCGCACTGCGCCAGGTCCGCGCGCTGCACCGCGCGTGCTGGGCGGAGCTCGCGGTGCGCCTCAAGGTACTCGCCGGCATGGACATCGCCGAGTCGCGCAGCCCCCAGGACGGACGTATCAGTCTCGCGGTCGGCGGGCGACCGGTCGACTTCCGCGTCGCCACCCAGCCCACGCTGCACGGCGAGAACATCGTGCTGCGCATCCTCGACCGCGACAAGGGCATCGTGCCGCTGCAGGCGCTCGGTCTGACGCCCGCACAGGCGGACGATCTCGACCGCATCCTCGCCCGCCCCGAGGGCCTGGTGCTGGTGGTGGGTCCCACCGGGAGCGGCAAGACCACCACCCTGTACTCGATCCTCAACCACCTCAGCTCCGAGGCGGTGAACGTCATGACCCTGGAGGACCCGGTCGAGTATCCGCTGGCGATGATCCGCCAGACCCAGGTCGGGGAGGCCTCGCGCCTCGATTTCGCCGACGGCGTGCGCGCACTGCTGCGCCAGGACCCGGACATCATCCTGATCGGCGAGATCCGCGACGCGGACACCGCCACCATGGCCCTGCGCGCTGCGCTCACCGGCCATCAGGTGTTCGCCACCCTGCATGCCAACTCGGTGTTCGGCGCCATCCCGCGCCTGGTGGAGATCGGCCTGACACCCGAACTGCTCGCCGGCAACCTCACCGGCGTCCTGTCGCAGCGCCTGGTGCGCCGGTTGTGTCCGACCTGCCGCAAACCCGCCCCGGCGAGCGCGGCCGACCGCGCCCGCCTCGGACTGCCCGCCGACGGCGCGACCGCGATCGTCTACGAGGCCGCCGGTTGTCCGGCCTGCGACTTCCGCGGCTATCGCGGCCGGCTGGCGATCGCCGAGATCCTGCCCTTCGATGCCGAGCTCGACGAACTGGTCGCGCGCCGGGCACACGCCGCGGGACTGCGCGCCGCAGCGCGACGCAAGGGCCATCGCAGCCTCGCCGAGGACGGCGTGCGCCGCGTGCTCGATGGCAGCACCAGTGTGTGCGAGCTGGCGCGGGTGGTCGATCTGTCGACGCTGGCTCCGGCAAGCGGGGCGCTCGCGGAGGGCGCATGAGCCGCTTCCGCTACCGCGCCCTCGCCGAGGACGGCCGTCGCGTGCGCGGCGAGCTCGACGCGACCGACCTGCACGACCTGGAGCAGCGCCTGCGCGCGCAAGGCCTGCTCTTGATCACCGCCCGCCCCCGCCGCCCCGGCCTGCTCCGCGCGTCCCACATCGCGCGCCGCGAGCTGACCACCTTCTGCTTCCATCTCGAACAGCTGCTGGAAGCGGGCGTCCCGCCCTTCGAGAGCCTCGTGGCCCTGCGCGACGCGGTCACCGAACCGCGCCTGCAGCAGGTGATCGCCGCCATGCTCGCCGACATCGAGCGCGGCCTGCCCCTGTCCGAAGCGGCCGAGCGCCAGCCGCAGGCGTTCTCGCCGGTAGCGGCGAGCCTGCTGCGTGCCGGCGAGACCGCCGGTCGCCTGCCGCTGGCGGTGCGCGACATCGGCACGACGCTGGCCCGGGAAGAAGCCCTTGCGACCCATGCCCGCCGCATCGGCATCTACCCGGCAATCGTCGCCGCCATCCTGCTGCTGGCGATCGTGATCGCACTGACGCAGGTCGTCCCCGAGGTGGAGAAGCTGCTGCGCAGCGCCGGCCAGTCCCTGCCGCTGCAGACCCGCCTGCTGGTCGGCCTGTCGCAGGCGGTGCGCGACTGGGGCTGGGCGATGCTGCTCGCGCTCGCCGCCGGACTCGCGCTCGGCGCCCACGCCCTGGCACGCTCGGAGCATCTGCGCATCCGCGCCCACGCGCTGCGCCTGCGTCTGCCGCTGGTCGGCGAAATCCTGCGCAAGCTGGCGCTGGCACGCTTCGCCGCCCTGTTCGCGACCCTGTACGCGGCCGGCATCAACATCATCGACGCGCTGCGCACCAGCGAGGACGCGGTCGGCAACCTGGCACTGCGCGAGGGCCTGCGCCGCGCCCGCGAGGGCATCGAGCAGGGCCGTCCGCTGTCCGCCGCCTTCGAGGCGGCGCAGGTCTTCCCGCCGCTGGTCACCCGCATGCTCCGCCTCGGCGAGCACACCGGCGCCCTCGACCAGGCGCTGCACAAGGTCGCCAGCCTGTACCAGCGCGACGTGGCCGACGGCATCGCCCGCTTGCAGGCCGCAGCCGAACCCGCACTGACCATGGTGATGGGCGGCCTGCTGCTGTGGATCGCAAGCGCGGTGCTCGGCCCGATCTACGACATCATCACCCGCCTCCCGGTATAGCCCCGATGCTGAGCAAACCCCTCCTGCTGACGATCGACGCACTCGGCCTACAGGCATGGCAGATGCATGATTGCGAGCTCACCCTGCTGGCGAGTTTCGCCCCCGGCGAGGCGACGGCCGTGCGCGCCTGGCTAAGTGCGCGCAGGCGCCGCGAGTCGTGCCGGATCCTGGTCAACCTCGCCGACGAGGCCTACGAGATCGAGGACCTGCCACGCGTGCGCGGCGCCGACCGCCGGGCGCTGCTCGCCCGCCGCACCGCGGCCTGGTTTCCGCATCCCGAGTTCGCCCGCGCCTGCGCGCTCGGCCCCGCGCCCGATGGCCGCAAGGGTTTCGAGCGCGTCCTGTTCGCCGGGCTGGAGCGCGGCGACGAGCTGCGCCCGTGGCTGGAGGCGATCCGCGCGGGCGGGGCGCGCATCAGCCGGCTGATCCCGGCCGCCAGCCTCGTCCCCCTCGTGCTCGCCGCCACCGGCCAGGCGGCAACGAGCGCCGGGCCGCAGCTGGTGGCCGGCTTCGGCCGCGCCGGACTGCGCATCAGCCTGGTCGCCGACGGCCACACACAGTTCTCCCGCCTGGTCGGCCATGGCACGCTGGCCGATGCGACACACTCGGGCGCCTGGCTGGAGGAAGTCGAACGCACCCGCGACTACCTGCTCGCCCAGCACCGACTCCCGGACGAAAGGTCCGTGCCGATCAGGATGCTGGAAACGCCCGACCGGCTGCAGGAGCCGCCCCGAGCCACTGACGCGGCACCGCAGCGGCCGGGCGAAGCGCCCGCTTTCCTGTCGCCCTCCGCCGACGGAAACAAGCTCGACCACAGCGCCGCGGACGGGCAGCCGGACTTCGACCGGCGACTCCTGCTCGCCTTGGCGCACGCACCGGTCGATCTCGGCTGGCGGCCGCCCTCCCTTCGCAAGCAGGGCGGAGCCCTCGCCCTCGCACTCGCCCCGCGCACCCTGGCCCTCGCCGGTATTGGCGCCGCCATCGTGCTCGGCTGTGGCGTCTGGTACGTCGAGCACGAAGCGGCCGCAGCCGAAGCCGCCGGTCGCGCCGCTCGCCTGCAACCCGCGACCGAACCGCCACCGCCGGCGATCGATCCACCGCTCGCAGCACTCGAACCGGGCCCACCGCAACCTGCCGCGCCGCCGCCCTGTCCAGCCCCTGAAGTCCAGCGGCCGGTCTCCGCCGCAGCCGACCTCCCTGCGCCCCGGCGCATCGACGGCATCCTGCTGCGCCCGGACGGCGAAGCCCTGGTCTGGCTGGACGGCACGCTGACGAGCGCGCGCAAGGCCGGCCTGCAGCTCGCCGGCGGCGGCGAAGCCGCCCTGTCGCCAGCGCACGCACGCCACACCCGGCTGCGCGCCGGCGACCGCTGGACGGCGCCAGAGCAGCCGATGGCCACATCGCCCGCACCCCCTTCGCCATCGGCGCGCACCCTGCCCGCCGTCCCGGATGACGGCCCCGGGGCCTCGCCAGCCTCCGCGACGACGACGCCATGAGAACCGGCATCGCCGAGATGAAACCCCGCACCGAACGAAACCCGGCGCCCCGGACCGCGTCCGCCACCCCCGCCACCGGCCGCAGCGGAATCGGCGGCCAGGCCCTGATCGCCGCGCTGGTGCTGCTCGGCGTGCTCGCCGCGGGTGCAATGCTCGCCAACGGCGACTTGCGCGCCCGTGCCGAAGCCGTCGCCCACGCCCGCAGCCTGGAAGCGCTCGCCCAGGCGCGCGCCGCGCTGATCGGCTACGCCATCAGCTACGAGGAGGGCCACGCCGGCGAGGGCTACGGCTTTCTGCCCTGCCCGGACAGCGGCAACGACGGCTCGACCCCGATCGGCGCCTGCGGCGCACGCGGCTTGGCAGCGATCGGCAGGCTGCCCTGGCGCACGCTCGGCCTGCCCGATCTGCGCGACGGCTGGGGGGAGTGCCTGTGGTACGCGGTCGCCGGCAGCGTCAAGCACAACCCCAAGCCGCTGACGCTGAACTGGGACAGTTCCGGCCAGTTCGAGCCATTCACCACCGCTGGCGACCGCCTGCCGGTGGCCGCTCCCGACAGCCGCGCGGTTGCCGTCCTGTTCGCGCCCGGCCCCGCGCTCGACGGACAGATCCGCCCGCCCGGGCGCGCCTTCGGCTGCAGCGGCAGCGACTCGGCGCAGGCCGACCTCGCGCAGTATCTGGACACCAGCTTTCCGTCCGCCAGTACCGGCCCGATTGCGGTCATGCACGGCGCGCCGCAGCCGGGTGCGGAATCCACCGCCAACGACCTGGTCGCCTGGATCGGCATCGACGAGTTGTTCGACGCCCTGCGCCAACGTCACGACTTCGCGGACTACGTCGATGGGCTGGTCGGGCTGGCTGCGGCGGCCCTGCGCGCAAGCCTCGACGGCGGGTACGCCGACTGGCTGGCGCGCCATGCCACCCTTACCGGCGAGCTCGCCACCGGCATGCTGCCGTCCGCGGAAGCGCTCGGCCTCGCCGCCGACGCGCGCGGCCCGATCGACCTGTGGCGCGACCAGATGCGCTTCGCCGCCTGCCGCGGCGGCGAAGCCTGCATCGCCGTCGAGCGCGACGATCCGGCGCGCGTCGAACACTGCCGCGCGGTGCTCATGATGGGCGGCGAACGCCTGCGTACCGGATCGCAACGCCAGCAGCGGACGACGCCCGCCGAGCGCGCCGATCCCGCGCAGTATTTCGAAGGCATCAATGCCCTTCATCTCGCCACCGGCGTGCCCGCCTTCGCCGGCGCCGCGCGCTTCACCGCCCCCGATCGCGACCGGCCGGCGACCGCCGACGTCATCCGCTGCCTGCCATGAACACTCGCCATCGCCCCCCGCGCATTCCCCTGTCACGGCGCGCGCCCGCGCATGTCCCGCACGCCCGTCGCGCTTTGGCCTCCCGGTTCCGCAGCAGGGGTTTCACGCTCGTCGAGCTGGCCATGGTGCTGGTGATCCTCGCGCTCCTCGGCGGCAGCCTGCTGGCGCCGCTTGCCAGCCGCATCGAGGCCCGCGACCGCCAGGCCGCACTCGAGCGCCTGCGCGACATCCAGCAGGCGCTGACCGGCTTCGCGATCATCCACGGCCGCCTGCCCTGCCCGAGCACCGAGGCCGACCCTGCCCACCCGCGCTACGGTGTCGAGGACGCCCCGCCCTGCAGCTTCGCGGTCGAGGGCCGCCTGCCCTGGCGCAGCCTCGCCCTGCCCGCGACCGACCCCTGGGGCAGCGCACGGCTGCAGCCCGGCGACGGCTGGGCGGGGCACTGGCACTACCGGGTCGACCCTGCATTCGCCAGCACAACGATAAGCGCTGCCACCGTCCCCGTCGGCGACCTGCAGATCCGCGGCCACGACGGCAGCCGCATCACCACCACCGACTCGCAGGCGGTGGCGATCGTCTATTCGACCGGGCCGAACCGCCGGGCCGACGGGCTCAACGCCAGCTATTCGGCAAGCGCAGCCGCCTACCAGGCCGGCGAAGCGACGGCCGACTTCGACGACCTGCTCGCCTGGGTCGGCCGGCCGCTGCTGATCGCGCGCATCGCCCAGGCCGGCCGCCTTTAGCCGCCCCTCTTTGGCCGCCGCCTTCCAGGCCCATCGCCCACCTCACGCCCACCCCGCAGCCGACCCAGGCACCACCCATCCACCACACCACCATCCCGGAGAAACGCACATGAAGAAGAAGCCTCAGAACGGATTCACCCTGGTCGAGATCGCCATCGTCCTGCTCGTCATCGGCCTGCTGCTCGGCGGGGTGTTGAAGGGCCAGGAACTGATCGACAGCGCGAAGGCGAAGAACCTCGCGCAGGACCTGCGCAGCATCCCCGCAATGGTGCACGCCTACCAGGACAGGTTCCGCACGCTGCCCGGCGACGATCCGGCGGCGGTGCGCCACCTGTGCAGCGGCGGGGAAAGCTGCACGGTCGTCGGCAACGGCGACGGCCTGATCGAAGGCGCCTGGGATGCCACCGGCAGCGCCGAGACCCTACGCTTCTGGCAGCACCTGCGCCTGGCCAACCTGATGACCGGCAGCACCGACACCGACGACCCCGGCTTCCTGCCGCGCAACGCGCTCGGCGGACGCCTCGGGGTACAGCGCGGCAACGGCACGCTCGGCATGACGGCCAGCCTGGTGGTGTGCTCCGACGCCATCCCCGGCAAGCTGGTGCGCCAGCTCGACATCGCGCTCGACGACGGCGACCCCGGCCGCGGCTCGCTGCGCGCGGGGACCACCGGCGTCACCGGCCTGGTGGCGATTTCGGCGGGCAGCCCGCTCGAGGACGGGAACAGCTACACGGTCTGCGCCAGTCTCTGAGCGTGCCCGAAGCACACGACACGGCGCCGCGAGCGGCAGCCCCTCAACCGCCCAGCAGGCGCTGCTCGGCCGCCTCCAGGGCACTGGGACCGCCGAGCAGCACGACCACGTCCCCGGCCTCGATCCGCGTCTCCACCCCGGGCGACAGTGCGCGGATCCCGCGCCTGCGCACCGCGGACACCGTCACCCCGCATTGGTCCAGGCGCATCTCGCCCAGCGCACGACCGACCACGGCCGCGCCCGGCGGCACGCTGACCGAGCGCAGGCGGGCCTCGCTCGCATCCACGCCGTCGCCGATGTCGCTGCTGCCCTGGAAGAAACCGCGCATCAGCGCATAGCGCTGGCTGCGGATGTCGCGGATGCGCCGCACCACGCGCTTCAGGGGCACACCGATCAGGGCCAGCGCATGCGAGGCGAGCATGATGCTGGCCTCGAAGGCTTCCGGCACCACCTCGGCGGCGCCGGCCTGGGCGAGCTTCTCCATGTCGGCCTCGTCGCTGGCGCGCACCACCACCGGCAGGTCGGGACGCAGCGCGTGGGCGTGGTGGATCACGCGCAGCGCCGCCTCCACCTCGCCGAAGGACACCACCAGCGCGCTGGCACGCATGATGCCCGCCGCCATCAGGGTCTCGCGCCGCGCGGCGTCGCCATAGACCACGGTGTCGCCGGCCGCACCGGCCTCGCGCACGCGCTCCGGGTCGAGGTCGAGGGCGACGTAGCTGACGTTCTCCTGCTCGAGGAAGCGCGCCATGTACTGGCCGCTGCGGCCGTAGCCGCAGACGATGATGTGCTTCTCGGTGTTCAGGGACTGCGCCGCAACCCGGGTCAGCTCCATCGAGCGCAGCAGCCATTCCGAGGCCACGAAGCGCATCACCAGGCGGTCGCTGACCTGCACGATCAGCGGCGCGAGCAGCATCGACAGCACGAGCGCCGCCACCGCGACCTGTGCGAGCCCGTGCGGCATCAGCCCCAGGCCGAGGATCTGCGACAGCAGCACGAAGCCGAACTCCCCGCCCGCGCACAGCCACAGCCCGGAGCGCATCGCGGTGCCGGGCGGCGAGCCGAACAGGCGCGAGGCGGTGAACACGATGGCGAACTTCAGCACCAGCAGCGCGAGCAGCAGGCCGAGCACGGCCGGCAGGTTGCGCACGATCTCCATGACGTCGAGCAGCATGCCGACGGTGACGAAGAACAGGCCGAGCAGCACGTCGCGGAAGGGCTTGATGTCCTCCTCGACCTGGTAGCGGTACTCGGTCTCCGAGATCAGCATACCGGCCAGGAAGGCGCCCAGCGCCAGCGACAGCCCGACCCGCTCCGACAGCCAGGCCAGCCCGAGGGTGATCAGCAACACGTTGAGCATGAAGAGTTCGGTCGAGCGCCGCCGTGCCACCAGCGTGAACCACCAGCGCATCAGGCGCTGGCCGAACACCAGCACCAGCAGGAGCAGCAGCACCGCCTTGAGCGCGGCCAGGCCGAGCGTGAACAGCAGTTCCTCCGCCGGGCGCGACAGCGCCGGCAGCAGGATCAGCAGCGGCACCACCGCGATGTCCTGGAACAGCAGCACGCCGATGACCTCGCGGCCGTGGCGGCTGTCGAGCTCCATGCGGTCGGCGAGGAGCTTGGAGAGGATGGCGGTGGAGGACATCGCCAGCGTGCCGCCGAGCGCGAACGCGGCGATCCAGCCCAGTCCGAGCAGGCGGCCGAGCACGGTGACGAGCGCGATGCTGGCCAGCACCTGCACCAGGCCGAGGCCGAACACGATGCGCTTCATCGCCAGCAGGCGCGCGAGCGAGAACTCGAGGCCGATGGAGAACATCAGGAACACGACGCCGAATTCGGCCAGATGGCGCGCCCCGGCGGACTCCTGCATCAGATTCAGCGCATGCGGCCCGCCGATCGCCCCGACCAGCAGGTAGCCCAGCACCGGCGGCAGATTCATGCTGCGGAACAGGGCGACCATGACGACCGCCGCCGCGAGCAGCAGGACCACGAATTCGAGCGTATTGAGCATGGTGGCGAGGGTCGGGCGCAGCGGGCGCGCCGGGCGGCGTCCCGGGTGTTTGTTATACAATCCGGCGATCAGATCGGGCGCGGGCCGCATCGCGTCTGCATCCGGCCGCCGGCTGCGCCGCCCTCCTTCCTGTGCCAGTGTAAAGCATCGATTCCATGGACCCAATTTCCGCTTCCGCCGACAGCCGCGCCGTCGCCCTCGCCCGCCGCGTGCTGCGCATCGAGGCCGAGGCCGTCGCCGCGCTCGCCGACCGCGTCGGCACCGAGTTCGAACGCGCGGTCGACATCATCCTCAAGCGCCATGGCCGCGTCATCGTGACCGGCATCGGCAAGTCCGGCCACATCGCGCGCAAGATCGCCGCCACGCTGGCGAGCACCGGCACGCCGGCCTACTTCGTGCATGCGGCCGAGGCCGCGCATGGCGACCTCGGCATGATCACCGCCGAGGACGTGGTGATCGCGCTGTCGAACTCCGGCTCGAGCGAGGAACTGCTGATGATCCTGCCGCTGGTCAAGCGCCAGGGCGCGCGCCTGATCGCGATGACCGGCAAAGCCGAGTCGCCGCTCGCGCGCGAGGCCGACGTGCATCTCGAGGCGGCGGTGGCCGAGGAAGCCTGCCCGCTCAACCTCGCCCCCACCGCCAGCACCACCGCCGCGCTCGCGCTCGGCGATGCGCTCGCGGTCGCGCTGCTCGACGCGCGCGGCTTCGCCGCCGAGGACTTCGCGCGCTCGCACCCGGGCGGCGCACTCGGCCGCCGCCTGCTGACCCACGTCGGCGACGTCATGCGCCCGGCGGATGCTGTGCCGCAGGTAGCCGCCGACGTCCCGCTCACCCAGGCCCTGCTGGCGATGACCGCCGGCGGCATGGGCATGACCGCGATCGTCGACAGCGCCGGCCTGCCGCAGGGCATCTTCACCGACGGCGACCTGCGCCGGGCGCTGGAAAAGGGCGTGGACGTGCGCACCGCCCGCGTCAGCGAGGTCATGAGCCGCAATCCGCGCAGCATCGGCCCCGGCGCGCTCGCGGTCGAGGCCGCCGAGGCCATGGAGCGCATGCGCATCAGCCAGTTGCTGGTCATCGACGAGGACGGCTGCCTCGCCGGCGCGCTCACCACCCACGACTTGATGCTGGCCAAGGTCATCTGAATGCTGATCGACACCTGGCGCCTCTACCCCATCCTCGCCCTGGCCGCGCTGGCCGGCGGCTCGGTGTGGCTCGAGCGCGTCACCCGTGCCGACGATCCGGTCGTGCAGGGCGAGCAGACCGGTCCGGACTTCATCGCCGAGGGTACGCGGGTGGTCGGCTTCGGCGCCGATGGCCGCCAGCGCTACGAACTGCTCGCCACGCGCCTCGAACACTTCCCTGCCGGCGACACCACCCGCCTGCACCAGCCGCGCCTGCACATGAAGGGCGCGGACAACGAGACCCTGATCACCGCGCGCCAGGCCGACGTCTCGCCGGGCGGCGAGCAGGTCGACCTCGCGGGCGAGGTCAAGGTGCGCCGTCCCGGCACCGCCGAGGCCCTGCCGCTCACCCTCGACTCCGAGACCCTCACCGTGTGGCCGGACGCGCACCGCGCGCAGACCGATTCGCCGGTCCTGCTCACCCGCGGCGAGGGCCGCGCCTCGGCGCAGGGCATGCGCGCCGACGACCTGTTCGGCACGCTCGAACTCATCGGCGAGGTCAGGACCCTGATGCCGCCCCGCCGCCAAGGATCGCCTTCATGAAACGCCTGCTTCTGACCACCGTCCTCGCCCTCGCCGGCGCCTTCCAGCCGGCGCTCGCCGAGAAGGCCGACCGCGACCAGCCGGTCGATATCGAGGCCGACCGCCTCACCGTCGACGACCGCAACAAGGTGCACATCTTCGAGGGCAGCGTGGTGCTGACCCAGGGCACGCTGGTGATCCGCGGCGACAAGCTGGTCGTGACCCAGGACGCCGCCGGTTTCCAGAACGGCGTCGCCACCGCGGCCGGCAAGGGGCTGGCCACCTTCCGTCAGCGCCGCGACGGCAGCACCGAATACGTCGAGGGCGAGGCCGAGCGCATCGAATACGACAGCCGCAGCGAGAAGGCCAGGCTCTTCAACCGCGCCAAGGTCACCAGCGGCGGCGACCAGGTCACCGGCCACTACATCGAATACGACGCCATCACCGAGAACTACCTCGCCACCAACGCCCCCGGCAGCAAGCCGGGCACCGCCCCCAGCCGGGTCCGCGCGGTGATCCAGCCGAAGTCGGACGGCGGGCAGTGAGCCCACCCACCCGCAACGAGTACGGAAGCAAACAAGGAGACTGCATGAGCTTCGAGATGATCATCGCCGAAAAGCGCGGCCGCGTCGGCCTCATCACCCTCAACCGCCCCAAGGCGCTCAACGCGCTCAACGACCAGGTGGTCAACGAGATCACCGCCGCGCTGAACGACTTCGAAGCCGACGAAGGCATCGGCGCCATCGTCATCACCGGCTCGGAGAAGGCCTTCGCCGCCGGCGCCGACATCGGCGCGATGGCGAGCTTCTCCTACATGGACGCCTACAAGTCCGAATACATCACCCGCAACTGGGAACGCGTGAAGACCTGCCGCAAGCCGGTGATCGCCGCGGTCGCCGGCTTCGCGCTCGGCGGCGGCTGCGAGCTGGCGATGATGTGCGACATCATCATCGCCGCCGACACCGCCAAGTTCGGCCAGCCCGAGATCAAGCTCGGCACCCTGCCCGGCGCCGGCGGCACCCAGCGCCTGCCGCGTGCTGTCGGCAAGGCCAAGGCCATGGACATGTGCCTGACCGCGCGCTTCATCGACGCCGCCGAGGCCGAGCGTGCCGGCCTGGTGTCGCGCGTGGTGCCGGCCGACAAGCTGGTCGAGGAAGCGATGACCGCCGCCGAGACCATCGCCGGTTTCTCGCTGCCGGTGGTCATGATGATCAAGGAGTCGGTCAACCGCGCCTTCGAGAGCAGCCTCAACGAGGGCCTGCTATTCGAGCGCCGCGTGTTCCACGCCGCCTTCGCGCTCAACGACCAGAAGGAAGGCATGGCCGCCTTCGTCGAGAAGCGCAAGCCTCAGTTCCGCCACGACTGAGGGCGGACGCTCTCCTTTGGATGGATGCGGCCGGCGCAATGCCGGCCGCGTTGCTGCACTGCGGTCATACTGCGGCAATCCTGGTCCCGCACACTGCCATCCGGCATGTGCCGCCGCATCGCAGCGACAGTACGCCCGGTCGCCGGCCAGGCGCGCTGCAAGCGCTCCTGGGGACGATAGAATCAGGTAATCGACCGATGCTTGTGCAATGCACAAAATTTGGCTTGACACCCCGATTCGGGTACGTATAATCCGCACCATGCTGCAACGCAACATCGCAGCTGCCCAAGCGATGTTGATGCAATCCACACTTTCGTCAAGGAGATTCACATGAGCAACTTCGTCACCCCCGAGCAGTTCGCCGCCGCCAACAAGGCCAACGTCGAAACCCTGCTGACCCTGGCCAACACCGCCTTCGCCAGCGCCGAGCGCCTGGCCGCCCTGAACCTGAACACCGCCCGTTCGCTGCTGGAAGACGGCGTGGCCAACACCAAGGCCCTGCTGGCTGCCAAGGACGTGCAGGAACTGGTGAGCCTGCAGGCTTCGCTGGCCCAGCCGATCGTCGAGAAGGCCGTCGCCTACGCCCGCAGCGTCTACGAGATCACCTCGCAGAGCCAGGAAGAAGTGTCGAAGGTCTTCGAAGGCCAGGTCGCCGAAATGAACAAGGGCGTGGCCTCCGCGCTCGACAAGGCTGCCAAGTCGGCTCCCGCCGGTTCGGACGTTGCCGTCGCCGCCGTCAAGTCGGCCATCGCCGCCGCCAACAGCGCCTACGACAGCATGAGCAAGGCTGCCAAGCAGGTCGCCGAGATCGCCGAAGCCAACGTGGCCGCCGCGACCAACGCCACCGTCAAGGCTGTCAGCACCGGCTCCAAGGCCGCTGCCAAGAAGGCTGCCTAAGCTTTCTCAGCCCGGCTGAACGAAAAAGCCCCGCACTGCGGGGCTTTTTTGCGTCCACCTTCCGCGCGCGCGCGGATGGCATGGGAGCGGGCTTGCCCGCGAAAGCAGCGCCCGTTTGGCTCGATGCTCGCGGGCGAGCCCGCTTCCACGGGACTCGCTCACGCAGCGCCGGGATCAAGGTCCGAGTCGTACTTGATGTAGCGGAAGCGCGCATCGTCGTTCGGCGTCCCCTCGAGCACTCCGCCCTCGCGCCCCGGCTGCCACTGCACCACCTCCTCGATCCTGCGCGCCAGCGCGAAGTCGCGCTCGGTCACGCCCTTGGCCGAATGGGTGCACAGCTTCACGATCACGAAGGCATAGGACACCGCCAGGTCGGGGTGATGCCAGGCCGCCTCCGCGAGGTGGCCGACGGTGTTCACCACCATCAGCGTGCCCTTCCAGCCGCCGGTCCGGTACTTGCGACGAATCCAGCCGTTCTCGTAGTACCAGTGCGGCAGCTCGCGCGCCAGCCGCGCGCGGATGTCATCCTCGGACAAGGGTGCCAGTTGCTCGCTCATCGCAGTCTCCTCGGGATGGGGAGTACTCAATGTAGCCGGCCCGCGCCGGGCGGTCCATGTGCGCGTGGGACGCCCCCGCGCCCGCACGCGCGCTCGTCCGCTCAGGCGCGCTCCTGGTCCTCGCCCGGGGAAGGCACGACCTCGTCGTCGGCCCCGCCCTCCTCCGCCACCCCAGCGGACTCGCCGGCGTAGTGATGCGGGAAGAGGCGACGCATCTCGGCCTCGATCCAGGCCTCGGCGCGCGCGTTGACCGCCTCCGCCTTCTCGCCCTTGACGGCGATCATCGGCCCGATGCTGACCACGATCTCGCCCGGACGCTTGATGAAGGCGTTGCGCCGCCAGAACTCGCCGGCGTTGTGCGCGACCGGCACCACCGGCACGCCGGCACGCTTGGCGAGGATGGCGCCGCCGGGCTTGTAGCGCCGGGTGGTCCCCGGCGCCACGCGCGTACCCTCGGGGAACACGACCACCCACAGCCCTTCCTTCAGCCGCGCACGCCCCTGCTCCACCACCTGCGACATCGCATCCTTGCCTGCCGAGCGGTCGATCGCGATGCCGGGAATGCTGGCCAGCCCCCAGCCGAAAAAGGGCACGCGCAGCAGTTCGCGCTTGAGCACGTAGCACAGCGGCGGCAGGATCTGCTGCAGCGCGATCGTCTCCCACGCCGACTGGTGCTTGGACAGCACGACCGCCGGCGTGGTCGGCAGGTTCTCGCGCCCGATCACGCGGTAGCGGATGCCCAGCACATGGCGGATGACCCACATCATGATCGGCACCCAGGTGGTGATCAGGCGGTGGCGGGTCATCGGCGGCGCCCAGAAGATCAGGATGCCGAACAGCGCGTAGGGAATCGTCACCAGCGCGAGGATGATGGCGAACAGGAAGGAGCGGATCAGATGCACGGAAGGGCTCGCTGGAGTTAAGGCTGAGGATGGGCGCTCAGGCCGTCAGCTCGGCCGCGATGGCGTCGAGGTCGGGATACACCAGGGTGGCGGGCGGCAGTTCGGGATTCTCCCGCGTCTGCTCGCCCTTGCCGGTGAGCACCAGGTAGGGCCTGGCGCCCGCCGCCACCGCCGCCTGCAGGTCGCGCAGGCTGTCGCCCACGACCGGCACCCCGTCCAGGTCGACGTTGAAGCGCTCGGCGATCTGCAGCAGCAGGCCCGGTTTGGGCTTGCGGCAGTCGCAGGTGGAATCGGCCGCGTGCGGGCAGAAGAAGATCGCATCCAGCCGCCCGCCGACCTGGGCCAGGGCCTTCACCATCCTGTCGTTGATCGCGTTCAGCGTGTCCATGCCGAACAGGCCGCGGCCCACGCCCGACTGGTTGGACGCCACCACCACCCGCCAGCCCCACTGGTTGAGGCGGGCGATCGCCTCCAGCGAGCCGGGGATGGGCTTCCATTCCTCCGGCGACTTGATGAACTGGTCGGAGTCCTGGTTGATGACGCCGTCGCGGTCGAGAATGATGAGCTTCATCGGCATGATCGTTCACCCCGGGTTATGGAACGGGCACCCGTTCATGGAACGGCGTGCCCTCGGCTCAGGCCGACAGGCGCGAGATGTCGGCCACCTGGTTCATCAGGCCTGCGAGCTGGGCCAGCAGCGCAATGCGGTTGGCGCGCGTCAGCGGCTCCTCGGCCATCACCATGACGTCCTCGAAGAACCGGTCCACCGCCGCGCGCAGGCCTGCGAGCGCGCACAGCGCGTCGGTGTAGTCCTCGTTGGCGACGTGCGAGCGCACCAGCGGCGCGACCTCGACCACCTGATGGAACAGCGCCTTCTCGGCCTCTTCCTGCAGCAGCGCGAGGTCGGGCTCACCCGGCGCACCCTCGGCCTTCTTCAGGATGTTGACGATGCGCTTGTTGGCGGCGGCCAGGGCCTCGGCCTCGGGCAGCGCGCGGAAGGCCTCGACCGCGGCGAGCTTGGCCGGCACCAGGTCGATGCGCGCGGGCTTCAGCGCCAGCACGGCGTCGATCACCGCGCCGTCGCGACCCGACTCGCGCAGCAGGTTCTTCAGGCGCTCGAACATGAAGTCCTGCAACTGCGCGGCAAAGCCCTCGGCGGTCAGCAGCCCGGGCTTGAAGCCGGCCGCTGCGGTGTCGATCAGCTTCGGCAGCTCGAGCGGCAGCGGCGCCTCGATCAGGATGCGCAGCACGCCGAGCGCGGCGCGGCGCAGCGCGAACGGGTCCTTGTCGCCGGTGGGCACCATGCCGATGCCGAAGAAGCCGACCAGCGCGTCGAGCTTGTCGGCGAGCGCCACCGCGGCGGCGACGTTGCCGGCGGGCAGCGCATCGCCGGCGAAGCGCGGCTGGTAGTGGGCCTGGATGGCGTCGGCCACCACCTCGCCTTCGCCGTCGGCAAGCGCGTAGTAGCGGCCCATGATGCCTTGCAGCTCGGGGAACTCGCCCACCATGTCGGTGACGAGGTCGGCCTTGGCCAGGCGCGCGGCGCGCTTCGCGGCGGCGACGTCGCCGTGCAGCTGCGCGGCGATCGCACCGGCCAGCGCCTCCAGACGCTCCACGCGCTCGAGCTGGCTGCCGAGCTTGTTGTGATAGACCACCGGCGCCAGGCGCGGCAGGCGCGCCGCGAGCTTCTGCTTCTTGTCCTGCTCGAAGAAGAAGCGCGCATCCGACAGGCGCGGGCGCACCACGCGCGCGTTGCCGGCGATGATGTTGCTCGGGTCGGCCACCTGCATGTTGGAGACGATCAGGAAGCGGTTGAGCAGCTTGCCCGCGCCGTCGAAGAGCGGGAAGTACTTCTGGTTGGCGCGCATGGTCAGGATCAGGCATTCCTGCGGCACGGCGAGGAATTCCGCCTCGAACTCGCCCACGTACACCGTCGGATGCTCGACCAGTGCGGCGACCTCGTCCAGCAGGTCGGCGTATTCGTCGAGCAGCGCGCCCTGCTTCGCCGCCTCGGCGAGCAGCTGGCGCTCGATGTCGGCGCGGCGCTCGGCGAAGCTGGGGATGACCTTGCCCTCGGCGAGCAGCGTCGGCTCGTAGGCGTCGGCGGTGGCGATGTCGATGTCGCCGCGGCTCATGAAGCGGTGGCCGCGCGTCGTGCGGCCGGCCTCGAGGTCGAGCACGCGACCCGGCACCACCTCGGCGCCGTGCAGGAAGGTGAGCTTGTGCACCGGACGCACGAAGGTGGCGTCGCCGTCGCCCCAGCGCATGACCTTGGGGATCGGCAGGGCCTTGATCGCGTCCTGCACGATGGACGCCAGCACGTCGGCGAGCCTGGCGCCCGGCACCGTGGCGGTGTGGAACAGCGCCTCGGCCTTGCCGTCCATGCGGCGCTCGAAACCGGCCAGAGTGGTGTCAACCGAGTCCGCCGGAATGCCCTTGGCTGCCATCTTCTTCAGCAGCGCCGGGGTCGGCTTGCCCTCGGCATCGAGCGCCACGGACACCGGCATCAGCTTCTCGGTGACTTCCTTGGCGGCGGCCTCCGAGGCCACCTGCGCCACCGTCACCGCCAGCCGGCGCGGACTGGCGAAGCTGCGAAAGGCGGCGTCGGCCGGTGCCAGGCCCTTGACCTTCAAGCCTTCGGCGATCTTCGTGGCGAAGGTCTCGCCCAGGCGCGGCAGGGCCTTGGGCGGCAGTTCTTCGGTGAGCAGTTCGACGAGCAGGGTCGCGGCGGTCATCACGCGGCCTCCTTGGTGGTGTTCAGCATCGGGAAGCCGAGGGCTTCGCGGGATTCGAAATAGGCCTGCGCGACGGCGCGCGACAGGTTGCGGATGCGGCCGATGTAGGCGGCGCGCTCGGTCACCGAGATGGCGCCGCGGGCGTCGAGCAGGTTGAAGGTGTGGGCGGCCTTCAACACCATCTCGTAGGCCGGCAGCGGCAGGCCGGCCTCCATCACGCGCTTGGCTTCCGACTCGTAGTTGGTGAACAGCGAGAACAGGAAGTCGACGTTGCTGTGCTCGAAGTTATAGGTCGATTGCTCGACCTCGTTCTGGTGATAGACGTCGCCGTAGGTGACCGCGCGGCCGTCGGGGCCGACCGACCACACCAGGTCATAGACGTTTTCCACGCCCTGCAGATACATCGCCAGGCGCTCGATGCCGTAGGTGATCTCGCCCAGCACCGGCTTGCAGTCGAGGCCGCCGACCTGCTGGAAGTAGGTGAACTGGGTGACCTCCATGCCGTCCAGCCACACCTCCCAGCCCAGGCCCCAGGCGCCGAGGGTGGGGTTCTCCCAGTCGTCCTCGACGAAGCGGATGTCGTGCACCATCGGGTCGATGCCGAGCGCGCGCAGGCTGTCGAGGTAGAGTTCCTGGATGTTCAGCGGCGAGGGCTTCAGCACCACCTGGAACTGGTAGTAGTGCTGCAGGCGGTTGGGGTTCTCGCCGTAGCGGCCGTCCTTGGGACGGCGCGAGGGCTGCACGTAGGCCGCGTTCCAGGGCTCGGGGCCGATCGCGCGCAGGAAGGTGTGGGTGTGGCTGGTGCCGGCGCCCACCTCGAGATCGTAGGGCTGCAGCAGCACGCAGCCGCGCTCGCCCCAGAAGTGCTGGAGGGTGAGGATGACTTGCTGGAAGGTCGGTTTCACGAGTCGGGATTCGGTGGTCATGGTCTCGGGCAGCCTCCGGGCTGCGCAGCGCACGCAAAAGCAGGGATTTTAACGGGCTTCGGGGTGCAAGGGGGCTGCAAGCGTGCCGCCCGGCACCGTCCCGCAGGAGCGAGTTGCTGTGTGAGCGGACTTGCCCGCGAACAGCCCGCGCTCAAGTGCCACTTTCGCGGGCAAGCCCGCTCACACGGACGCTGCGCAGGAAGACCGCCAGCGGAATCAGCAGCGCAAGGCCCAGCGCCAGCCGGTCGCCCCAGCGTGCATAAGGCGTCAGCCCCTGGTAGCCCTGGACCTCGACCCGCAGCACGCCGCGCTCGAACGCGGGCAGCACGCCTACGACGCGGCCATCCGGCTGCACCAGCGCGGTCATCCCGGTATTGGTCGAGCGCAGCATCGGGCGTCCGGTTTCCAGCGCACGCACGCGGGCGATCTGCAGGTGCTGGGGCTGGGCGAGCGAGTCGCCGTACCAGGCCAGGTTGGAGATGTTGAGCATCAGCGTGGCCGCGGGCAGCGCGCGGATGAGCTCGGCGCCGAACAGGTCCTCGTAGCAGATGTTGAGCGCCACGCGCTGGCCGTCGAGCTGCATCGGCGGCTGGTCGGGCGCGCCGCGGGTCTGGTCGGACATCGGAATCTGCGCCAGCTTGTAGAACCAGCCGAAGAGCGGCGGCGAATACTCGCCGAAGGGCACCAGGTGCCGCTTGGCATAGTGCTGCACCGGCGCCGTGCCGAGGCCGACCGCGGCGTTGTAGATGTGACCGGCCTGGTCGCGGCGGAACACGCCCATCACCAGATCACCGCCGGCCTCGCGCGCCAGCCGCGCCAGCCAGTCCACATAGCCTTCGGGCAGGCGGTCGAGCAGCGTGGGCAGCGTGGTTTCGGGCAGGACGACGATCGCCGGCGCCTGGGGCTGCAGGAAGGCCTCGCGGACGAGATCGAGGTTGGCCTGCAGGACGTCGGCGAAGCGCGCCGGATCCCACTTCAGGCTCTGCTCGAAGTTGGTCTGCACCAGGGCGACCGCGACCGGCGCGCCGGAGGGCGCGGTCCACGCCTTGCCGAGCAGGCCCGCGCCGCCGGTGACCAGTACCGCCACTACCAGTGCCGGCCGCCACGCCCGGCGTGGGCGCAGCCAGTCGGCAGGGCGCACGAAGGCGAACAGCGCGGCGACGAAGGCCACCAGGCCGCCGACGCCATACACCCCGATTACCGGCAGCAGGCCACCGAGCGGACTCGGCGGCGTCTGGGAGTAGCCGATGGCGAGCCAGGGGAAGCCGGTGAACACGACACCGCGCAGCCATTCGGTCAGCAGCCACAGGGCGCCGAAAAGCGCCGCGGCGCGCATCGCCGAACCGCCGCAGGCTCTTCTCAGGGCGACGAACACGGCCCCCGCAAGCCCCGGATAGAGCGCCAGATAGGCGCAGAACAGCGCGATCGCCAGCGCGGCGAGCGGGGCCGGCATGCCGCCGTAACGCTCGAGCGCGACGTACAGCCAGGACACGCCGCCGATGACGGCGCCGAAGCCCCAGGCGAAACCGAGCGCGAAGCCCTCGCGCCGGCGCGCCGCGCCGCCGAGCAGCCAGGCCAGCACGGCGAGGCCGACGAAGGCGAGCGGAAACAGCCCGAAGGGCGCGAACGCGAACACCGAGGCGCCGCCGGCGAGCAGCGCGAGCGACAGCCGGCGCAGCATCACTCGGCGACGGGCTCGGCAGGCCTGGGCAGGCGCTCGACCACCAGGGCATGCACCCGCCGGCTGTCGGCGCGCAGCACCTTGATCTTCAGCCCTTCGAGTTCCACCGCCTCGCCGCGCTTGGGCAGGCGGCCGAAGTGGCGGATGACGAGGCCGCCGACGGTGTCGCACTCCCCGTCGCTGAAATGGGTGGCGAAGGCTTCGTTGAAGTCCTCGATCTCGGTCGTGGCCTTCACCCGGTAGCGGCCGTTGCGGTCGAGGCGGATGTTGTCGCCGATCTCGTCGAAGTCGTACTCGTCCTCGATGTCGCCGACGATCTGCTCGAGGACGTCCTCGATCGTGACCAGGCCGGCGACGCCGCCGTACTCATCGACCACGATCGCCATGTGGTTGTGCGACACCCGGAACTCGCGCAGCAGCACGTTGAGGCGCTTGGACTCGGGCACGAACACCGCCGGGCGCAGCATCTCGCGCAGCTCGAACCGGCGCCCGCCGAAGTAGCGCAGCAAGTCCTTGGCGAGCAGGATGCCGGCCACGTCGTCCTTGCCGTCGCCGATGGCGGGAAAGCGCGAGTGCCCGGTGTCGATGGCGAAGGTGACGATCGCCTCGATCGCATCGTCCAGATGCACGCAGTCCATCTGCGCGCGCGGCACCATCACGTCGCGCACCTGCAGGTCGGACATCTGCAGGGCGCCTTCGATGATGCTGAGGGCGTCGGCGTCGATCAGGTTGCGATCGAAGGCGGAGTGCAGCAGCGCGAGGAGCTCTTCGCGATCTTCCGGTTCGCGCGAGAGAAAGGCCGAAAGTCGCTCGAGTAATGAAGGTTTAGGGGAACTGTCCATATGAGGATCGGGGTCTCCGCTTCAGACCAGGGGCGCGGGGCCGGCACTCAGGCGTAGGGATCGGCGTAACCGAGGCCGCGCAGGATGCCGGTCTCGAGCCCTTCCATCTCGGCCGCCTCGGCCTCGGTCTCATGATCATGGCCCTGCAGGTGCAGCATGCCATGCACGACCAGATGCGCGAAATGCGCCTCGGGCGTCTTGCCCTGCTCCGCCGCCTCGCGCATCACTACCGGCACGCACAGCACCAGGTCGCCGCTGAGCACCGCGGCGCCGTCCTCGGGCAGCCCGGGCAGATCCTCGCCTTCGTCATAGGCGAAGGTCAAGACGTTGGTGGCGTAGTCCTTGCCGCGATAGTCGCGGTTGAGCGCGCGCCCTTCCTCGGCGCCGACCAGGCGCACGGTGACCTCGGCGTCCTGCTGCAGCGCGGCCTGCACCCAGCGCCGGATGTGGTTCTTCTTCGGCGCGTTGGCCTTGTCCTCGCCCTCGACCGCCCGCTGCACCGCCAGTTTCAGCACCGGCGGATGCACGCCCTCCGGCAGCCCCGCCAGTTCGATCGGCTCGTCGTCGACGAAGGCCATGTCGTGATGCACATCGACGCGCACGGTCATCAGGTTGCAGGCGCCGGGCTGCAAGGACAGCATCGGCACCGCAGCCTCGTCGTCGGCATCGGCCTCGATCTCGAGGTCGCCCCAGGCGCGCTCGGGGAAGGCGAGCAGGAGCTTGCGGCCATCGCCGAAGTCGATCTCGAGACGCTCGGCCTTGAGCCGGGTCGCCTTGCCGTCGGCATCGATGGCGACGAACTTCGGCTGCTTCACGGTCGCGGTCGCTGCGGGCCTGGCCGCCGCCGGTTTATTCCCCATCTTCGGCATCCTGTGCGTCCTTGTCCTTCGTGTCCTTTTCCTGCTGGTGCTGGGCGCGGGCCGCAGCCTTGGCGCGTTCCACGCGTGCCGCCTCGAGGTCGTAAGCTTCGACGATGCGCGCGACAAGCGGATGACGCACCACGTCTTCCTTGCTGAATTCAGTAAAGGCGATCCCGCGCACGTCCGCCAGCACCGCGCGCGCCTCCTTGAGGCCGCTGCGCTGGCCGCGCGCCAGGTCGACCTGGGTGAGGTCGCCGGTGACCACCGCCTTGGCACCGAAGCCGATCCGGGTCAGGAACATCTTCATCTGCTCGGGCGTGGTGTTCTGCGCCTCGTCGAGGATGATGAAGGCATTGTTGAGCGTGCGCCCGCGCATGAAGGCGAGCGGTGCGATCTCGATCAGGCTGCGCTCGAAGAGCTTGCCGACGCGATCGAAGCCCATGAGGTCGTAGAGCGCGTCGTACAGCGGACGCAGGTAGGGGTCGACCTTCTGCGCCAGGTCGCCGGGCAGGAAACCCAGGCGCTCGCCGGCCTCGACCGCAGGGCGGGTGAGGATGATGCGCTCGACCAGGTCGCGCTCGAAGGCATCGACCGCGCTCGCCACCGCGAGGTAGGTCTTGCCGGTGCCGGCCGGGCCGATGCCGAAGGTGATGTCGAATTCCTGGATGTTGCGCAGGTATTCGACCTGGCGCGGCGTGCGCCCGTGCAGCTCGGTGCGCCGGGTCATCAGCACCGGCGCCGGCTGCAGCGGGTCGCCGCCGCTGCCGCGGCTGCCGATCTCGATCAGGCCGAGTTGCACGTCGTCGAGCGACAGGTCCTTGTCGGCGCGCTCGTAGAAGTGCTTGAGCGCCATCTCGCCGCGCAGCACCTGGCTGGGATGGCCGGTGAGCGTGAATTGCTCGCCACGGCGGCTGACGGTGATGTCGAAGGCGTTCTCGATCTGGCGCAGGTTCTCGTCGAGCACACCGCACAGCCGGGACAGCCGGGGGTTGTCCACCGGCTCGAAGAAGACTTCCAGGGTTCGTGCCATTCAGGATTCCCGGGTGATGATCTCGCCGCGCAGGCTGTGCGGCAGCGCGGCGGTGATGCGCACGTCGACGAACTGGCCGATCAGGCGGTCGCGCACCGGCGAATCGGAGGGGAAGTTGACCACGCGGTTGTTGTCGCTGCGGCCCATCATCTCGACCTCGGCGTTCTTCTTCGCCGCGCCCTCGACCAGGATGCGCTGCACCGTGCCGACCATGGCCTCGCTGTTGGCCTGGTACTGCGCGTCGATGCGCTTCTGCAGGCGGGCGAGCCAGGCGAGCTTGGTTTCCTGCGCCACCGGGTCTTCCAGGTCGGCCGCCGGGGTGCCGGGGCGCGCGCTGTAGACGAAGCTGAAGGAGCCATCGAAGCCGATGTCCTCGATCAGCTTCATGGTCTTCTCGAAATCCTCCTCGGTCTCGCCGGGGAAGCCGACGATGAAATCCGAGGTCAGCGCCAGGTCCGGCCGCGCCGCGCGCAGCTTGCGCACCACCGACTTGAACTCCAGCACCGAGTAGCCGCGCTTCATCGCCGCCAGCACGCGGTCCGAGCCCGATTGCACCGGCAGGTGGAGCTGCGACACCAGCTTGGGGATCTTCGCGTAGCAGTCGATCAGGCGCTGCGTCATCTCGCGCGGATGCGATGTGGTGTAACGGATGCGCTCGATGCCGGGGATCTCGGCCACGCACTCGAGCAGGAAGGCGAAGTCGCCCTGCTCGCCGTCCTCGCGTACCAGTTCGCCGCGCCAGGCATTGACGTTCTGCCCGAGCAGGGTCACTTCCTTGACGCCCTGCGCCGCCAGGCCGGCGATCTCGGCGAGCACGTCCTCGAGCGGGCGCGACACCTCGTCGCCGCGGGTATAGGGCACGACGCAGAAGGTGCAGTACTTCGAGCAGCCTTCCATGATCGACACGAAGGCACTTGCGCCCTCGACGCGCGCCGGCGGCATGGCGTCGAACTTCTCGATCTCGGGGAAGGAGATGTCCACCTGCGAGCGCCCGCTCTGCTTGCGCGCCTCGATCAGCTTGGGCAGGCGGTGCAGGGTCTGGGGGCCGAACACCACGTCCACATAGGGCGCGCGCTTGACGATGGCCTCGCCCTCCTGGCTGGCCACGCAGCCGCCCACGCCGATGATCAGGTCAGGCTTGGCCTGCTTCAGCAGGCGCACCCGGCCGAGATCGTGGAACACCCGCTCCTGCGCCTTCTCGCGCACCGAGCAGGTATTGAAGAGGATCACGTCGGCCTCTTCCGGATTGTCGGTCTTGACCAGTTCTTCGTGGGCACCGAGCACGTCCGCCATCTTGTCGGAGTCGTACTCGTTCATCTGGCACCCGAAGGTGCGGATGTAGAGTTTTTTCATCTTGAAAGGTAAATCAGGCTGAGCCTTGCGGCAGCGGGTCGGGCAGGCATCGCGGCAGCGGTCAGCGCTTGGGCATCGGCGCCGCCGCCTCTTCCGGGGTGAGGATCCACACCCGATGCACCTGGCCGCTGTTGTCGAGCAGCATGCGCACCGTGTATTCGCCGCGGATGTGCGAGGGCAGCACGATGCGATTGGCGGTGTCGCGGATCTGCGCGCCGGGACTCAACAGCAGCGCCGCGCCCTTGACCTCGACCGCACCCGGCCGCGAAAAGGACGCCTTCGCCTTCACCGCGTCGTCGGGAATCGGCCGCGACGGAGCCGCGATCGCCAGGGACGACGCCAGGCCGAGCATGCCGGCCACCAGAACGGAAAGAGAATGCGGGCGCAAGAGCGAGCCGGACAGATCCGGAACGGTAGGGAACAGGCGACGGATGATCACCGATCGCCCCGCGCATGTCAATGCAAAAGCCTTATAAATCAAGACTTCCGAACCCTGGACGAAGGCCGGGGCTGCGGCGGCGTCATAGCCGCGACCCGATGCGCCCCCTCGACAAATCCGCACCGAAACTATTGACGCACATGGAACGAACCCGCTATATTCGCGAGCTCGGTTGGTGATGTAGCTCAGACGGTTAGAGCGATGGATTCATAACCCATAGGTCGGCGGTTCGATTCCGCCCATCACCACCAACAAATTCAAGGGGCTGCAGCGATGCAGCCCCTTTCTCGTTGACGCCCGGCCGGCATGCGGGTGCAACGCGCGCTGCTCAGGCCCGCCCGCCGACACAATCCACCCGACCGCGTCTTCCTCCACGCACACCCCGGCCGCAACACGGCATGATTCGCTCATGCCCACCGCGCCGCCTCCCCCCGCCCCGACTCTCCTGCCCGCCGACGTGCCGCGCAGCATCGGCAGGCAGGGTTTTCTGCGCCTGGCGGGGGCGTACTGGAACTGCGCGCGGAAGTGGCAGGTGCGCGTGGCAGTGCTGTTGCTGGTGGTTCTGACGGTGGCGCAGGTCGCACTGGCGATCTGGGTCAGCTACTGGAACCGCGACCTCTTCGATGCCCTCGAGGCGCGCTCGCTGACCGAACTGCTGCGCCTGACCGCGGTGTTCGCGCTGATCTTCGCGCTGACCATGGGGGTGACCGCGCTCCACCTGCACGTCAAACGCTGGATCCAGCTCGACTGGCGGCGCTGGCTGACGGCACTGCTGCTCGACCACTGGCTGGCGCGCGGCCATCTGTACCGGCTGCAGCTCGCCGCCGGCGACCACGACAACCCCGACGGCCGCATCGCCGAGGACATCCGCATCGCCACCGAGGTGGCGGTGGCGCTCGCGCATTCGCTGCTGTTCTCGCTGCTGATCCTCGGCAGCTTCGTCGACATCCTGCTCAGCGTGTCGGGCAGCGCACCGCTACCGGGTACCTCGATCGCCGTGCCCGGCTACCTGGTGGTGGCCGCCTTCCTGTATGCGGGCATCGGCAGCGCGCTCGGCCTGCTGCTCGGGCGTCCGCTGATCCGCAGCACCAACCGCCTGCAGACGGTGGAGGCCAACCTGCGCTTCGGCCTGGCGCAGGCACGCGAACACGCCGAGCCGATCACCCTGCTGCGCGGCGAGCCGCGCGCGCGCAGCGAGGCGAGCCGGCTGTTCGACGACGTCGGCCAGGGCTGGAACCGGCAGACCCTGGCCTATCTCGGCATCGTGTCGTTCTCGACCGGCTACGGCACGCTGCTGCCGGTGTTCCCGATCCTGATCGCGGCGCCGCAGTACATCGCCGGGGCGATGAGCCTCGGCCTGCTGATGCAGGCGGCGCAGGCCTTCCAGCGCCTGACCTCGGCCCTGTCGTGGCCGATCGACAACCTCGGTGAGCTGGCGCGCTGGCGGGCCTCGGCCGACCGCATCACCAGCCTCCACGCGGACATGCTGGCGCTGGAGCGGGTGGAGGCCGAGCGCGGCACCGACCGCCCCCTCCTGACGCCCACGATCTCCACGCACCCGGACTTCGAACTGCGCGGTCTCGCCCTGACGACCCCGGGCGGCGAGCCGCTGCTCGAGCACCTCGACCTGCGCGTTCGCCGCGGCGAGCGCATCCTGATCTGCGGCGATCCGGCGGTGACCGTGAGCCTGTTCAAGGCCGTGGCCGGGCTGTGGCCGTGGGGAAGCGGCGAGATCCTGCTGCCGCCCGGTCGCGAGCCGATGTTCGTGCCCCAGCACCCCTTCCTGCCGGCCGGCAGCCTGCGCGCGGTGCTGAGCTACCCGCAGCCGCCCGAACGCTACTCGACCGCCGCCCTGCATCGCGCGCTGGAATGCACCGGCCTCGCCTGGCTCGCCCCGCGCCTGGACGAACATGAGGACTGGAGCCGCGAACTGCCGATGCGCACGCAGCAGCGCCTCGGTCTGGCCCGCGTCTTCCTGCAGCAGCCGGCGTGGATCTTCATGCAGGAAGCGACCGACGCCTTCACGCCCAAGGAGGAGGTCGACACCCTGGAGCTGCTCCGCCACGAACTGCCCGCCGCGACACTGCTCAACATCAGCCGCCGCGGCCGCCAGAACCACTTCTACGACCGCCGGCTGGTGCTCGAGCGCCGGCACGAATCGCGCGACGCATCCGGCACCGCCGCGGACACCTCAGCCGAAGCGTGAGGGCAGCCAGCCGCGTTCCACGCATTCGCGCAGGCACCAGGCCGGCGTGGTCTCGGTCTTGTAGCTCCAGAAGAACCAGCCCGCCAGGCGCTCGAAGGTGATCAGCTGGCTGTCGCCGTAGGCGCGGCTGGCCACGTCCTGCTGGAAGGCGTCCATGTGCTCGAGGGCGTGGTTGAACGGCCCCTCCGCCCACAGCGACACCACCTTCAGGTCCAGCCCCAGGCTCCACTCACCGCAGATCGCCGGCAGGCCGAGCTCGGCGTTGATCGCGTCGGCCTCCTCGCGCCAGTCCACCGCCGCCTTGCGGATGTGGCCGTGGATGTCCATGTCGATGTCGCCGCGCTCGAAGCACTGGTAGCGGTGATAGTCGAACACCACGTTGCGGAAGGCCGGCGCCTGCATGAAGCCGAGGTATTCGCGGAAGCTGCGGAAGCCGTCGTGGAACACCACCGCCACCTTCTCCGCCGGGCAGTGCCTGCGGATGCGGGCGTAGGCGTCGAGGTAATAGGACTTCAGGTAGTCGGTGGGGACGTCCCAGCGCGGCTCGTTGAGCAGCTCGATGCCGTGCAGCGCCGGATGCGACCGGTAGCGCGCCGCCAGGCGTTCGAGCACGTCGAGGGCATGGTCACGATACTCGCGCTTCGTGTGCCATTCGACCACGTCCTTGATGCCGCCGTTGTCGAAGCCGTTCTGGCAGCCGGGCGCGGCATGCAGGTCGATGATGACCCGCAGGCCGAATTCCTGCGCCCAGTCGAGCGCGCGGTCGAGCACCTCGATGCCACCGGTGACGAAGGGATGGCGATTGGCGCCGTACTTCGGGTGGTAGGGGTAGTCGGGACCGAAGATCCAGTGCCCCACCGGGATGCGGACCGCGTTGAGACCGCGCTCGGCAATCCACGCGAAGTCCTCGCGGGTGACGAAACTGTTCCAGTGCCGGCGCAGGCGCTCGGTGGCGGCCGGGCCGAGTTCAGCGCACCAGGTGGTCTCGTCGCTGGCCGCCAGGCCCTCGAACAGGCTGGGCACCATCCATTTTTCCAGCAGCAGCCAGCTGCCGAGGTTCACCCCGCGCAGCTTGGTACGGGTCGTTTCCATCCGGCGTCTCCCGTGCCCGGATCGGGCGCCATGCACAGGCTTCATTCTCGCAGCCAAACCCGCCCCGCACCGTGACAAAGCTCGCGCCCTCCTGCCATGGCAGAATCGCCCCCCTTCCCCGTTTCGAACCGACCCCATGCGCACCGTCGAACACCTCGTCACCCACCTGATCGTCCACGCCCTCGTCCGCGAGCCCGGCGTCCCCGCGCGCCTGATGCTGCGCGACGCGCCCTGCGCGCTCGACGCCGCGGCGCTGCACCTGGTCGAGCGCCTGTGCCGCCAGTACGAGAGCCGCGGCGCCAAGGGCTTCGGCCGCTTCGAGGACGACGAGGAGAGCTTCCCGCTCGCGCGCTGGCTGCGCGAGCACCTGGTAGACGAGACCCTCGACTTCACCGCCCTGTCGCGCCAGCTCGCCGAGCGCGTGCAGGCGATCGCCGACGAGGAGGAGCTCGAGGACGGCGGCCACCTGGTGCTCGCACGCATCCGCGAGGGCGAGGGCGACAGCCTGTGGGTGGCCCTGCTCGGCAGCGCGGAGGGCGTCACCATCGGCGGCGACCTGGCGCCGCTGGCCTGCACCCATATGGACTTCTCCGCGCTGCATGCCGCCGGACGCGTGGACCTCGCCGGCTGGCGGCGCGGCGACGAGCGCTATCTGGGCTTCCTGCGCGGCCGCGGCAAGGGCGGCGCCTGGTTCAAGCGCGTGCTCGGCTGCAGCGACGTGATGGTGGCGCTGCAGGAGACCAAGAAGCTGGTCGCCACCCTCGACCGCTTCGTCGATACGGAACAGCTCGCCCCCGCTACCCGCGACGCCGTGCTCGAGCGCGCCCACGACTACCTCGACACCCTCGGCGAGGCCGGCGCCCCGGTGGTGTTCGAGGAACTCGCGCGCGAGGTCTTCCCCGAGCGCCCGGAGCGCCTCGACGCCCTGCTGCGCGCCGAGGAGACGAAGATCGCCCCCGGCTTCGTTCCCAACCGCCGCGCCATCCGCCCGCTGGTGCGCTTCAGCGCCAGCGGCGAGAACTGGAAGCTCGAGTTCGAGCGCAGCGGGCTGCATTCGGGGGCGGTGCACTACGACCGCGCCACCGACACCCTGGTGCTGTCGGGCGTGCCGGATTACCTCAAGCGCATGCTCGAGGAGGACGGAGCGCCCTGAACCCGCACCGTTTCGCGACTGCCGTCCCCTGCTACGGCAGAAGCGCCGCGAGCCCCCCGCCGAGCGCGCCACTCGCGGCCACCACCAGCCACGGCGGCCATTTCCAGAACATCAGTGCGACCAGCGCCAGCAGCCCGAGCGCAAAATCCTGCGGGCGATGGATCGCGCTCGTCCACACCGGCTGATAGAGCGCCGCCAGCAGCAGGCCGACGACCGCCGCATTGACCCCGGCGAGCGCCGCCTGGGTACGCAGACTGGCGCGCAGCCGCACCCAGAACGGCAGCGCCCCCGCCACCAGCAGGAAGGACGGCGCGAACACGGCCAGCAGGCAGACGATGCCCCCCGCCCAGCCGCCGTAACCGCCCTGCGCCACCGCGCCGAGGAAGGCGGCGAAGGTGAACAGCGGCCCCGGCACCGCCTGCACCGCGCCGTAGCCGGCGAGGAAGGCCTCGTTGTCGACCCAGCCCGGCGGCACCACCTCGGCCTGCAGCAGCGGCAGCACCACGTGGCCGCCGCCGAACACCAGCGCGCCGGCACGATAGAAGGCGTCGATGCGCGCCAGCCAGCCCTCCGGCTGCAGCGCGGCCAGCAGCGGCAGGCCGGCGAGCAGCACGAAGAACGCCGTCAGCCAGATCCAGCCGGCACGCGTGCCCACCGCCACCGGCAGCGCCTCGTGGGCCACGCCCGCCTGCGGGCGGAACAGCGCCAGGCCGGCGAGTCCGGCGACGAGAATCACCCCGACCTGGGCCCACGCCGTCGGCAGCGCCAGCACCGCACATGCCGCCAGCGCCATGATCGTGACCCGCGCGCGGTCGGCGCACAGCTTCTGCGCCATGCCCCACACCGCCTGCGCCACCACCGCCACCGCCACCACCTTCAGCCCTTGCAGCACGCCGGCCGGCAGCGCGTCGCCATGGCGCGCGAGGCCGAGCGCGAACAGGATCAGCGCGATCGCCGACGGCAGCGTGAAACCCGCCCACGCGGCGAAGGCCCCGGCGTAGCCGGCGCGCTGCAGGCCCAGCGCCATGCCGACCTGGCTGCTTGCCGGGCCGGGCAGGAACTGGCACAGCGCGACCAGATCCGCATAGGCACGCTCGCCCAGCCAGCGCCGGCGGGCGACGAACTCGGCGTGGAAATAGCCCAGGTGCGCCACCGGCCCGCCGAAGGACGTCAGCCCCAGGCGCAGGAAGATCAGGAACACCGCCCACGGGCTGCGCCCGGTTTCGTTCGCTTCGGTCATGTCTCGTCTCATCCTCGCTTGCCGCGCGCCCCCGGCCCCGGTCACTGCAGCCGCAGGATGCGCACCGCCCCCGCCAGCACCACCGCCCCGATCCCCAGGCCGACGATCCAGTCCGGCCAGGCGCTGCCGGCCCACGCCACCAGCACGCCGGCGACGATCACGCCGAGGTTGGCGATCACGTCGTTGGCCGAGAAGATGTAGCTCGCCTTCATGTGCACGCCGCCGTGGCGGTGGCGGGCGATCAGCAGCAGGCAGGCGACATTGGCGGCGAGCGCGAGCAGCGCGATCCCCATCATGCCGACCGGCTCCGGCATCGCCCCGGCGAGCATGCGGCGCACCACCTCGCCGATGGCGCCCAGCGCCAGCAGCAGCTGCAGCAGCCCCGCCAGGCGTGCGGCGCCGAGCTTGTAGTGCGCCGCACGCCCCACCGCGTACAGCGCCACGCCATACACGGCGGCGTCGGCGAACATGTCCATCGCGTCGGCGATCAGGCCGGCAGAGCGCGCCCAGATGCCGGCGCCGAGTTCGACGACGAACATCGCCGCGTTGATCGCCAGCAGCAGCCACAGCACCCGCGCCTCGGCCGCATCGTCGGCGGGCGCGGCGGCCCGGGCCTCGCCGGCGGCGAGCGCGCGCGACTCCGCGAGCTCGGCGCCGTAACCCAGCGGCTGCAAGCGCGCGAGGATCGCCGCCGCTTCGCCACCATGGTCCACCGTAAGCCGCCGCCCGGCGAGGTCGAAGGCCAGCGCCGCGACCGGCGCATCGGCCAGGCGCAGGCGGATCATCTGCTCCTCGGACGGGCAGTCCATGCCGGGGATGCGGAACACGCTGCGCCGCACCGGCCCCTCGAACCCACCCTCCCCGCACCGTCCCGAGTCCGGTGCTTCGGGCCGGGGGAGCGGAGTCGGTCCGGCCTCGGCACGCGGACGCAGGCGCGCCGGGGCGCTGCAGTCGCAGTCCCCGGTACATGAAGAGGCATTCGGCTTGATCGGCATGCTTGGCAGGGCGATGAATTATGGCGAATCGGCTGAATCCTGCGACCCGCCCCACACCTCCCGGGGCGCCCGGCCGCCGCGCATTATCCCGCGCCTCGCCCGCCCGGGGATAATATCGGCCCCGCCCCGAGCCCATCACGGGCCCCAGGGCCAACACCGGACACCACCATGAGCACACCCGCCAAGCCCCTCGCCGGCATCAAGGTCGTCGAGCTCGGCACCCTCATCGCCGGCCCCTTCGCCGCCCGCATCCTCGCCGAGTTCGGCGCCGAGGTGATCAAGATCGAGTCGCCCGACGGCGGCGACCCCCTGCGCAAGTGGCGCAAGCTATACGAGGGGACCTCGCTGTGGTGGTACCTGCAGGCACGCAACAAGCAATCGGTGACGGTGAACCTGAAGCACCCCGAGGGCGTGGAACTGGTGCGCCGGCTGGTGGCGGAGGCCGACATCGTGGTCGAGAACTTCCGCCCGGGCGTGCTCGACAAGCTCGGCCTCGGCTGGGAGGCCCTGTCCGCGATCAACCCCGGACTGGTCATGGTGCGCCTGTCGGGCTTCGGCCAGAGCGGACCGATGGCGCAGCAGCCGGGCTTCGGCGCGATCGGCGAGTCCATGGGCGGGCTGCGCTACGTCACCGGCTTCCCCGACCGGCCGCCGGTCAAGACCGGCATCTCGATCGGCGACTCGATCGCCGCGCTGTGGGGCGCGCTCGGCGCGCTGATGGCGCTGCGCCACAAGGAAGTGAACGGCGGCCAGGGCCAGGTGGTGGATGTCGCGCTCTACGAAGCGGTGTTCGCGATGATGGAGTCGCTGGTGCCCGAGTTCGACGTCTTCGGATTCGTGCGCGAGCGCACCGGCAACATCATGCCCGGCATCACGCCGTCCAACACCCACTCCACCCGCGACGGTCGCCACATCACCATCGGCGCCAACGGCGACGCGATCTTCCGCCGGCTGATGAAGGCGATGGGGCGCGACGACCTCGCCGAGGATCCGACGCTGGCCGACAACGCCGGCCGCGACGCCCGCCGCGACGAGATCTACGCGCTGATCGACGCCTGGGTGGCGCAGCACGACGAGGCCGCGGTGCTGGCGACGCTGGCCGCCGCCGAGGTGCCGGCCTCGCGCATCTACTCGGTGGCGGACATGTTCGCCGACCCGCAATTCCTCGCCCGCGAGATGTTGCAGACGGTCAGGCTGCCCGACGGCCGCGACTGCCGCATGCCGGGCGTGGTGCCCAAGCTATCGACCACCCCCGGCGGCACCGAGTGGATCGGCCCCGCGCTCGGCGAGCACACCGATGCGGTACTGCGCCGCCTCGGCTATGACGAGGCCCGCATCGCCGCGCAGCGCCAGGCCGGCGCCATCTGAGCCGGCGCAGCGCAAGCCCGCTCCATCCCCGCCTGCGCAGGATCAAGGCGCGGCGCCGCAGGCTGGCGACAATCGCGGCTGTCCCCCTGCCTGTGGAATCCCTCATGCCCACCGAACGCCTTCCCGCCTTCTTCGACCAGGTGCCGCGCCTTGCGGTGCGCGACCCGCTCGCCGAGTTTCTCGGCGCCGCCGAAGGTGGCGTGCTCGAGTACGGCTACGCCGACGCGGTGCGCCTGGCCGGGCATTCCTGCCCCACGGTGGCCTCGGCCTACGCCCTCGCCCATCACGCGCTGACCCGCCTCTTCCCCGGCGAGCTGCCGGTGCGTGGCGCGGTGCGGGTGAGCTTCCAGCATCCGCTCGACGAGGGCGTGACCGGCGTGATCGCCACGGTGGTCGGCCTGCTCACCGGCAGCGCGCAGGACGGCGGCTTCAAGGGCATCGGCGGCCGGTTCGTGCGCCGCGACCTGCAGGCCTTCGCCCAGCACCAGCCGCTGGCGCTGCGCTTCACCCGATCCGACACCGGAGCGACGCTCGACGCCGCAGCGGAACTCGCCCACGTTCCACCGCACGCGGAGATGTCCGAGCTGATGCGACGCTGCATGCGCGGCCAGGCGGACGCGGCAGAGACCGCGCGCTTCCGCGCGCACTGGCAGGACCGCGTCGCCCGCATCCTGCTCGAGCACTGGGACGACGCCGAGGTCTTCCACCTGTCCACGCCCGCCTGAGCGGGGATTCAGGCCGGCTCGACGGCCGTCGTCGCGGCGGCTTCCTCGGCCGCCTCCTCGCCCAGGAAACCGCCGCTCTGCCGCGCCCACAGGCGCGCGTACAGGCCGCCGCGGGCGAGCAGGCTGCGGTGGTCGCCCTCCTCGACGATGCGGCCCTTGTCCATCACCACCAGGCGGTCCATGGCGGCGATCGTCGACAGACGGTGGGCGATCGCGACTACGGTCTTGCCCTCCATCAGGCGGTAGAGGCTGGCCTGGATCGCGGCCTCGACCTCGGAGTCGAGCGCGCTGGTGGCCTCGTCGAGGAGCAGTATGGGCGCATCCTTCAGCATCACGCGCGCGATCGCGATGCGCTGACGCTGGCCGCCGGAGAGCTTCACGCCGCGTTCGCCGACGTGGGCGTCGTAGCCGCGGCGGCCCTTCGGGTCGGTGAGGCCGAGGATGAACTCATCCGCCTCGGCCCTTTTCGCCGCGGCGATCATGTCCGCATCGGTGGCGTCGGGGCGGCCGTAGAGGATGTTGTCGCGCACCGAGCGGTGCAGCAGCGAGGTGTCCTGGGTGACCATGCCGATCTGCGCGCGCAGGCTGTTCTGGGTGACATCGGCGATGTCCTGGCCGTCGATCAGGATGCGACCCTGCTCGAGGTCGTAGAAGCGCAAGAGCAGGTTCACCAGCGTGGACTTGCCCGCGCCCGAGCGCCCGACCACACCGATCTTCTCCCCGGGGCGGATGATCAGCGTGAAGTCGTCGATCACGCGTTTCGCCTGCGGGCCGGTGGCGCCGTAGGCGAACACGAGCTGCTCGAAGCGAACCTCGCCGCGGCTCACCACCAGCGGCTTCGCGTCGCTGCGGTCGACCACGGCGTGCGGACGCGACAGGGTGTTGATGCCGTCCTGCACGGTGCCGACGTTCTCGAACAGCGAGGCCATCTCCCACATCACCCAGTGCGACATGCCGTTCAGGCGCAGCGCCATCGCGGTCGCCGCCGCCACCGCGCCGACGCCGACCGCGCCGGTGGACCACAGCCACAGCGCGACGCCGCTGGTCGCCAGGATCAGGCCCATCGACAGACTATGCACGACGATCTCGATCCCGCTCACCAGCCGCATCTGCGCATGCACCGTATGCATGAACTCCTGCATCGCGCCGCGCGCGTAGCCCGCCTCGCGGCCGGCATGGGAGAACAGCTTGACGGTGGCGATGTTGGTGTAGGCGTCGGTGATGCGCCCGGTCATCAGCGCGCGCGCGTCGGCCTGGGTGCGCGACACCCTGGAGAGGCGCGGCACGAACCAGCGCAGCACCAGCACGTAGAGCGCCAGCCAGCCGAGGAAGGGCACCAGCAGCCAGGCGTCGAAGCTCGCCACCACCAGGGTCAGGGTGACGAAGTAGATGACGACGAAGACCAGGATGTCGGTCATGATCAGGCAGGTGTCGCGCACCGCGAGCGCGGTCTGCATGACTTTGGCCGACACCCGGCCGGCGAACTCGTCCTGGTAGAAGCTCATGCTCTGGCCGAGCATCAGGCGATGGAAGTTCCAGCGCAGGCGCATCGGGAAGTTCCCCGCCAGGCTCTGGTGCTTGAGCATGGTCTGCACCGCCACCAGCGCGATGCTGGCGACGATGATGGCCGCGAGCAGCAGCAGCGTGTCGCCCTCGTCCGTCCACAGCCGCGCGGGCTCGACCGCAGCCAGCCAGTCCACCACCTGGCCGAGCATCGCGAACAGCAGCGCCTCGAAGGCGCCGATGCTCGCGGTCAGCAGCATCATGCCGAGGATGAAGGGCCGCATGCCCTCGGTGCCGGCCCACAGGAAGGCGAAGAAACGCTTCGGTGCGGGGCCGGGGACGGCTTCTGGATAGGGATCGACGCGGCGTTCGAACCAGCTGAAAAGCACGTGCGCTCTCCGTAATGAATCCGGCCTGTGACAGGCCGAGTGTGCCGCGGGTGCCGCGGCAAAGCAAAAAGCCCCGCTCGAGGCGGGGCGTCGTGCAGCCGGCCTGCGCGGAATCAGGCCGGTGCGCTGCTGCGGATCAGGTGGTCGAAGGCCGACAGCGAGGCCTTGGCACCTTCACCCATGGCGATGATGATCTGCTTGTACGGCACCGTGGTGCAGTCGCCGGCGGCGAACACGCCCGGCACCGAGGTCTGGCCCCTGGCGTCGACGATGATCTCGCCGAAGCGGGTCAGTTCCAGCGTGCCCTTGAGGAAATCGGTGTTGGGCAGCAGGCCGATCTGCACGAAGATGCCTTCCAGGTCGATGCGCTTCGACTCGCCCGACGCGCGGTCCTTGTACATCAGGCCGTTGACCTTGTCGGTGCCGGTGACCTCGGTGGTCTGCGCGTTCTTGATCACGGTGACGTTGGGCAGGCTGTAGAGCTTCTTCTGCAGCACGGCGTCGGCGCGCAGGTCCTCGAGGAACTCGATCAGGGTGACGTGGGCGACCACGCCGGCGAGGTCGATCGCGGCCTCGACGCCGGAGTTGCCGCCGCCGATCACCGCCACGCGCTTGCCCTTGAACAGCGGGCCGTCGCAGTGCGGGCAGTAGGCCACGCCCTTGCCGCGGAACTCCTTCTCGCCGGGCACGTTCATCTCGCGCCAGCGCGCGCCGGTGGCGACGATCACGGTCTTGGCCTTCAGGCTGGCGCCGTTCTCGAGCTGCACCTCGGCCAGCGTGCTGCCGTCCGCGCTGCCCGGCACGAGTTTGGCGACGCGCTGCAGGTTCATGACATCGACGTCGTATTCCTTGACGTGCTCTTCCAGGCTGGCGACCAGCTTGGGACCTTCGGTGTACTTCACCGAGATGAAGTTCTCGATCGCCATCGTGTCCATGACCTGGCCGCCGAAGCGCTCGGCCACCACACCGGTGCGGATGCCCTTGCGCGCAGCGTAGATCGCCGCCGCCGCGCCGGCCGGACCGCCGCCGACGACCAGCACGTCGAACGCGTCCTTGGCGGAGAGCTTCTTCGCGTCGCGCGCGGCGGCGCCGGTGTCGACCTTGGCGAGGATCTCGGCGAGCTCCATGCGGCCCTGGCCGAACTCCTGCCCGTCCAGGTACACCGTCGGCACCGCCATGATCTTGCGCTCTTCCACTTCCTTCTGGAACAGCGCGCCGTCGACCATGGTGTGGCGGATGTTGGGGTTGAGGATCGCCATCAGGTTCAGCGCCTGCACCACGTCCGGGCAGTTGTGGCAGGACAGCGAGATGTAGGTCTCGAAATTGAACTCGCCTTCGAGGTTCCTGATCTGCTCGATCAGGTCGGCCTCGACCTTGGGCGGATAGCCGGCGGACTGCAGCAGGGCGAGGATCAGCGAGGTGAACTCGTGGCCCATGGGCAGGCCGGCGAAGCGCACGCGACCTTCACCGCCCTTGGGGCCGACCGAGAACGAGGGCTTGCGCGCATCGCTGCCGTTCTCGCTCAGGGTGATCAGTGCGGACTGCTCGGCGACGTCGCGCAGCAGCTCGCGCATTTCCTGGGACTTGGGACCATCGTCCAGCGACGCCACGATCTCGATCGGCTGCGTCACCCGCTCCAGGTAGGCTTTCAGTTGAGTCTTGATGTTGGCGTCGAGCATGACGGGGTTTCCTCGAAAATTCGAAACGCTGATGTTTTCAGCGCTGCTGATGTGACACAGCCGGCGCGTAGCCGGCTGCGTTGGCTTGCCACCCGGACCGTTCGGGCCCGGGAGAATGCAGCGACCTGCTTAGATCTTGCCGACCAGGTCGATCGACGGAGCCAGCGTGGCTTCGCCTTCCTTCCACTTCGCCGGGCAGACTTCGTTCGGGTGCGAGGCGACGTACTGGGCGGCCTTGAGCTTGCGAACGGTCTCGGTCACGTCACGGGCGATGGCGTTGTCGTGCACTTCCATCGTCTTGATGACGCCTTCCGGGTTGATGATGAAGGTGCCGCGCAGGGCCAGGCCTTCTTCCGCGATATGCACGTCGAAGGCGTTGGTCAGGGCGTGGGTCGGATCGCCGACCAGCGCGAACTGGGCCTTGCCGACGGCCGGCGAGGTCTCGTGCCAGACCTTGTGCGAGAAGTGGGTGTCGGTGGTGACGATGTACACCTCGGCGCCCGCCTTCTGGAACTCGGCGTAGTGCTCGGCGGCGTCCTCGATCTCGGTCGGGCAGTTGAAGGTGAAGGCGGCCGGCATGAAGATCAGCACGGACCACTTGCCCTTCAGGTCGGCATCGGTGACTTCGATGAACTTGCCATTCTTGTAGGCCTGGGCTTTGAACGGTTGAACCTGGGTGTTGATCAGCGACATCTGCAATCCTCCGAAGGGGTTGTGGAACGGTGTGTTGAAACTCGATGGAAAGAAGTTTAGACCTCTTCCATGAATTGATCTAATTGATAATCGAGATGTACTCGATTGTCTGTTCCTATGAGCTGACGATCAGGAAACGATCGTTGCCGGTCGCCCGGAGCGCGGGACTCGCCGCGCTCCGGGCGACCGGCAACTCCATCTACTTGGGGACGAATGAGGCCAAATCAAGCACCGGCGAGATGCCGGCGCACCGAGATCGCCGCGCCCAGCCAGCCGAGGAAGGCGGCGAAGGCGACGATGGCAAGCGACGCACGCCAATCCGGCCCGCCGAGCTGGAACACCGCGCCATAGGTTTCGGCAAGGCGGACGACCGGCTGCGCCAGCGCCTGCACGCCCAGCCATACCGTGCCCAGCGCCACCAGCCCGCCGAGCGCACCCTGCAGGCCGCCGAACCAGTAGAAGGGGCGGCGGATGAAGGGATCGGTGGCGCCCAGCAGCTGGCTCACCGCGATCTCCTGGCGCTGAGTCAGGATCTGCAGGCGGATGGTGTTGAAGGTGACGATGACGAGCGCGAAGCCGAGCAGGCCGGCCAGGATCAGCACCGCCGAGCGGCCGAGCCCGAGCAGGGCGTGCAGGCGCTCGACCCAGGCCGAGTCGAGCTGCACGTGCGCCACCCGCGGCCAGCCCCTGGCGCGCTCGGCCAGGTCCGCGAACACCGCCGGATCCTCGCCGCGCGGCGCGATCACGAAGGCATCCGGCAGCGGATTCGCCTTGAGCCCGCCGAGCACGTCGCCGAGGCCTGCGGCCTCGAGCTGGCGCAGCCCCTCGTCGCGCGGCACGAAACGGTAGCTCGCGAGCGCCGGCTCGGCCTTCAGGCGCTCCTCGATCGCGGCCACGTCCGGCGCGCCGGCCGCGGTGTCGAGGAAGACGCTGATCTCGGGCGTGCCGGAGACGCCGCGCACCAGCGAGGAAACGTTGTCCAGCAGCAGGTAGCCGCCGCCCGGCAGCGACAGCGCGATGCCGACCACCAGCGCCGACAGCAGCGTGCCCAGCGGCTGCGCGACCAGGCGGCGCAGCGCATGGCCGATCGCACGCAGATGCAGGTAGAACCAGTTGATCATGCCGCCTCCTGCGCCGGACGCCCGGTCGGGCGCGAATCCTCGACCAGCAGGCCCTTGGCCAGCACCAGCCGGCGCGGGCGGCTGGCGGCGAACAGGCTGGCGTCGTGGGTGGACACCAGCACGGTGACGCCGGCATCGTTGAAGGAACGGAACAGCGCGGCGATGTCGGCCGCGTAGGCCGGGTCGAGGTGGGCGGTGGGCTCGTCGGCGATCAGGATCGACGGCCGGTTCACGATCGCGCGCGCGATCGCCACCCGCTGCTGCTCACCCCCCGACAGGCCTGCCGGCATTTCCTTGCCGCGCCCGTCCAGGCCCACGCGCTCCAGCGCCGCGGCGACACGCTTTGCCGCATCGCCCGGCGGATGGCCGGTGATCACCAGCGGCAGCATCACGTTGTCGTAGACGTTGCGATCGAACAGCAGCCGGCTCTCCTGCAGCACGAGACCGAGGTTTCGGCGCAGGTAGGGAATCGCCGTCTTCGGCAGGTGCGACACGTCCTGGCCGTTGATCAGCACGCGCCCGGCGGTCGGGCGCTCGATGACCGGGATGAGCTTGAACAGCGTGCTCTTGCCCGCACCGGAATGCCCCGACAGCACGACCAGCTCGCCGTGGCGGATCTCGAAACCGACGCCCGCCAGCGCCGTGTAGCCGCCCGCATAGCGTTTGGCCACGTCCTCGAAGACGATCATGCGCGCCCGCCCGCTCCGTTCTTCACTGCGCCGGCGCCCGGCTCGAACAGCGCATCGACGAACTCGCGCGCCGCGAAGGGCTGCAGGTCGTCGATGCCCTCGCCCACGCCGATGAAGCGCAGCGGCTTCGGACACTGGCGCGCGATCGCCGCCAGCACGCCGCCCTTGGCGGTGCCATCGAGCTTGGTGACGACCAGGCCGGTGACGCCGATCGCCTTGTCGAAGGCCTTCACCTGCGCGAGCGCGTTCTGGCCGATGTTGGCGTCGAGCACCAGCAGCACCTCGTGCGGGCCGCTGGGGTCGGCCTTGGCGATCACGCGGCGCACCTTGGCGATCTCTTCCATCAGGTGGAGCTGGGTCGGCAGGCGCCCGGCGGTGTCGGCGAGCACGACGTCGATATTGCGCGCACGTGCGGCGTTGATGGCGTCGAAGATCACCGCCGCGGCATCGCCGCTGTCCTGCGCGACCACGGTGACCTTGTTGCGCTCGCCCCAGGTCATCAGCTGCTCGCGCGCGGCGGCGCGGAAGGTGTCGCCGGCGGCGAGCAGCACGCTCTTGCCCTGGGCCTGGAAATACTTGGCGAGCTTGCCGATCGAGGTCGTCTTGCCTGAGCCATTGACGCCCGCGATCATGATGATGAAGGGTCGGTGGCCTGCGACCTGCAGCGGCGCCTCGAGCGGGGCGATGATCTCGTGCAGCCCGTCGGCGAGCGCCTTCTGCAGCTGGTCGGCGGTTTCCAGGCGGTCGCGCTTCCAGCGCCGGCGCAGGTCGTCCATCAGGTGCTGGGTGGCATCCACCCCGCAGTCGGCCATCAGCAGGGTGGATTCGAGTTCCTCGAGCAGGTCCTCGTCGATCTTGCGCAGGCCGAACAGGTTCGCCAGGCCACCGCCGATCTGCTGTCGGGTGCGGGCGAGGCCGGCCTTGAGGCGTTCGGTCCACGACTTCTTCGCCACCGGAGCGGCGGGGACGACGGCCTGGGGTGCAATGGGTTCGCCTGCCGATTCCGCTGCGGACTCCGACGCGACCTCGACGGTCGGCTCGGGCGACGGTGCCGGCGCCGCTTCACGCTCGGCGCCCTGCTCTGGCGCGGGTTCGCCGACCGCTTCGGCGCTGTGCTGCCGCTGCGGCGCGGAGGCCTCCACGCCGCCCTCGATCGCCAGCGGCTCGGGCTCGGCAGGCATCGGCGCTGCTGCGGGCGCGGCCGGCGCTGCCGCCGGCGCCACCTCGGCCACCGCCTCGCCCTCCGGCGCGCGCTCGGCCGGCAAGGCTTGCGACGGGACGTCGGCGACCGCCGCGGGCGCGGAGGCGAGGTCCTCGCCAGCCGCCTCGACAATGGGCTGCGCCTCGGCCGCCTGCTCGGCGGACTTTTCCGCGTCGCCGGACTTGCCGAACTTCTTCTTCAGGAAACCAAACATGAAACGCTCGGGTCAGAGGGGACGTTTTGCGTCGGCGCGCGCGGCCCGGCAAGCATGGGCGCGCACCGCCGATCACGCTAAGATGCGGCTCCCCGGCCGGGCTGCGCAGCGCGCAGCAGGCCTCGCGGAGTGCCGCGGATTCTAACAGATGCAGGACAACTCCATGTTTCGCCAAGCCCTTGCCCGCAGCCTGACGCTCGGCGCCGTGCTCGCCGCCACGCTCACCCAGCCCGCCCTCGCCAACCCCTTCGAGACCACGCTCGCCAACGGCATGAAGCTGATCGTCAAGGAGGACCGCCGCGCGCCCTCGGTGGTGCACATGGTGTGGTACCGCGCCGGCGCGATGGACGAGCCGGACGGCGTCTCCGGCGTCGCCCACGTGCTCGAGCACATGATGTTCAAGGGTACGAAGGAGGTCGGGCCGGGCGAGTTCAACGCGCGCGTGGCCGCGCTCGGCGGGCGCGACAACGCCTTCACCGGCAAGGACTACACCGCCTATTTCCAGCAGGTTCCGCCAGCCCATCTGTCGACGATGATGGCGCTCGAGGCCGACCGCATGCAGCACCTGGTGCTGACCGACGAGGAGTTCGCGCGCGAGCTCGAGGTGGTCAAGGAAGAACGCCGCCTGCGCACCGACGACCAGCCGCGCGCGCTGGTATTCGAGCAGCTGATGGCCACCGCCTACCAGGCCCACCCCTACCGCCGCCCGGTGATCGGCTGGATGCCCGACCTCGAGGCGATGCAGCCGGAGGACGCCCGCGCGTGGTACCGGCGCTGGTATGCGCCCAACAACGCGTATCTGGTGGTGGTCGGCGACGTGGACCACCGCGAGGTGTTCCGCGAAGCCGAGAAGCACTACGGCAGCATCGCCGCGCGCGAACTGCCGGCGCGGCGCCCCTCCTCCGAGCCGGCGCAGCGCGGCCCGCGCGCCGCGGTGGTGAAGGCCCCCGCCGAACTGCCCTATGTCGCGATGGCCTGGCACGTGCCCGCGCTGCGCGACCCGGAAAGCGACCGCGAGGCCTACGCGCTCGACGTGCTCGCTGCGGTCCTCGACGGCTACGACGGCGCCCGCCTCACCCGCAACCTCGTCCGCGACCGCCAGATCGCGGTCAGCGCCGGCGCCAGCTACGACACCGGCAACCGCGGCCCGGCGCTGTTCTACCTGCACGGCGTGCCCGCCGCCGGCACCACGCCCGACGTGCTCGCCGCGGCGCTGCGCGCCGAGCTGCAGCGCATCCGCGACGAGGGCATCAGCGCGCAGGAGCTGGCGCGGGTGAAGACGCAGGCGATCGCCGCCCAGGTCTACAAGCGCGACTCGCTGATGGGCCAGGCGATGGAGATCGGCTACCTCGAATCCGCCGGCATGTCCTGGCGCGACGAGGAAAGGCTGCTCGAAGGCCTGCGCGCGGTGACCGCCGAGGAGGTGCAGGCGGTGGCGAAGCGCTACTTCGACGACCTCAGCCTCAACACCGCCCGCCTCGAACCACAGGCGCCGGGCGAACAGCGCCCGCGCTCGTCTGCCGCCGCCGCGCGCCACTGAAGTCCGCGCCCGAGCCCATCCCATCCAGGCCCCGCGCCGCCGAGACGCCACGCACGGAATCCGCTCCGCCATGACCACCCTCTTCCCGCTCACCGCCCCGCCCACCGCTGCGCAGCGCATCGGGCGCGCCCCGGCGATCGTCGCCCTCGCCCGCGCCGCCGCGCTCTGCCTCGGCCTCGCCGCCCTCGCCACACCGGTGCGCGCCGCGCCCGAGATCCAGCACTGGAGCGCGCCCACCGGCGCACGCGTGCATCTGGTCGAGAGCCGCGCGCTGCCGCTGGTCGACATCCAGATCGACTTCGCCGCCGGCAGCGCGCTCGACCCGGCCTACAAGGCCGGGCTGGCCAGCATGACCCAGGCCCTGCTCGACGCCGGCGCCGGCGATCTCGACGAGCAGACCATCGCCGACCACAAGGCCGACCTCGGCATCGAGGTCCGCGGCGGGGTCGACGACGACCGCGCCAGCCTGTCGCTGCGCAGCCTGTCCTCGCCCGCCGAACTCGACGCCGCGGTCGAACTCGTGGCCACCCTGCTCGCCCGCCCGACCTTCCCCGCCGAGGTCCTGGAACGCGAGCGCAGCCGCGCGATCGCCGGCCTGCGCGAGGCGCTGACCAAGCCCGCGACGCTGGCCGCGCGCCAGTTCAAGGCCGCGCTCTATGCCGGCCATCCCTACGGCCACGACAGCACGCCGGAGTCGCTGGCAGCGATCCAGCGCGAGGACCTGGTGGACTTCCACCGCCGCCACTACGGTGCCAATCGCGCCTCCGTGGCCATCGTCGGCGACCTCGACCGCGCGACCGCCGAGCGCATCGCGGTCCGCCTCACCGAAGCCCTGCCCGCCACCGAACCCGCCATCGCGCCGCCCGCCCCGGCTCCCACTGCGGCGCAGGTATTCCGCATCCCGCACCCCTCGGCCCAGGCCCACATCCTGGTCGGCCAGCCCGGCATGGCGCGCGAGGACCCGGACTACTTCCCGCTGCTGGTCGGCAACCACGTGCTCGGCGGGGGCGGCTTCGTGTCGCGACTGACGCGCGAGGTGCGCGAGAAGCGCGGCTTCGCCTACAGCGTGTACAGCTTCCTGTCGCCGCAGCAGGTCGCCGGGCCGTTCCAGATCGGCCTGCAGACGCGCGGCGGCCAGGCCGAGGAAGCGCTCGCGGTGGTGCGCGCGACCCTCGCCGCCTTCCTCGCCGAAGGCCCCGGGGTGGAGGAACTCCAGGCCGCCAAGGACAACATCGTCAACGGCTTCGGCCTGCGCCTGGACTCCAACGCCAAGCTGCTCGACTACGTGGCGATGATCGGCTTCTATCGCCTGCCGCTCGACTGGCTGGAGCGCTACCCGCAGCAGGTCGCCGCCGTCGACGTCGCCGCGGTGCGCGACGCCTGGCAGCGCCGCATCCGCCCCGAGCAGCTCGTCACCGTGATCGCCGGCGGCGACGGCGACAAGCCGGCGCCAGCGAACGGCGCCCCGGCCGCCGGCAACGCAAGCCCCGGCGAGAGCTCCGCACGATGAGCCGCGTCCGCATCGTCGGCGGCCAGTTGCGCTCCCGCCTGCTCGACGTCGCCGCCGTGCCCGGCCTGCGGCCGACGCCGGATCGCGTGCGCGAAACCCTGTTCAACTGGCTGGGGCAGGATCTCGACGGCCAGCACTGCCTGGATCTCTTCTCCGGCACCGGCATCCTCGGCTTCGAAGCCGCGTCGCGCGGCGCGGCGGGCGTGGTGCTGGTCGAGCGCGATCCGCGCGCGCTCGACGCACTGCACAAGGCGGCAAAGACCCTACAGGCGTCGCAAGTAGAGATCGTGCGCGGCGATGCGGTAAGATTCGCGCAAACGACGCCGCGCAGGTTCGACGGCGTGTTCCTCGATCCGCCCTACAAGCAGGGCTGGATCGAGCAGGTGCAGCCCTGGCTCGACCGGCTACTCGAGCCGGCGGGATGGCTTTATGTCGAGTCCGAGGCCGCAGTGGAGCAGCTCGGTGCATGGCATGTCGTCAGGCAGGGCCGCGCCGGGCAGGTTCATTTCCATCTGATGCGCAGGAGTCAGGCATGAAGGAAGCGATCGCGGTCTATCCGGGCACCTTCGATCCGTTCACCCGCGGACACGAGGACTTGGTGCGGCGCGCGTCGATCCTGTTCGACCGCGTCGTGGTCGCGGTTGCGCGCAGCAACAGCAAGAATCCGATCTTCTCGCTCGAGGACCGGGTCGATATCGCGCGCGAGGCGGTGTCGGCCTTCCCGAACGTGGACGTGGTCGGCTTCGACTGCCTGCTGATGGAGTTCCTCAAGCAGCAGGATGCGCGCGTGATCCTGCGCGGGCTGCGTGCGGTATCGGACTTCGAGTACGAATTCCAGATGGCGGGCATGAACCGCAAGCTCTATCCGGACGTCGAAACGGTATTCCTGACGCCCGGCGAGGAGTTCATGTTCATTTCCGCCACGATGGTGCGGGAGATCGCCCGCCTCGGCGGCGACGTCAGCAAGTTCGTGCAGCCCAGGGTGCTCGCACGGCTGCAGGAAAGACTCAAATCAAAGTAAACGCAAGGAAGCGAAGACCATGGCTCTGATCATTACCGACGAATGCATCAACTGCGACGTCTGCGAACCGGAGTGCCCGAACGGCGCCATTTCCCAGGGCGACGAGATCTATGAGATCGACCCCAACAAGTGCACCGAGTGCGTCGGCCACTTCGACGAGCCGCAGTGCCAGCAGGTGTGCCCGGTCGACTGTATCCCGCTCGACCCCGACCACAAGGAAACCAAGGACCAGCTGATGGAGAAGTTCCTCAAGCTGACCGGCAAGGCCTGAGCGGGCAGACGGCATCCCGAAAAGCGAAGGGGCGGACCACTGGTTCGCCCCTTCGTCCATTCCGGCCCTATGTCGGGGCCTATCCGGCCTCAGGCGGCCGCGCGCACCTCGTCGCGCACCCGCGCTGCGGCGACAGGCACACCGAGCGTGTCGGCGATGCCGGCCTCGAGCGCGTCGAGCTCGGCGATCAGCGCACGGACGGCGGCCTCGTTCTGCGCGAGCTCCTCGACCCGGTTCTCCAGCGTGTCGGTCGCCTCGTGGATGCGCTTGACGCTCTCCAGGCGGCGCTTGAGCTGTATCTGGTACTCGCGCACCTGGGTCTCCAGCGGCGACATGACCGCGCGCAGCCACTGCTCGACGTCCTGGTTGGCGAGCTCGAAGGTGCGCCGAGCCTGCATCGCCACGGTCTCGAAGAACTGTTGCGTCAGCGCCTGCTTCCCGGTCGTCACCAGGGTGAGCGCGGTATTGATCTGGCGGTTGAAGATCGCCTCCAGGCGGTCTAGCTCGCTCTCGTAACGCAGCGTCGAGAAGGCCTCCGGCGCCGACAGCTTGAGGCCGTGCTCGACGCTGAAGCGCTTGTACATCGCCTCGAGCATGCGGGTGATCTCGGAGATCTCGGCAGTCGAGCGCTGCAGGTTGGCGCGCAGGTTCTCGAAGTAGCCCTCCATCGCCTCGCGCAGGCCTTGCGTGAAGGTCGATTCGAGCATCGCCTCGCGGGTGCGGCGGGTCTCGTCGCGCAGCGTGTCCAGCCCCATGTGGTCGAGCAGGCTGTTGGTGAGGTCCGAGAACACCGAGCGCACCGCGTAGTACTTCTGCAGGCCCTGGTCGAACTCTTCCTTCTCGCTGCGGATCTTGCGCATCATGTATTCGATGACGCTCTGGTTCTTGCCGCGCAGGTCGGTGAGCTCCTGGAGCTGCTCGCGCAAGCCGGCGAGCCGGGCCTCGAGCAGGGTGCGGGTCTTCGCGCTGGCCTCGCGGGTCTCGGCGAGGATGTCGTCGCGCACGATCTCCTGCCGGGTCGGCAGCAGGTCCTCGCTCAGCGCGCGCTCGAGCGCCGGGATGCGGCTGCGCGCGAGCAGCGGCTGGTCGTCCTGGATGCGCGCGACCAGGGCCTTCTGCGCCGAGACCGGGAATACCGCAGTGCGATCGATGCCGAGCGTTCCGGCCACAGACTCGATCTGGCGACCGATCTCGCGGTCGATCTGTGCTTCGTCGCGCAACCCGTCCCACAGCCCGTCGATCTTGTTGAGCACCACGATGCGCCCGCGCTGACGCGTCGCGCCTGCCTGCACGTAATTGCGCCACACCGCGAGATCGCTCTGGGTGACGCCGGTGTCGGCAGCGAGGATGAACAGCACCGCATGGGCATTGGGCAGCATCGACAGGGTCAGCTCGGGTTCGGCGCCGATCGCGTTCAGGCCCGGGGTGTCGAGCACGACCAGCCCCTGCTCGAGCAGCGGATGCGGGAACTGGATCAGCGCATGCCGCCAGCGCGGGATCTCGACCAGGCCGTCGGCCCCCGGCTTGAGGCCCTCGTCACCGCCGGAATCGACCGCGAAGCCCAGCGCCCGCGCCTGCTCGGCGCCGACGCGTTCGGTCTCGCCCACGCGCGCGAGCGCGCGCTGCAGGCTGGCCGCATCGACCGCGGCCAGGGGCTCGATCGTCCATGCCTCGCGATGGCGCCTGAGCTCGCTCACGGAAGCCTGCTGCGCACGCGTGCGGATCGGCAGCAGGCGCAGCTCGGGGACCGCGCCCTTGCTCCACTGCAGCTCGGTCGGACACATCGTGGTGCGGCCTGCGCTCGAGGGCAGGATGCGGTCGCCGTGGTCGCCGAAGAAGATGGCGTTGATCAGCTCGGACTTGCCGCGCGAGAACTCGGCCACGAAGGCCACGGTGAGCTTGTCGTCGCGCAGCCTGTCGAGCAGGTACTGCAGGCGCAGCTCGGACTGCGCATCGCCCACGTCGTTGCGTGCCAGCCAGCTGCGCAGGCGGGTCACGGCCTCTCCCGCGTGGCTGCGCCAACGGCTGTAGGCCGAGAATTGTTCGGTCAGATCGGTCATCGGTTCACTCGTCGGACAGGGTCCCGCGCGGGAGCTGGAGCAAGGGGAGCGCCCCTCGCTTCCACGCCCTCGCCCGCGGAGCATAGCCAGCTTCCCACGCTGCTTCCGTGCCAAATTGCACGCCGGGCGCGGATCACGCCGCCGGGCGCATGCCGGCCGACTCAGCCGCGGCGCTGGCAGCGCGGGCAGAAGAAGGTCGCACGCTGCGCGCTGACCACGCGCCGGACCGGCGTGGCGCACACACGACAGGCCTCGCCCTCGCGGCCGTAGACGAAATACTGCTGCTGGAAGTAGCCGGGCTGGCCATCGCCGCCGACGAAGTCGCGCAGCGTGCTGCCGCCGGCCGCGATCGCCGCCGCCAGCGTCTCGCGTACCGCCGCGACCAGCCGCGCACAGCGCCGCGGGCCGA